>JACOUL010000025.1 GCA_016177875.1 Burkholderiales bacterium
GCAAGACTTGTTCAAGATGGCATCGAACGCGACGTCTGCCGTGCCGATGCTGTCCGAGCTGCTCTCGCCGGACCGCTGGCTGTTGTGGCTGGGCGTGCTGTATGTCTTGTCGGTGTATTTCCTGCCCATGGGGATCGTCGGGAAATTACGTATTAGCGCTTCGCGATCCAAGTAATAAGATGGCACAAATTTGAGGTGCGTCGGGTTATACTCGGCGCGATCTACCGAAAGGCAAGCTGCCACTATTGAGAATTAAAAGAGGCGACCAGGGTGAAACGTTTTCCGGGAGTTGTTTGCTTCATAGCGCTGCTGCATGCAGCGCTTTTCTTTGCGGCTTCTTGTTTTGCAGCGGAGGCTGTCAAGCCTTACGTCGATGAAGAAATCGATCCCGCCAAGAGCTTCTGGGCACATCACGTTCATTATCCTTTTCCTGTGCATTACGCCAAGTCCGGGGACCGGCAGGGCGTTGTGTGGGAAATCGCCTATATGGACGAATACAGCGGTGCGCCCGAACAAAAGGCGAGTGCAAGAACACTGGTGCTGATTCATGGCCGCGGCACCAATGCCGGCACCTGGGGCGAGATCATGCAGGCCGCCTTGCGCAAGGGCTTGCGCGTTGTCGCATTGGATGTGCCGCACTACGGTAAATCCATTCCCGGCAACATCGACAAACCATTGACGCGATCGATGGAAGACGTGCGCACGGTTTTTCATAATGTGATCGTCGATCAGCTGCGCGTTAAAAAGGCGATTTATCTTGGCCATTCCATGGGAGGGCAAATCGTCTTCGGCTACGCGCTGAAATACCCTGAAGCGGTGGAGCGCATCATCGCCGTCGCACCCGGCGGATTGGAGGAGTTCAGTCCTTCCGTATTGTTTGACCGTTCGCTCGAACGAGATCTCGCGCAGTGGGAGAAAGTATGGCGGCCGATAGGCTTGCTTTCCCGGGAATTTGCGCGCGCGCCTTACACGATCGAACCGGATTATTTCTTTAACGGCGACGGGCGCAACTTCGGCTATTTTTTCAAGGATGGCATCTATCCAAGGTTCATCACCGATATCCGCACGAAGCTGATTTCAGCGAACGAACGCGAATATCGCAACTATATAACCTCCTATGTGCATGAAGGCTATACCGTCGGCGTCGAACTTCAAAAGGGTGATCCGCGTAATGTAAATCGCCGGCTTGCCGAGTTTAAGATGCCGATTCTGCTGCTGATGGGCGGGCTCGACCCCTTCTATCCCATGAAAAGCTTGACGGGAAATTCCGACGTCAAACTGGATTTGATTAAGCCATTCTTCGACAAGCTGGCGGCAAATGGCAATCCCCCTCAAGTCAAGATTTACGCCGGCGCCGGCCATTTTCCGTTTACCGACAATGCCGCTGAATTTACATCCGATGTTTTCGCATTCATTGATGGCAAAACGGTGGCGGGACGCGAGGACGTTGCCGCGTACAGCAACACGGTTTTGCGTGCCCTGGGCTTGCAAGGATTCGTGAACAATCTCATGCAAGAATTGGTCTGGTCATGCTTCTCAAAAATTTAAGCCGCCTGCAACCGGTCGTGACGGAAGAGGGCATTGCCGTTCCGCGCACGGAATTCGACTACAAACCGCTGCTGCTGATTCCGTTGCTGGCCTTGATCGGCATGGTGCTCGTGCGAGATACCTCTACCTGGGTGACACTGACCATCGCCGGCATCGGCATGGGTTTCATCATCTTCTTGTCTGCCTCCGGCCTTACCTTGGTATTCGGGCTGATGGGCATCATGAATTTCGGCCACAGCATTTTTATTACCTTGGGCGCCATCATCGGCGGCATGATGTTTCTACCGACTGTCCTGCCGCTGGTGGCGTGCTGGTGCCGCGCCGATAGCATTGCCCTGAATCTGCTGGCGATCACGGTCGCCGGCATCATTGCCATGGCGGCGAGCGCACTGATCGGCTTGGTGTTTGAACGTTTGTTCGTCCGCAAGGCTTACGGTCAATCCCTGACGACGCAAATCATGCTGACCATCGGCGGCATGATCATTACGGAACAGCTGACGGTGATGTTTTTAGGGAAGGGCATGATTATCAACAAGCCGCCCAGCCTGTCCGGCCTGCTCATGATCGGCGACGTGGGAATTGAAAAATATCGTTTGATGACAGCGGTCGTCGGCATACTCGTCTACATCACGATGATGCTGGTTTTGAACAAAACAAAGCTGGGGCTTTTGGTGCGTGCCGCTATCGAGCAGAGAGAAATTGTCGAGGCTATGGGTTACAAGACGAAGTTTCTGTTCATCGGCTTTTTTGTCGCCGGCACCGCATTAGCCGCCTTGGGCGGACTGTTTTACGGCATGTTTCAGACCTTGGTCGGCATTAAGCTCGGTTCCAGTTTGATGATTCCCATTTTTATGGTTCTCATCATCGGCGGCTTGGGCTCGATTACCGGCGCTTGCGTCGCGGCGGTATTGATCGGCATGTTGAACAATTACGTTGGCTTTGCTTTTCCGCCCGTGACGGCGTTTTCCATGATCTTTCTGATGATTGCGGTCGGCCTGTGGCGGCCACAGGGGCTTTACCCGGTTAATAAAGGCAGTCTCGGCTAGTTTGCAAAAATCCTTCCAAAAGATAGCCCACTCAGGGTAAATTAATTCAAACACAGAATTAACCGGCGATTCTCAGGGGAGGCTATCTTGCCAATTCCACGCGTATTGATGCTTATGCTTTTCGCATGGGCTGCATTGGCAAACGCCGCAGAACCGACGACAACACCGATACTGCGCATCGAAACCGAGATGCACACCGCATCGATCAATCGAATCGCTACCGATGCGGCCGGCCAATACGCCGTTACAGCCTCTACCGACAAAACCTTAAGAGTGTGGAACCTCCCAAACGGCCAGCTCCTTAAGGTGCTGCGTCCGCCCATCGGCGACGGCAATGACGGCAAGTTGTATACAGTTGCCATGTCGCCGGACGGCTCCACCATTGCCGCGGGCGGCTGGACGAGAGCGGGGGACAATGCTCACAATCTTTTCGTATTCGATCGCGCCGGCGGCCGCATGACTTACCGTGTCGCCGGCTTGCCGAGCACGATACATGCGCTCGCTTGGTCGCCCGATGGCCGCTATGTCGCTGCCGGTTTGGGCGCCAATAAAGGTATTCGCCTTTACAACGGAAAAAATTTCGCGTTATTGGTGGGCGACAGCGAGTATGGCGATGATGTTAACGGCGCCGACTTCGATCGTTCCGGCAGGCTGGTCGTCTCCAGCTCGGACGGCAATATTCGTCTCTATCAGGTAAGCGATAGCGGTTTGCGCCAGCTTGCCAAGCAAGAGGCGCCCGCCGGAAAAGCGCCGGGGGCCGTGCGTTTTTCGCCGGACGGCAAATCCATTGCGGTGGCGTATTACGACGCGCGCGCCGTGTCGGTGCTCGATGCGACGACTCTTGCTTTGAAATATTCCCCGAATGTCGCGACGGTACATAACGGTAATCTCAGCACAGTCGCATGGTCGGCTGATGGTCAACAGTTGTACGCCGGCGGACGGCATTTCCGCGACGGCGCAAATCCCGTGCGATCCTGGAGCCAGGCAGGGCGCGGTGAGGCAATTGATATTCCTGCCGCGCCCGAAACGGTGATCAGCCTTGCGCCTTTGGCCGGCGGCGGCGTGATTTTCGCCAGCACGAACCCGGCGCTGGGCACCATCGACGCTTCAGGCAAGCGGCGTCTCCTCATTGCCAGTTCGGTTGCCGATCCGCGCAACAATCGCGAAGGCTTCAAGCTTTCGTCGTCGGCTGAGCAAGTCAGCTTCGCGTTCGAATACGGCGGCAAAAATCCGATGAGCTTTGACGTTCGCGAACGCCGGGCGACAGCGGGCGTTTTACCGCAGCTTGCAGGCCCTGTCTTGCAAGCTGCATCGATCGACGTGAGCAACTGGAAGAGCTCGCAAAATCCGAAACTGAACGGTAAGCCGCTCGCTCTCAGGCAAAACGAGACGTCGCATTGCATAGCGATTGCGCCGGGCGGCGATGCGTTTGTTCTGGGGACTACTTGGTACCTCAGGTTGTTTGATCAGACCGGCAAACTGCAATGGGAACAGCCGACCTTGGAAGCGACGTGGGCAGTGAATATTGCGAGCAACGGACGTGTTCTTGCCGCTGCTTTTGCGGACGGCACGATACGCTGGCATCGCTTGAGCGACGGCAAGGAAATTCTCGCGCTGTTTATGCACAGAGACCAAAAGCGCTGGGTGCTGTGGACGCCCTCCGGTTATTACGATGCGGCGCCGGGCGCGGAAGATTTGATCGGCTGGCATATCAATCGCGGCAAAGATCAGGCGGCGGATTTTTATCCGGCCTCGCGTTTTCGTTCGCAATACTATCGACCGGACGTGATCGACCGCGTTTTGACGACCTTGGATGAGGCGGAAGCGTTGAAGGCTGCCAACGAGGATGGCGGCCGACGCAGCCAAGCTGCCGACATCAAGAAAATTTTGCCGCCGGTCGTGGAAATTCTTTCGCCGCAGGACGGCATTCGCGTGAATGAAAACGCCGTCAAGCTGCGATTCAGTGCAAGAAGTGATGTCCCGATCAACGCCATTCGTGTACGGGTCAACGGACAAAATATTTCTTCGGTGCGAAATCTGGGCGTGAAGGAGACCGATGCTGCGCAGGAAGCGATGGTCCCGCTCTCAAGCGAAGACAATGAAATTCTGGTTTTTGCAGAGAACCAGCACGGCGTTTCGGCACCTGCAAAATTGCAGATCAAGTGGACAGGCGCGCCCGCCGCGACAACTGCCTCGCGGCCGAGTGCGTCTAAGGAGGAATTCCAATTCAAGCCCAAGCTGTATGTATTGGCGATCGGCGTGAGTGAACATAAGCAGAAGCACTTGAACTTAGAATTTGCCGCAAAAGATGCTGCCGACTTTGTCGCTACGATGAAGAAGCAGCAAGGCACGTTGTATCGCGGAGTAGAGGTCAAGATGTTGACCGACAAGCTCGCCACGAAAGACGAAGTATTGGATGGCTTAGATTGGCTGCGAAAGCAGGTGACTTCCAAAGACGTCGGCATGCTGTTCATTGCCGGGCATGGCACGCATGATAGCGACGGCACGTATTACTTCGTGACCCACGACACCGTCGAAGATAAATTACGGCGCACCGCCGTGCCGCAAAACGAAATCAAAACGGTGTTGGCGAACTTGGCGGGCAAGGCCATCTTCTTTATCGACACTTGCCATTCCGGTAGCGTGATCACCGGCAGGCGTTCGCTTTCCAACAACATCACCGGTTTCTTGAATGAACTGACCAGCGCGGAAAACGGCGTCTTGGTTTTTGCCGCCAGCACCGGCAAGCAATTCTCGCAAGAGCGCCCGGACTGGGGCAACGGTGCATTCACCAAGGCTCTTGTCGAAGGCTTGAACGGCAAGGCGGATTTACAGCATACAGGGCGGATCACGCATAAGGCGCTGGACTATTACATCGCCGACCGCGTAAAACAACTCACCAATGGCGAGCAAACGCCGGTGACGATCACGCCGCCGTATGGCGTGCCCGATTATCCGATTGCCGTTACCAAATAGATGACGCTGATGCAGCTTACTTGAACAAAGAACTCTTCGTCATCGGCCGCGTCGTCGGGTAGTCGATGACGCGATTGTCGCGTGATGTCATGTCGCTGAACGGCGTTTGACGTCCGCCGGCACGGGCACCGCCGGTGATGGCGCGCATGGCTTTGCGATCGAGAGTGGCATTTTCGACTAGATCTTGGATAATAATTTTGGACATGGATTGCTCCTAAAAAAGGGTTTGATCCATTGGATTGCCAAGACAGCGGCGAGTTCGCCGCTTCTCGTCTTCGCGGCCTTACTTTTATGGATCATTCGGCAACCGTTACCCGATTTCGGCCTTGCTCCTTCGATTGGTATAGGGCAGCGTCCGCCATCTTGATGAGTGAGCGGCTGTCTTTGCCTTGCATGGGGTAACACGATACGCCGAGTGAGATGGTGACGGTGGGAAGTTTTTGTCCATCGTAAGACAAATTCATCGCTTCGATTCTGGCACGCGCCTTTTCCGCGACACTTACGGCCCCCTTGATTGTCGCCTCCGGCAATAGCAGCAAGAATTCTTCGCCACCGTAGCGGTATAGCGTATCGCTGCCGCGCATGACCTGGTTGACCGCAGCGACTACGCTTTTGAGTACAAGGTCGCCGGCTGCATGCCCGAAGTCGTCATTGAAGCGCTTGAAGTGGTCTAAGTCGAACATCACGACCGCCAATGTGCGGCCGTAGCGTTCGGAACGCGACAATTCGCTTTCTATCTTGGCATCCAATGCGCGCCGGTTCAGCGCGCCTGTTAAGCCATCGTGTTCGGCTTGATACACAAGTTGTTGGTTCGCTTGTTCTACTTGTTCGGTAAGCGCCGTAATGAATTGAAACAGCCGGCTGGTGATACGCGCATGGCGGAAACGGTAGTGATCCTTCTCCTCAAGCGTTGCGACGGTAGTTCGCTTCGGCGTTTGCTTATGGCTGCCTTCGCGCATGGCGATCATGACCTGGCTCGAATTGAGCAACTGCAACTGATCATTCATTCTGCAAAATTCGCCACTGGTATAAAAACCGGCGACCGGAGCGGCCGCTTGAAATGGGCGGGTTTCGCAGTCGACGTCTTCCTGCAGCGTGAAGCGCCGGCAAATGCAGGAATAAATAAAAATCGCTTCCGGCGAAAATGCTTCCAACGATTGCAGAACACTGTCTATGTCGTTGATGACTGAATCGACGTCAAGGTAACCGAGGCGCGCCGTTTCACCGGAAGCGACGTCGGCGACCAGCGTTACGCATCCGTCTTCACTTGCCGATACCGGATTTCGTGCAATCAGAGAATCGCGCCGCTCGATCAGCAAAGGAAATTCAAGCAGGTAAATTTCTTCTTCGTCGAGACCGATACCGAGGTATTTCCGATACACGTCCAGCGCGGGTTTTCCGTCGATCGCGCGTATGCAAAAACCGTCGACATCGGTCAAGCTTATGCGCGGGCCGATCGGCTTCCAATTGAGCGAGATATGGTTTTCGATATGCAGGCTTGCTCCGGAAAAGGCTATGGCAACGCAGCCGTTCTCATACGTGTCGCGGTGGCGAAATACGCGCGGCCGTCGGTCTGGCAGGACGTCTGCCGCACCTCCGCCGAATACGAAAGTGCCCGGTCGGGCTTGCTCGATACCTTCGAGCACGTGAGCGCAATTGATTCTGGTGGGCGGCGCCAGCAGTAAAATGCCTTGCAGATCCGGAATGGCGGAAAATGCTTTGGCGATCGCCTTCCCGGTGGCATATTCGCCTTTTGATGGACAGTCGATAGCAACCGACTGTAGATTGCTTGATTGAAAAATTGCAATCGACACTAGAAGCGACTCCACGAAGGTGCGCCCCTGTGAAATTTCGCCTGCGGACGTGGTGCCCACGATAACCGCTTCCGGCATCGCACTTTCCAAGCTCGCGATGACCTTGCCAATCAATTCCTGGTCCAGGCGACCTGCGTAAATTTGTACCAGGATGCTGCGCGCCGACTTGGCTGCGCTGCTGACTGAATCAAGTGCCAAAAAATCCGTTAGCTGATCGATATTGTCGACGATGGTATTGAAATGCTTCACTGCTTGTCTCCTCGCAGCTCATTTTGTAAATTTTATTTGTCAATGCAATTTATATTTTCTCCGGATGATTTGAGTCGGATAAGCCTCCTTGAAACCGTGCTGTCAATTACAAGAATATACGCGCATATCGGTGCGCAGAATCCTGTCCGAGGGTGTTAAATGTTGCAAACGCGGAAGGGAACGCTTTCCCCGATTGGTTAAAAATAAAAATAAAGTTTGCTTGCTTGAGTGAGGCATTGTTTGTTGCGCTCGACCTTACTAACGAGAGGACTGTGCCAGCTCGCGCATATTTCCTCCAATCGATCGCAAATCTTTGAAAATAAAAGGGAAAGCGAATCACGGCGATGAGAGCCGGCAAGACTTCGGCGGATACCGAAGCGGGAAGTGCCGTATCGCCGCCAACAGCGGATAGCCATGGTGTTTGGTAAATGGCGACAGGTGCGGCGTTTGTTGTCTCGCAAAGCGCGCCGCACGCTACAGCGACGGGCACGTTCCTGTTCTGTTGAAGGTCAATGAGTATCAAAATGCTCACGCATACCATGAATAGCAATTCGTATACGGGAACCAGGCAATGACTCGGGAAGCCAGCCTCGCGCACGCGATTCATGCTTATCATGACGGCGGCTTGTCGCATGAAGAATTTTTTGCCCAGGTGGATCATCTGCTGGCAGGCAATCATGTCGATGCCGGCGGCTTGCTCAAGACCATCGGCGATGAACGTTTAAAACGATTGCTTCCGAATGACATGTATGCCGAGTTGCGCGGCCGTATCGAACGGCTTCCCAAAGCGCGGCCGAGCCTAGTCGGTGAAGAAACGCGCGTCATGACCAGTCCGGACGGGCGCTACGGTGCGCCGACCGCTCCCTCAGGAAACGGTTATGCAGCGCCGCCCGGCGCGGAGGTGGAGCGTGTCAAAGGCGTCGGCGATACCTTGAACGGCCGTTTTGTGCTGGAAGAGTGCATCGGTTTCGGCGGCATGGGCACGGTGTACAAGGCGCTCGACTTGCGCAAGCTCGAAGCCTCGGATCGCAAGCCGTATATCGCCATCAAGGTATTGAATGTCCAGTTTCGCGGGCATCCCAAGTCTTTGATCGCCTTGCAGCGCGAAGCACGTAAGGCACAGGCTTTGGCGCATCCGAATATCGTGACCGTGTATGACTTCGATCGCGACGGCGCCACCGTATTTCTCACCATGGAGCTGTTGTCGGGCAAGCCCTTAAGCCAAGTATTGCGCAAGCAAGGCTTTACCGGCTTGCCTGAATTGGAAGCATTGCGCATCGTCACCGGCATCGCCAAGGGTTTGGAATATGCGCACGAACGCGGCTTCGTGCATTGCGATCTCAAGCCAGGGAATGTTTTTCTGACCGATAAGGGCGAGGTCAAGGTGATCGACTTCGGCATTGCACGCGTTTTCCACAAGCCTGAAGAAGAGGTGGAAGCCACGGTGTTCGATCCCGGCAGCCTGGGGGCGATGACACCGGCTTACGCAAGCCCTGAAATGCAGGAGCATCGCGATCCCGATCCGCGCGACGATATTTACGCCTTGGCTTGCATCACCTACGAACTGTTCACGGGGCGCCATCCATTCGATCGTTTGTCCGCTTTGCAGGCACGCGGCGCCGGCATGAAACCGCAGCGGCCGAAAAACCTCGGCCACCGCCAATGGCGGGCCATATGCCATGCGCTCGCATTCGAACGCGAAGATCGCACGCGGACCGTCACGCAATTTCTCGAAGAGATGAGCACCGATAAGAAGGTGAGAACTTATGCGGCGCTGGTGGGATCGAGCGTGCTGATGGCCGTGGTGTTTGCAGGTGCGTTTAATTACTACAAAGATTTTCGCGACATGCAGCGCGCGGGGCAGTTGGAAGCGTCGAACGTCCCAGACGCATCGCAATCGCCCGCAACGACGCCGGACTCCTCGGGCGCATCCGACGGTAAATCGGAAAGTGCGCCGGCGCAAGCGGATGCGTCGCCGCCTGTGCTGACCATGGATGCCGTCATGCCGGTGATGTCGCGCATGCCATGCTCTGCCTTAATGGCTACCGTACAGGGCCAGGAAGTCAAGGCGACTGGCTATATTCCGGCAAGCTACGGTGCTCGGCGCTTGACGGAATCCTTGTCCGAGATACCCGGTGTGAAGAAAGTGACGCTCGACGTGCAAGAAGTCACCGACCATGAATGCAGCGTCATCAAAACCTTCGCGCCGTATTGGGTAAAAAATCATCAAGCCAAAAATGGCGCAACGATCAAAACCAAAGCGCCGAAGGGAGAATTACACGAGAACGATCCGCTCATCGTAGATATCACCACGCCGCCGTTCGATTCCCATGTGTATGTGGACTACCATGTCCTCGATGGCAGCGTGGTACACATGGTGCCGAGCCCGCGCGTCAAAACCAATCAGGCGCCGCCGAGTTATTCGGCCA
Source organism: Burkholderiales bacterium (assembly GCA_016177875.1). GTDB lineage: Bacteria > Pseudomonadota > Gammaproteobacteria > Burkholderiales > Burkholderiaceae_D > Paucimonas. The sequence goes on from JACOUL010000025.1 coordinate 10,063, forward strand.
CGATCGGCAGTTTCGGCAATTGGGTGATTTCTAAACCGTTCGGCAATGAGATGATTGTGCTGATCACCACGCCGGCACCGCTATTTACCGGCATGAGGCCGGAAGTGGAGCCGGGGACTGCTTATTTGCAGTCGGTTGAAAAACAGCTGGCGCAGCTAGCATCGAAATACGGCGCAGAACGCATCGGCGTCGATTTCGTGAGAATCACGACGAGCGCGAAAAAATAGCAGTTCAAGCCACGCCAAACTCTCGCTTAATCTCGTCATCCATTAAACGCTTCATAAGCCACCAGCAAATCCACGCGGACACCAAGGCCATGATCACGCTGATGAACGTGATGACTTTGAATGCGATGGCAAATTGTTGACCGATATCCGTTGGGCCGATTGCCGGTGTGGACAGCAGCCAGCTCGACGCGAAAAAGGGTAGGGCGACGCCTGCCAGATTGGTCAGAGCGCCAACCGCCATAATCGCGATAAAAACGACCCGCGCCCAATTTTGACGCTTCAGCAGGCCGATCGACGCCACCAGCGTTGCCGCACTCAGCGCAAAGAGGGACATAAAAATAAAACGGAAATTCTCGAATATGACCAAAACGAACGGCGGCATGGAGAAGCTTTTTCCGGCTTCGCGTATGGCGTATTGAAACTCATCGCCGGAAAACAACACGCTTAACATGACGAGCTGCAGAATCGCGATAATCGTCGAAAAACCGGCCAATGCGATAAAGGTCCATGCGATACCCGTGACAAATCCCGAACGTTTCGTCGGCGTGCGATTTAAGTATTCCATTGGTAAGGGCCTCCCCAACCCATGTCCAATTTAATTGAGCGTTGATTCAATCGCTCCTAATGGAAGAAACGCATGATGCCGATAAAAAATCGGCTGATATTTTTTGCGCCATGGCTGCATCCTTCAGCCGATGCGCAGGATATCCCGTAATAAATCGTGAAGCCCACCACCACGACGGCAAGCGCAATGAATATCCATTGAAGCAGGCGAGGCATGGTGCAGACTCCGTTTAATTAATTCTAAGGATTATTCCATGCTTCTTGCAACGCGAAAACCGTTTTGCGAGTGGCGCACGCTCGCATCGTATTTAAAGCGCGTGGTCGACAGCATATAGTTTGCTCCTTCTCGCCAGGAGCCGCCGCGGATCACGTGTTCGCGGCAAGTAGCTTCATCCCAGGCGCGTCCGTCGGCGGGTGCGCCCTTATAAGTGCTATGCCAGCAGTCGGCCACCCATTCCCAGACACCGCCGTTCATGTCATACAAACCATAAGGATTGGCGGCGAATGACGCGACTTTGGACGGTGCGCTCGATTGCCAGGGGGCGCCGCATTCTTTGCAATTCGAGTTGCCGGTTTTCATGGCGGTGCCCCACCAGTAAGGGGTCGAAGTGCCGCCGCGCGCGGCATATTCCCACTCGGCTTCCGTGGGCAGGCGATAAGGTTTGCCGGTTTGTTTGGCGAGCCATTTCGCGTATTGCTGGGCATCGTCCCAGCTGACGTCGCGCATCGGCGAGGCGGCCGGAGAGCCGTTGGCGGTGATTTGCGGACATCCTCCCGCGTCGGCGCATGCTTTCCACTGTTCGACCGTGACTTCGGTTTTGCCGATGGCGAATGGTGCGGCAAGGGTGACGGCATGCGCAGGCTTTTCGCTCGGATCGGAAGAGTTGCTGCCCATGGTAAATGAACCGGCAGGTAAAGCCACCAAAGCCGGGCACGTCGGACAGTCTTTGATTTCACGAAGGCCGGCGACCGGGATGGGCGGTTTGTCGGGAGCCGATTTGACGGGGGCGCTCGCGGCAGGCGGCTCGGGTTTTGCGGCCGGAGCGGCTGCCGGTTTCGTAGGCGGCGCGGCGGGAGCCGGGCGAGCAGGCGTCGTCGGCACCTTGGCCGCAGGCGGCGAAGAGGGAGGCGCGGCCGGCGCCGTTTTCTGCGCCTCCGCCTTTAGGCGGGCCATGCGCGCGCGCGCAAGCGGTGCGAATCGTCCGTTGGGATAAGTTTGCAAGTAAGCTTCGAAGTCGCTCGCGTGCGTACTGTCCTTAATCGATTCCCAGAAAGTAATTTCATACTGTTCGGCACTATCTTTGGGAAGGATGCCGGCCAGCTGGATAGCAGGTGGTGCCTCATTGAGAGCGGCAACAGCCCCTGCGCAGCTGCTTGCCAACAACATGCAAACGATGAATTTTTTTCGCTGCATGATCCACCCTTCGTCAAATGCGCTCCTGTTGAACTTTCGCTCATAAACTTACCTTCCTCTCTGAGGAAGTTCAAGATGGGTTCGGATCGCACGTATAAATTCAGTTTCACCTCCCCATTTTTATTTCCACGATTCCCCGAAAGGAGCCGCACATGCTGAAAGCCTTACTCTCCTTTGCTGCAGCGGCATTGATCGGCGGAATCACGCCGACGCTCGCGGCCGAAACACCCGCACCTAAGGGCGGAGTCTCTGCACCTAAAGATGTTCATCTTTATTTCGTTTGGCCATCCGACGGAACTGTCATCCATGGCGGCAAATTTTGGCTACGTATGGGATTGCGCGGCATGGGCGTGGCGCCCAAAGGAGTCAATCTTCCTAATGTAGGCCATCACCACTTGCTCATCGACACTGAAATACCGCCGGTAGGCGAGCCGATTCCATCCGACCGCAATCATTTGCATTTCGGCGCCGGCGAAACGGAAGCGCGTATCGAACTGCCGCCGGGGAAACATACTTTGCAATTGGTGCTCGGCGATCGCGATCATATGGTGTTTGATCCGCCGGTATATTCCAAAAAAATTACGGTCATCGTGAAATAAGGACGCCCGCCATGAAAAAAACTGTCATCGCACTTATGCTGAGCTTCCTATCCGTGTCCTTATTCGCGCAAAATCAACCGGCGCCGAAAGGTGCTTATCTGTACATCGGATGGCCAAACAACGGCGAAGTCATATCGGGCGGCAAACCGATTCGGGTTTGGTTCGGCCTGCGCAATATGGGGGTCGCCCCTAAGGATGTGAAGTTTCCCAATACCGGGCACCATCATTTGCTGATCGACACCGATCTTCCGCCGCCGGGAGAAGTGATTCCTTCGGATCGCAACCATTTGCACTTCGGCGCGGGCGAGACGGAAACGCAAATCGAGCTTCCGCCCGGCAAGCACACATTGCAATTACTACTGGGCGACGACAAGCACTATCCCCACAATCCCCCGGTTTACTCAAAAAAGATCACGATTACGGTCAAATGAAGAGTCACTGCATTTTGCTTCCGGTCGGAACCGGCGATTTGAGCAAGTGTCGAATCAATTTCTGTGCTCGTATGGGGATAACACGATGGAAAGCCGGATGGAGCAGGCGCAGTCGAATAGCGGTGTAATGGCCTATCTTGAGGTCGCCGGCAACGGCGAGATCAATCCGTCTGTGTTTCCCATTCATGATGAAGTCGTCATCGGCCGCGAAGCCCAAGACTCGTTGGCCGACGATAAATTCCTGTGCATCCCCGAGCATACCGTCAGCCGCCGGCATGCGCGCATTCGGCGCCGCGGCGATACGTATTTTGTTGAGGATCTGCATTCCTTCAACGGCACGTCGGTCGATGGCGATCGCTTGCTGCCCGGGGTATGGCAACCCTTGCGCGACGGCGATGAAATCTGGGTCTCGTCGGTCCAAATGCAATTTCATTCGCTGGTCGTTCCTGAGCGCGACAGTACGCCGACCATCATTACCAAAGCGGTTGATGCCACTGAAGTCACACGGATCGTCGACGCCACCGAAGTCACGCGGATGATAGAAGCGCCGGATACGTCGCATGGCGACGTGCAGCGCATCGTGCAAAAGCTGCATGCGATGGCGCAAGTCGGCATTGCGCTGGGCGCGGTCAAAGATCGCGCTACGCTCATCGAAAAGATCATGAATTTCATTTTCGATCTGTTTCCCTTGGCTGAGCGCGCATTTATTTTCCTGAAGAAGGAGGAAGGCGGCATCCCCGTCCCGGTTGCGGCGCGGCGGCGCGACGGCACCATCGAAGATCCGGACAAGGTCAATATTTCCCACACGATTGTCGACGAGGTGATCAATAAGAAGCAGTCGATCCTTTCGGTCGATACGCTCTCCGATCGTCACTTTGCTTCTCATGAATCAATCATCGCGCAAGCTATACGCAGCGTAATGTGCGTGCCGCTCATCATGGAAGGCGAGGTGCTTGGACTGATTCAAGTCGATACGTCGACCGATCCCTATGCATTTAAGGAGGCTGATCTCGAAGTGCTGACCGGCGTATGCGCAGAAACCGCCGTGGCGTTGAAGAATTTCCAGCTGTATTCCGATATTGAACGCCTACTGGATGGATTTGTCGGCGCGTCGGTGCAGGCGATTGAGGAACGCGATCCCGTGACCGCCGGGCACTCCTTCCGTGTCGCTACTTATGCCGAGCACTTGGCGCAGGCGGTCGATCGCGACGCCGGCCCGGAACTACGCAGAATCAACTTCACCAGGGATCAACTGCGCGAGATACGCTATGCGGCCCTGTTGCATGATTTCGGCAAAGTCGGCGTGCGCGAGCATGTGCTGCGTAAGGAGAAAAAACTCCATCATGCCGATATGCGTTTGCTGGAACAACGTTTCAAATACGCGCGAGCCTGCCTGGAAAAGGAAGCCTATCGGGGGCTGACGGAATTGCATATCAAGCACGCACTCAGCATGGCGGACTTTCGCGACGAAAAACAAAAACTCGATGAGGCCTTATGCGAGGAATGTACGCGTTTGGATAAATTTCTCGCCACCATCCATCGCGCCAATGAACCCGCCGTGTTGCATACGGATTGCGCCGAAGATTTACACGAGTTGCGTGGGTACGCCTATTTTGAGACCGATTGCGATACGCAGCCGCTGCTCACCGACAATGAATTTCTTGCCTTGAGTCTTGCCAAGGGAAGTTTAACCCCCGACGAACGCCGTCAAATAGAAGAGCATGTGGTCGATTCGTATTCCTTTCTCATCCTGATTCCCTGGACCCGCGACTTGTCGGGCGTACCGGCAATCGCACACGGCCATCATGAAAAGCTGGACGGATCAGGCTATCCGATGGGCTTGCGCGGCGATCAAATCAGCGTGCAGACGCGCATGTTGACCATTTGCGATATCTTCGATGCGCTCACCGCAGGCGATCGTCCGTATAAAAAAGCGATGCCGCTGGAAAATGCGCTCGACGTGATGTGGGACGAGTGCCGCGTGGGTCACGTCGATTCGCGGTTGTTCAAGGCGTTTGTCGAATCAAAAGCATGGACGGCCGTATGAGAAATCTCATTTATCCCTTTCTTTGCGCGGCGCTTCTGGGCGGCTGCGCCGATGTCAGCCAACGGCCTTATCAAACACCGGATATGCCGGCAAAAACTTCATGGTCCGGCAAAATTTCGCCCGTGACGCCAACCGAAACGATCCGCCCCGATTGGTGGAAGGAATTCAAAGATCCTTATCTCGACAATTTGGTCGCTACAGCGATATCCGGTAATTTCGATTTGAAGATTTTAGCGGCGCGTACACAAGCGGCGAAAGCTGCCATCGGCGAAGCGCGGGCCGGTGCGTTACCGAGTTTGAATGCGGGCGCGGGCGCCAGCTTTGAAAAGACGACCGGGCAAAACTTCACCAAGCAATTCAATGTCGGCACCCAGGCTAACTGGGATATCGATATCTGGGGCAAAGTAGAGAAAGGCGCGCTGGCGCAGACGGCCGAATTCCGCGCGTCGGAAGCGGATTGGCGTGCCGGCTATCTCACCATGGTGTCGGAAGTTTCGACGACCTATTTCCAGATTCTGCAGTTCGATGAACAAATCGACCGGCAAGAAAGAGCGCTCGACAAGAATAAGCAAATCCTTAAAATTTACGAAGCGATGCTGGCCAACGGCTTGATTCCCAACACGCGTGTGCTGCAACAAAGGGCGGAGGTGAATCGTCTCAACACCGACTTGATCGAGCTGCGCAGGCTGCGCGACTTGGCGGGCAATGCCTTGTCGACGCTGCTGGGCACGCCGGCAGGCGAGTTCAGGATGCCGGCGGGGCATTTGCAAGACCGCGTGCAATTTCCGGAAGTGCCGAGCGGCTTGCCTTCCGCTTTGCTGAAGCGCCGGCCGGATATCGTGGCTGCGGAATTTCGCGTACTGGAAGCGTACAACCTGGAAGGACAGGCGAAGCTCGCTCAGTTACCCTCCGTGAGTCTGACGGGGCGCGGCGGCAGCTCCAGTTTCGCATTGACGGATTTACTGAAGACCTTCACCTTCGGTCTCCTGCCCAGCATTAACTTCCCTATCTTCGATCCGAGCGTCAAAGCGCGCGTCAAAACCAGCGAAGCCGAAGCCAAGGTGGCCGAGGCGCAATATCGCAAGACGGTGATTGCCGCGTTCGAAGAGGTGGAAAATGCTTTAGTCAATCTCGACGCGCATAAAAAACAGCGAATCGAATTGCAGCAGCAAGTCGATCAATTAAAAACGGTTTCCGATCAAGTGCAAGCCCAGTTGCGCGAAGGCTTGATATCGCAGCTTGAAGTGTTCGAGACGGAGCGCTCTCTGTTGGGCGCGCAACTCGCATTGCTCGCCAACCATCAGCAAATCCTCGCCGACACCATTACCTTATACAAGGTGTTAGGCGGCGGATGGCCGAGCGTTGATGTTGCCGTTAAATGAAACCATGGCCCCGGATCAAGGGCGGACGTCTGCTGCCGGCCAGGAATTCGATATCGTTTTGAAACCCATCTCCCATCCGGAGTTGGGCGACATTTGCATTGAAGAGAATCTGTTTGCCATCGGCCGCAGCGAAGCGCCGTTCGGCACTTACGCGCCGGAGGTCGTCTCCGATTTATCGCGCCGCCACGCGCGTATTTTTGCCGAGTACGGCGGCGTGTTCGTTGCCGACATGGGCAGTAAAAACGGCACCAAGGTGAACGGCGCAAGCGTCAAGCAGAAAGTGATGCGCCTGCAAGACGGCGACGAGATTTGTTTTGCCGGAACGCTTTGTTATCGCGTTCAATTAAAGACGCGACCGCGCAAGCCAAGACAAAGCACCAAGCTTGCATCGCTTTCGCTGCTGCCGGAACACAACGACCACGGACTGCAGCCGATCGTCATCACGCAGTTTCCATTTTTAGTGAGCAAGACCGATGACGTATTCGCGCGGTATAAAGAGAGTCATCCGCATCAGGTCAACTATATTTCGCGGCGCCACGCACATATTTTTGTCAAGGGCAGCCAAGCCTATATTGAAGATCTAGGCAGCACCAATGGCACTTTCGTCGCCGGCAAACGCTTGGATGAGCGTGCGGTGCAGCTGCATGACGGGGATGTGTTGGCGTTCGGCGGCAATCATTTCGTGTATCGGGTGAGCCTGGTGCAAGAAATGGAAACAACCGACCCTACGGTCACGAAATTAAGTCCCTCCGCCAGACAGGCGGCGCAAGCAGCCGCAGGCGGCGATAAGACGACATTTGTGGCGGCAGCGAATTCTTTTCTGGATATTTTCTGCGTCGATCAGGCGCAAGCGCAAGAAGATGAAATCAATGCCGACGCCAAACCCCTGCATGAAGCGCCTTCCGAAGAAGCGCCGCCGCCGCGCGGCAAGTTCGCTGCGTTGGCCGCGGAATTGACTAAAGCGTTCGCCGGCGAGAAGTCGCCGAATGCCGCGCGCAATACTCGCCGGGCGATGATCGCCGCGGCTGTCGTGGCGATATTGATCTTCGCCGCCTATTTGCGCGGCTGGCCGCAGCGCAATGTGCAAAGCATGATTACCGATGCGCGATACGAGCAAGCGGCGATGGCGGCAAACCATTATCTGAAAAGCGATCCGGAGGACACGCAAATGCGCGCATTGGCCGGCGAAGCGCTGCTCAAAGCCTATGTTCCGCGCTGGTGGAATCTGATCAAGGCGCGCCGCTTCGATCAAGCTGCCGCCACCATTGCCATCATGAAAAAATTCGCCGTCCACAACGCCGATGCGCAGCCTTTGATCAGCGAACTTGAGTGGCTAGGCGAAGTAGAAGCATTCGTCGCGGCAAGAGGCGGCGCCGATGCGCCGATTAAATCGCCTGCCGATGAAGAAGGCATCAAGCGCATCTTGGCCAAGTGGGACGAAGAGCGCGAACGCCATCAAAGCGCCTTCGCGACCATTTCACTTGCCGTACCGGATTTCCGTGATTTCTATGCACAGACCTTAAGCCATCTGCGCAAGCTGGCGCTGACAGGCAGCCAAAGGAGAGACAGCAATGAGCAAGGAAAACCGCTTGCAGCCCCTAACGGAGGCGCTGGAGGATCATAGCGCCGAAGGGATTTCGATCTTGACTTCGGAGCCGTGGCGTTATATCCATGCCGGCATTTACACGATGGTCGGCTTGGTGGTGGCCGCATTATTGTGGTCGTTCTTCGGCCACGCCGATGTCATGGTCTCGGCGCAGGGAACGCTCTGGCCCGAATCGGAAGTGCGGCGCTTGTACGCGCCTATCGACGGCGAACTCGCCAATGTCTATATCTCGGAAGGCCAGCCGGTGCTGAAAGGCGACGTGGTTGCCAGGCTCAACGCACGCGGCGCGATCGAGGCCGCACGGAATGCGCTGGATGCGCAATTAAAACTCGAATCCGCCGAACGCGAATGGCGTGAATTTCCGGAGAAGAGGGCACTGCTGGAAAAACGCGTCGCAGCATTGAAGGAAGCTGTCGAAGTCGAAGAGCGCCAACACGAGCGGCGTATGGCAGAGGGCACCGGCAAATTGGCGCAGGGCCAGCAAGCGCAACTAGCCGAGGCGCGCACGCAAGTCGACGATGCCCGCCGTGCGCGTGACGCCGCCAAAGTGGAGGCGGACAAATTTGCGCGCTTGTTTTCGATGACAGGCGGCGGCGGTGTGTCGCAACTCCAAGTGGAAAGCAAGAAAAACGCATTGGAAGCCGCGGAAAACGCTTTGCGCATGGCCCAGTCGCGCGTGTCGGAATTGAGTGCGCGGCAAAGCCTCGAATTCGGTCAAGCCAAAGCGCAGCTGGAAACAAGCGGTCAAGGCTTGTCCTCCCTGCGCCTGCAATACGAAGCGGCGCAGAAAGAAGCGAGCAATGTCGAAGAAAAGCTGCGACTGCAATTGCAAACAGCGCGCCTGGTCGCCGATGCCGCTAAACGCATCCGCTTTGAAAACATCGACAAAGATAATTTTCTACTGATCGTCGCGCCGGTCGACGGCGTGATCACCGATGTCACCTCGACGCAGCCCGGCGACAAAATCCAAGCCAACATGCCGATCGGCGGCATCGCGCCGAAAAACGCACGGCCCTTGATCCGCATCGAAATCGCCGAACGCGACCGTGCTTTCTTGCGCGAAGGCTTGCCGGTCAAGTTGAAGTTCAACGCGTTTCCTTACCAACGCTACGGCCTCATCGACGGCAAGCTTGAATACATTTCTCCTGCCACCAAGCCTTCGCCGCAAACCAAGCAGCCGGTGTACGAGGGCAGAGTGACTTTGTCGCGCGATTACTTCCAAGTAGCGGAGAAAAGATATCCGCTGCGTTATGGGATGACGGCGGTGACCGAGATTGTAGTGCGCGAGCGACGCCTGATCGATCTGGCGCTCGATCCGTTCAGGCAGGTCGGCGCATAGTCCCCAATTGGTCCTAATTGGGGACAGACCACGATTTTTCTTCAAATATCCCATATCTATGGGATACCGGTAGCCAACGGATCGCGCTCTAATAGCGGCTTTTTACACTCCTTCGTCATGCCGCGACGTGCCCGATCGGTGGAGCAGCTACCGCGTGAATGCGGAAGGACGGCCAAGCGATATGATTTCGCCGCATAGTCTTTATGAGCAATTGGGAAAAGACGAGCGGACACGGCAGATCGCGTACCAGCGATTGTTTGATACTGAAATCGACCCCGGAGGCTGTGACGACAATTCGCTCGGCAACGAATGGTAACTATGCGTTAGGAAATATGCGGTTTATCCAGCAGATTGAAGAGCATCTTGGGCGGCGCGCGCATCGAGGGAAGGCTGGCAGGCCGGCCAATGCTGTGATCGAAGCGGATGCGAGGCAAGAGAGTTTGATTTGATTGGGCGCTGTCCCCTATGGTTAGGGTTACCTACTTATGACTCAAAACTTCCGGCAAGAGTTAGCCGAAAAATTTAAAGACGACACATCGGATGAACTGCTCGATAAACTTCGATCGGGGAATCTAATCGCGCTTGCTCAAGAGGTGGCAAAGGAGGAATTGAAATCGCGCGGCATTGAGTACATCGCACCTGCGCCGTCGCAGGAGGATGACTCGCAAGATCAGGTGCCGTGGGACGAATTCGAAACGATCGCCACCTTTGCCAGCACGACCGATGCCCATATCTTGCAAGGTCAGCTCGAAGCGGAAGGCATACCGGTATTGATGCCCGATTCTCACCTTGGTGTGGCAAATTCTTTTCTTCTATCCACCTTTTCGAGCATACGCGTTCAGGTGCCGAAGTCGTTTGCCGCACAGGCGACAGAAGTCGTTCGCGCAATTCAAGAGGGGAAATTTGCGTTAGACGAAACGGAGCAAGCTGATTCAAGCATCGAGCAATCTTCGCTAAGCAAGGAAGAGGCGCTCGTCGCGTTTTCGCAAGATCCGATTTGGCTGAAAATTTGGCAGCGGCGAATTAACAAATCCGGTATGTGGGCGGGCTTTAATCCATTTGCAGCGGTGTTCGGTACAAGCTGGTTTTTTTACCGAAAGATGTATGGTTGGGGCTTGATACTGCTTGTTGTTGATTGGCTGGTCGGCTCATCGCTTGGCGCTTGGGGCTTCTGGCTCTTGGTGCGCGTGCCTTTTGGCTTCTTAGCCAATATCGCTTACTTTAAAAAAGCGGAAAAAGCAGTCGTGGCTGTACAAGCAGCGCAGGTAAGCAAAGACGCGATGGTTCAGCAGTTGAAACGCCAAGGAGGAATAAGCGTGCCTGGATTTTTTTTCGGGATGGCGTTTAAGGTGGCGAGCCTTTTGATGTTTAGTTCGTTGTGGCGGTGATTTATTTGGGCCTATCCGATACATAATTCACAATTGGGGTCTGTCCCCAATTATTAAAGAATTGGATTAAAAAATGAGCGATAGTAGCAAAGTGCTATTCGATCGGCGTACGCGATTGCGCCCTAGTTCCGAAAATCGACATGAAGCGGTGGACCGTATTATTTGGGGGTTGAAAGATTACGGTGTCATTAATCGATCAAGTGAGGTCACGACCCTTAATGAAATCGTTTCTTCAGACGTATTCGTTAGTCCTAACGTTGCCATGTTCCATTACGCGTTCGAACTTGGATTAAAAGGTGTTAATGAAATATTGACGGGGGATGAGCAAGGTTGGAAAAATTTTGCATTGGGAGCCAGCTATGCGTTCTGGGGACAAGTAGGTAATCGATGTAGTCGGATTACGGCAGGTGCTACATATTCAGATCCTATGAGCGCTGGCGACGTACCAACGTTTTACTGGCTTTTTGCAATGACTTCTTGTCCAGAGAAGATTGCACGTCCTTGGGGGCACTATTTTTATAACATGTTCGCTCAACAAGGCATAAAGAATGACATTGGGGATAATCCTATGTTTCATTTCTGTCAGTTGTTGCTTAAGTCGTATTGTGAGCGTCGATGGTTTGGGCAGGAGAAAGTTGGCGCTGAATTGGAAGGTTTTGCCCCGTTGTTGAGAAGCATTGATACCGAACTTTGGGAAAGCGCGCTGCTTAGTTATTGCGATTACCGATTGTCGCGTGCGTATGAGTTTCCCAATGCAGAAGCCCTCAAAGCAAAGCCCGGAGCAGGGTATTTTTTTAATCGACAGTGGTTTGCGATATTTCCTTTAGAGCTTCTTGCTTTAAAAAACCTGTATGAATCTTTAGCGGGTGGTGCATTGGATCTGCAAATTGAACATCCACTGCTGCGCTTGCCGTTGATATGTGCTCCAAGAATTGTTGAATTGCCTCAAGACGAACTTCTTCAAAAACTTATAGCCCGTTCTATGGCAAATTATGGTGATTTATGGCAGCCATATTCTTTAATAGATCTTATTGCATGAAATGCTCTTCCGATTTTCAGGGTATTTTGGGCAGTTTACAATTAAGCACAAATAATTGAGCTATCTTTTAGATGTTCAAAATCGTCCTAAGGAACAATAACAATTGGGGACAGACAACGAATTATTTGTAGTAGTTCCGACTTGATCGTACAGTAAGACCTTGCCAAAGGGTGGGGTTACCCGGTTTGATAGAGGTGCGAATCTTTATCAATCTGCGCTAAAAGCGCCAAGGAGTAACCCCATGAGTAGTGTTCATCAGAAC
>JACOUL010000024.1 GCA_016177875.1 Burkholderiales bacterium
CTTCCCAAGGCAAAGGTCTTGCATCCTTGGCCGGTGGTGCGATTTGCCGCCAAATACTCAAGGCAAGAGCCCGGTGCGCGAATGGCGCACGCCGGGATCTGTGCGGGGGGTATGCAGTAATGCGTATCTCTACCGCGACATAAACAAATTCCAATTTTTCTGCGGCGCAGCATTACAATAATGCGGTCAGTTTTTTCGTCAAAAGGATAGTCAGCATGAAACGCGTCATCTTCAATCAAAAGGGCGGCGTCGGAAAATCGACCATCGCCGTGAATCTTGCCAGTATCGCCGCCTACAAGAATCGGAAAACCTTGTTGATCGATATGGACCCGCAGTGCAACAGCAGCCGCTACTTATTGGGCGACGCTGCGTTGGAGACGACGCCGACTATTTTGGAATTCTTCAAAAGCTCGCTTGAATTCCAGTTTTATCCGAAACCCGAAAACACCTTTATTCACCCGACGCGCTTTGAAAATCTGGCCATCATGCCCTCGCATCCGGAAATTTGTGAACTGCAATCCAAACTGGAATCGCGCCATAAGATTTACAAATTGCGCGACGCCTTGAAGACTCTGTCGCAGGAATACGATGAGATCATTATCGATACCCCGTCCAACTACAATTTCTTTACGCAATCCGCGCTGATTGCCGCCGACGTTTGCTTGATTCCTTTCGACTGCGACGACTTCGCGCGTCAAGCGCTCTATACCTTGATGAACAATGTCGGCGAAGTGAAGGCCGATCACAATCCTTCGCTGCAAATCGAAGGCATCATCGTCAATCAATTCCAGCCGCGCTCCAAATTGCCGCAGCGCTTGGTCGATGAATTGCTGGAAGAGGGATTGCCGGTGTTGGAGACGAAGCTATCGAGCTCGGTCAAGATTCGCGAATCGCATGAATTGAATCTCCCCATGATTCATATGGATGCGCGTCATAAATTGAGCCAGGAATTCGTTGCCTTATTCGATGAGCTGGAGAATGCGGTAGGCAAGCAAAAGCGTGCGGCATAAATAAAAAAGCCCCCAGGCCAATGTCTGCCTGGGGGCTTTGATGATGCACGGTATCGCGTAAGAGTTAGGCAGCCGCTTTCAAGAGGGCTTCCGCCAAAAGCCTGTCCGACTTCATGATGTGATTCACCAGCCAGTCGCGAAGAAAGCTAGAAACCTGCACCGTTAGCATCGAGCTGCCGTTGTTGAATTTGTCTTTCAAGGCTTGCACTTCTTTAATCAATTTGTCGTGTTCCTGCTTGTGCAGCGGGTAACCGCGATAATTAATGCGCTGCATGTGATCTTCCTCCCGCTTGAAATGCGCCTTTGTATAGTGAATCAATTGATCGAGCGTTTTTCCTAGAATATCTTTTCCATGTCCTTGAGACATGGCGTCATGAAGCTCGTTGACGAGTTTGATCAGTGCTCGATGATCGTCATCGATGAATTTGTTGCCGACACTAAGGTCGTCGTTCCAGCTAAAACAAGGCATTTGGTTACTCCTTCATTATTTTTGTTAACAAGAACATCCCCATACACCAACAGTTACTCAACTTCGCCACAATCTTGCCCAGCGCAACCCGGAGATGTAATTGATTCGAATCAAGAAACGCTGTTCACTCTGGATTGCTGCGTCGCATTAATTAATTCGACGCAGGCCGCCGATAGCGATGGAGAAAGCGGATGACTTCTTTCCGAGCTTGTTCATTAACGGAAGTGCTGTGGTTTTCCCGATGATCGATCGGGATGTTGAAGAATTTTCTTCCCGCCCGCTTCATGAGCCGCACGAATGAACTTTGGCCAGTAAGCTCCAGATGTTTGGCATTGGCACGCCCCATCATCCTGTCTCCGCAATTGCCTTGTAAATCTTGGGTCGGGAACCACGGATCGCCATCGACGGCGATGGTCAGCAGCGGCGTTTCAGGCGGCAATTGGATGCCGTGCAGAGGAGGGTAGGTCAAATGCGTGCATGTCCATGAAGTCGCAATCACACCGCTGAAGCCATGCAACGACGTGCGCACGACCGCAATTGCGCCTTCGCTGTAACCCATGAGGAAAAGGTTTTTTCCATCGAACCATGGTTGCTGCCGAATTTGCCTGCTGGCGTAATCAATTTCTGCCAGGCGCATTTCATGGACCGGCAGATAGGAACTATTATGATAATTATCGATGCGATCGCAGCTTCTTGCGATACGTCGTGGCCTTGCAAGGCTGTCCGGCATGATCACCAAAAATCCTAGCGATGCCAAGACATTGGCCCAATTGCGATGTTCTTCCGAATCAAATCCCCAGCACCCATGCATGAAAAGAACGGCCGGATAACTCGCGTCCTTTGGAATATTGTCAAGGGCCGCAGCCTCTGTGGTGTAGGGTAAGTAAACGCGCGCGTGTTCCCAGCTGGCAGCGACCCCGCGCCGGGTTATCTCAGGTGAGCTTGCGGCAAACGGCATGGCGATGATGGTCGACGGCAGTTCGACATGATTGCTACATGCGCACACTATTGCCAAGCAGCTTAGACACGCGGAAAAAAGTTTCCTCATGTCCTTTCCTCCTGCGTAGGGTATTCATCAATGATATTCCAACCAGGAAAAAAGCGGATGATCCAGCTCTAGGATCGTTTTTAGAAACGATACGCAATATTGTTTTCAATGCGCACGCGGTCGCCGACGTTTAATCCATACACGCTGTCTTGCGTAAGCGTTTGATACATGCCGTTGTCGAGCCGCACGCCGATCTGATATTGCGTGCGCGAAGCGTTATTGCGGCGCTCCATCTGGTCGCCGATGATGGCGCCGCTCACCGCACCGACAACAGTCGCCGCGGTACGGCCTTGACCGCCGCCGACTTGCGTGCCGAGTAATCCGCCGATCAGTCCGCCTAGAATGCTGCCTCCGCCGCTGGTCGAATTCGATTGTGCAAGCTGAATCGAATCCACGGTGCCATAGGCGGCGTAATACGGCTGCTGGCTTGTCGAGTAGGGATAATTTGCTGTGGGATAAGCTTGGTTGGGATAAACGTTGCTTGAATATCCAGGGCCTGCGCAACCGCTGAGTTGGATGCTGGCGACGATGCCCATCATTGCCGGGATAAGAAATTTTTTCATGATAGCCCTCGAGAATGCGTGCTTTCATTAAACGTGATCGACGGTGCCCTTGCTAGAGGAAATTCCGTAACGAGTGAAACAATTTGTGTCAATGAAAAACCGCTGCGCAAGCATATTGGCGTTTGTGTATCTTGGGCGGTTTTACAAATGCTTACTTGTGATACAGGTTCACCGCTATCCGTGCCGGTTCCGGATACGTAAGATGACTTTCATCGTCAGTCACCTGTTAGGAGCAGAAAATGGAAGTCACGCAAAACACCAATCGTCTTCACCCCTTAGTCGCAGGCGCGGCCGTTTCCGTAATCTTGACGAGCGTGCTTGGCGCGGCCGCGATTGCCGGTTTGCTTCCCAACTCGCATGGCACCACATCGTCGGCAACCGTTGCTGCAACGCCGATGGCTGCGCCATTGGCAGTTGCGTCGGCCGCTGCCGCACAAGTGACGGAACCGGCGCCTGCACCGAAAACGAAGCTTGTGGAAAAAACACGCGTGGTATATCGCACCGTGCATCATCATCATACTCAGGCTCAACCGGTGCAGACAGCATCGAACGCCCAGTCCTATTCACAACCCATGCCGCAACCGGCAGTGCAAGCTACGGCACAGCAGAACAGCGCCATCGGCATGGCGACCGGCGCAGTGATAGGCGGATTACTCGGCAATCAAGTTGGTGGAGGAAACGGCCGTACACTGGCCACGGTGGCCGGCGCGGTGGGCGGCGGCTATCTCGGCAATGAGATGGGAAAGAAGTACGGCTACTAAATTGAGAGCGCCTAACAAAATGCCGCTTGCGGCGTTGCGCCTCCTTGCCGTACGTTTGTACTGTCTTCGTCGACGCGCCTTGCCATCGACATTTCGTTAGGCGCTCTTAGACTTTCGGTCCTTTATTTTCCAAATTGCGGACCAGCACCAAGGTTTCTCCATCGCAGACAAGTGTGCCGTCTGCGGTGGTGACCGTGCTCTTCAAGTTCACCAATTCTTTATCCGCACGCAGTCGAACGATTTCTACCGTGGCAGTCAAGGTTTGGCCTAGATAAGCCAGTTGAGGGAAGCGATTTTTTTGCTTCATCCATCCGGTGCCGCGTCCCGGCAGCTTCGTGCCGAGCAAGTCGGAAAACATACCCGATAACAAGGGGCCGGGAATTAAACAACGATCAAAGCCTTGCGCACGCGCGATGTCGGCACTTCGAAATAAGGGATTTTTATCGCCGGTCAGATCGGCATATTCTTCCAAGTCGGCTTCGGTGAAGGTGCGTGTGCTCGACGCGCGCATGCCGACTGTCAAGCCGTAGAGTTCCGCATCCGATGCTTCTTCGACGGCGGCACGCCAAGGGCCGATGCCGGCACGTACGCCGTTCGGGCACACACGACTCGCCCCTTGGCAAGTCACGAGGGGCTGATCCGCTTGTCCGGGTTTCGTGATAATGGTGGCGACATCTAAACTATGATCGGGATGAATGTCTTTGACTTCGAGCGTGACAGTCACTTCATCGCCGACATAAGTCGGATTCGGGAACATCAGTTCTTGTTCGAGTTGCACGACGCTGGGGCCGAATGCTTCGCTCAGCCCTTTGCATATCGTGCTGTACAACATCATGCCGTGAGCGACCGTCGCACCGAAATGGCTGGTCTTTGCGAATACGGGATCGCAATGGATGGGGTTGTCGTCGCCGGATAAGGCGGCGAAGCGATTAAAATCGCCTTGCGTAAAGATGCGCTTGAATTGATGTGTAAAGCCGACGGAAGAATTAGTTGCCATATATTTTTCGTAGCTGAGGTTTTTCGACTTTGCCGGAAGCGTTACGCGGCAGCGCTTCGACAAATACGACATGCTTAGGCACCTTGTAAGCGGCAAGCTGATTACGGCAATGCTGCGTAATGTCGCCGACGCTCAATGATGTGCCCGGAGCAAGCGCGATGATGGCTTTGCCGACTTCTCCCCATTTATCATCCGATACGCCGATGACGGCGGCTTCCTTGATGCCTGCCAGCTGGTAAAGCACATTTTCCACTTCAGCCGGATAAACGTTTTCACCGCCGGAAATAAACATATCCTTGGATCGGTCGACGATGTAATAGTCGCCGTCGTCATCGAAATAAGCGATGTCGCCGGTGTAAAGCCAGCCGTCGACGATCGCTTTCGCCGTGGCTTCCGGCATGCGCCAATAGCCAGGCGTTACGCCTGGTCCGCGGATCAGCAATTCGCCGCGCTCCTTGACTTTGCAGTCGCGGCCTTTGCTGTCGACCACGCGTGTTTCGACTAAACGCACGGGCTTACCGACCGAGCCGACTTTTTTTACCGAGGTTTCGTCGTCCGTCAGAAATACCGTCGGGCCGGTTTCCGTCATGCCGAAGCCGCAGCGTATCGTCAACCCTTTTTTTCCATATTCTTGCAGCAGGCTATGAGGGATAGGCGCGCCGCCGGCGGCCGGCATGCGAATGTTTTTGAACTGGTAATCTTTGAATTTCGGATGTTGGGAAATAAATTGGTAAATCGCCGGCACAAAGAGGAAAGTGGTGATTTTGCTGTTCAAGAGTTCGATGGCGCGATCGACATCGAATTGCCGCATCAAATACACCGTACCGCCGCAAAACAGCACCGGGTTGGTAAATAGATTCAAGCCGCCGGTATGGAAGAAGGGCAGGACGGCAAGCGTAGTGTCTTGCTGGTTAATGCCGCCGTGGAGCATGGAATTGACGGCATTGATCACCACCATGCCATAGGTTTGCAGCACGCCTTTGGGTTTGCCCGTTGTGCCGGAGGTGTACAGCAGATGCCATGTTTCATCCGTGCCCCAATTCGGCATAGGAATGCGTCGACCGGAAGATTGACTCAAGCACGCTTCGTATTCAGGCACATTGTCGGCAGCGGTCTCGCCGAGGATCATGCCATACCGCAGTAGTGCCGATTGCAACAGCGCTTTGCCTTGTTCACTCAAATCTTTGCCGAAGATAAGTCCTGAAGGTTCGGAGTCCGCCAGGATAGCCTCGAGTTCCGCCACCGATAAGCGCCAATTTAGGCAAACCAGAATGGCGCCGATCTTGGCGCAGCCGTAAAGCATTTCGAGATATTCGCTGGAATTATGCGCAAGCACGGCGACCCGGTCGCCTTTTTTGATTTGCCATTGATCGCGCAAGAACTCCGCAAAGCGCGAAGCGCGCGTATCGAATTCAAGGTAGCTCAGCTCTTTTCCGGTTTCGACGTCCACCAATGCAACTTTATCCGGATGGTGGTCCGCACCTTTGCTCAACCAATCAATGATGAACATGAGTGTCTCTTCTTATTGTAAATTTTCAGGCGGATAATCTTTATAGGTTTGCAAGAAGCGGAGAATGCCCTTCTGCGCATCGTCGCGCGTGATCAGCTCGACGAATTTTTCGCGTTCCAGCTCTAGATCTGCGGCGATTTGCGCGCGTTCGCGCCACAGCAGCTGCTTGCTGGTGCGCATCGTGCCGGCAGGGTAAGCCGCAATTTTGCGGGCGACTTGTTGCGCCTCGTCGCGCAACTTATCCTGTTCGATTATTGCGTTGGCGACGCCCCAGTCCACCGCTTGCTGCGCGCTGAATGATTTATTCAATAACAGGCATTCTGCAGTGCGGCGCGCGCCCGCGATGCGCGGGAGTAAAACGCCCCAACCGCCATCGGGTGAAAATCCGGCGCTCGGATAATGCGCCTTGAATACCACTTGGGGCGATACCAAAACGAGATCGGAGGCAAGCACAAAACCCATCGAGCCGCCGGTCACCACGCCATGCACTGCGGTGACGATCGGTTGCGGCGTATCGATCATGGCCAACATCATTTGATTGAGTTTGCCGACGATGTCTAATGCGTAGTCGCGAATATCGGGAAAGTGCCGATTGAAGCTATGCATATCGCCGCCGATCGAAAAGGCGGCGCTGGCCGACTGCAATACGACGGCATGCACATTCGGCTCACTTGGCAGGCGTGAAAAAACAGCGATGAGTTCAGAGAGTAAATCGGGTATCAGCGCGTTTTGTGCGGCGATCCGATTGAGAGTAACGATCAGGACTTGTTCGGTAAGTTCGGTCTGAATGTGGCGGTTCACGGGCTGCTCGGTAAAGTTAACTTATGGCGAAATAATAACCGATACCTTCACCCGCTATAGAAACGCGCTAAGCCACCTCTCGTTGCGCGAGCGCTTTGGCGAATTCCTTATCCAAGATGGCAATGTGGTTAACCAGCCAGTCACGCAAAAATAAAGTTACTTGCACGGCGAGCGTAACTGTTCCGGCGTTGAATTTATTTTCCAGCACCAAGATCTGTTCCAGCAAGTAATCGTGTTCGTGTTTGTGGAGCTCGTAATCGGCGTAACCGATCAGCTGCATTTCCGCTTCTTCTCGCTTGAAATGGGCACGGGTGAATTGAATCAACTCGTCGAAGGCCTTAAGGATGAGGTCGCGGCCTTCATCCCGTATTAACTCGTCATGCAGGACATTAACGTAGTCGAGCAAGGCTTGATGATCGCGGTCGAGAAAGGGATGGTC
This sequence comes from Burkholderiales bacterium, assembly GCA_016177875.1. GTDB lineage: Bacteria > Pseudomonadota > Gammaproteobacteria > Burkholderiales > Burkholderiaceae_D > Paucimonas. The sequence continues at coordinate 7,599 of JACOUL010000024.1, forward strand.
GACGCTGAGGCTTTTATTCCAAGTAATGCATGGCATGGTCGTCTCCTTTTATCATTATCGGAAAATAGGGGGGGGCAATCGCGAAATATTCCTACTTCAGCAGGCTGAACAGGAATAGCGGTTGATTTGGGTCAAAATTCCAAAAATGATCGCGGATTTATCCGGCAAAAATACCAGCACCCTTGCATAAATTCGCACATGTGTGCTAAATTGAGCGCATGGATACCGTTGCCAGCAAAAGCGAACTCACTTTCGCCGCCATCGTCGACACGTCGCTGAATATGGCGGCGGAAGAGGGCATCGGTAAGCTGTCGCTGGGTGAAGTCGCCAAGCGTACGGGCTTAAGCAAGAGCGGTGTATTTTCGCGCGTCGGTTCGCTGGAAGCATTGCAGCTTGCGGTATTGGATGAATTTGACCGCCGCTTTGCCGGCGAAGTATTTCATCCGGCAATGAATTTGCCGCAGGGCTTGCCGCGCTTGAATGCCATGATGGAAGCATGGATTCGACGCACCGCGAACACCGATGCGCCTACCGGGTGCCTCTATATCGCCGGCTCATTTGAGTTTGACGATATCGACGGTTCGGTACGCGCGCGCTTGGAACAAGGCGTCGTTCGCTGGCGCGCGACTTTGCGCCGTACAGTGCTGCAGGCCTTGGAGGCGGGACATTTGCGGCCCGATACGGACCCGGAGCAATTGGTCTTTGAAGTTTTTAGCTTGATCGTGGGGCTCATGCACGATGCGCGCTTCTTGCACGACCCGAAGGCGGCTGACCGCATGCGTAACGCTTATGCGCGGCTCATTTCGACCTATCGCAGTTTTCACTACCAAGGATAAAAGCATGCACAAGTCGAGTCGTTTTTTTTGGCACAATTTCGCACGTGTGTGCGAAATATGGGGCGGGCTGCTGAGCGAATTAATGATCGCCGCAAACCGGGTACTTGGATTGTTAACCGCTCGTGAGTTTCGGGAAATGCTGCGCCAGATTCCCGCATCGAACGAGGACTTTGTATAGAAATGCGTTTTAACCCCTTGGAGAAAACATCATGAGCGATCCCGTTGTTATCGTCGGCGCTGCACGCACGCCGCTCGCCGCGTTTCAAGGCGAACTCTCTTCCATGTCTGCCAATGAGCTGGGAGCCGTCGCTATTCGGGCGGCGGTCGAACGCGCGGGCATCGAGCCCACGCTGGTGGAAGACGTCATCATGGGCAATGTTCTGATGGCGGGCCAAGGCCAGGCGCCTGCGCGCCAAGCCGCCATCAAGGCCGGTATTCCGGTGTCGGCCGGCGCGGTTACACTCAATAAGGTGTGTGGCTCGGGCATGCAGGCGGTGATGGTCGCGCATGACGCTCTCCTCCTCGGCAACAATGAAGTCGTGATCGCCGGCGGCATGGAGTCTATGACTAACGCGCCGTTTCTTTTAACGAAGGTGCGCGGCGGCTACCGTGCCGGCCATGGCACCGTCTACGACCATATGATGCTCGACGGTTTGGAAGACGCATATGAGCCGGGCCGCGCCATGGGTTTGTTCGGTGAAGATTGCGCGGCGAAGTACGGCTTTACGCGCGAAGAACAGGATGCCTATGCGATTGATTCGGTGAACCGTGCGCAAGCGGCCATTAATGACGGCTCCTTCAAATGGGAAATCGCGCCGGTGACGATCGCCGGCCGCAACGGCGACGTGGTGATCGATCGCGATGAACGGCCGCTCAAAGCCAAAGTCGAAAAGATCCCCACCTTGAAACCCGCGTTCAAAAAGGATGGCACCATCACTGCCGCCTCTTCTTCGGCGAATGCGGACGGCGCGGCTGCTTTGCTCTTGATGCGCGAATCGACCGCGAAAAAACTCGGCGTAAAGCCCATGGCACGTATTCTCGGTCATGCGCGCCACTCGCAAGAACCGCAGTGGTTTACGACAGCACCGGTCGGCGCGATCGCCAAACTCTATAGCAAGGTCGGCTGGCGCACGACGGAAGTGGATCTGTTCGAGATCAATGAAGCATTCGCGGCAGTGCCGATGGCGGCGATGAAAGAGCACAACATCCCGCATAGCAAAGTCAATCTGCACGGCGGCGCATGCGCCTTGGGTCATCCGATCGGCGCGTCCGGCGCGCGTGTGATCGTTACGCTCTTGGGCGCCTTGCAAAAGACCGGCGGCAAACGCGGTGTCGCCTCGCTGTGCATAGGCGGAGGTGAAGCAACGGCTGTTGCAATAGAGTTGATCTAAGGCTGAAATGAAATGCGTTGAAGGGGAATGCCCTTCAACGCAGCCGCAGGCTATTTAACCTTTAGCGGCACTTGCTCAAACTGGATGCCGCGCCATCCGGTCTTCATGAAATTCCGGATGTTTTGATGGTCGGTGCCGTCCGGATTTTTCAATACATCTTCTCGATAATAGGCGCCGAAACATGCCAAAGTTTGCGCTTCCGTCAAATTATTGAGCTGAGCGAAGGCGAACAACTTGCACGAGCCCGAGTTGCGGCCCGCTTCATTGATCAATTCGCCGTTGGTAAAAGCGGCAGGGTTAAATTCGTAAGCAGTTTCGATAGCTGCCATCGTCTCGTCAAAGGTAATGGACTCGGGCGACTGCGCAAGCTTATGGAGAAAGTCGGAGAGATTCATTCGGCGATTAAAAATTATTCGGAAGTAAGCAGCGTTGCATATTCTGGATGTTTTTGGATATAGCCGGCCATAAATTCGCACAGTGGCACCACTTGTTTTTTCTGGTGCGCAAGCTCATCCAAAAGTTGCCGCGCCAGCTGCGATCCATAACCTTTTCCTTCGTTTCCCGGTAAAACTTCGGTGTGCAAAAGGCGAATCGCATTGTCCTGAACCGAATACTCCGCGATGCCTACGACCTGCCCGTCGGCAATGAGTTCGTAACGGCTTTGCAGCGGGTTGTTTTGCAATGTTGTGGATTTCATGGTCTTGCGTGTGGTCGAAGAGTTTAAAATTTTTGGAGAATTGCCGCCATTTTACATAACTTGTTGATCGGGAGTAGGAGCCATGCGCCCGCAATGGATCAAGGGCAATAAATTTACTTTGCTTGAAAACGGCGAGCAATTCTTTCCGCGCGTATTCGATGTAATTAAGCATGCGGAGCGCGAAGTATTGCTGGAAACTTTTATCTGGTTCGACGATAAAGTCGGCCGCGACTTGCATGCGGCACTCTTAAGCGCCGCACGGCGCGGGGCGCAAATCGACGTTACGGTCGATGGCTTCGGGTCGCCGGATTTGTCTGCCGAATTTGTTTCGCGTTTGACCGAAGCAGGAGCGCGCATTCATATTTTCAATCCCGTATTGAAATTATTTCGGCATCTCTCGTATTTTCGACGCATGCATCGAAAACTTGTCGTAGTCGACGGCGTCCGTGCCTTCGTCGGCGGTATTAATTATTCGGTTGATCACTTGACTGCCTACGGTCCACAGGCAAAGCAAGACTACGCTGTCGAAATGGAAGGCCCTATCGTCGCTGAGATCCATCGGTTTATGCATACGGCCCTGCTCAATGGGAAAGCGCCGCATCATTGGTTCCGCCGCCATCGTTCGGCGCCGATTCTGCCAAGCGGTGTAGCGGCGGAGGATGCGGATGCGATGTTTATTTGGCGCGACAATGCGTCGCATAGGCATGACATCGAACATCACTATCGGCTTGCCGTACGTCTGGCGCGCTATCGCGTCATTATCGCCAACGCCTATTTCTTCCCCGGCTATTCCTTTTTGCGTGAACTGCGTAAAGCGGCGCGGCGCGGCGTGCAAGTCTCGCTCATCCTGCAGGGAAGGCCGGACATGCCGATCGTGCAGACGGCCGCCGCGATGCTATACGACCATTTGCTGTCGGGCGGCGTCCGCATTTTTGAATATATCGAGCATCCGCTGCATGCCAAGGTGGCCGTGGTCGACGACGAATGGTCAACCGTCGGCTCCAGCAATTTAGATCCATTGAGTCTTTCGCTCAATCTAGAAGCCAACGTGATGATTCGCGATCAAGGCTTCAATCAGATGTTGAGCGCAAATCTGCAGCGGCTGATGGCGGCGCATTGCAGAAAAGTCGTGGCGAACGAACTGCATGAGTCTAGTCTGTGGCGCAAAATTCGAAGCTTCGTTTTGTTCCACGTATTGCGCCGGTATCCATCTTGGGCGGGACGCTTGCCTGCCCATGCGCCGCGTCTTGAGGCTTTGCGGCCTGTTGCCGGCGGTGAAAATTCCGGTGGACTGGATAAGACGGCATGGCCGCGCGCATAAAAAGTAAGGCATGGTGGCCATGGGCCAAACGCCTGGTGCCCGTTCTTTTTCTCGCGCTCATCGCATACTTGCTTTGGGGGCACGTCAGCACGTTCGATTGGCGCGAGGTAAAAGTCGCGCTTTTTCGCTTGTCGCCGGAGAGCCTCATGGGCGCCGGCTTTCTCGCATTGGCGAGTTATTTGTTATACGGCTGTTTTGACTTGCTCGGCCGGCGCTTTACGCGCCACAAACTAGGCAAAGCCCGCACGATGGAAGTCGGGATCATCAGTTACGCCTTCGGTCTGAGCATAGGCTCGGTGATCGGCGGCCTCGCGCTGCGTTACCGCCTATATTCCCATCTCGGTCTGGCGTTGGCCGACATTACTCGGGTCGCCTTTTTCAGCATCATGACCAATTGGCTGGGATATCTTGCGCTGGCCGGCCTGGCCTTCATTTGGGCACCCGTTTCATTGCCGGCATCGTGGAAGATCGGCCGATTAGGAATGCAAGTATTCGGCGTGACGCTTTGGGGAATTGTGCTGGTATATCTTTGGATGTGTGCAATGGCAAAAAAGCGCGTGTGGACAGTGCGAGGGTATGAGATCACGATTCCTCACCTGCGTATGGCGTTTCTTCAATTACTGCTCGCATCGACCAATTGGTTGCTGATGGCCGCTTGTGTGTTTCTCCTGTTGGAACAGCGAATCGCATTTCCGATGGTGCTGGCCGCGTTGCTGGCATCGGCGGTCGCCGGCCTCATCGCACGAGTACCTGCCGGCCTCGGCGTACTCGAAACCACGTTTTTCGTTTTGCTCGCTCGCCATATCAAATATAGCGAATTGCTCGCCGGATTGGTGGCGTATCGCGCAATTTACTATCTGATTCCGCTAGCGGCTGCGGCGACGGTCTATCTCGTGATTGAAGTAAAGGCCAAGAATCGCGCTGTTGGCGCGGCGCAATCCCAATGAGTTTGATGCCTTGAGCGCTTTATGAAGTTTGCTGTCTAAATGCTTTTGAAGCTAAAGGAGTTGGATATGGTTATCAAACTCGATGAGCAAATTGAAGCTTGGGAACTTCCGGCCGATCATCCTGTGGATGCATTGAAGGAAGAGCATGAGCTGGTTCAGCAATTGTTCGATCGCTACCTCGAAGGGGGGCAAGATAGCAAAGAAAGAAAAGACATCGGGCGTGAAATTCTCATGCGCCTAGATATGCATATGGCTGTCGAGGAAGGTGTTTTTTATCCGCGCGTTAGAGAGGTCGATGCGCCTTTAGTCGACCAATGCGACGCCGAACATCAAGCGGCAAAGGAATTAATGGAGCAAATTCGCGGCATGGAAGACGGCGACGTCAAATTGCGCATGTTCCGGCAGTTGGCCGATGCGATCGAATCCCACATCAATACCGAAGAAAAGCAGTTGTTTACCAAGCTTGAGAATTCGGACATCGATCTGGCCGATATCGGCGCCGATATGCAGGCATTTGAGGCCAGCATGATCGCTACCCAAACGCCGGCATGGCAGCCCGGCGCTCGTGGCTAATCGGTTGTGCGCAATCCTATAGAAGGAGAATCATCATGGCAGATACTCGGAAAAGCGAGAATAACAAGTCTTCGCGCGACAACGCCGCTAAAGACGCGCAGCGGAACGCGTCCGTCGGTTATGCGGCCGGTTCCGAGGGTTTTAGCGGGGATGAGGATCAAACTTCGCCGGTGACGTCCGCAGATCAAATTGCGAAGGAAAGTCTGGAACAGCATAAGGATCAGGAGGGATCGCCCTCAGAGCAGATCCGCGGGCAGGCGAGGCCCAAAGCCCGGCCCGGTCAATAACCCATAGGCCACCCACGCGGCAACCGCCGCGTAGATGAGGCGAGGAAGCCACTCCGCCATTTGTTTGTCAAAGTCATTGATGGCCGTGGTTTCCATTGCCGCGTAGCGAAACAGCATCTCCGGCAGCTTGCCGCTGGCTTCGCCGGTATGAATCAAGCCAAGGGCCAGTTCTTGATCGATATAGGGAATGTCGGCCAGCGCCTGCGTCAGCGTACTGCCCTGCTCTATCCTGGATTGGATAGGACTGAATGCCTGCTTGACTGCATTGAGCCGGATTGTATTGAGCGCCTTCGGCAAGGCCTGCAAGATCGGCATGCCGGCTTCCAACATCAAAGCCAAACTTTCAAAATAATCGCGCAGGTTTCGGCGTATCAGCGTCTTTCCGAACAAGGGCATTGTCATTACCAAACCTGCTAATGATTGCGTTGAAGATGGAGCGCTTTCATTCAGCGTCAACAACTTTTTCAAGAAGAGGATGAGCAAGGCGATGACTACGAGCGGACTCAAGATACGGAACAAGTAGCCACCCAGGCTCAAGGTGCCGCCGAAAAGCGCTGGCAAGGGTTGCACGAATAAGCCGATGATTAAAACGGCTGCGGGCAGCACCAAGCGCGTCTTGACGGTTCGCCCTTGCGCTGCGCGCTGCGCATAATACTCGGCCAATCGTTTATAGATCGATGCGGGACTGCCGGCGCTCGTCGCTGCGCCGATGAGATTGGCTTCCATTTCGGTGAATAAACCGCTGCGCTGACCGGCGATTGATAACTCGTTGCCGCGTTCAAGCCACTTTTTTGTCATTGCCACGCGCGATTGATGCGTCGGCGGCAATCGCAAAAGACCAAAGGCCTGAATGATCGGCAGACCGGATTTTTCCATGGCCGCCAACTGTGCAAACAAATCGGCACGTATTTGCCAGCTGAAAGGAGGGGGAGAAGAGTTTTGTGCTTGCATGCGGGTAGTCTAAGCCATTTCGCATTTGCAAGAAGAAACTTTGCTTATTCTCAATCGTGCATGCCGGCATTCATCGAACTTGCCACTTACTATGTTGTCAATGATTCTGAAGTCGAACTATTCAATTCACCTTGATCTCCGGCCGCTCGGATTTCTCCGCGAGGCTGGGGCTTTACGAAGGAGGTGTGTATGCGACAGCATCAAAAACTTTTGACCCTTGCGGCAGTCGTTGCAGGATTGGCGCTGACTGGATGTGCCTCTCGACAGCCGGCGCAGACATCCGTTGTCGTCGTGCCGACGCAAACCCAGCCGCCGCCAGTATCCCAAGCAGCGAGCACCGTTCGTAGCGGAACGATTGTGGCCGTCGAGGGTACAAACACAACCGGTATGGCCGGTAGTCAGGGCAGCAGCGGCGGCACTACTGCATCGGGCACGACTTCGTCCGAGCAGCTATTGACGATTCAATTCGACGATGGTCAGCGTTTGCAGTATCGATTAGGTGCAGGCAGTCAGCCGTTTAAAGTAGGCGATCGCGTGACCGTCAATACGAATCAAGAAACCGCATTGATCATGCGCTGATCGGCCTAAAGCCTTAGACAAAAAGAGGCCGGCAATCGCCGGCCTCTTGCATTGGTGACGCTTAATGCGAAAAAATGATGACAGGAGAACCTGCTTTGCTTTGCCGGACTTCACACGGCGCGATGGTCAATCTGCCTTCCGCGAGCGGACGCGCGAGGATTTTGTAAGTGTCGATATCAACGGCGCGTTTTGCAGGTAGCCGTAATTGTTTGCGCCGGCCTTCGAGCGTGCCGAGATAGGCCCAGCGATTCACCACGTGCACTTGCCGCCAATGCGATTCCGTTTCGATGATGCCGATTGGTCCGAAGTAGGGCCAAACTTGATCGTTGAGACGTTCAAGCGCAATCATGAGGCGCTGCAGATGTGCTTGCTTCGATTCCTTGCCGACGCATGCCCCCAAGCAGCGGCCGATTTGATGCGCAAAGCATGCGCGCCCGCGTATGGCAACTTCTAAACCGAGCAGGGCAGGGCATAAATGATTTTCCCGTACCAGCTCTTCCAGCTTTTCTTGTGCGGCACTGCGCGAAGCAAATAAACCATAAAGCGCGACCGTATCGGCATCTCTAACTTCGCTGCCGGTCACCACATGCGGCTGCGTATCGCTTTCGCGTAAACACAGCGTGAAAGATTCCGCTTCATATTTAAGCAAGACGTTATAGGCCGGCTGATGTTTCTTAATGAGATGAGACTCCAGCAGCAGGGCTCCGATTTCGCCGGCCGTCCGTAAAAAATCCACGCGCCGTGTTTCCGCCAACATGGCGGCTTCTTCCGGCGTGCGCAAATGCGCATGCACGCGCGAGCGGATATTGACGCTCTTGCCGATATAAATCGGCGTGTCCTCATGATCAACAAAAATATAGACGCCCGGCATGGACGGTAAGGCATCCAAACTTTCAGCGTCTATATGCGAAGGCGGAGAAAAATTTTCTGCGGAGGTGTGCGGAACGATTAATCCGACCGAGGTAACGCGGGCACGCATGGACAATTAAATCAATCCTTGTGCTTGCCTTTATGTTTGCCGTGGCCTTCGTGGCCGTATTCGGCAGTCCTCACGAAGTAAACCGGTTGGCCGCAAGCATGGTATTTATGGCAGTGTTTGCTCCATTTCTTCGCGTGGCCCGGCGGCACGTTCATATAGATAGGCGCAACGACAACCGGGCGCGGTGAAGGCGCGATGATGATCGGCTGCGCATAAACGACCGGCGGCGGCGTATTGCCGACTTCGATACGGCCATACACGCCGGGACTGATTTGTCCCGCCACGCCCACGTTGAAATAAGGATCCGCTGCAAAGGCAAACTGGCTGCCGGCGGCCAATAACAAGAAGCTGAGTAGTTTGATTTTATTGATCATGATGTTTAAGCGATAAGTTAAAGGGTGTCCCTGATGAAAGAGTCATGCATTTCGTCATGTCATTGTCGCGGAATTTGGCTCGCAAAGGATTGCACAAACGAAATACAATTTGATGAGACTCAATATACTGAGAAAAGTTGCAATATCAATTGTCGTTCGGCTTTTTATTTCTCTTGCTGATAGACCTTGGCGCGAGTGCTAACCAAGACAAATCCCCGGCTCCGATTTTGGTTATCCGCATCGGGCGTATTCATGGCGGCAAAAAGCTGCTCGCTCTTGACCCACACCGGCGGATACTTGTAGCGCGACACATCCATGATTAAAAATCGGTCGGCCTCCGCATCGTAAGCGGCGAGCGGCGAGATATGGCCGCCGCGTTCCTGCCCGATTTGTTTGCGCAAATAATTCACCAGTACATGACGGTCCGGTTTGCTCAAGTAGGCAATGGCTTCACGCCGGAAGTCTTCCAGTTTCAGGTCGGACGCGTGGCGCACCGTGACTTCGACGCCATGGCTGCTCAAGATCGCGCCTAGCTGATCGAGCGTTAATCCTTGTTTTGCGATGAGCGCTTGCGGAATGATGCGGTCCGTCGCTTCGTCTAATACATTTTCTTGCGTGAACAATCGAAAAGGCGCGTATTCGGGTGTCGTCGGCGCTGAAATATTCAAGGCGTTTAACACCATCGCCATCGATGCGACGCCGCAATACGCTTGATTCTTTTGGGTGACGAAGTGAATGCTTAAAGGCAGAAAAGGCCGGCGCGCTTCGCTTTTGAGCAGCAGCGTTTCGCCGGCTTGGCTGGAAAGGCTGATGAGATCCGGCGCGAGAGGGAGAGAGTCGGCGCGTACGCTTCCGCCGGCAATAAAAAGGGCGGTGAGGCAAATCGAAAACCAGCGTGCGCGTATCGACATAGGGCGATCAAGTTTGTTTGAACGCGATTAATTCTTGGCGATCGTTCTCGATCACATTGTTACGCATCCGGCCGTTGAGCTGCCGTATTTGTTCCATTCTAACGACGCGGCGGCAAACGTCGGGCGCGATCCAATACTTCGTGCTCAGGCTCATCGGGCTTCTGCCCGGTATGCGGCTTGTTCCGGTGCCTTCCACACGGAAGCAGTCAAAGGTTCCGGCCGGCACGGTAATCGTTTCCTTGGCAGCGACAACGAAATTGTATTCCGAATCCGTCATGCCGCCGGCAACCAGCACATGAAAGCGCGTCGTCCAGCGTTTTCCCAGGATAAATTCGGTGGGCATAACTTGCACGCCGATCACTTCGCGCCCATCGGGATGTCGGGTGGGATTGCCCAATAAATCGCAGCGCTGCTTGCCTTGATTGAATATCACTTCCTTGTCCGTGATCTCGGTAACGACAAGCGAATGTTCCTTCTTTTCGACGTTAGTATCGATATCGGAAACACGATATCGATAACGGTCGCCGACTTTGAATCCGACATCGGCCACGGCGGTGCCCGCGGTATAAGGGTTGCCCTTGGACGGCGCGATTTGAATGCGCTTTTCGCCTTCCTTGGCAAGGAGGGTATTCAATTGTTGCTGTGCGAGTTCGGCAAATCGGCCGCTTGGATAGCGGCGAAGATAATCTTCGAACGGCGCCGCACTGGTCGCGGTATAGATTTCTTCCCACAGGCGCCGCTCCTCGGAAAATGCTTGCTCCGGATCGGGCTGCACCGTTTCTTGAGCGGAGGGATGAAAATAATAATCGTATTCCAGCGACGTGCTTTCCCAGGGAATTTGCGAACCTTTGGACGCCTTGCGCACATTCAGCCGCACGCGCTTGAAGATGTCTTCCACCTTCGCGTCTTTCACCTTGATCTCGCGCAGGAGGTTCTCGGTATACAAGCCGTTTTCGCCGCCACCGTCGCTTGCCGTATTGCCGGGCGCCGTTGCATACGCGAGGATGGTGCTGTGCGGCGCGTCTATCTGGCTCAAGCCTTTTTGTTCCGGCTCCTTGCTGGTACCGAAAGGGTTGTCGCGGCAGGCATCGAGAATCACGACATTCATCGGGTTCGACGCCTTGGTCAATCCTGACATCAGATAAGTCAGATCGAACGCTTCTTGCTGAACGTCTTCCAGAGAACTGATTTTAGCGTCGACCGGAATCAAATAATTTTTCCAAGCCAGTTGCACGCCATGACCGGCATAGTAAAAAACACCGACGCATTTGCGCTTTGCCAATTGGTCGAGATAGGCACTCGTTGCCGTATGCATGTTTTGCTTCGAGCCGTTCAATACGCTCGTTACGTCGAAGCCAAAGCTCTTCAAGGTGTCGGCAAAAGCGCGCGCATCGTTTTCCGGATTCTTCAAAGGCGAGTTGCCGTATGTGCTGTTGCCGATCACCAGGGCAATTTTCGGCAGGCGCTGCAACTGTGGTCCTTGATCGGTTTGTGCCCACACTTCAGCGTAGGGCAGCGGCAGGAACAGGCAAGCGCTTTTCAAACCCAGTTTCAGAAAATCTCTTCTGGGCTCCACTTTTTTGTCGCTGTTTGTTTTTTTCATGGATGAATCGGAAAGTGCTTGAGGGTGAATTTTCTAGAGCAGGCGGGCCAGCAGCGCCTTGTCGTATTTTGCGTCGAGCGCAATGCGAACCCGATGCCCTGAGCCCGGCGCTACCTCCAAGGCGCCGCCATCGGCGGCTTGCATCTGTTCGATCGTCACGACTTGGTTGCCGGCCGGGTGGATGACTTCCAAGCGATCGCCGATCGCAAAGCGGTTTTTTACATCGACTTCCGCCCAGCCGTCTGTTACGGAGAGTACGTCGCCGACATAGTGGCTGCGATGCAGCTCGGAGGCGCCGCTCATGTAGTTCTGATACTCCTGCGTATGGTGGCGCTGATAAAAGCCGTCGGTATAGCCGCGATTGGCCAAGCCTTGCAATTCGCCGAGCAGATTGATGTCGAACGGGCGGCCGGCGACGGCGTCGTCGATAGCGCGGCGATATATCTGAGCCGTGCGCGCGACGTAATACAAGGACTTGGTGCGTCCTTCGATCTTGAGCGAGTCGACGCCGATCTTCGCGAGACGTTCGACGTGCTCCACCGCGCGCAAATCCTTGGAATTCATGATGTAAGTGCCGTGCTCGTCTTCCAGGACCGGCATCAGCTGGCCGGGGCGGCCGGCTTCTTCGATCAGGTATGGACGATCGGCCAAGGGATGGCGCGCTTGCTCACCTAGCGCGGAGAAGGATAGCTCCGCTTCTTCCAGCGCATGCTGATAATTGAATTGAATCGTCTCGACAGGAATGCGCGCGATATCGCCGCTCGCGTCTTCATCGGCGTTCATCACCTTGTAATCCCAGCGGCAGGAATTGGTGCAAGTGCCTTGATTGGCATCGCGGTGATTGAAGTAGCCCGACAATAGGCAGCGTCCGGAATAGGCGATGCACAGTGCACCGTGCACGAATACTTCCAGCTCCATATCCGGGCAGGTTTGGCGGATCTCTTCAATCTCGTCGAGCGAGAGTTCGCGCGAAAGGATCACGCGCGTCAAACCCATGCGCTGCCAAAATTTCACGTCGGCCCAGTTCACCGCATGGGCCTGCACCGACAAGTGGACAGGCACGTCCGGCCATTTATCGCGCACCAGCATGATCAAGCCGGGATCGGCCATGATCAATGCATCCGGTTTCATGTCGATGACCGGCGCCATGTCGCGTAAATAGGTTTTGAGTTTCGCGTTGTGCGCAAAGATGTTGCTCGCCACGAAAAATAATTTGCCGCGCGCGTGCGCTTGTTCGATACCTGCGGCGAGCGCTTCGTGAGTCGAGAATTCATTGTTACGCGCGCGCAGGCTGTAGCGCGGCTGGCCTGCGTAGACGGCATCGGCGCCGTAATCAAAAGCGGCATGCATTTTTGCCAGCGAACCGGCGGGCAATAAAAGTTCGGGAGCGCGCAGCATAGGATAAAAACTTTCCAGGACAAGCAAGGGACGCTCGATTATACCAACCGCGATTTGCCCTCAATCATCGAAACTAATTGTTAAAAATAATCATAGATTTGTAAAATATTTTGTCTTATTATTAACGCAATTAAAAAAATGTTATGCCATAGGAGACAACAATGACTGCAATCCTCACAGCATCCCCCGATAGTTAAGGCAAGCGGGCATTCAGCCCGTGCCTCAACCCATTCCGCACTCGTTTTTGCGTCGACTGATTCATGTCGGCAGGGCTTTCTATTGCCTGCGATTCTTCAGTCGCGCGAAGTCGGCCGAGGTCGACATAAGAATCAATTTCACCATCACATAAAGGAGACTGCATGAAACTCGTGACAAAAATCGGCCAATTGTTAGGCATCGCCGCATGTGCCGTGCTGATGCAAGGATGTAAGATCGATACGCTGATCGGCGGCACCGTCGTCAACGGCGCACCCAACCTCAATACGACGCTACCCTGGTCCGAGGCTTCCGCATTTACGCCGGACGGGCGCTTTTACATCGTCGGCGGCGACAAGCCGTTTACGTACGGGGCGAACGGCGTCATCGTCAATGGCGTTTCATCGATCTACGAAGTGAAGAAGGTGAACGGAAAATATACCAATGTCGCTATTGTCAACGGTAATGTCGGCGGCAAGACGTGCTACTTCGGCAGTCTCGCTGCAGCGGGATATGTGCTGTATGCGACTTGCACGGATGTTTCTCAATTAATGCCGGCATCCGTCTTGTATCGAGTCGATACGCGCAAGGCGGCAAATGATCCGACGCGTGTTGCGACTGCACCGCTGATTACGCCGGCCTTCCAACCCAATGGCATGGCCATCGATCGTAACGGCGATTTGTATATTCCGAATTCCGCCGCTTTTGTCGCAACGATGTTGTACGGTGTACCGAACGTGCCGGCGATTGTGAAAGTGAAGATCACCGATCCGGCGGCATTTCGAATTACGGAGACCGGCTGGCTGCCGGCATTGTTCGGCGGTTTCGCGCCGAACGGCGTGGCGATCGCAGGCAATCAACTTTATATGCCTAGCCTGAACGTGATTTTCCGCATTCCGATTTTGCCGGGCGGCAGCGCCGGCGCACCCGCAATCGTGTACCAAACCGCTAAGACCAATTTGTTCGATAACGTCACGCTTTTGTCGGGCAATTTGATTGCGGTTCCCGAGATTACGAATCCGAATCAAGACATGGTGCAAATTGTTTATCCCGGTACGCCGCGTCCGACCGGCCTGACCAATCAAATCACTTTGCTCGATCCCGCGACCGGAACCAAGCTGGGCGCCGCCACCTTCCCGAGTTACGCACTACCCAGCAGCGTGACCGTGACGCAAGGAACATTGTTTCCGAAAAATGCAGCCATCGTCACCGATGCAATCGGGTCTGGCGGGCTTTATTTGCTGCAGCAGTAAGGTAATGCGGGCGAGAATGGTTTCTCGCTCCGCCGGCTTTGCTTGATCTTGAACAGGTAGCGAAAAAACTTCCTCACTACATTGAAGGCATGGGCGTGTTTGGTGCGTGCCCATGCATTTTTATGAGGAGAACGCCATGCCGCGATTCATCATTGAGCGCGCATTCCCGAATGCCGGAAAAATGTCGGATGACGATTTGTATGCCATGGCAGCAAAGTCCTACGACGTGCTGCATAACATGGGGCCATCGATCCAATGGCAAGAGAGTTACATAACCGACGACAAAATTTATTGTGTCTATATTGCGCCGTCCGAAGATTTAGTGCGCGAGCACGCTAAGCGCGGGCAATTTCCGATCGACACGGTGGCGACTGTGCGCCATATCATCGATCCGACCACGGCGGAGTCTAGCGCCTAATTTTTTTCGCCTTGCTTAGGCCGAAAAGCCAGGCAAGGTATGTTCGACGCTGCTAATACTTCCAGATGCGGCTTGCGCTGGCTCTTGATACCCAGTGCGCGGCAGCCGTACGGAAAATGCGCATCATGCGTGATGTAGTAATGCATACACTTTGCGCAATCGGGCGAGGTGGAAATGTTTTGCTGCTCTTCTTTCAAGGCGGATCTCTAGTGTGCGCGTAACCCGTAAACCGTACCATACAAGGCGAGCAACAGCGGCAAAGCGGCAAGCACAGCCCACACTTGGTGGTTGTCGCGCCACAGTAAGGGAACGATCACGGCAAGCGGCATGCCGATCGCCCAAGTAATCGCCACCGTGCGCCACGAAAAACCGGCGCTCGCGGCATGCGGGTCGTAGCCGAATAAAAATAAAGAGCTGGCCCAGATCAACAGTAAACCGAAAATAATTTCGATGCCGGTTTCCAGCCATCGTATGTCGCGCAGAACAAGCGCATCGCTCGGATTGGCGGGATCGACCCAAACAGTGAGCGTGCCGCCGGGATTGCCCAATGCGCCATCGATGCGTTCGTTCCAATCGTCCGGCATCATGTTGACGCCTTTGCTCATCGCGCTTGAAAGACTGACGCGGGAACTTTCATATTTTTTTCCTTGCCATTGGTAGGCATATTTAGCGGCATAACGCATCCCGCCATCGATTTTTTCGCTGCCCAATCGATTTCGTTCGACTTCTACATTCCGTTCCAACAGCGTTGCTTGCACCGGTTGCCAGGATTGTGCCGCAAGATGGCGCGCGACCGTGATGCCGGCTAAGAGCAGAAGGGCGGCACCAATGAGCAGGAAGGGTCCAAAGAATAACCAAATCATCCGTTTTTCCTCCCGGCCTTTATGCCTGCGATTAGTGTTCTTCATTGCGGCAGTGTATTTTCCATTTGAGATATCAATTGCACGTAGACGTAATCTTTGTCCGACCATAAAATTTTGATGGGCAAATAATTGAGGTCGGGCGCCAGCCATAATTCACGGCGTTCAGCAGGATTGTCAGTTTTCTTTCGCATATGAATCGTTTTGAACGAGGTGCCCGCCGCTTCGATTATTTCTTCGCCCATATTTTCAAAGTTGTTTTTTTCGAGCTTGTCGAGCCGGATCAAATTCAATTCTATATTCTCGGACTGCGGCCGCATGGCGCTGAGCTGATAGTTTGTCGTCGCGAAGTCATGCGTATTGTCTTCCAGTTCGTATTGTCGGACGTGCGAAACAAAATCCGTCGTCCTGACCAGCATATTTTCCCAATCGAAGTCGGCGCTGAATTTATAACCTCTGTCCTGGTGAATCTCCTGGTACACGTAGCGGTCCGGACGAAAACCTTCCGCAGTAATCTTGCCTTCGCTGGAGTAAATATATCGATTGCGGTTCACTACCCGCGCAATGCCGGTGGTGTCGATTTCGATCGTGAGCTTATAGGTTCTTTCTCCGATTTCCCAAGCGTGTACAGCGCGTCCGACTTCAAAATTATTTTCACCTATATATACGGTATAAATCGTTTGCCCTTTTTCCGGCAAGGGCAGCCTGGGAGGGGGCGCGATAGCGGATGCCGTTTCATCTCCTTCGTCGGTCGATTCATCTGTTTTAAGCTCTGCGCTGGGCGCTTCCTTGGGAGAGGGCTCAGGCGAGACGTGAGCCGTCGAGACACCTGCCGATTTTGCCGGAGCCGAAGCGCGCTTGGGAGGCGCAGGTGCGGTTAATGTGGGAAGCGGCAAGAGGCTCACTTTCACCGACTTCTCTTTCTCTACTTTTTTCAGCTTGGGGATCGAAACGGAAGGCGTGTAAAGAAGAAGCAGATGAATGAAGAGAGAAAGAAGCAGCGCGCCGAATTTAATCCGGTTCGACTTGATCCTCGTTAGAAAAGAAGCGGATGGTAGAACGTCAATGGTCATGGGATGAAGTACGCGATTTCGCTTGTCCAATGCCGAACTGTTTTTTGAGCGAATTTTCTCCTTCTACTGTGAACGCCACCACGCGCGTATCTTTAACGCGTCTTGCCCAGCCGAGGGAAATAAAGTGATTCAGCAATGCGGCACCCAATGCGCCGGCGAGATGATAGCGCCGCTCGCTCCAATCCAGGCATGCTCGGCAAAACAGCCTTCGTTGTGAAACCAATGCGTCGGTATCGACGCCAAGCTTCTCCAAGAATTTTTGCCCATCGCGCGTCAACGCCAAATCTTCCGCGTCTGCCTTTAGCGTTCCCCGATCGATCAAGCTTTCATATAGCTGCACGCCCAATTCGCCTGCCAGGTGATCGTAGCAAACCCGTGCCTTTCTCAAGGCAGGTTCGCGTGGACTGCTGCGTAGCCGTACGGCGCCGGTCCTAAAGGCGACGCCCATCAAGGATTCAAGCAAGTGAGCGACATCCTGGTCCGCAAGGCGGAAATAGCGGTGGCGGCCCTGGCTCTCGACGGCGATCAATCCTGCATCGAGCAGCTTTGCCAAATGTCCGCTGATGGTCTGCTTCGTAACGCCCGCGATCCCGGCAAGCTCGGTCGCCGTTAGCGCGCGGTCCGCCATCAGCGCGGTGAGCGCTTCGGCGCGTGCCTGGTCGCCGATGAGCGCGGCAATTTTGACAATGTTCGGTCCATCTTTCATGGTTCGATGCTAGCCGAACCATCAATATGCCGCAAGCGATTATGATCTTTTTCATACAATTTGATTAAGGGAGAACCCATGACAATTACCTGCTTCATCCGCTACGAAATCGATCCATTCCAGCGTGACGCCTTCAAGGCGTATGCGGAAAACTGGGGGCACATCATCCCGAAATGCGGCGGCGATCTCATCGGCTATTTTCTGCCGCATGAGGGTACCAACAATATTGCATGGGGATTGATTGCCTTCGACAGCTTGGCTTCTTATGAACGATATCGGAGCCGGCTCAAATCCGACGACGAAGGAAGAAGCAATTTCGAGATGGCGCAACGCAAGCGGTTCATTTTTCGAGAAGAGCGCACTTTCTTGGAGGTGGTTGACGGGACCTTTCGAATGAGCGGTCTCACAGGAGAGTCATCGGACTGCCGATAGCCGACTTCTATTTCTTCAACGGAGGAGGGGATACATGGCCGATCGGTGTGATATTCCCTCCGTCGCGATCCACATAATATTTATCGTCATGCACCGCCGTCACCAGCATGCCGTTCAGTTCGACTTTGCTGTCGACTTGTTTATCAAAATGGTCCAATAGGAGCGTCAATGTGGCTCGTGAGAGATTGAGCCGTTGCGACACGCCGGGAAAATATTGATCGCCAGTCTCGGCGGCTGTCACGGCGATACGGCGTATCGACTGCGGATAGACAGGATGCGCATGATCGCTTTTGATGATGGTGCATGGGCTGCTCTCACCCTCGCGGACGCGATCGAGCTTTTCCAGCAGTGTGACGATGTTCCGTCTGGATAAATAAAGCTTTTCCATGGATGACATTTCTGAGATCGGATTCAACGCAACTTGTATGGCCCATAATGCTCACAATAGCTGAGCCATTTTTTGCTAGGCGGTTTGACGCTGCGAATAGTTGCGCCATCCTTTCCGATGTACTCAAAGAAACTGCAGTCAGCAGGCTTTTTTTCATCTTCGGGATCTTTTGATACGGAAATGACGAAAAATTTTTCATCCACCTGGACGCGAGAGCCTATCGCATTCGATTTATGTGCACGGAATTCCCATGAGCAGCAGCTGGCCCGCCCGCTTTCAACGAGGTATCCCTCGAAATTCGATAAATCGACGTATCCGCCGGAAAAATATTTGTATAGCGCTTTTTCTTTTGGATCGTATCGATACAACTCATGCGAGCAATTCGGCCCCGCGCCGCAAAATGAGGTGATGTCCAATTGCGCATATCCATTTTGATCGGGCTCGGGAAAATTTACCTGCTGTGCCTCTTGATCCTTCAACGTTTCGAGCAACACCGGTTTGCTGTTTCGGGTCTCATAGAAGTACACGCGAATATTGCGCGTTTCAGCTTTGGCGCATTGATCGACTACGGCTTGAAGAATGGATTGATTGCTATTCGTCCCGCACACCAAGTCGGTCTTGCAATTAGGCTTGGGTGCCTCCGGGCTCTTTACGCTGCACGTGACGTCTCCGGTGGCTGCCGTTTTTGATTCCGGTTGTGGCTTCTCAAGATAGGCAATACGCTCCCGGTATGTGTGGTTTAAGCAATCGATCGTCTTACAAAGATCGCGGATATTTTTCAGCCAGTTGCGCTGGTTGTCCCCGAGGGCTTTACGATCCGGCGTCTTTTGCATCGCACTTTGGAACGCGGCGCTAAGCTGGCTATCCAGCGCGCTGACGTTGGCGTCGCCGCAGATCATGAGCTCAATTTGAGTCTTCGCCTTGGTGCAATCGAACCCGGCTGCCAGCGCGGCATGGGCTTGCAGCAGCGATGCGAAAACGCATATGGACAAAATTTTCGTGTAGTGAAAGAGGCGCATGGATTGCACTCGCATTGACAAGATATTCCGCATCTTACGCGTTCTTGACTTCCGCCTAAATAGCTCCTATATTAAACCAATTAGTTAATTAACCTTGTGGTGTAATAGTATGCAAGATCAGCTCAGCCAAACCTTTGCCGCGCTGGCGGATCCGACCAGAAGAGCCATGCTGGCCCAGCTATCCAAAGGCGAGGCCAATATTTCCGATTTGGCCGAGCCGTTTCTGAAGGAAATGAGCTTGCCGGCGGTCACCAAGCACATCAAGGTGTTGGAGAGGGCTGGTCTCATCACCAAGACCCGTCAAGCCCAATGGCGTCCTTGCAAGCTCAATGGCGAAGCATTAAAGGGCGCGGCGGATTGGATGGAGCAATACCGAATATTTTGGGAAGAGAGTTTCGACCGGCTCGACGCCTACCTAAAAACTGTCACAGTCAAAAAAAATACGAAAGGAAAGAAAAATGACCGCAAAAAATAATGCCAACGAACTCAGGATCACGCGAATGTACGATGCGCCGGTCGACGCGGTGTGGGATGCCTGGACCGATCCTGAACAAGTGGCGCAATGGTGGGGGCCGCGCGACTTTACTCTTACCACGCATGGCAAGGAGTTGAAGCCGGGCGGCATTTGGCACTACACCATGCACGGCCCGGACGGCACCGATTACCCCAACAAGACGGTTTATCTCGAAGTCGAGAAACACGCCAAGCTGGTGTACGACCACGGCGGCTATGACGACCGTCCGCCGCTCTTCCGAGTGACTGTGCTCTTTTCAAAAGCGAACGGCAAGACCAGGATGGACATGTGCATGAGCTTGCCGACGCCCGAAGCCGCCGAAGAAACACGAAAATTCATCAAGCAAGCCGGCGGCGACTCGACTTGGGATCGGCTGGCGGAATACCTGGAAAAGGAAGCATCCGGCAAAGAGAAATTCGTCATCAACCGCACGTTCGATGCGCCGCTGGATTTGATGTTCGAGATGTGGACCGATCCGAAGCATCTCTCGCAATGGCTGGCGCCGACCGGATTCACCATGCAATTTATTCGCTCCGATATCCGGGGCGGCGGCAGCACTTTTTATTTCATGAGCGGCGGTAACGTCAAAATGTACGGGCGCGCCGAATACCAAAAAATTCAAAGGCCCGATTATCTGGTCTACACCCAGCAGTTCTGCGATGAGGATGAAAACATCTCGCGTCATCCCATGGCGCCCATCTGGCCGGAAACCATGCTGACCACGGTGCAGTTGGCGGCGGAAGGGCCGGACAAGACACGCGTAACCGTGACGATGGAACCGTACGGCGCCGCCACGCGCGAAGAGATCGACACCTTCGGCGATGCCAAGGCCGGCATGACGCAAGGCTGGACGGGTTCGTTCGATAAATTGGAAGGGTATTTATCGAAGGCTGGATAGGCGATGTCGAAGCTCCGCCATTTTAAATGACGGAGCTTGCATCCCTGTTCGGAGATAGATTCAAAATGACGGCATTTTCTCCAGCAGGTCCGATGTCCTCGTGGCTGACGACTATATAAGCTCGATGTGCATCATGCCCTGCGATTTTCAGAGCCTTTCGCAAGTGCGCGGTCGATGCCGCGTCAAGCGCATTAAAAGGTTCGTCCAATAATGTAATCGGCGTGCCGGCCGACAAGGCCGCACTGATCCAAACCTTGCGTTGTGTCCCGGTCGACAAAATGCTCAGTTGAGAACCGAGAAACTGGTTTAATGCAAACGCATCGATATGCCGTTTTAACTCATCTTTATCGAAGCCGGGATACAGATGAGCCATGAAGCTAAAGTACTCAAGCGGCGTTAGGTGATCGAACGGAATTTGACTCGGTCCGCACCAAAATTGCAGCCGGCGATATTCAATAGGGCTGTTATGCTGGATTGTCCCTCGTATCGACAAGCTTCCGGTCTGGGGATCAAGCGATCCGGCCACGATTCGTAGCAAGGTAGACTTGCCCTCGCCATTGCGTCCTTGAACCCACGTAAGGCCGGGGCCGAATCGATGCGACCATTGCGTAAAAATTTGGCGCGTGGGATAAGCGAAGTTAATATTCGCCGCTTCCAGTATCCCCGGCGAGGTGGGCAAAGATTGATTGGTCATGGAGTAAGCTCGGAGGCCAATGCTATTTGGATGACAAGGATCACGATCCAAAGGCCGGCACGTGTTGAAGCCTTGAATTGTGTCGGCGTACGAGCACGACTGCACAAAGCAGTCTCAAGCAAATTCGCTGACAGCCCGAAGAGCACGAAAGCAATGCCGATCGAAGAACGCAGGTTCTCGACTGCGACGAACAGTATCGGAAAAATCAATGCAAAACCAATTGTGGCAGGTATCGCCGCAATGCCTAGACGAATCCAGCGCAGCTGATTAATAGATATTGGCAGCGGTTCACATTTCGAATGCAATGGCCTTAAATCCTCATCCAGAACCGATGTGAGGCGCGTTGTCATGAGCTGAGTCAGTAGTGCAAATAGTGCGAGCCACCACGAAACGAATGTAGGAAACCGATATAACAAGAAATGAAGCAGTAATATCAGCAGTGCTAGTTTCAGCAGCTTGCCTGCACGCTTGGCCGGGCCGCGTATCAGGGGCACAAAGATTAAAGCGTAAATGCTGGGATAACGGGCGAACAATGCCATGGTGGCAGATGGGTGGTCTGCTCGCTCGGCAATCGCACTCGCTTGCGGCACACGGCGCATAGCGCTAAGCATAAGTAGGCCGCATATGACGGACGCGGCAAATGCAATGATCAGCATGATCGCCGCGAGTAATTGTTGCGTCGTTTGGCCGACATGTTGTTTGAGCGCCCAATTCAACAGACCTGCTGCAAACAGTAGATAAAAAGGTGAAAGAGCGAGGATCACTACGACCAAATCACTTCGCCTTTTGTCGGATGGTTCAATCGGTAAGCTGAGTTCAATATCGCGCCAAGCTATTGACCAAAACAGGCCACGCATACTCCGACACAGCATTGCGCCAAGGGTGCCATAAGCGACGGTGGCCAGTACCCAACCCCATGGTGGATGCTGCAAGCTCCAAAGTAAAGGCAATACCGACGCCGAA
This sequence comes from Burkholderiales bacterium, assembly GCA_016177875.1. Lineage (GTDB taxonomy): Bacteria > Pseudomonadota > Gammaproteobacteria > Burkholderiales > Burkholderiaceae_D > Paucimonas. The sequence goes on from JACOUL010000024.1 coordinate 29,859, forward strand.
ACTAATCCGGTCATTGTTGCGATCGGATCGGTGCCGGAGCTTCCCAGAACAACTGCGCCGATGACGATATAGATTCCCCATTTCCGGAGGAAGGCAAACAGTTGGGCTCGGCACCAGCGGAATCGTACTTCTTGATAGTTCAAAGGCAAGGCAAACAAGTGGATTAAAAGGCGGCGATACCCGTTCATTCAGGAAACGACGCCCTTTATGTTTGGATAGTCGGGTCCGAAGTCGTCACGGATTTTACGCTTCCGGCTTTTGGCGTGTGTAAGAAGCTGCTCCTGCGCAGCCGATGATGCCGGCAATAACGGACACATACCACAGCGCCGCTGTGCTGGCGGTCGGCTCAAATAGCGCCGCCGCCTGGAGAATAATCGCGCCGATGGATGTAACCGCCAGCAGCAGCATGAGCCCGGATGTCGCCACCGACATCGCGCGAATTTGCGAAGAATTCGCAGGCACGAGAAATAAAACGTAGCCGATGACCGAGAGCACGGGGAACATGATCCAAAGGATCAGGCTGGGGGAAAGCGTAGTAAGCCCGAGCGGAGCGGCAACCAACAGTGCTCCTGAAAATAAGCCTAATGCGAGAAAGAGTGCGCCGACGATTAAAAGCATGGAAATGTCTCCTTTTAAGTAGAGGTGTTGCAAAGTTCGAACGCTGAATTAGGAAATGGCACGATGAATCTCTTTCGTAAATACAGCAACGACTCTAGGACCAAAACTTGAGATATTGGTCAATGTCGCGTTATGGTGTGCGATGACCTGCTGGGGCGATAGAGCCTCGTTACCCGCAGACGTATGAGCATCGGCAACCAGCACCACCGGATACCCCAGCGCCAATGCCTTTCGTGTCGTAGTGTCGACGCAAAACTCTGTATGCATCCCGCAAATAACTAACCGAGTAATACCTCTCGCCTGAAGTAATTGATGTAGCTCGGTGTTGAGAAATGCATCAGGAGTCGTTTTCCGAATCCGAATGTCGGTTTGTGCCACTTCAAGGCCAGCAGAGAGCTGCCATTCAGGTGAGTCATATTCCAGATATCCAGGGCCAGATTCATGTTGCACGGAGATCACCGGAAAGCCGATCGATCTAGCATGTCGTGTAACAGAGTTAATTCGGTCAATTGTTCCAGCACAATCATAAGCAGCGCTTGGTCCCACACAGAGACCTTGCTGGACGTCGATGACAAGAATAGCTGTATTCATCCTGATAAAAATTTTGCTGTTCCTAACTTCTAATAAACCTCGATAGCAAATCGTATTCCAGTGTATGGCCAAAAATACAATCTTGCAATGAGCCCTTCCTGTGCATGACAGCATGTCAACTGTAAGTTTTTTCTGCCTCCCACGACCAATGCCTATCAATCAGGAGGAGCCATGGGAATCTCAGGATGCACAGCTTGCCAATTCGGTAGTGTGGATGCGCTTAAAGCGTATGAGCGGAACATCCAGGTCAAGCAAGACAGCGATGCACAGGTGCAGCAAGCGCAGCAGCAACAACTGGTAGACGAACGCAAAATCGCGGTTGGAGAAAATAATCCGACGCCGGGCGCTACGGTCGGCAGCGTGATCAACATTACTGCGTAGGCGACTATCGTGGTTCAAGCTGTCGGCGCCGTATCTGCTGCAACGCCGGTGCGTCCGGCGGCGACGGCGGCCGCGCTGGAGGCGCAACTCGATTTGTGCCAACGGCAATTGTCAGACCACGTGAACTGCACTTCGGCTAAAACGCCGGAAGGCAAAAAGACGATCGAGGAACTGGCGTCGCGTATCGGTCTCATTAAAAGCAGGATCGATCAACTCAGCAAGCCCTCGCAAGCGAATGTCGCGATCAAGGCCGCGCCGGGCGAGAACAACTTTCATTCTCGCTTGGCTGAAACCGATGGCGGCCTTGCTACGCCGAATTCTCTTCAATTAAGCGGCGGCCTTATCGACACTTTCGCTTGAGCGCGGTTGACGAAAGCGCTTGATCTTGCGGATGGCGACTACACCGGCGCCAAGAAAAATCCACAGCGGCCACATCGACGCAAGTTCCACGAATAAATCCAAGGCGCTATTCCAGCCGTCGCGCAAGGCTAAAGCCATCCGGCTGCCGAAACTCGGGCGGCTTTGATGAAACAGTTCATCGATGTCCACCACTTCCGTTTGACGCACATTGGGCAGCTGATAAAGCGAGAAACGGATCGTGCTGAACGCGATTTGATCTTCGAACTGTTTTTGCATAATGCGTGCATTGTCGCGCGCGGCTTTTTCCTCGTTGCGGCTATTGATCACATCGGCTTTTTGGTAGAGCTTGCCGTTTTCTTTATTGAGCTGACCGAGCTCTTCCTGCGCTTCCTGATTGCGTTTGTATTCGAGTTGCTGACGAAGTAAATCGAATTGCGCATCACGCGCATCGAAGTTGCGCTGATCGAGGAAGGCGACTTGGCCGGCGATCGAGCGCAGAAAGTCTTGCGTCTTATTGCTCGGCACGCGCACGACTAATTCGCCGTTCACGACAAATTCCGCCAATTCCATTACTTTTCCGTCACCGATAGGGCGGCGCTGCGTGCGCTGCACGTTTGAGGTGATGTCATTTTTGATGACGAAACCACCCTGGCCGGCAACGGCGTCTTCGATCGCCAGCGCCGATTGATACACATCCTTGACACGGAAATGCGCATGCGCGGTGCGAATGAATTTGCGCTCGCCGTCAATGAATGAGGGCGCTGCGGCGCTGGAAGTCAATTGTGCCGTGGTGTTGACTGAACTGGCGTCCGCGGCTGCGTTGCGGCCATCAACTTCGGCAAGTTTCTGGAGTGAGCTGTCGGCCTTTGCTCGCGCAGCGGGCGCTTGCGGAGGCGGAGCCGGCATAGCCGATGTGCCGGCGGCCTCTGTCTTCGGCGCGCGAGCTGCTTCCATCGGCATCGCTTCTTTTTTTCCGCAGGCGGTGAATGCGGTGACGAGCGCGATGCACAGTACGGTGCGCGCAAAGTATTTTTTCGATTGCATGGTGTTTCTCCCTCCTCAGTGTTCAAAAAAATGCTGCGTTTAATTCTTAAACGCGCCGGAGGGAGAAACGGGGTTGTGCCGCGAAAAAGAAAATATTAATCCGCGTCGACGCAGAATTGGCCGTCTTCATAAGTGACGGATGTGGATTCGGCCGGCGGGGCATAAGCCTCGTTCCAATCGTAGAGCGCGACCGGAAGATCGCCGTGTTCGGCGATGAGAATTTCTAACTTTTCGATGAGTTCAGATGCGAGCATGTTTATTCCTCTCTCATTTTAAAATTGTGATTATTTTTTCAGGGCTTCCATTTGCTCCGAAAACTCTTTGCGCACTTGGTAGTCGGGATAAGCCTTACGGAACTTGGCCCATTCTTCCAGTGCTTCTTTTTTTCGCTCGTCCTTCATCAGCTTTTCAATGCGGGCCAGCCACGCTTGCGGCGGCTCGGGCATGGTGTTGGCATCCTGCGCTCCTTGCATGTTATACGCCCGCGCCATCGGTGCTGCGGCGGGTGCCGGAGCAGCAGCTTTCCTTGCTTCACGGGGGGCTGCCTCCATCAGATTGGCATTCGCGTCGGCGGATTTTTGTTTGGCGAGCGCATCGGTTTCCGCGCGCGCTGCTTGGCCCGATGCGGCGGCGCCTATTTGCCCCGCGGGTGCGGCAGCCGCAACAGGTGGCGGCGGAGGCGGGGCAGCCGGGGCTTCTGCCGAAACGGGCGCCGATGCTGTCGCAGATGGTATTGCAGGCGCTTGCGCAACGGCTTCTTGCTTGAATCGTTGCACAGGTTGGGCGGGCACGGCTTTCGCCGCTTCCGACGAGGCTTTGTCCTTTTTTTCAGCTTGCTCTTTTAGCTGCGCTTGCGTCTGCGGCGCGGGCGTCGGCGCAGTTGCGGCCGGTGCTTCTTCAGCTCTTGGCTGCGAGGCGCCGGCTGTCGCTTGCGGCGCCGCATCCGACAGGATTTCTTCGCCTTTATGTGCTGGGAACAATAATGCATCCCAGCCGATCATATGCACGCCGAGAATCACGGTCGCTGCTAAGGCCAGCGGCACTTTCCAGCGCAAGACAAAATTGGGGCGTTTGGCATGGCTTGTGCCCGGCATACGCGGATCATTGGCCGCCTTGGGCACATCGGCGTCCGGCGCTCGCAAAGCGGCTTCGGCTCGCGCAAGAATGGCAGCATCGAGCTCGGCTGAAGGCGCCGGCTGCGGCACGGCGCGCAACAAGTCGGCCAGCTCGCCTCGGCCTTGCAGCAGGGCGTCGAACTCGGCGTCGCTCATATCCTGGGTGTCTTTGGTAGTCATGCCAGTTCACCTCGCGCAGTCAGGGATTGCAATTGCGCGCGCAGTTTTTGCATCGCATAGCGTAATCGGCTCTTGACCGTTTCCATCGAAACATCGGTGACCGAGGCAATTTCATCGAGGCTCATGCCGTTGAATTGCTGCAGAACCAGCGCTTCTTTTTGCTCGGCGGGAAGCGAGCGGATTGCTGCATGCAGCTGCGCAAATTGCTGCTTTTTCTCCAGGCTGGTTTCCGGCGACGCTGCTTCTTCGTCGGTCAATTGTTCAAGAGGATCTTGCCCCTCGTCGCCGTTCAGCTCCGCCGTCGATTGGGCTTCTTTCAAGCGCAGCAGATCGATCAAGCGATTGCGCGCGATTTGATACAGGTAGGTGCGAAACGCCGCTTGCGGCTGGTAGCCGGCGCGCGCGCTATGCAAGCTCGCCCACGCGTCTTGCACGATTTCATCCACCCAATCGCGGCGCGGCGAACGCCAGGCGATGAAGCGGTACAAGCCCTGGCTATGGCGGCGATACAGCTCTTTAAACGCGAGCAGATCGCCGCCGCGGTATAGCAGCATCAAGGCTTCATCGGTGGGCGGGACAGACATGCAGCGCAGTTTAGCGGAGAAGCTCTCCTGCGACAATGCAAGCACGGCTGCCATGGCGTCACCCTATGCATTATCGAACGATGCTTGCCGAAATCGGGCCGAAATTGATGCGCTGCGTTTCGGTAATCTGTTCGCCCTTTACTTTGCCTTCGACCAACTCATAGCCCATCAGAGCGAACACCCGGCCGCGCAAAAAGAGCGGGCGCGAGTTGCCATACCAATCCACGCAAGAAGCGCGGCACATGTCGTTTACCTGGCCGCCTTGCGCAGCGAGCGAGCCGAGCTCGGAGAGCTTGAGCGATTTCTCGCGCAAGAACAGCACCGATGCCGACGAGCCGCGCAATTGCCGATAGCCGGGTTCGGTGCCATGCATGATGGGCAAGCCGATCATGCCTTGGTTGCCGCTTTCTTGTTTGTAGAAAAAGCCGTGGCTGCGGGTTTCGCCTTGCGACGCGTTTTCGCGGATATAGCGGTGGGCAATGATGGCTTCCTCATCCAAGGCCACACTGGTGAAGTGCAAGTCCTTGCCGTTACTGCCGATGACGACGGCATTGTTGCCCAAGGCCTCGATGCGATCCACGCCGTGCGGCAAACCCAGCGCTTGCGCCTCATCCGGCGTATCCCAGCGCACGGCATACACGCGTCGGCGTGCATCATTCTTGGGATAGCCCCAACCTGCGCCGCTGCCATATAGCAGGTAGGAACCGATGAATCGATTTTGTAAGGCGTAACCGCCGGCGCTGGGCACAGGCTTGTAGCTGGATGACGGCGCGCTGTCGCGGCCGTCGGAAAACAGATCGAGCGGCACGCGCATCAACGCCAGATCGCCGGCGCCGCGCTCGGCGGCCCACATGCCGTCGCCTTTGCCGTTGGCGCGCACCAGCACGTTCAAGTGGCGGTCCGGGCTTTCCAGGAAAGAGAATTGATCGATCGGCGAACCGGCGACTTTCAATGCGCTGGGCGCCTTGCCGTCGAGCGGAATGCGGAATACGCCGGACTTGGAACGATATTCATTGCCGATATACGATTGCGTGGTGGTCCACACATACACCGATTCGCCGGACACATAAAACACGCGCCCGCTCGGGCCGAGCACCGCGGTCGCTTCGCAGGTCATCTCGCGTTTGGCGAGATCGCACACGGAGACGGTATGCAGCGAAATTCCCATGTTCGGATCAAGCGGCTCGTCCGTGCGGTAAATGCGTGTGGCAGGCGCGATGCGCTTGAAGTCGGTCGCCGTGGCGTTCGGCCGCCATTTGCGTACGGCAGGGAAAGAGGCGAAGGGATCGGGTTGCCAGAGATTGATATACAGCGGTGTGTAGAAAACCAGTTTGCTGCCGATCAGGCGGCTGGCGTAATTGCGCGACGAGTAGTAATCGTTGGAGCGCATATGGTAAGTCGCGCGGTAGCTGAGATTGCCGCCATCGTCGATATCGAACAAGCCGATTTCGGTGCCGCCGCGGCTATAGCTGTAACCGATCACGACGATGGTATTGTCGGAGACCAGCATCTCGTCATACCAGGCGCCGGCGGGATCGGCATCGGGCGCGTAGGCGTCTACCGTCGAGATCGGTTTCAAGTTGCCGCGATTGATGTCGACGGTGAATAAGCGCCCGCGCCGCAGCACGACCAGGTGATTGCCGTGCAGCTTAACGATGCCGCCTTCATCCACGCCCGCGGTCTGGGTGTTGGTCACCGACTCTTCCGCCTTGGCCAAGGATTTGGCTGCGCCGGCGGCCGGCGCGGGACTCGGCGCCGCTGTCATGGGAGCAGATTGCGGCGCAGCGTCGGCCAAGGCGCCTACAGCGCCCGACGGCGCGTATTTCGAGCGCCTTTCATTGCGCTGCATGGTTTCCGCCATGGTTTTGAACAAATCGCGCAGTTCTGCTTCGCTGGAAAACGCGGTGAGTGTTTTTTTGCGCGGCTGTTCGAGGGCAGCGGCAGGGTCGGCAATGCTCAGTGCGCCGGCAAACAGCGCCAATGCAAACACAGGCAGGAGTGATGTGGACATAGATGGGCCTCTTCTTCAAAAATGATTCGGTATGAACAGGGAGTCAGGTAGCGCTTGCACGTTTTCAGTGCAAGATTCGCCTCCATTGAAGAGTGAAACGAATGGTGGCGCAAAAAGGGGTTAATCACCTCAAATATTTCATGCGCGGAAAGACGTTCTCGCTATAATTTCTTCACCGCGATGCAATTTCGCTAATTTCTTTGGGCGGCTATAGGATGAAACTTCCTCAAGCGGCGCGGCCGCAGACTGCCGTAGCCGCGCAAAGAGAAGCCTCTCACAATCATCTGGGGCAAGTATTTTCCAACATTGCGGATGCCGAACGGCGCATTGATGCGGCCGGCCTGCAAGCGGCGCTGGAAATTAAGAACGATTATTTCGCGCAAAGAATTTTCGCCATTTTCGATCAGGCAGGGCAGGGTTACCTCACGGAAGAGGCGTTCATCAAGGCGATCGACAAGCTGGTTCACGGTAGCGATGACGACAAGCTGGAATTCGCGTTCCGCCTGCACGACGCGGACGGCGACGGTGCCTTGAGCAAAGACGACATCACACAATTTCTCAAGGCGAGCCGCGCCGAGAATCGTCTGAGTTTCCGTTCCGACCAAGTGGAGCAGCTCTTGGTCGAACTGCTGTTCAAGCAAAAGCGTAAAGCCGACGACAAAGTGCCGTTCCAGGCGTTCAAGCGCATTCTTCGGGCACACCCCGGCATCGACGAGCAATTGACGCTCAGTGCAGTCGCCTGGCTGCAGCCGCAGCGCGCAACGCGCGGCGGCAAGTCGATCGACTTCTCCGCCATGCTGAAGAATGGCCGGCGCTATGTCGACAACAATCGTACCAAGCTCCTCTTCCTGTTGATATACATGGGAGTTAACGCCGCCTTGTTTGCCGGCGCATTTATCCATTACGGGAACAAGGGAGCGAATTTCTATGTGCAAATCGCCCGTGGATGCGGCGCCTGCCTCAATTTCAACGGCGCGCTGATCCTGGTGCCGATGCTGCGCCATACGCTCACGTGGTTGCGGCGTACCGATGTCCGGCATTTCGTTCCGCTCGATCAGAATATCGCTTTTCACAAGCTGGTCGGACTCACGATGTTTGCACTGTCGATCGTGCATACGGTTGCTCATCTTTTCAATTATTCGACTCTGCCCACATCGCTTGTACACAATCTTTTCTTGACGCGTGCCGGATTGACCGGCGTATTGCTGCTATTGATATTTGCGGCAATGGGATATTGCGAAAGCAAGCGCGGCAAGCACTTCGAGCTGTTTTATTTTTCGCATCTGGCGTTTATCGCTTGGTTCATATTGGCGCTGATACACGGCCCGGTTTTCTGGAAATGGGCCTTGCTGCCGATCATTGCTTATTGCATCGAGCGCTGGGTGCGATTTCACGCGACGAAAACGCCTTCGATGATTGAAAACGTCGTGCTTTTCCCTTCGCGCGTAACGAATCTGCAGATTGCGCGCCCCGCCGGGTTCGACTATCGCCCTGGCGACTACGTATTCATCAAGATCCCGGTGATTTCGCGATTCGAATGGCATCCGTTTACGATCAGCAGCGGCCCGGAAGACCCACATACCATCGGCGTTCATATTCGTAATAGCGGCAACTGGACCAATACGCTGTATGAGTACTTTACGCGCCATCCGATGCAAAGCGATGGCGCCAAAATTCCTATCTACCTAGACGGGCCTTACGGTGCGCCGAGCAGTCAATCGCTCGACTCAAAGATTGCGGTTTTGATCGGCGCCGGCATCGGTGTGACCCCTTGCGCGTCGATTTTGCAAAGCATCCTGCATCAGCACCAAAGCAAAAGCGGCAGAGGCGGCGCGTTAAAGCGCGTTCACTTTTTCTGGTTGAACCGCGATCAGCAATCGTTCGAATGGTTTGTCGAATTATTGCGGGAGTTGGAAAGCCAGGACATCGAGGATTTTTTGGACATCAATATCTACATGACGGGTGCCAAGCCAGACATGAAAAACAGCACTTTGAATATCGCCATGGGCCTTTTGCATCGCCGGCTGAAGTTGGATCTTTTAACTGGCTTGCAGGCGCGGACCAACATGGGACATCCGAAATGGGAAAAAATATTTGAAGAGCTGGCGCAGCGTTATCGCGGCCACACAGTCGATGTCTATTTTTGCGGACCGCCCGGCCTGTCTGCCACCCTCAAGCGACATGCCCATCAAGTCGGATTTAAGTACCATAAAGAAAATTTCTGACGCAAAGTTGTTCAATTATTAATTTCTGTTATATCTGGTATAACGAAGAAAAATCATGTAATTTTTGCAACGCAGCATAATGCCTACATTCACTATTCCAATGTGGGCAAACATGAAATTCCGATCCAGCTTAGCCATTATTTTTTGCTTTGCAGCATTTTCATCCCAAGCCGCTACGGGGAGTGCGCAACGTTGTTCCAAGGATGTGGAATGGACCGACGAAGTCGTCGCCGAGACCATCGATTTATCCTTGGAACGATTGACCGCACTTAAAGTGCAGCGCTCCTTAAGCAACCAAGAAATTTGCACGATGCCGGAGGCCAAGCTCAAGCGTGCACTGTTCCGGCTCGACAATCCTAAGCCGGACAGCCCGGGCGAATGGGCCAAATTTCGAAAACTTCAGCAAAAGAGCGATAACGGCATCGTTAAGCCGAACGGTTTGTGGGACGCTTTCCTGCAACGTAAGCAAAAGCTGCTGGCGCAATTGCAGGCAAGCGGACCGGTGTTGAAAGCGGCCGGCATTAGTTCGAATCAGTGGACCGCGCTTGGTCCGGGCAATATCGGCGGCCGTGTGCGCTCCATCGTGGTTCATCCGACCAATCCAAGCAAGCTATGGGCGGGCAGCGTCGGCGGCGGCATCTGGGCCTCGAATGATGCCGGTGCGTCATGGGCTCCGGCCAATGATTTCATGGCCAATATCGCCGTGTCGTCGATGGTGATCGATACGACCAATCCGAACCTGATGTACGCTGCCACCGGCGAGAGTTTTCCCGGCGACGGCATTCGCGGCGCAGGCGTATTTAAATCGACGGACGGCGGCGTGACCTGGGCACAGCTTCCCAAAACCAACCCCGCTGTCAACGGCGACTGGAATTACGTCAATCGTCTTGCGATCTCTTCTTCCAATGGCAATATTCTGTTGGCCGCCACGCCCTTCGGTATTTATCGCAGCACCGATGCCGGCGCTAACTGGACGCGCGTCTACACCGAATATACCGCGCACGATATTCGCTTCGATCCCAATAACGGCAATAACGCCGTAGCCGGCTTGGGGAACGGCGGCGTCGCTTATACGCGTGACGCCGGTGCAAACTGGAACCGTGCGCCGCTGCCCAACTACCCGGGACGCGTCGAAATTGCGTACGCGAAGGGTACGTCGAATCTCATCTATGCATCGGTTGACGATAATTACGGCAAGATCTACCGCTCGACCGATGGTGGTGTGAACTGGGCCAACATCTCCAGCCCCCAGCACTTGGGCGGCCAGGGATGGTATTCCAACACGATTTGGGTCGATCCCATCAACTCCTCGACTTTGGTGATCGGCGGTCTCGACTTGTTCCGTTCGACCGACGGCGGCGTGAACTGGATGAAAATCAGCACTTGGTGGGCCGCACCGCGTTCGCCGCACGCCGACCACCACGCCATCGTGTCCGACTCCGGTTACAACGGCAGCAGCAATCGCCGCGTTTATTTCGGCAATGACGGCGGCGTCTATCGCGCCGACGATATTTCAGGCGTGACCGACGATGCGAGCGGCGCGGGGCGCTGGACGTCACTGAACAATGGACTGGCCATTACCCAGTTCTACGGCGGCGCCGGCCATGCCAACGGCGTATTGACAGGCGGCACGCAAGACAATGGCACGCTGCTTTATACCGGCAACGCCAACGCATGGAGAATGTATGCCGGCGGTGACGGCGGCTATGCCGCGATCGACAGCAAGGATCCGCGATTCATGTTCGGCGAATACCAGAACATGCAATTGCATCGCTCTAAAGACGGCGGTTACACCTACAACCGCGTCAGCGACGGCTTGAACGATCAGTACTACAACTTTATTGCGCCGTTGATTCTCGATCCGAACGACGGCAATCGATTCTTGGCCGGCGGCTCCCAGCTTTGGCTGGCGACCAATGCCAAGGCTGAAACGGTGACGATGAAGTCCATCAAGGCGGCCGCCAGTACCTCAGGCGGCAATAACATCAGTGCGATCGCAGTACACCGCGGCGATTCCAACATCATGTGGGTTGGACACAATGACGGCAGTTTGTACCGCACAGCAAACGGTACGGCGGCTACACCGACCTGGACCAAAATTTCCGCATCGCTTCCGTTCCGCTACGTGACGCGCATTTTGATCGATCCGGACAATTCGCAAAAAGTTTATGTCGCCTACGGCGGTTACGATGCGAATAATCTGTACAAGACGAGCAATAACGGCAGCGCGTGGTCCGATATCAGCGGCGATATGCCGAGCGCGCCGATTCGCGGTTTGGCGCGTCATCCCACCAAACCGGGTTGGCTGTATGCCGGAACGGAAGTCGGCGTCTTCACCAGTGAAAACGATGGGGCGAGCTGGTCTGTTTCCAACGACGGTCCCGCCAACGTCTCTGTAGAAGATTTGTTTTGGATGTACAACGCCAGCACTTCGCTCATCGCCGTTACGCATGGCCGCGGCATGTTCAAGGTCGACTTGTCGCCCGGCTTCGTATGCAAGACTGTCAGCGATACCAACCCCAACCATGTCACGGCCGGCCGCGCATATGCCAAGACTACCGGCACTTGGGTGACGACCACGACTTACTACGCCAAGAACAGCAATGCCAAGCTCGGCACGTCCAAAACCGCGCAAGTGCAATTGGCGGAAATATTCCCCGGTTATTTCCAGGCCGGCGCATGCCCGAGTGCATTGGCGGCGCCGAAAGTCGACAGCATCAGTGCGAGCACCAGTGGCATGAACGCCACTATTACCGTCGCCGCTTCGGACGTGAATGGCGATCTCGCCAGAGTGGAAGTGCAATTTGACGATGACGGCAATTGGTGGCTGGCGAACGGCACCACCAGCTGGACAGTCTCGCGCGGATTCGACACTTATGGAACGCATAAGGCAAGAGCGCGCGCAGTCGATGTGACCGGCCGGACCAGCGAATTGAGCGCTTATGTCAATTTCAGCTTAACGCAAAGTCAGTCCTGCGTGACCGCTAAAAATACGCTGCACATTAGCGCAGGACGTGCGCATCAATGCGGCACGACTTACAGCCCGAAAGCGTGTGCCAACGGTTCGAACAATGATTTAGGATCGAGCTCGACTTACTTCCCGGCGACCAGTTCAATAAAACAAACAGGCACGAACTACTGGGTCAAAGTAACTACTTGTCCTTGATCGCTCAAGCGATTTAATGATCAGCCTTGATCGCTCGGCGCGCAATTGATCATCCACGGCGTGCCGAAGCGGTCGACCAGCATGGCGAATGCGTCCGACCAAAACGTTTTCTGGAGCGGCATGGTCACCTGGCCGCCTTCAGAGAGCGCGTCATAGACGCGCTTGCATTCATCGGCAGTGGAATAATTAAGCGAGAGCGCGAAACCCTTCATGCTTTCATAAGCTTGATCGGCCATCCAATCGGAAGCCATCAACACACCTCCCGGTAAGGCGAGACGCGCGTGGATGATGAGTTTGGCCGCCTCGGGCACTAATTGGCTTCCCATCGGTGATTCGCCGGCAGTCGTCATCGTCTCTATCTTGCCGCCTAGAGCGCTCTCATAAAAGCGCATCGCCTCCGCGCAAGTGCCGTTGAACATTAAGTAAGCGTTCAGTAATTCCATCATCGTTCCTTTTTAGTTAACTGTAGGCGCGTTGAAGTTCCGCAATATTGATTTTCTTCATCTGCAGCATTGCCTGCATGACTCGTTGGGATTTTTTTGTGTCCGGGTCGTTGAGCAATTCCATCAGCACACCCGGCACAACTTGCCACGATAAGCCGTATTTGTCTTTCAGCCAGCCGCATTGCTGCGCATTTTCATCGCCGTCTTCAGAGAGTCTTTCCCAATAATGGTCTACCTCCTCTTGCGAATGGCAATCGATTTGAAATGAAATCGCTTCGTTAAAGGTAAAGGTCGGCCCACCGTTGAGAGCAGTAAAGGATTGACCGTCGAGTTCGAATGCCACGGCCATCACCGTACCCGCTGGCTTTTTATGGAATTCATATCCGGCTTCGCCGTAGCGGGAAATATTCGTGATCTTGGAATGCGGAAAGATGCCGCTGTAAAACTGTGCCGCTTCTTCAGCTTGAGAATCGAACCACAAGCAGGGCGTAATTGTCCGTAGCGTAGCCATTGCGTGTCTCCATCTGCGGGAATAGCTGCGATTCTAATCCATCCGCTGCGGCTCAATCATTCGGATCGAATACATCGGCAGCGGCTTTGGCTTTGAGCAAAGTGTCTGCGTCCGGTAAGGCTGCGCGCAAAAGCGCTTCGGCGTCGACGATGCCGGCGCCGTATTCATCGCTGTCCCAGCTTGCATCCGGCTTCCATGCCGTCATGCGTAGCAGACGCTTGAAGGCGGCAACTCTTTGCCAAGGTTCGGGATAGCTAGTCGAAAGCGTCTCCTCGCCGTGCCAAGCAAGCCAAAGCGCAGCGATGCCGGAACATAAGGCCGTCGCGTAAGACGTGCCTGAACCGTCAGGCGGCGTATCGAAACCCGAGGCGGTTTGGCCGGGCGGCAGGTTTTCCGGATGCACGCGCCGCACCTGCTGAGCGGGTCCGCACAAGTCGACGTACGGGCCGTGCGCACTGCCTCCCCAGGGTTTGCCGCCGGGCGCAATACCCCCCATCGTCACGCAGCGGTTGTAGCGTGCCGGATAAATCACTTCACTCCACATATTGCCCGCGGCGCATATAACGATGGCGCCTTGTTCATATGCGGCATCGAGCGCATCGGAAAGTAAGTGGCTAGGAAAGAGTCCGCCTAAACTGATGTTGATGACGTCGCAGCGATTTTGAATCGCGTCGTGGATCGCATGGGCGACGTGGCGCGCGACGTGGTCGATTACCACCGAATCGGTGACGCGATAGGGAATGATGGCAGCGCCCGGCGCGGCGCCATAGTAAGGTCCGCCGGCAGCGTCGGGATCGAAGCCGGCAATGACGGCGCTAATGCGTGTGCCGTGGCCGGGGTTGCCGGTAGGGAGAAAAGGGTCGCGTGGGTTGGCATCATCGTCGAAAAAATCGACACCGAGGTCAGGATGAACCGTCACGCTCGTTCCGTTAAGCCAGCCCAGCGCCGCATGTTCCGAATAGCCGGTATCGATATGGCCGATCCGAACTTCCTTCCATGGAAGCGCTGCCTGGTGTGATTCATGCGATGCGAACATCGCCCACGCTTGCGGAACGCGGCAACGCGCAAGATGCCAATCGAAAGGGCCTTGGAAACTAGGCGGCAATGCTGCATGTTTCTTCAGCCGCGCGGGCACATCTGAAATTGGGGAAGGTCCGGCTATACCCGTAAGTTCTCCCTTGATGCGTCCCAGCTCCATCAGACGCAAGGCAGCTTCGATGCTGAGGATATTGACGGCATCCGCACCCAATATTTTAAGCGCGTCCGACCAACGCATGTCGTCTACCCAACCGGCTTTCTCGCGGGCCGTAGTTTCAATCGGTTTCGGAATGACATATACCGCGTCTTCGGCGTCTTGCACCGGCAACTCGCTCAGCGCGAGCGCATCGCCGGTTGCCGCGATCAATCGCAGCAAGAAGGGGCGATAACGATGGGCACGCAGTTGTACCGTGGTCACATTCCCAAGCGGTACCGTATCGCGTTGTGTTGGATCTGGCATGATGAACTTGTCTCCCATGCAGATGTTGTTACATGGCATATCATACAACCCTTGCGCCCAAAGGCGTTCAAGCCTGTTCGCCGTTAAAATCGATTTAAGTTTATTGGAATTTCCACAAGATGATCATCGCCACGCACTCCGGTAGCTTTCATGCGGACGACATATGGGGCGTCGCCGTACTGAACGTACTGTTCCCAAATAGCGAACTGATTCGCACGCGCGACCAGGAGCGAATTCGTGAGGCCGATTTTGCCGTTGATGTCGGCAGCGAGTGGGATGCGAAGCGAGGTCGCTTCGATCATCATCAAAAAGGATTCGCCGGCGCGAGGCAATCCGGCGTCATATATGCCAGCGCGGGCTTGGTATGGAAAGAGTACGGTGCACGTTGCGTCGCCTCGCTCGCGCAGAGCCATGCAGGCGTCATGTTGACGGAAAACGGGGCGCAAGAAATCGCCTATGCCATCGACGCCGATGTCGTCCAATACCTCGATATGGCCGACACGGGGGCTGCGCGCAGTGCGCCCGGCGGCTATGGCTTGTCGGCCGTGATCTCCGGATTCAATCCGAATTGGCTCGATGAGCAGAAGGCCGGTAATGTCGCTTCTGCAGAAGAAATGCGAAGCAAACAGTTTCGCCGCGCGATGGAATTCATGACCGACATCCTAATCAATCAAGTCAAGTATCGCGTCGGCAGTTTGCTCGCATTGGAGCAGGTGCGGCAAGGGGAGCTGCTTGAAGGCGGTAAAGTGCTGCTCCTAAAAAATGGGGCATTGCCTTGGTCGACCATCGTGCGCAAAGAAATGCCCGCAGTGTTATTCGTGATCAGCTATAGCATCGGCGAGCGAAGGCATATGCTGCATACCGTTCCCGCCGAGGCGGATTCCTTTAAAGCGCGCAAGGACTTGCCGGCCGCGTGGGCAGGATTGCAAGGCGCGGAGCTGGCCGCAGCGACAGGCGTGCCTGACGCGGTGTTTTGTCATAACGGACGGTTTATCGCGGCTGCTGTGTCGTATGAGGGGGCGTTGAAGATGGCTCGGTTGGCGTTAGCTGGGTGAGTCGGCAAGGCTTATTGCATCGCTCTTATCGGTCTGTTGGGAACGTGTGTGATGGTGGCTAAGGGATGTGAAGAAAGCAAGGGAGAATTATGCAAGCTGGTGTCGTTCCACCCGATCATCACTATATGATGCGGAAAAAAGCTCTTGAAGCGCAATTTCTCGCCCAATACAAAGATGCCCTGGAAAGCGCCGATCGTAAACAGCGTAAAGCAATCTTGAAAGAGATTGATAAGAAAGTGGCGGAAGCGTTGAAAGATGTGCCAAGTGGCGCAGGTATTCCCTCCTCGGTTATTTTTTAGATCATCGTGAGCAGCCCGTCGTCCACTGTATCAAATCTGGCGCGCAAGCTCGGCATCAACCTATTGTTCATGTTGGGTCTCGCCGCCGCAGTCGCGCCGATCACCTTGTTCGTGTCGCCGCCGGTAGCGATGGCGATCGCGGTCGTGACCTGGATTGGCGGAAGCGCGTGGGCGATCAATCGATTCGAAAACGATATCGACGGTTGGTCCATCATTTGCGCGATCGTGCCTCTGATCATGGTGACGTTTGGCTTTCATGATTACTTGTCTTTGGAACGCGGCGCTACCGTCGCGGACATACCGGTGGCGCAGGCGCCGCAGTATTCAAGCGGCAGCAGGTTCAACTTCACCGATTCCGTTGTGCAGCGAAAAATGGCGGCCACCTTTCGGTCTTCGAGCCGCGACCGGAAAACCGGCCGTCTCCGCTACCACTATTACAACGTTGCGCCGTTGACGTCGAAGGATTGGACGGCTGCGGAGCCGGTGCCGGCCTGGGTCGGATGTTCTGATGGATTTAATGAGAAATGTTCGGAATGGCGCAATGCCTGTACGAGTGCAATCCCGGTGGAGGATCTCGATCGTCAAGGTTTGCGCAAAGCGATTGAGCTCTCGATGTCTCAAAATTCGCTCAGAGTCGCGACCAGCGCCCCCTTGCTGCAATGTGTCCCTTCTATCGAAGCAGGGCGCCAGGAGCGGGCGCGCAGATTATGGCTGCCGATGGTCGTTATTTATCTTTTCTGGGCGGTTTGCACGCTGATCTACCAGGGCGTGCAGGCGGTGCGAGATCGTTAAGCCGGGCTGCCGGGAGCTCAAATAGCTCCTGCCTTGGCGCTATTTGAGACTCCGTCTCAGACTAAAATTATTTGACTACGTAGAAATCCACCTTACCGCTCACATAGCAGCCATAGTTAGGATTGCCGCCGTTGAGCCATTGACCAATGCCGTCCAGCTTGCTGCCTACATTGAATGGGCTCAGGCACATTTCGTAAAACCGGTAGCCTTGGCCTTTGCTGGCACCGTTAAAGAATTTTTCGGCGTCTTTCCATTGATAGGCGGTTTGCACGAAATTGGCGCCATCATGGTAGCTGCGATCGAAGATATCCGCGTTGGGTTCATCGGCCATTGCGCCCAGCTTGCCGCTGCCATCCTTACGGCCGCCGACATACTTGCCATTGGATGCCTTCATGATGAACCACGGCATGCCGAAGTGATCCCAGCCGCTGCGATAGAAAGTTTTGATCTCGAAGATATTACGGCTGGTCAGTTTTTCATCGACCGCATCGATGGTTGCATTGTCTTTGGTCGATACGCCGATCCAACGCGGCCACGGCTCGGAGCCGCCGGAGTAATTGCGGTTAACTTTGCGCAGCTTGATCGCAATTTTTGAACCGTCGGGCAATGGGGTCTTGTTGGGCCACGCGGCTAAGGTTACGCAAGTCTTTCCATCCAAAAGTTCTTGTCCGGCGGAGCAGCTCGCGGCGGCGACCGTGGTCGTCGGAACCGTCGAAGTGGTGACTTGGGTAGCGGCCGCTACGACCATGACTTCATATGTCGGCAGAAGGATTTCCTTGCCGCCCCAGCCGATATTGCAATTTTTCGCCACGATCTTGCCCGGATGGATGCCGCCGTTATGGCTGCCGCGGCATACAGGCAATTTGCGTCCAGGTTCCTCGCCGCCGATGAAAGCATTGGTGGGTACCGAGCCGTTTTGGCCTTTCACCCACTGAATTTCTTTGGGGTCGCCGGTCAACACTTCATAGGCGGGAAGTGTAATTTCTTTACCGCCCCAACCAATATTGCAGTTACTGGCGACGAGTTTGCCCGGATGACTGCCGTTCTGGTATTTTGCCCGGCAAACGATTAAGTTTCGGCCGGGTTCGCTTCCGCCGACAATCGCGCCTTGCGGCGCGTGGCCGGCTTTGTCGGCAACCCATGTAGGTGCCGCGGATACTTGCTGGCCGAAGCATAGCGCAGCGGTTGCAAGTAGATAGATGGTAGGTTTCATTTTCACTTCTTCTCCCTTCAATTATTGTTAATGTGACCGCACTGCTTTTCAGCTGGCTGAAAAGGTGGCTAACAATAAATTAGTTTCCCTTGAAATACCAGTAATTCCAGGAAAGAGACAGGGATTTAACTGCCATTTCAATGAATTGAAATCACCCTGCCGCGAGTAGGATTTTGCATACACGTAGAACGATTCAAAGGGAGCCATTCTATGAAGCCCGCAATCGCAACGATGCTATGCAAAGTAGCAGGCCATCCGGGATTACGCAAACTCGCGCGCGAGGTCAGAGATTCGGGGCGCGCAAGCGCTTTGCTTTTTTGGAGTTGTCCGCGCTGCGGCGTGGAGATTCGATCGATTGAGATCGAGGGGAGGCCGAATAAAAGGCCGTCTCATCGGCATGCGCCTGCTTATGAATAGCACACTTTCTATCGCCATCCAGCGTTAACACCAGCGTTCAATTTAATGACTCTCTGCGATCTCTCGCAAAGAGTTTTTTCGTGAGATTTCCCTGACGGATCGGTTTAGGTTTCATACCGCATCTGTTATCGGCGCGCAATGTTTCTTGCGCGATTGATCTATGTCTCCCTTCCAACTTTCCTACCTGTCTACACTGCGTCCATCGTTGGTTCGATATGAAGGTATGCAGTAGGCGCATAGCTCATATCACCACATAAAAGCAGATATGTCTTGCGATAAGGATTAAAACTTTATCGAGCACAAGGCAAATGCTTTCGAGCAGATTATCGAAAAACAATTGTAGGGAGGTTGATCATGAACTGTAGGCGTTTTGTCGCCGGTGTCGGCACGTTGGTTCTCGGTGTAATCTTTTTTTTTGCGAGCGACAGTCCGGCAAATGCACAGACTTTATCGCCGCGTCCCACCATTAGCGCACCCTATGTCAATTGGACCTATGCGCGCAGCTACACCACGCTCGACACTGATTTGAAAGTTCTTTCCGACCCGGGCATCGGCAGTAATTGGTTCGCTGCGCATCAATTCAGCTTGGCTGATTCGGCGGGTACGCAGCAAAGCGGCGGCTATATCGGTTTGCAAACCAACATTTCTGCAATAGGGGGACAAAAGGGCATTATGTTCTCGATTTGGAATGCGACCTTAGCTACTGCAGGAACGGGCGCGACTTGCCAGAGATTCACTACCGAAGGATCGGGGATGCAATGCTATATGGCGTATTCCTGGAGCGCGAATAAGACTTATCGCTTACGCTTGGTGAATGATCGCGGCCTTGCATTTAAAGCTTACGTGATCGACATGAGCACGGCCACGCCGACGCAAACCTATGTCGGTCAAATCCAAGCGCCGACAGGCGTGGTGGCCTTCGCTAAAACAAGCGTGCAGTGGATCGAATACTATGGGTCGACACCCGGTACCTGCGCGGCTTATCCGTACATCAAATTATTGTGGTCCAAGCCGAGCGGAGACGATGGCGCGGTTCTGGCGGATGGACCGACCTATTCGTATGGCAATGGCTATTGCAAAAATGCGTACGTCCAGCTCAACGGCAGTCATCACCAAATGGATCTCGGCAATGTCGGAAGCAGCTCGCGGGTGAATTTGCTGACCAGTCTTAACAAGTATGTTTATGCAGTCTGGACATCGGAAGGATGCGGCGGCGGCGGCGTCAAGCCGAACGCGACGGATATCAGCGTTTGCTCCAAGCTGACGCGCGTTGCATTGCCCGGCGGTAAAGTCGCGTTACAAGCGGAAAACGGCTATTACCTCAGCTGTGCCAACGGCGGAGGCAGTACTGTCAGCGCAAATAAGCGCGTCGTGACGGCGAACGAAAGCTTCACCGAAACGGCTAGCTTGGGCACAGTGTCTTACAAGAGCACGCGTGGCTACTACCTCACCGCGGTCAACTATGGCACAGTCGATTTCAAATGCAGCGCCTACTTCCCCGGAAGCACGGAAAAATTCACGCCTATCGTCAACAAAGCGGTTTCATCGACAGTGACGGTCTCCAGCGAAAGCGCCAATACCGATCAATATGGCGTAAAAGCGGTCGACGGCGCCGTGTTGGGTTATCCCGGCGACTATTCAAAAGAATGGGTCACCAATGGCGAAGGCGTAGGCGCCTGGATCAAATTGCAGTGGCCGGCGGCGACGACAGTGAAGCAAGTGATTTTGTATGACCGGCCGAATACCAATGATCAGGTGTTGGCAGGCACCTTGTCCTTTAGCGACGGCAGTAGCGTTGCAGTGGGGGCGTTGCCGAATGACGGCAGCGGATTAAAAGTGGCTTTCACCGCGCGGAGTATTACGTGGATCAAGTTCCGCATCGATCAAGCGAATGGCTTAGTCGGCTTGGCGGAGTTTGAAGCGTATTGAAACCGATCGCGCCAATTTCTTTTCGTTAGCGCAATGTCGAGGAGGCGGAGCATGAAGCTTCCTCTTCGTTTTCTGGATAAGGTAATACGGTTATCAGGCTCGTAACACAAAGTCCAAGCATCACCAGCATGAGCGGTGCCGTCGACCGGCCGGCCATGAAGGGGGCCGCTAACTGCGTACCGAGCGCGCCGGCTACCAACACGCCCAATATCAGCAGCGCTGAGGCGCGTCCCATTTGCGCAGGCGGCACGGCAAGCACTTCACTGAATGTTGCCGGACCGCGTACGGCAAGCGCGGCGCAAAATATGCAGCTAAAAATTGCGGCTGCGGAAAATGACGGAGGTACAAACACACTCAATCCAACCGCGGCAGCGCATAGCAGCGCCTGTGCCCAGGCGCCGGCTTGAATCGCTCTCGCTGTGCCGAACCGTTTACTGATCGCGCCCGCTTGGCTTGCGACGACAATAAAGGATGCAACGCCGATGATTTGCAGCGTTGAAAAAGCGGAGGGACCAAGGCCCAAGGCATGAACAGTCAATTGCGGCAAGCTGGCTACATAAGTGATCAAAGCGCCGAAGCTCAATGCGTGACATGCAGCCAGGCGGCGAAACTTTCTGTTCTTAAAAAGTGTGCCGAAGCTCGCGTCAACCGTTCTGTCCAAACCAGGCAGCTCACGCGGTGTGACGCGTATCACGAAGGGCATGACGATAAGCGCCAGCGCAGCCAGAACCCAAAAGATGCCGCGCCAATCCGTATAGGCGAGCAGCACGGTGCCGAGCAGCGGCCCCGCCGCCGGCACCAGCGCCTCGACCATGCCGATGGCAGCGCTGCCCCGGACCGCATCTTCATCCGACAAGGTTGCCCGCACGACGCTTGGTGCAACCACCATTGCGGCGCCCGCCGCAATGCCTTGTACAAAACGCAGCGCCAGCAGCACGTCGATTGATGAGGCCAATGCGCCGCCGATGCTGGTTGCGATCAGCAAGACAATGCCGATCGTGACTGAGCGGCGCGGGCCGATACGCGTCAATGCCTCCGCCCATAACAATTGCGATGCGGCCAGGCCGGTGAGGAAAATGGCGATGGTCGCTTGCGCAAGCGTTACATCGATGCCTAGCGATGTCTGCAGGTTCGGAACGGCCGGCAGATAAAAATCCATTGCCAGCATGCTTGCGCCGGTAACCAAGGAAAGCGGAAGGACGGTTTTGATGGAGGCGGACTGCATGCGTGGCGCGATTTTGTTGGTGAATGTGTCCGGTATTCTATGATGCCGGCCGATATCGCTCCAAGAAATCTCGAAATGAGGGTAAGCTTTCCGCACGATAGTCAAACATCGCCGGCGCAAGATTGTCACTCGCCGTTACCAATGCACGCAGCGCCGCCGGGTTCTTGGCCAGCTCGCTCAGCTTCCATAAGTAAGTCTTGATGCCGAACACGACCGCGCCGGTTTTCGGCAGTTTGGTAAACGTCTCATGCTCGGAGCGCAGGTAGCCGTGTTCTGCCCAGTTTTGTGCGGTCAAAGCGGGCAGGGCGTCCGGGAGCGCGTCGGCGTGCAGAAACAACTCACCGGTCATGCGCGGCCCCCAATTGCGCCGCCAGGTACGCATGCCAGGTTCCATGCGATCGAAAAATAGATCGACGCGTGACGCAAAATTTTGTACGTAATGCTCAACATGGCCATCGTGAATTTCATACGGGCTTTTGCCTAAGCGTGCCGCCTTCTCGCTTTTTTGCTTGGCGTTTTTCCATTTTTCAAGCAATTCATTTTGCCCGGCAGGTTGGGATAGTTTGAAATGGCTGCGCAGCGACCAATCATTCGGAAAGAGGAGCGCTCCCGACTTCAACAAGTAGACTGACTCTTGATTCGGTCCACGCTTTTCCGGCAGCAGCAAGAGCATATCCTCACTGGCGAGCAATGCGACTGCAATGAGAGGATCGGCGCCTTTGTCGCCGATATCGATCACGAGTCCAGTGAGAGGCGACGAAACAAAATTGTCCTGCCGCTGAAAATATTGCGGATAGATCTGCAACAGATAATCCACCATCGTATCGCGCAATTCGATTTCAGCGGCAGTCACGGTTTCATCCGGCAGGCGATCAATAACCATCCCTGCCACGGAATTCAGGAGCTCATGGCGGCGCGCGATTTGTGCGGGATAGGTCCGGTCGATGACTAGCCAGTCCATGCCGTCGAGCCACTGGTTGATCATCACCGTCTTTGGCACGGCGCTGAAACGTTCCATGTCATCGGTGCGTAGCGTCTTTATTAATTCGGCATCGACGATGCAACGGCCGGTATATATCCCGCGAATAGACATCCTGCATTTTCCTTCTTGCATGTTCAATGAACGGCATGATGCGAGAAGTGTATACCGGTCTTCGCAATGCAGCGCAAAGATGCAAAATCATCTACAGCCGGGCGCACATTTCGATACCGCGTATCCCATTCATGGATTTGCGCTTGGGCTAAACGTATAAATGCGGCAGCCCGCAGGCGCTCGCTAATGGTTGGCGATGTGCATCAAACGGCGGGCGTGAACTCACTAGAGGAGATCTCCGTGAAAAAATCAGCATGCTTGACATTGCGCCGCTTGACTTGGATTCCCGTGCTGAGCACTGCCGCTTTGCTCTCGGCTTGTTACGTCGTACCGGTTAATCCGCAAACAGGCCAGCCTTACCCGATGCAGCCGCCTGTCAATACGGCAGTCGTTCCGCCGCCGGTTAACCTCAACGTTATTTTGCAAGCCAAGTTATATCCTTTGAACACGCAAGCCACCAAGGCCGGTGCGCTTATCGCCACCGCAAGCGATTTCCAAAACGGCCGCGGCGTCTTTGCCGTCAATTTCATGGGGGAGACCTTGCAGGGCGATGCGTCGCGCGTCGGTGCCAACTACCCCTTCGGACGGATTTATCGCGAAGTGTTGGGTTCGGTTGCCGATGTCGGCAAAGGCGGGCGGCGCGGCATCGCCAATGCGATCGGCCCCAATGGCACCAGCATGCAGTGCGAATACCAAATGACGTCCAACGATATCGGCACCGGCGTGTGTTTGTTGTCCAACGGCGCCAAGTACCAAATGCACTTCGGCAGCTGACTGCCTTAGGACATCTTAGGACATAACTCCGGCGGGCGTTGTTATTCAGACGCCTGCCGGGCGACTCGGCGCCGGAGCTGATTTACAATGCAGTTTTTAAAATTATTCCGACAAGTCGAGACAAATTTCCATGACTTACAAACGGCCGCCCGGCCCCATCGCATTTTGGTTTGGATTTCCGATTTTAGGCGAGCTGCTGAAAGATGCGCTCGGCACGGTTCAGCGGTTTCATGAACAATATGGCGATGTCGTTTACTTCCAAATCGCCAACGAAACTTTCTACTACCTATTTTCTCCGGAATTGATTCGCGAGGCGCTGCTCGATCATGCCGATGACTTTATTCGCCATCAGCGCACTATCGATGTTTTCACGCAGGTGTACGGCGCCAATGTCTTGACGACCGAAGGCGATGCCTGGAAGCGTCAGCGTCGAATCTTGATGCCGGGTTTCTTGCCTAAAAAAGTAGCCGGCTATCTTGATTTGATGGTGGCCGCGTCGACCGATAATTTGAGCGCCTCATTCCGGCAGGCCAAAGGTGAGACGCTCCTGGTGGACGTCGAGAGTTTCACTCGAAAGATCACGGTCGATGTGATTTTGCGCGTGCTATTCAGCCATAAAGCAAGTGAAGAGGATTCCATCAATGCTTTGGAAGCGACATTGACGCTTGAACATCAAGGCATGCGGGAATTTTATTGGCCGTTTACGCCGCCCGATTGGGTTCCCTATCCCGGCAGAACAGAAAAACTCAATGCCAAGGCGACGCTGCAAAATCTTATCAGCGGTCAGATTCAATTGCGGCGAGATCGTCCGCAAGAGCATGCGGACAAGATCGATTACCTTTCCATGTTGTTGGCGGCCAAAGATGAAGAGGCGCAAGGCACATCGTCTGCGGCAACGCTGACGGTGGAAGAAATTCGCGACAATTGCATGGTGATTTTTGCGGCAGGGCACGATACCACGGCAACCGTCTTGACCTGGTGGATTGCGCTGATGGCCGAGCATCGAGACGTTGCCGACAAAGTCAGGCAAGAGATCGCGGAAGTAGTCGGCGACCGCACGCCGACAGCCGACGATTTGTCGAAGCTCACTTTACTCAATGCGACGCTCAAGGAAGCGATGCGCTTGTATCCGCCAGCCCCCTTGTTATTTGCGCGCCGGGTTATCTCCGGATTTCAGTTGGGCGAGTGGCATATTCCGAAAGGCGCCAACGTCAACATCCCGGTGTGGCACGTGCACCACGATGCGCGCTGGTATGCCGATCCGGAAAAATTCCTACCGGAGCGCTTCCTCGCCGGTGCACCGGATATTCCGCGCGGCGCGTATATGCCGTTCGGCACCGGCCCGCGCGTTTGTATCGGCCAGCATTTCGCCACCATGGAGATGGCGTTGATTGCCGCGCTCTTGTTGCGGGAATTTGACTTTGCCTTCAGCGAAGCGCAAGGCATGCCTAAGCCCAAGGTGGATATGGTATTGAAGCCGGAAAAAGCGGTGATGGTAAATTTCATCCGGCGTTAATCTTCTCCACAATGGCAAAAGCAAGCTCTTGAGACTGGAGAGGCGCAATTCGTTTATTGCAATAAGGAATGTATCTTGCGGGGACTATTTCAAATCACAAATGGTGTTGGCAGAGCCGCCGCGTCGTGAAGTGATGCCGATTTTGCGCGGTCCCAGTTTCTTGCCGAAATTTCCCGCCCAAGGGCCGGATTTGAATTCGATCAGATTAGATTTCGGGTCATACATATAGCTGCCGGGTTTTCCATTGCCGTCGGCATATTGGGAGCTGCCGGTAATTTTGATCTTCAGTTTGCCGGCGATTCCTCCAGCGGCGGTGCATTGATAATTACCTAGAGTCAGCGGGCCGCCCTGAGCGCTGGCAAGCGGGAAAATGGCAGCCAGAGACAATCCAATGGCGGCAGCAATCAAAAGGCGATTTTTCTTCATAGTGGTTCCTGGGTTTGAGGAATGGGCATGGCAACTCCAATTCTGACAAAAATTTAACTGAGGCGGTAATTTTTTATGCAAAAGGAAAGACGTAAATCCGTAAAGGGTTTATAGAGGAATTTCTATCGCATTTGAAATCTGACACAGCCAAGGCGGGCGATACTGCATGGGGAGTACGCCGGCCGTTATAATCTCGAGGTAATTCTTCACCGCTGTGATACAAGTGGCGCGGGTTCGAAGTTCAACATAACGTTATCGGGAGTCAGTCCATCGGCTCTGCAAGTTTTAACGGGCCAGGCCTATGTGGATTTTCTGGCGCAAATGAAAGTCGGCGGGCGTAAGGTCGTGCCGCCGGAGCAACTGACGGAGTTTCACTTTGGCGTCGTCCGATACGACTTACACTGCAGCAGCGGCCGATGCCATGATCAAAGCCATCGGAAAATTTGCAAAGTGGTTTCAGAAATATCCGCCGCAATGAGAGCGGAACGGTAGAAACTTAAAGCCGGCCGACATTTGTAAGGGAAATACGCCGGAGGAATTTGTAATAGGGGCTTTGTAATGGACAAAACCGAAATTCCTATGAAAGCCATATTGACCGGCCACTCTCGGGGCTTAGGTGCCGCTATTGCGGCCGAGCTGCTGAAGCGCGATATCGAGATGCTAGGCTTGGCGCGCAGAAGCAATCCCGATCTCGCGCGTCAATTTCCCGGGCTTCTACAAGAGGTGCAGATTGATCTTGCCGATACTGCGGCGCTTGAACGCTGGTTGGGTGAAGACGTTTTACAACGCTTCATTGCTGGTGGCGGGACCGTGCTGCTGATTAATAATGCCGGCACCGTGCAGCCGGTCGGGCCTTTGCCATTGCAAGCCCCGGCGGCCGTTGCCCAAGCGATCGGTTTGAATGTTGCTGCCCCCATGATGCTGGCAAGTGCCGTAGCGACTGCCGCAGGTAGTGCGTCGGACATTCGTATCCTGCATGTATCCAGCGGGGCGGGACGAAGTGCGTACGCCGGTTGGAGCGTCTATTGCGCCACCAAAGCGGCGCTCGATGTGCACGCGCGTTCGGTGGCCTTGGATCATACTCGCGGCGTGCGCATCTGCAGTTTAGCGCCGGGGATTATCGATACCGACATGCAAGCGGAGATACGCGCGACGTCGCTGGAACAGTTTCCGATGCGTGAACGGTTCGAGACTTTAAAGCGCGACGGTCAGCTCGTGAATCCGCATGACTGCGCCAAACAGCTCGTCGACTACTTATTAAGTCCGAACTTCGGTAACGAGCCGGTAGCCGATTTGCGTGTATCGGCTTGATAGCTCATCTTTTCGACTTCCGTGAATTGGCAGTACGACGTTGCCGTGCATGTGGGCCGAAGGTTTCGAAACGCGCGGTATCGCTGATCGCGACGATCGCCGGATGCGTAAGGCGACGCTCGGTAGTGATGGCAAACAATTGCTCATGAACCGCGTCTATAAGACCGACTTCAATCACTTGATGTTGTTTGCACACGTGTTCAGATATGGCGCGCGGGGCGACAAACAAGCCGGCGCCGGCTTGGCCGAACGCTTGAAGCAGCGCGCTATCGTCAAATTCTCCGATGATGTGCGGCTGCAATCCATGCGTGCTAAACCATTGTTCGAGACGAGGGCGAATCATCACATCTGCTCCTGGCAGAAGGAAAGGCGCTCCGTGCAGCGAGGCCGGAAACTCGCCCTTTAATTTGCGGACCAGATCCGGCTTGCCGAAGACCGTTAGCTCGCTTTCGCCGAGCAAGTGGCTGTAGCCGCGCACGTTAAGGTTGCTTGGCATGGGGCGGTCGGCAATGACCAAGTCCAGGCGGTGCACGGCAAGTTCTGCCAATAGGGAATTAAGCCGGCCTTCCCGGCAAACCAAGCGAATCGGCTCAGGCAGGGAAAGCGCCGGCTCTACCAAGCGATAAGCAATCATCTTGGGGACCGAATCGGCAATGCCGACAAAAAAAGGCGTGCTTATTCGGGCCGCTTGATCGCGCACGACCTCAAGTAGTTCGTCGCCAAGGGAAAATATCTGTTCGGCGTAAGTGAGGATGCGGCGGCCGGCATCCGTCAGTTCCAATCCGCGGCCGGCACGCCGGAATAGCTCCACCCCCAAATTTTCTTCCAATTCACGCAATTGACCGCTGATCGATTGCGGCGTGAGATGCAATTGCTCGCCGGCGCGCGCGATTGCTCCGGACTTGGCAACCACCCAGAAATAACGCAAGTGCTTATAGTTAAGTGCCATGTGCAAATCATCCAAAAAAACGAATATTTAATAAAGTATATTCGATTTGTTCGATTGATTGTCTTCGACTAAACTGATTTGTGCCGATGTCCCGCTTGTATTCGGGAAGTTGGATTTTGAAAATTCTCAGGGAAGCGACTACACCATGAAACGCGTCATACTCTTTATCGCAACGAACCTTGCCATCATGCTCGTGCTGAGCATTTCCGCGAGCGTCTTGGGCGTCAATAAATACTTGACGGCCAATGGTCTTAATTTGGGTACCTTGTTGGTCTTCGCCGCATTGATGGGTTTTGGCGGCGCCTTCATTTCGCTTTTTTTGTCCAAGCCGATTGCCAAATGGTCGACCGGCGCGCGAGTAATCGAGCATCCTGAAACGTCTACCGAATTGTGGTTGGTCGGTACCGTCAATGCGCAAGCGCAGAAAGCCGGTATCACCATGCCGGAGGTGGCCATTTATGAAGGCGAGCCGAATGCATTTGCTACCGGCGCAACCAAAAACAGTTCGCTCGTCGCCGTGTCTACCGGCTTGCTGTCATCGATGACGCGCGAGGAAGTGGAAGCCGTGCTTGCGCATGAAGTCGACCATATCGCCAACGGCGATATGGTGACGCTCACCTTGATCCAGGGTATCGTCAATACCTTTGTCATTTTCTTGGCGCGCGTAGTGGGTTATGCGGTCGACCAATTTTTGCGCCGTGACGAGCAGAGTTCCGGGCCGGGCATCGGATATACCGTGACCGTGGTGATATGCGATATCGTATTCGGCATACTCGCGAGCGTTATCGTGATGTACTTCTCGCGTCAGCGTGAATTCCGCGCCGACCGCGGCGCCGCGCAGCTGCTGGGCAATCCGCAGCCGATGATTGCCGCATTACGCCGTCTCGGTGGCGTGGAGCACAGCGATTTGCCGAAAAATATGGCAGCGTCCGGCATCGCAGGCGGCGGCTTGATGAGCCTCTTCAGCAGCCATCCGCCGATCGAAGATCGCATCGCGGCTTTGCAAGCGCATTAATTTAACGAGAGCATGCCATGATGGAACTCTTAGCGGATCCTCAAGTGTGGATGGCATTTGCCACATTGACTGCGCTTGAGCTGGTCCTGGGTATCGACAACATCATCTTCATCTCGATTCTGGTCGATAAACTGCCGGCGCAGAAACGGGAGTATGCCCGCAAGCTAGGTTTGTTCATGGCGATGTTCATGCGCCTCGGTTTGCTGCTGCTGCTCTCATGGATCGTCGGCATGACGGCGCCGCTATTTACGCTGCCGGTATTCAATCAAGCGATCTCGGGTCGTGACCTTGTATTGATTCTCGGAGGACTGTTCCTGCTATGGAAAAGCGTGAGCGAAATTCACGAGTCGCTTGAGGGTGCTGCGCAAACGAGCACGCCGAATGTCGTCAAGACCACGCTCGCTGCCGCGATTGTGCAGATCATGATCATTGACTTGGTATTCTCGCTCGACTCGATCATCACGGCGGTCGGCATGGTGGATCAAGTTGCCGTCATGATGGCTGCCGTAGTGGCATCGGTGGGATTGATGATGTTGTTTGCCGGCGCCATCGGCCGATTTGTTTCTGCACATCCGACCATCAAAATGCTTGCGCTATCTTTCCTGGTGGTGGTTGGTGTGGTGTTGATTGCAGAAGGCTTCGGCCACCATGTTCCTAAAGGATACATCTATAGTGCCATGGCATTTTCCGTGGTGGTGGAAATGCTCAACATTCATATGCGCAAGCGCGCCGCGAAGCCGGTACAACTGCATTCTATTTACGAACCAGACTAACCTATATCACCGCACGTCGCCGAGTCGGAAATCGTCCTAGACATGTTCCATCACCGGAATGCGTTCAAGCGCCGGTTGCTGCTCGGCCGGAGGTACAGGTTTCGATATATAGAAGCCTTGGATTTCATCGCAGCGCAAGTGTTTTAATATGCGCCATTGCTGCTGATTTTCCACGCCTTCTGCCACGACGCGCATGCCGAGCGCGTGCGCCATGGTGATGATGGCGGTAAAAAACACCTCCCCCTCTTCGGTTTTAGCCACCTTCGATGTAAATGCGCGATCGACCTTTAATACATCGAAGTCAAGTTGCTGCAATTGCGAAAGGGATGAGTAACCGGTGCCGAAGTCATCGATCGAAAATTTAATTCCTTTGCGTTTCAGTGCCGTCATGACGGACGACACGTCGTGGGATTTACCCATCATGCACGATTCCGTCACTTCGATTTCAAGCCACGCCGGATCGACTTGATATCGTTGCAGACATTCCGTGACAACTTTGGTAAAGCCTGCGTGGTTGAACTGGCGCGGCGACACGTTCACGGAAACCGGAATGATTTTTCCATCGCCTTGTTTGGCCCAAGATGCCAGCTGCGCGCAAACTTTTCCCAGAACCAATTCGCCGATACCGAGAATGAGGCTGCTTTCCTCAGCTAATGCAATGAACTCTGTCGGTTCGAGCAGTCCGCGCACCGGATGCTGCCAGCGCACCAGCGCTTCCATGCTCGACATGGTGCCGGTCATGATATCGATGCGCGGCTGATAATGCATGAGGAACTCATCGTTCTCCAGGGCGTGCCGCAGCTCTTTCTCAAGTGTGAGGCGGCTGCGCAAGGCTTCATAAAATTTTCGTTCGTAAAAGCTGAATTGCCCCTTGCCGGCTGTCTTGGCAGAATACATGGCGATGTCCGCGTTTTGCAGCAGCATAGCGGCATCGGCACCGTCATCGGGAAAAATACTGATGCCGATCGAGGTTCCGATCGCATGCATACCTTGCGACAAACGAAATTTTTCCTTGAAAGCGACGACTACCCGGTCGGCCACCAGAGCGGCGTCCTCCTTGTGGGAAAGGTGCTCGACGATGACCACAAATTCGTCGCCGCCAAGACGCACGACATTGTCATGCGGCCGCACCGCGACTTTGAGTCGTTCCGCTGCGTAGCGCAGCAGTTCGTCGCCGGTCAAGTGGCCCATGGTGTCGTTCACGCTTTTAAATCCGTCCAGATCGATGAAAAGCAATGCCAGCATCGATTGGTCGGCGTGTGCGCGGTCGATCGCTTGCGGTAGAAAATTTTGAATCCAATGACGATTTGGCAAACCTGTCAAAGCGTCTTCGTAGCCGCGCCGCTCTAATTCCGAGACATGGGCCTTGATCTCGCTGATGTCGCGCATAGTGATCGCAACTTCACCGTCGGAACGAACCATCTTGAGATGCAGCCAAGGTGCCGATTCAATCCATTC
Organism: Burkholderiales bacterium; assembly: GCA_016177875.1. Classification (GTDB taxonomy): domain Bacteria; phylum Pseudomonadota; class Gammaproteobacteria; order Burkholderiales; family Burkholderiaceae_D; genus Paucimonas. The sequence goes on from JACOUL010000024.1 coordinate 60,831, forward strand.
GAAAGGGATTTGTATTTCGCCTTCGAAAAAGCCGTTTTCCATTGCCTGCCGCATGCACTCCTGCAAGTCGGCCATTATTTGGCCATTGAACAGAGCGGAAAAATATTTTCCCAGCATCGATTCTCGACGTTCGTGAAAGAGTTTGGCGCCGAAGGAATTGCAGTCGATTATTTGAAAATCCAAATTGCCGCCTACTTTGTCGTGCACGGGCTTGGCGATGTAGAAGCCTTCGTTGCCTTCTTCGGTTGCCATGCGATAGGTGGCTTGCGTCAACTCCAGTTGATATTTGCGCCAAGCCAGCCGTATGGACAGCAGCATGGCGATACAGGTAAAAACGGCAAGGATTGATGTCGCAAAAAGAGCGTGGCGTATTGCACTTTGACGCATTAGATAATAGGGCGCCAAGGCACCTTCTTCGTCGATGCCGGCAACCGCGACCAACGGTAGACCTTCAATCTGTTGCCAGCCGATGAAGCGATTGCGCCCGTCTCTAAACCAGGCATTTCCCGCCAGCCGCTGGCTGCCAAACAAGAGTGAAAAATAGGGCGTGGCCGAAAAGGCCGGCCTATCCGGCGGCCAGACTATTTCGCCGATGCGTGAAACCATTACTTGATAATGATCGCTGACAATCGCCAGTATTCCATTTTTCCCCAACGTCGTTTCGCTATAGGTAGTCGTAAAGTAAGCCGGGGCGACCGAGAGCAGCACCGCGCCGTCGAAGCTGCCATCCGCGCGTGAAATGCCGCGCGAGAAATGCAACCTTGTTTCCCTGGTCAGCCGGCCGGGGTAGGGTCCTCCCATGAAAAACGTATCGATGATGGCCGCTTTTTGGATAAGGTACGACTGGCGATCGCCAAAATACTTGGCATTGGGTGCGACGACAGTACTTGTGAGCAAGTTGCCGTCACGGTCAATAATGGCGGCTTCGACCCGCGGGCCGGAAGTAAAAAGTTTTTTCTGCCTGGCTGTTTCCAGAGGGAGGCGTCCCTCGGACAAATGCCATTCGTATCGGATATGCAGCGTGAGTTGGTCGAGTGTCTGGAATGTCAGGGCGAGCTGAGAGGCATAGTTGCGCGCGACGAGTAAGGCTTCGCGCAACGCTGCATTTTCCGTCTCTTGACGTTCATTTTTTAAGTTTGTATGTAGTACAGTCCATCCTGCGCATGCCAGGATGATTGCGCCGATGGGCCAAACAAGTATCCACAACCAATGACCTTTCAAAAAGCCGAGTTTTTCGATGACGCTTTTAACTGAAAACGGAAGTCGGCTGGAAAAAGGGAGCATAGTTGAACATTGGTTGAACAGGGACATGACATCCCGCAGTTCTCGCTATGTTGGTAACGAGGATTGCGCATCTGAACTTATGGAAGTTGAGACATCGGCTCAAAGAATTGGTGCCAATTAGTCAAGGTCTCTTGCAGACCTGTATAAGCTGAAGTGCGCCATGCCTTACTTGATGGCCCTTTGTTTTTTCCAGCGCTACTACATTCGCCGTAGGCATACGGGGTAGCATATTGACTCTAGGTAACAAATCATGTTTACTATCGAAGATAGATATACGCCTTGCCAGTACTTGGCAACCGTCGGTCGAAAAGAGTGTTCCAATGCCCAACGCAACTGTCCTTAGTCCAGAGCTTTTCAACACGATCCGCGCTGACGTGTTGACCTATATTCAGAAAAAGCTGCATGGCATGGAAATCGATGTCAGCGATTTGGAATTGCATAATTCCTCGGTCACCAAAACGCTGCGGGTTTATGTCACGGTGAGCCGTTCCCATAATCTCAAGGCGCTTTATTTGGCAGAGCAAATGATCTGCAAGGAGCTCCAGCAGCAGTTTGCTTTGCTGCCGTACGGCTTTTACTGGCGCTATTTTCCTGAACAAAAGGCCGCAGGCGGCGAAAATTCTCCTTCAACATCAGGTTCTTGAACAACGCATTCATGGCTAAGCAAAAAATCTTAGTAGTGGACGATTCCCTTTCGCAGCGGCTCGTATTGGCCGAGCTGCTGACAAGCGCCGGCCATAGGGTGATCATGGCTGAGAATGGCGAACAAGCGGTAGAGAAAGCGAAGAGCGAACTGCCGGATCTCATCATCATGGATGTCGTGATGCCCGGCTTGAACGGCTTCCAGGCCACGCGCGCCATCACCAACGACGAAACTACCTGGCATATTCCCGTCATCCTGCTCACCAGCAAGGATATGGATTCGGACCGCGTCTGGGCATTGCGGCAAGGGGCGACGGCTTTTCTTAACAAGCCGGTCGATCACGATGCCTTGCTTGAGCTGGTGAATACCTTGGAATAGGCAAGCGACTGTTAACCTAATGTCGTTCGAGCGGTCGACGTTGTTGTCGTACTCGTGGTCGTCACAGAGGTGTTTGTGGTGGTGGTCGAACTGGTTGGGGTGTTGAGCGTATTGAGGCCTGAACCGGCTCCTCCTGCATCACCCCCGCAGCCCGCAAGAGCTGCACACAGTAGGAATGAAGCCAGAGAGATTTTCATCTTTGCTTGCTCGAAATAGGCGCGCCGGACAATTGGCTGGGATAACGCCTGGTTAGACAATTAAGCAAGCCTACTTTGCAGTGAAAAGCCGCCGCCGCGATTTGAAGTAAAACAAACTAATACGTATACGGCGCCGCTTACTTCGAATGCATCACTTCAACGCCGGTCCAATTCGGCGGCAGGCCGTTAGCCAATAATTGATTTATACGCTCAAGATAGATTTGCGCAACTTTATCGTCCGGTAGACGTTGGAGTACAGCTTGGAACATCGCCGCAGCGTCGCTGAAGCGCTTCGCAAAATATAAGTCGACCGCGGATTGCCAGCTCGGCAGGATTTCTTCTTTGGCGGCGCGCGTCGTATCGTCGTCCGCGTCGAACACTTCGTGGATGACCACATAATCGTTTTTTCCCTTGACTTGAATCTTATCGAGGAAACGGGTTTTAAATGACTCTGGGTGCGCAAGCTTAGTCAGCGTATCGCCGCTCACGACGATGCCGACGCCGTAGTATTTCGTGATGCTCTCCAGGCGCGAGGCAAGGTTCACCGCATCCGCAATCACGGTACTGTTCATGCGCTCGTCTTCGCCGACGGTACCGAGGATCAAATTACCCGTGTGCAGCCCTACGCCGATAGCGATCGGCTTCCATCCTTTTGCAACGCGATTTAGATTGTATTCGGCCACCTTGCGCTGCATATCGATGCCCGCCGCAACGGCATCAGCCGGTGATGTGGCAAACAAGGCCATCACTGCGTCGCCGATGTACTTGTCGATGACGCCGTTGCGATTGCGGATGATCGGCCCTACGCGCTTTAAGAAGGCATTAATGAAATCGAAGTTATCTTGCGGCGTCATCTCCTCGGAAAACGTCGTGAACGACCGTATATCCGAGAACAGCACCGTCATTTCCTGCTGCACGTGATCGCCCAGCCGCAAATCGATGACGCTATCTTTCTTTAAAAAATCGAGAAAGGAATGCGGCACAAAACGGCCATAGGCTTTCAGCAAGGTTTCCAAATGCTTGGAGTGGTTATCGATGGTTTGCGCCATGGAGTTGAATGACTTGCCGAGATTGCCGACTTCATCCGCCGGTACGACGGGCGCACGCACATCAAACTCCTTCATCGCGAATCGCCGCACCACGCTATCGAGCAGCTTGATTCCCCGGGTCAGCTGAATACCGACAAAAATCGACAGCAGGGTTGCCAATAACAACGCCAACACGACGATCACGCCGGACGCCAGCTTGGACTGCCTTAGCGCAGCCAGCATGTTTTTGTCCGAAAGGTCGACACCCAGAATGCCGAGCAGACGCCCCTGTTCATCACGTATCGGGGCATAGGCGGAAAGCGAATTGGTCAGATATTTTGGGTCCGGCGTGAATTCTTTTTCGACGGTCAAGGCATTGTCCTTGAACGCCTTTTTAATGAGCGAGCGTTCCGGAATATCGTATTTGAGGCCGAAGTGCGAAATCTCCTCTTCAACCTTTTCCCCGCGTTTTTTCTTCGCAACCAGTTTGTGTACATCGGCATCTACCAGAAAACGGCTGCCGTTCGCGTCGGCGCTCGGCGTCATGATGTAGACATACTTGATCAGCGTGGGTTCGGCTTCCCGAATGGTCTGCAATTGGCGATCGATTAATTTGTAATCATCCGACTGTTCGATCTTTTCAACCTGGGTCTCGCTTAAGGTCGGCGCCATCTGCCCGATCAGGCGTTGGGTTGCAGGCACGTCGATGGATGCTGCGCCGAGATGTGCAATGTCGGCCAGTCGATGCCGGAAATCTTCGGCTAGATTGGTTTGCAGCAGCCAATAGGATGTGCCGGTGGCGCTTAAGGCAATCGCCACGGTCACCAGAAACATCGCGAAGATGATCTTAAGCCGGATACTCATCTTGGTTCGTTAATAAAAGGGACGCTCCCCTGTTATTTAACTTACTGTGCGCAGCTCGTTGATCCTGGCAAGCAGAGCTTCAGCCTCGATGGGCTTGTTGAGGAATGCTGTGGCGCCCTGGCGAAGTCCCCAGACGCGGTCGGTTTCCATATCCTTGCTGGTCAGCATCCAGACCGGAATATGTTTAGTAATGTCGTCTTTCGTGATGGCGCGCGTGGCCTGGAAGCCGTTCATACCCGGCATGATCACATCCATGAGGATCAGGTCCGGCATTTCCGCCTTCGCCTTTTCCACGGCTTCTTCACCGTTCTCGGCCGAGACGACTTCATAACCGTCTTTGGTCAATACATCGATCAGAAAATGCCGTGCTGTCGATGAGTCGTCCACGATGAGAATCTTTTTGATCGCCATGGCTTGACTTCCTTTTCGTTGGTTTGTTTTTATTGCGATGCGGTGGCATCGTTAACAATCATCATCATAGTTGAAATTGGCCGATCGTTTGCCGGCGTTTATTGTCCGGCGTTAGGGGCATTGATTTTCTCGCAACTTGTTATCCAACTCACGAATTTGCTGGTTCCACGCATCCTGCCTCGATCCGCTTCCGCCGCTCCGCTGACTGCTGACAGTATCTGATCGCTGCTTTCGCAGGTTATCGCATGTGCGCTTTTTTTTGTCTTCCGCGGAAGACGATTGTGCCATTGTGTTGTTTGACGCTCCCGCATCTCTTTGCTGCGTGTTTGCCGACGCTTGGGGCATTTCTTGTTTTTTGAGTCCGGCGCTTTCGAGTAAAGCCGCCGCTTTGGCCATCCGCTCCTTTTCCGCTACGCAGGTGGCTTCGATGGCGGCGCGTACTTCATGCGACGTGCCTCTTCTGGCATAAACTTCCATAACGAGTTCTCTTTCATCCGCCGAGCGCGCCTCGCCCAGCATTTTTTCTTGTGTGGCGCCGCCCTCGCGTGCCCAAACCATCTTCTGTGCTCGTGCGCCGCGCGTGGCACATTGCGCATCGTTGACGGGGTTGGCGCCGCCTTCGGCGGCAATCGTGTTTCGGACCTTGAGTTCTTTGCCGCTATCTTTGCCATCGCACGGCCTGTCCTGGTAGCTATTCCCGCATTTGAACATGCCTTGGGCATGGGAAGGCAGCACGGCAGCGATACCGATAACGAATGCGGCAAACGACGCCTTCGCGAGTAAAGTCTTCTGCATGTTTTTCCTTACGGTGAATTCGCACGTGGCCGGGGAATAGGCGAATTGCGTTAATTTAGCACTTAATTATCTTTCAGCCATGCCTATTGAATGGCTGCCAGGCATATCCACTGGACTTTAGGCATCTCGGAAGAAGGGGGGAATAAATCGACGCAAGCAAGCCGTCAATTCATGGGGGTAAGGTAAAAGGGCAGGCTGCAGCTGCTGGGCGAATCGATCGCAGCCTCCCGCTTCTTAGGACTTTACATTTCGCATCCGTAAGCCTGCATTGATGTCTTGGCCGCCGCATGGGCTTGTTCGCATGCCATCGTTAAACCGGCTTTGCCTTCGGCGGTCGCCGCCGCTTTTTCCCACGCGGTGCGCGTTTGGGTCATGCTTTGCTCCAGCATGGGCTGCGCGGACGCCGGAACTTTGGCCTTCAGGCAGGACTGGTATTTATCCAGATAATTCGTGCATGCCGCAGGTAGGCTGCCGCCTGCCGCCGCAGCGTTAGGGACGGCGGCTTCATCCGGCTTTTTGCCGCATGCAGTCAAGTTGATGGAAAGAGCCAGTAGAACAACAAGGCCAAACGAATTACGCATTTTCATATCTCCAAGGTCCGGGTTAAAAACATCGAAGCCTGAGTCGATGTGGGGCGCAGGCGGGTTCAAATTTTAAGCAATGCGGATTTAATCGAGATCTTGCCGTCGTTTGTTTATACTTAGAGCCTATCCCAGTATCCGAGCCTTATGGCGAGCATGCGGCATGCAGTTCCTACTGGGATAGGCTCTTAAGGCGACCAATAAAAGGATAAAACAGCATGCATCTCCAGGCGCTTATTCGTGACATTCCTGATTTCCCTATTCCAGGCGTTCTATTCCGCGACATCACGCCGATTTTGCAATCGCCGGAGGCCTTGAATTTTGTGCTCGAAAAGATGGTGGAGCATGTCGAGCTGTCGAAAATCGATTTGATTGTCGGGATCGAGTCTCGCGGGTTCATTCTTGGCGCAGCGCTTGGCACGCGCTTCGGCAAAGGTTTTGTTCCGCTGCGCAAGGCGGGTAAACTTCCGCCGCCGGTCGAAGCGCTGAGCTACGAACTTGAGTACGGCAAGGCGACGCTGGAGATGCGCCCCGGCCAGGGACGAGTCTTGATTGTCGACGATGTGTTGGCGACCGGGGGAACACTTGCCGCAGCGGTCACGCTGTGTGAGCGCGCAGGCTATGAAATCGAAAATGTCTCGGTGCTTATCAATCTGGAGAATCTTAACAACATGACTTTCCGAGAAAAACCGATTCATTCCATTCTGAAGTATTGAAAAGAAGAAGGTAGGAGCAGCAACGTATTTGCTCTTAATTTCCTTTCACCGTAATCCGCACATCGCCTAGACTGACTACCTGACCTGCACGGATCTTGCAGGTTTTGCGCAATTCCACTTTGCCGTCCACCGACACGTCGCCGGAGGCCACCAGCTGCTTGCCTGCGCCGCCGCTGTCGCACACGCCAGCCAATTTCAGGAGCTGATTTAATTCTACATAGTCGCCGTTCAGGCTGAATTCGAGTCGTTGCATAGTTAGTTTAGTGCGGCTTTGGCAGCCTCTTCCGGCGTCACGCCGTCATAAAACAGATCCATGAACCATTCGATCTGTTCTTCTATATGGTCCTGCGCCTGCTCCAGCGTAGCGCCGCCGGCCACGAGAAAACTCTCCACCTCCGTGCACCATTGGATCAATGCAGCGGTATCCGGATCGAGTTGTTCTTTCTTTGCCATTTTTTTCCTTTAATGAAGAGTCGAATTCGACTCTATCGACAGCATAATCGTTTTTCGCTGCGTCCGTGTTTCAGCGCGCGGACCGTGCGCGCTCTTTCAGCCACGCCAACGTGCCGAGTCCGGCCGCCCGGCCGCTAGCGAAGCAGGCAGTCAGCAGATAGCCGCCGGTCGGCGCTTCCCAATCCAGCATTTCACCCGCGCAAAAAACGCCCGGTAGCGATTGGATCATCAGATGCGAATCGAGCGCGTCGAACGCGACGCCGCCGGCGCTGCTGATCGCTTCGTCGAGAGGACGGGTTGCGTTAAGCGTCAGCGACAGCGCCTTGATCGCATTGGCCAGCCGCACCGGATCGGAAAAATCCGCCGCCGCGCATTCACGCAGCAACCCCGCCTTGACGCCGCGAAGACCAAGCCGGCTTTGCAAATGGCTTGCCATCGAACGCGACCCGCGCGGGTGTCCGATGCCTTCGATCACTTGACTAAGGTCCTTGCCGGGTAGCAGGTCAAGATACAGCCGCGCACTGCCCGTTGCGGCGATCTGTTCGCGCAGGGGCGCCGACAAGGCGTAGATCAAGCTGCCTTCGATGCCGCTGCTGCTGACCACAAATTCCCCTTGACGGCGCTGGGCCACGCCTGCCGCATCAGTCCAGCTTGCCACCACCGGTTTGACCGGATGGCCGGAAAATCGCGACTGGAAGTGCTCGCTCCAGTTCACTTCGAATCCGCAGTTGGACGGTCGTAATGTCGTCACCGCGACGCCTTGTTGTTTCAGCCACGGCGCCCATGCGCCATCGGATCCGAGCCGTGCCCAGCTGCCGCCGCCCAGCGCCAGCACTATCGCATCCGCATGCGCCGTATGCTCGCCATCGGGGGTGTCGAAAATCACATGGTTGTCCCGAGCGTTGCCGCTCCAGCCGCTCCAGCCGCGCCAGCGGTGCCGCATGTGAAATTGCACGCCGCGTTCGCGCAGGCGATGCAGCCATGCGCGTAATAGCGGCGCGGCCTTCATGTCTTTGGGGAATACCCGGTTCGACGTGCCGACAAAAGTCTCGATGCCCAAGCCATGCGCCCAGGAGCGCAGTGCTTCGGTATCGAAGGCGTCGATGAACGGTTCAAGTTGGGGGCGTCGCTGGCCGTAGCGCGACAGGAAAGCGTCGCGCGGTTCGGCATGAGTGAGATTCATGCCGCCTTTGCCGGCCAGCAGAAACTTACGACCGACGGATGGCATCGCGTCGTACAGATGGACCGACAAACCGTGCTCGGCCACCACTTCAGCCGCCATCAATCCGGCCGGGCCGCCGCCGATAATGGCGATGGGATGAGCGGATTGGTCGAGGGGCTGCATCATGAAAAAGGGCACATCCTGGAAGGGCTAATATTCGGATCTAACTAGATCAATTTTCGGGATTAACTGCGATTCTTTGAGCTCTTACTGTCGATATCCGCAATGGTCTCATGTCCGCGCAGGGTTAATTCAAGTTGACCGGTTTCGGCGTTGCGTATCACATGGCCTTTTCTTTCAAGAAAGGTCAACACGCCGGCGTCCAATTGCGCGGCAGGATCTTTCGATGCCGTGCGCAAGCCGTCTACACAATTTTTGACGAACAATGTTTGCCGGCCTTTTTCTGTTAAGACAAGCTTGCCCGACTTTTCGTGGACAATGTATTTCAAACCGATTAAGCGTTTGGTGTTCCTCGCTACACAGGCGCTCGGCCGGCTACCCCTCGGCATTTTTACTATTTCCGATAAGGCGGCATACTCGTCGAGTGTCAGTTCGTCATTCATCTGTTTTCCTTAAAACTGCAGCATATCGCGGCACAAATATCCTGCATTGTAGCCAGCGCGGGCGTTATGTGCTTTTTCAGCATCATGCAAGCATGGTTGCCGGACTCTGCTTTAAGCGATCTTCCCGGACTTGCGCTACTGGTGTACCCTGAGGCATGCACGAGGAAAACACCATTCTCTTAAGCGGCCCATTCGACATTACCGATTCCTTGGGACGCGTATGGAAAATCGATGCCATCCGTATCTTTGATGAAGGCTACGGCATCTTCGACATTTATGTCGATTTTGCCGTCTCGATGGATGATGAGCCGCTGGTGGAAGATACACGCGTCATTAGCCAAATTCTGGCCAGATTAAGATCCTTGGGTTATGCCGGCCCCGACTTTGGCGTCGGCGATCCCGACCTGCAGGATAAAAAAATGATCGTGCTCGAAGCGCCGGAAGCATTCGGTCCATTCGCCGCGAGCAAAGGTTGGAAAAATCTGGCGGAAGAGTATGCGACCGAGCATGAGGGACCGTCCGAATTGCAAGCGGAAGTGAACGATCCGGCAGCACGCGCCGTATTCGACGCCTTCATGCGGAAGCTGCGTAGGCGGCGATAAGTGAAAATAGAGACCAGCTATTGTTGTTGGTAATTCAGAGCCTGCGGAGCCGCATGTGCCTCACAAAATCAAGCACAGAAAAACGACGATTGTCACGCTGGAAGCCGGCGAATTAATCGCTGAGCACTGCCGCCCCGGCGACATCGCCATCGTCCGGGAAAGCGATGGATGGTGGACGCACTTCGTTGGCGAAGACAACGAAATTGAAAGCTACGATGTCGCTTTCGAGACTTATGGCAAAGCCTTGGGCGCAGCCAAAGCCGCGGCAGAATTTGATGCGGAGTAGTGGTTAATACTCGCCCATGAAATCGCGTTTGCCTATCTCCACTCCATTGTGACGCAGGATGGCGTACGCAGTGGTCGCGTGAAAAAAGAATTGCGGCAACCCGTAATGCAGCAGGTAAGCTTGACCGTTAAATTTTCTTTCCTTGGGCGTGCCCGGCCGCAAGACGATTTCGCGATCTTCATGGCCGTCGATTTGGGCCGGCGTCAGGGTGTCGATGAACGTCAGCGTTTTGTTGATACGCGCCTGCAGCTCGGCGAACGTTTGTTCGGTATCTTCGTAGGACGGCACCTCGGCACCGGCCAGCCGCGCCGAAACGCTCTTGGCAAAATCGGCGGCGATCTGCACTTGACGCACCAATGCGAACATATCGGGGAAAAGCCGTGCCTGCAGCAAGGCGTTCGGATCGATGTTTTTTTCCGTCGCGTGTTGCTCGGCCTTGCTAAGCACTGCGCTCATGCTGGCGAGCATTTGCTTGAATACGGGTACGGAAGCGGCGTATAGCGAGATGGTCATAGTGTGCCCTCGGTTAAATTGAGCTGATTATAAGAGGAATGTGATAAAGCTTGCAGCGGAACGGAAATCTCGGATAGGCTTTACAAATCGTTGAGCATAGACCTGTAAAGGTAACAAAGATCATGACAATCTTCGCCGCTCCCGTTTTTGAGGGGACTGTAATCGTCGACGGAAACGAATTGTTCAAGGGGCAGGGCGCTGCCACGCAATGGGCCAAAAAACTAGGCGCTGAAATCGGCAGCGACGTAACGGTTAGAAAAATCGGTAACGGCTGGGCGCTGTGCGGTACGGTGGATGGTGTTGAATGCGTGTGGGGAATTTACGGGCAACGTCTTAAACGCATTAACTGACATGACCGGGACTTCTGCCTGAAGCCTTCCTGTGCAATGGTATGTTTAATGCGGCTCGATTCGTTGCCTGAGCTGAATCTTGTTGTGGACATTGAGTTTGCTATACAGCCTGGTCAGCTGGCTGCGCACGGTATTGGTCGATACGCCCAATGCGACCGCGACCTCGCGGTTGCTCATGCCGGCGGAAAAGAGTTTGGCAACGACTGTCTCTGCCGGCGTCAACCGTTGCAAAGTATCGCCCCTGCTCGCGGAGCACAATAAATATCCTTGCTGCTCTTTCAAACTTAAGATGCAATATCGCCCCACATAATTATGCCCAAGTAGCAGGGTTTGGAATACCTTGGCGGGTAGACGAAAGCTTGTTTCGTTGGGCCATTCTCGTTGCACCAATTCGTGAAAACATTGATCGGCGACGTTGATATATCCTTGTCGCGTGAGAAGAGCGGTGGCACGGCTTTTTCGGTTTGCGTCCAGTGCATCCAGGACGCATCGGCGATTATGATCAATGGCGCGGCCGATATGGAGCCATAATCCTTGCAAGTATTGTGTTTCCGATTCGGAAAACCCTTCGCTTGTATCGCGATAGCACACTAGCCAGCGGCCCGCTGTAGCATCCGTGGGCCGGTCTCCAAAAAGCAGTAAATGCCGCGGCTCGTACTTGCTCGTCAAATTATTCAATAATTGAAGGCGGCATTGTCGAAAATAGGAAGGACAATTGGCTTGCAGCGGCTCCTCCATTTTGCTGCTGAGATAGGCTGCAGTAACAGGATCAATTCTTTCTAGATCGGCGTAATCGTGCACGATAGCCGGATGGCGGCCATATATATGCGCTTCGATAATGCCGACCTTGGGGGCGGATGTTCGGCACTCCCCTAAACCCAGGACGGCGCCATCGAAATGGATCAGCGGTTTGAGCAGTCCCAGCATCTCGGCGAAAAATCTGCTCGACGATGCCTGCTCGGCGAGAGAATACAAATCCGCTACCGTGCGCGTGAATTTTTGCAAAAACAACTCCCTATGTCCAGACTGTTTGAAGCAAGTCTGCTATTTAATTTTTTCGGGAGAATTACACCTGTCATCGCGGGTGGCGATATTGATATAAAACAGAATTTTTTACTTAAAGTATCTTTTAAAAATTGGTCACTGGAATTATTTTCCTTGCTGAAAGCCCAGTTCGGCGACGGCGTTTTTGAAACGATTTTCCTTCATCGCTGCTGATAAATGCTTGCCATGCCCGCATTGCCCGATTGCTGGATCGATGCGCTGAAGTTGTTACCCAATTGCTCGATTACCGCGATGTTGCGTGCACCATAAGAATTGCCTGTGCCGGCTTGGGTAATGATCGCTTCGTTATTGTGGCCGTGCTGCCGGATTTGTGCTTCGTTCCAACTGCCGCTTTGGCTGATGCCGGCGCTGTTCGATGCGCCATATTGAGAAATCTGAGCCCATTGCGCCGTGCCGGTTTGAAAAATATCAGCCCTATGCCCTTGGCCGCGCTGTGCAATCTCTGCGGACAAGTCAATGCCATTGTACTGGCGAACGACGGCGGCATGGCCGGCTCCCACTTGTTGCACATGGCTGACGCCTTGCGTGACATGGTTCTGCAAAATGGAAGATTCATGATGCGATCCTGCTTGCTCAATGTCCGCCTGCAAGGCATTGCCTTCCTGCTGAGCGACTAAGGCGCCATTATTTGTGCCGTCTTGCCGGATCGTCGCTGTATAGTTTTGCGCGTGGAGAGGGGCGCTCATGCACGTCATGCTCATTGCGGCAATCAAAAAAAAGTAAAGCCGTTTCATCCTGCATCTCCGGAGTGCTGCTTAAAAATGGCGAGCGGCATATGCCGCTCGCCTTAGCTTTACGCTGCCTGATTAGTGCTGCAGGATGCCGGCGTGATTGGAATTGCCGGTCTGCGTGATGGTGGCAGCAAAACTATTGCCGCCTTGGTTGACGTAAGCGGTATTGCGCGCGCTCCAGGAAGCACCGTTACCGTCTTGCGTGATCGAGGCGATATTGTTATTGCCGTACTGGTAAGTGGCAGCATCATTCCAGGTGCCGGTTTGCTTGATATCCGACGTGTTGTCGTTACCCAATTGAAGGGCGTAGGCGTACATGTTGCTGCCTGCGGACTGATCGGTCTTGGCGCGGTTGCCATCGCCGAGCTGATCGATGTGGGCGTAAGCGAATGCGACGCCGTCTTGCAGCACTTCGCCGCGATTGTTATTGCCGCCGAATTGATGCACGTAGCCGACGCTGTTGGTCGAATTGGTCTGCAGGACAGAACCCAGGCTTCCGGTGCCGTATTGAGCGACTTCGCCGTAGTTGTTGCCGCCGCCGTACTGCTGGACGTAGCCGTTATTTGCGGCGCCGGTCTGATAAACATAGCCGACCTGGTTGTTCCCGGTTTGGCCGACGTAAGCGTTCAGGCTGGTGCCGCTAGTTTGCGTGGTGGTCGCCACGTTATTGGCGCCATACTGGTCGATGTGGCCGACGCTGCCGCTCACGTTGGTTTGGGTTGCGGTGGCGGTATGGCCGGTGCCTGCCCATTGATGAACGTAGAGAGCGCTGCCGGTGCTGTCGGTCTGCGTCGCGGAGCCGGTGTTGCTGGCGCCGTATTGGCGTACTTCACTGTAGACGCTGCCGCTATTGGTCTGCGCAACGGTGCCGTTATTGCTGAGCCCGTTTTGCAGAACGAGCGCGCCGCCTGCGGTTACACCGGTTTGCTTGATGTCGGCTACGTTACTGGTGCCGGTTTGATCTACGGTTGCAGCAACGTTGCTGCTATCTTTTTGCAGAATGCCGGTGGTCGGCGGACCGGCCAGCGGATCGCCGGCAACGTTGCCGGTGCCGGCTTGGATGACCGTAGCGGTGGTGGTGCCGCTGGTGTTGAGTTGCTCGACGTACGTCGAGTTGCCGGCCCCGGTTTGGGTTACGGTTGAAGTGGTTTGTGCTGCAGCCGGCAATCCGTATGCGAGACCAATTGCAAGCGCGATGGCTAATTTCGATTTCATGTGTGACTCCTAAGGTGGACTAGAGGCGAATGCCATGGTCTTATCCAGTGCCCCTTAATTCCCGGATAATGGCTATTGCGTTGCATGCGGCGCGTTGTGGTGCTATTGCGCCGACGCAGGCGATTCTTCCTTGACGGCTGCCACATCTTCTGGCGCCAGCTGTTCCTTCTCTTCGCGCAGGTAGGCTTGGATCACTGGAGAAAGCCAGTCTTTTTCATTCTTAAGCGCCCACACCTGATCCTTGATGCCTTGTACGATCAAGTGCACCACCGCCGCTTCAATCGCTTCTTTGACGCACAGTTGAGCCGGTTCATTTCGGGTATATCCGGCTTCCAGCTCAAGCAACTCCTTGAAGTTCACGAAGCGGTAGACCCCGCTCGAAAGCTCGTAGGAATAAACCGTCTTGGTGGTGGATACGCTGTTGAGAACCTGGCCGTTGCGGATATCGACGGTGCGTAAATTGATGGTGACCTGGTCTACTCGATACTGAGTCTTGATGCCGACTCCCAGGTAGCGTGCGCCGGCGCCGCCGGTACGCAGGTTGGTTTCATAGGCGACGATGCCGCCTTCGATGAGCACGGTTGCCGGCAACAGGGGCGGCAGGTTAATCGGCGGCGGGTTGTTTGGCTGCGGCGACTCGATAGCGCGTACGATCTTGCGCTCGGTAAGCAGGTTCTGCAGGTTTTCACGTTCGACCGGAATGAACCAGCGAGAATCTTTCAACGCTTTTACCAGTATCGACGCCGCCCCCTGGGTGACTGCCGTTGAAAACGAACTGTCCGGTATCGCTTTGTACTGACCTGTCTGGTCGCGAAACGCATACACTGCCGCCGCCACCCTTCCCTTTGGCGGCGGCAATTGGGTCAAGTCGCGCGTCGCTTTGCTGGCCGGGGTCAAGTGGGCTTGCGAATTAACTTCGGCGGGAGGCTGGCTGGCGCAACCGGCCATGATCGCACCGGCGGCTGCAAGAGCCGCAATGCGGCCCGCGCGGAACCGGGTGTCCTGTAAGCATTGGAGCAGGGTGAATATGGATCTCGCGATCGTGCTGATGCAATGCGTCGCGTTCATTGCTTCACCTCGAATGAAGTGGTAGAACCGCTGACCTTGTCCGTCGTCGTGATCCGCAGCAAACCGCCGCCGAGATCAACAACCGTGATCAAGAAATTGCCGGTCTCCAGCGAGCCCGGTGTGAACTTGCCGTTCGGGCCGACGATGCGCGACGCCGCCGCGCTGGACAATTGACTGATGATCGCCCGCTCAAGATTGTCGTTGAATTGTTCGAGCGGCGATTTATCGAAATAGCGTGAGCTCGCGTCATTCGGGTCCTTGGATTTATTCTGTGCCTGCGCGGCGCTGAGCAAGGTGGAGCCATTCAGAGGGCTTCCCCCGAACATCGGATTCACCGGCACATAAATCAACTCGGTTGCCTGCGCGCGACCGCCGGCCGACATCAGCAGTGCAAACGTCAAGCAATACATCGCCCCTGTCATCGCGGATGTGAAATGCATGTTTACTCCCATATTTTTTTGGCGTTGCTCTTTAAAATTCGTCTTTTGCGATATCTGGATCGAGGAACAGCAATCGCTGCGCTTCGATGTCGATCAAGTTTTGATAGGAAATGTCGGCCGCTTGCTCACTGATCGGCCTGATCCTGCTGCGCGTGCTGGGGAGCGTGGTTTGAAAAATTCTGCGTCGGCCATGCTCGACCCATACCAGCGTTCCGTTGCGCGCCGATGGGCGTTCATGCACGGAAATCGCATAGCGGTTGCTCATGGGTTTTTCACGCCACAGCAACGTAAAGAAATCGGCGAAATCACGGCCGGCAACTGTAATGGTGTGGTCTATGACGACGCCCGCATATGTGTCTTCGGCCAGGGTCTTGGATACGGCAGACGAACGCTGCTGTTCGGAAGGCGGCGCGCTTGCCCGTGCAAGATTTGCCGAGCAGAGCAGCAAAACAAATACAAAGCTCAGCGGCGGCTTAAGAAAGAAAAGCCCCGATTTGCCCCGTTGCGGCATCTCCTCTGCCGCGTGAGAGCACCGTAAACGAATGCTTATATTCGATGGAGAAAGAAAGTGAGCGGTTCCCAATATTGCCTCGACATAGTCATAAAACTTGCGAAGAAGACAATAGAGAAACTGAGCAAGATTCGCGTCACGCAATTGCGTGACAAGCGTAAGAGGGTTTGCGTTATATCAAGTCGAATTGCTTGAGGGGAATGAACTAATTCAGCGCATTGAAATCACCCGGAGGCCGCCGGATAGACGCAGGTTTTCAATTGCCGTCTACCATTTAATTTTTTCAAATAATTGTTTCAAGCGGACACCGCGCTTCGCATTGACCATGTGCACAAAAGCGATTCTGCCTGCAAGATATTGTCGATAATTCTCCCGGCCTTCCCGATTCTGCGATGCCGGGTCATGACGAATGCAGTTCGTCAGCGTCGCCTTGAGAATATCGAATTCCTCGCGCGGTGTGTTCGGATGGCGGTTGACCAAAAGGCCGGTAACTTGTTGCCGAACACCCGCGCGCATCAGGCGCGTTTTCCTGGTATTCACCGAGAAACCTTCTTCGAGCGCTATGGCAGCTACTTGGATGGAAAAGCGTTCCATTGCTTGTTCCAGTTCGTATTCGCCCGAAAACGTCAGGTCGTCGGCGTATCGGCTATAGCGCGCATTCAGCGAATTTGCCAATGCATCCAAGCGGATGTCCAGCCGGTGCGCGCATAAATTGGCCAAAGCCGGCGAACTTGGAGAGCCTTGCGGTAGATGAGGCGTGCGCAAGGCATGGCGTTCCTGCCATGGAATCGTTTTAGTAATTTCCCGTTCGCTGAATACGCCGAGCGGCGTGCGGTGAGTGCAAAGCCGAGCAAGTGCAGCGGCAACGCTGCTCGAATAACCCAGCTTGCCGAACATCGCATGAATTCTTGCATACGAAATGCTCGTGAAAAAATTCTTCAGATCCATGCGCACCACGACTCGCTTGCCGGCATGAAGAGATGCATGTGTGACGCAGGAATGTGCCCGGCGAAATCCATGCGCCGCCGAATGCGGCGGGACCAGGTCCAGAAGTTTGCGCAGTATATGGGTTTGTATGGACCGTAGGCGTTGCTTAGGGATTTCGATCAAGCGCAATCCGCCGCTTTTTTTGACCAGCCAGCGATAGCGATAATGCTGTAAGGCGCGTGCCGTGGGAGATTGCTCGCGCCATTTATCCGCAAACCAATCGAGCTCGGCCGCGGACAGCTTCAGCCATTGTGTCAAATCGGCGATGGTGGCCAACTCAGGTAGTGCAAGCGAGGACAGCCATGCCGGTTTTTCCGGCGCAATCGGCAGATCGAGGCAATAGTGTTTGATCCGCGGCGGCGCATTGTCCTGCCATGCATCGGAAAAACCGGCATGCGCCAGTATCAGCGCCGCCAGTTCGTCGCGGCTATAGTCGTAGAAATGTTCGCCGGCCTGCTCAACAATGGCCCGGCACAGCGAAGGAATCCACTTCCATTTTTTTCCAAGCGCCCACGCCGCACTGTGCACCATGGACGCAAGACCCGCTTCACGAGAAAGAAAGGTGTCTGCGAGTGCCAAAGCAACGAGCGTTTTGGATGTCATCTGGTCTTGGAACGGAAAGGCGGCGGAGAGCCTTCAACCAGTCTTGTTATGCATGAGCAGTCCTGCACAGCGTGCAGTTCGGCTCATGCGTTGCATTGCCCAATCAAAAATGTCCCGCAGGGTAGCCCTGCAGAGGCGTTTCATCACACGAGGTGACATCGCGCCGACTTGAAGGATCCGCCGCAGGATTACAGTATTGGATTCCCGCAGAGGCGTCAAATAATAGTTTGATTTAGCGGGGCGAGGGGGAGATTAGCATAGGCGGGTGCCGGCCTTTAGCAATAATCGGGAATAATCGATGGGCGATTATTCCCGATTACGGGCGGTTATTCTAAGAGCTTTTAACATATTGGGGCCAGTTCGAATGGCTGCCACATGCGGATGACTGCTAGGCGCACGACGAGCCAAGGGTAATTCCCCTTGGCGAGGAGTGCAACAACGCGGGCGCCGCATGTGGCGGGCAGGCGGGCTGGTTTCATTGTGTTAGAAGCTCTAAACCTTTGACTTCCGTCACTTTGTAACGGAATGTGGTCGGACCCATTTGGTGCTCCGTGGTTAAGGCGAGTCCGGATTGCTGCAATACGGCGTACTTGGTTTTGCCGGTCAATTTGTCGTTATAGTAGTTTTCACAACTCAGCTCGGTGGCCTTGCCCGAAATTTTCGGATGGAGCGTGGATGCGGCAAATGACTTGCCTGCGCGGCAAACCACTTTAACTGAATTGAAGAGCTGCGATTCTGCCGCAGCTGCGGACTTCACTTCAAAGAGATAATCCTTTTTTTCTTTCAGCTGATCCAAACCTTTTGCGAAGTGAGCGATCTGCTTTGCTTCGATAATGAGCGTGGCATTCGGATCGTTGTCGCGAATGTTCTGCGACCTCAATTTGAATATGCCGGCATAACTCATCGCAAGTTGAGTTCCGGAGGGCACGTCCTTGTTCGAGTATTCATGGATTTCCTTCACCAAGCCACCTTCGGCATTGGCATAAGTCGATACGATCGTCGGTCCTGCTTTCTTGTTTTTGCCGTCGTCGATTTCGACATTCGACTTTACTTCGACGGTCTTAAAGCGCAAAGGAAGCGGGGCGTCTTTTGTAATATATTCCCGAACCTCGGGGCTCAGATTTTGGCTTGAAAAATTGGCATCCAGATAGGCAGCTTTGTCGAAGGTCGTTTCTTTCGCTTCCAAGGGCATGCTTGCGCAGAGGCCAAGCAAGGTTATTCCGCTTAAGACAGCGTTTAAACGATTTTTCATAGTGCGCATGAAATTTTCTCTTTCCTGAAAAGCAAATTGATGGAATGACGCGACATTTCTGAATATCGCCATACTCGAGCGGGCTCAAGGATATCCTAAAAACGTGTATTAAGCCCCCAGCCCCTTATATATAAACAATCCGTATCCTCCCAGCAGAAGGGCACCCGCAATGCGCGGCGTTCGCCCAAAAATCACGATCGACAGGAAGTGCAGCGCGCCGGCGCCCAGGATGATCCATATTCCCCACTGGAAGAAGTCCGGTACGACGATGCGCTCCATCAGCGCAAATAGCCCGATGCACATCGGAATGCAAATATGTCCATCGCCCACTTGCGAACTCACCACGATGTCCTGCCGGCCGGCATGCGCATAGTAGAGCGCTAAAAAAGCGTTGGGAACTACCATGATGATGCCGCTTAGCCAACCCAGGTTGGCGACACTGAAATAGGGATTGTCCGCCGTCGTTACCCACTTCACCAGGTAGTCAACGCTCAAGTAGATGGCGTAGGCGCAAACGCCGATCAACAGCAAATCGAAGACGATCGACCAATGGATGGATTGGTTTTTCCTGACGTTGTTCTTCAACACCTCGAACACGTGCAGTATCTGCCAAAACAAAAACAAGCCGACGAGCACCAGCCCGTCATAAAAGTCCAACACGCCGTCTTTGGCCAGCGCCCACAAGGCGCCCGTAAACAAAAACATGGCAACCAAGGTCAGCAGCAAGTCGAGGCGATACAGGCGAACCTGGGCGGCCTGGCCTTTTCCCTTTTTTTTACCGGCATTGGCGGACGAGGCGGTATAGAACAGTGCCGTGAGCCCTAAGATCAAGGTCAGATTGGTGACGTTGTTGACCAAACTGTTTTCGATCACCTGGCGGCCATTGCCGCTGCTGCGGCTTATCACAAACACGAACACCAGGTTGGCGAAACCGGAGCAGTAAGGCATGATCAGCGTGCCCAATATTGTGCCCTCGAAGCCCTTGCCCTCAACGGCATGCAAACGCCAGATCATCAGGAAGGAAGCCGCCACAAACCCTGCCAGCAGAACCAAAGGATTGGTCAAGTAGGGTTTAACGGTTTGGAGAAAACTAAGCACTAGCGATTCAAAATTGATGGAAACCCCGCTATGATAATGAGCGCATTGAATGAAGAGAAGGGTATGTTGTTCAACCGATGTTAACCGATACTATCTCTTTGGCTGCAAACCTTCTTGTTACGAAAGAACTTTTCCATGAATAGCATCACCGCCATGCCGGCCAATAGTGCGGCGGAACGCATCGTCCGGCATTTTCAATCAGCGGGATTTGCCGGGATAACAGAGGCTTTGGTGATTCGGATCGGCTTAAAGAAGGGCGACCGGCTCGAAGTCGACGCCGCATTCGACAAAGCAGCGGACCGCGGTGTCATGCCGCCTCTGGCGGAATATTTCGCGATCCAACCCTATGGCTTTTATTCGGAGCAGCGCAGCTTTGCGCAGGCAAAAGCCGAGGTGCAGTCGGACTTCGGCGCCAATCTGCGGCGCAAGGTACCCAGCATTTACTTTGATCGAGCGCCTGTCGTGATCGATGATGCACTTGCTACCGGCACCAAGTACGACGCGCTGGTCAAATTCAGCGACAACATATTGGATTACGCTGTGGCCGTGCTGTTGAATGACCCGACATCGTCGTTCTTCGAATACTTGGACAGCCATCATGGCAACGACTGGCAGAAAATTATCGGCGATTTTGGCGCTGCTGCAAGCGCGTTTGACCAGGAAGTGGAATTGTTCTGATCGTGCGGAAAATCAGGACGCCTCATTCTTCACATCAATCCGTTTGCGGTACCAGCAACTGCCGCTGCGCGGCATCCAGATAGCACCACTCGCCTTCGGCTAAGCCCAGCGACTCCAGCGTCATGCCGCCGATCGCGATGCGCTGCAGTGCGCTGCAATGGTTACCGGCGGCTGCCAGCATGCGCTTAACTTGGTGGTATTTTCCCTGTTCAAGCACGATTTCCAGTTGGCGTTCGCCAACCTGGACGCATCGTTGCGCCGCCAGCGGCGCCGGCTCGTCATGCAATTGGACGCCGCTCGTCAGCTGCGCGATCAGGGCCGGCGTCACCGGATCAAACGTAATGGCCAAGTAACGCTTGGGCACATGGCGTTTCGGCGAGGATTGCGCATGGATGAATTGGCCATCGTCCGAGAGCAGCAGCAAGCCGGTAGTGTCGTGGTCGAGCCGCCCGACCGGTTGCACATCGCGCCAGGTCATCTGCTCGGGCAGTAAGCTCAACACGCCGGGATGGTTGCTCGGTTTGCGCGAACATTCGACATTGGACGGCTTGTTCAACGCCAGGTAGACGTGTTCGCGATATTCCCATTCTTCGCCGAAGACGGTGAAGCGCAGGTTCTCGGCGTCGATGGCGGCGCGGTAATCGGTCATGGTTTCGCCGGCGATGGCGACTTCGCCGTCGGCAATCAATTCCCGGCACCATTTACGGGTGCCGAATCCCTGCGATTGCAGCAGTCGGTCCAGGCTGATTTTGCTCATGCGAGGGAATGTATCAGATGTGCGTCGACGATGCAGCAAGATCGCTGGTCACGTTAGTCTTGTTTCAGTAAGGCCGTCCGCGCCTGCTCGCACCAATACCCGGCAGCGCTCAGATATCCTTCCCACACACAGCCATTACAGCCGCGGCCGCAGCAACTGGTCGGCTCCTCCGGCGGCTCGCGCAGAAAAATTCCCCGTTGAGCTAGTTGTGCGCCGAGCTCGGCAATCCATTGTTTGGCTTGACTGGCGTTGGCCGGTAAATGGGACTGTAGATCGTCATCCATCATGCATTCGCAATTAATCGTTTCCCCTATTATTCACCAAGCCAGCAACATTCTCATTGACCAACAATTTAAGATCGACGACACTGCAAAAAACAGGTGATTCCATATTGACAATAGGGCTGCTGCCATCGTATCGAATATAGAGGAAAGGACAACCGTGTCGTCACAAATTCAAATCAAATTCGATGCGCTTCCCGGTAGTGACAGGAAACGACTGGTCAAATCTCTTAACAACCCGGCCTGCAAAATTTTTGAAGAAACGCGCTCGAACCTCCGCTTTTATAGCGGAAAGATCGCTCTGATTCTATTGCTTTCTTTGTTTCTCTTCGGTGCCCTTTCCAAGAATTTCGGCAATCCGATGCGCGACGACGGCTGGACGGGTTACGGCGACATGGCTTGGTACGCAATTTGGACGGTCGGCATCGTGTATGTGCTCGTCGCTTGCTGGCGGCGGTACAAGCTAAAAAAATTATTTGGTTTTGCCCCTGGGCGTTATCTACTTCCTTCCGCCCTGATCGATGCGCGTTCGTCGACGCTCAAACTGTATGACCTGATGCAGCTGACTAAACTGGATGCGACCCATCACCATACCAACGGGTCATACAACAAGACCAGCTTCGCTTTAACGTTTAACGATGCTCCAACCCAGATCTTGTACGTGCACAACATGGAGCAAGCCGAATATACGCTAAGGCGATTCGACGAATTGCAAAATGCGGCACGCGAAGCGTTCGATGATCGGGACATGGCCGCCGTACAAGGATTCGACCCGCTGCTGGAGCTGAGGAAAAATAAATGGACGCTGCCCAAACGCGACTCGAAAGACGCATCCGACGGTATCTTGTTAAGCCTAGTCAAGCATCCGATCGTCCTGTCGATTTTGCTGACCGCACTAATTACGCCTGTATTGTGGGCAGTGCGAAATGCAGCGGGAGATTTGGCCATGCATAAACAGGCTCAGCGGCTCAATACCGAAGAAGCTTATGGCGCATATATCGCGCGCGGCAAATTTTATGTGAATGAAATGCGCGCAGCTTTGCCGCGCGTCGCCTTCGAAGAAGTCCTCAAGAAAAAATCGGTCACGGCCTTGCGCCAATTGCTAAGGCGCTATCCCGATGCCGGCCTTCAAGATCCCGTGGCCAAGGAAATTCATGCCTTGTACCAGAAGGCGCTTACACGCTTTAAAGACCAGGCAGTGCAATCCGATGGAGCCTTGGTGGCAGCAATGGAAAAGCTCCTGGCTATCGTAGAACAACGCGGCGATCCATTCGTTCCAATCAACTTCGTCCGCCCCACAGCCAATGAACTCGTGCTGCTCGACGCATTGCTCCAGCAACAAGGACAGATAAAGGGCGTCGGAAGAATCATTCCGGCGGCCATCCATTTTGGCGACAACAGCGCAGCGGTACGCGAAGCACGCATCGTCGCCGGTCTCAAAAGCGCGTTCCAGACGATTTTTCCGAATGATGTGCTGTCGCTCGGCGCCGGCAACGGCGTCAACCGCAAGCTGCCGACGCTCGATATCCATTACCAGATAGATCCGTCCGGCTCGATTTATACATCCGACAAGCGCGATCGCGGATTTGTGGGGCTTGTCATCCGTTTTCAGTCGGCGCTGGTGGTTTCCGACGCAGATGAACAGTGGCGCTTTAACCTTGAAGTGCAGCCGCCGCAGACATTTCATGTGGAATACAAGAAGGCCCGCGATAGTGAAGACGTCGGCCCGGAAGATAGCCAGGTCTATGCCGTCATGGCCGAACGCGCATTCGACACGCTGGCGTCAAAAATTACGACTGCGTTTTTTAAGCCGGACAGCCAAGCTGTACTCTGGCAAGTCAAACAGGCGAACCAGCGTGCGAAGGTGCAGCGCTAGACTTTACCCATCTGTCAATCTGTAAGCTATGCACTCTCTGAATGGAGGGTGAGCATAATTTCAATGTGGACCTATACTCCAAAAAAAGATCACGGGAGTATGGAAATGCTGGATGAAATTAAGCCTACCGTCCAGGACTCGGTCCATGTTCAAGGCCGTGATATCTATTACGAGTACTTCGGAGAACGACAGTGTCCCGTGATGGTGATCTTGAACGGCGTGGCAATGGAGACCAAGTCCTGGTACCGGCTGCTCTCAAACGTGCTGCCCGTTATGGATGTGCTGCTGTGGGATTACCGCGGGCAAGGGCAATCCACGTCGGACGACGCGCCTTATAGCGTAGAAGAGACGGCCGATCATTTGGTTGCGATCTTGGACGCCCTGGAACTCGACAAGCGGCATGTCAACTTGCTTGGCGTATCGACAGGAAGCATCGTCGTTGCGGAAACCTTGCGGCGATACCGGAACAGAGTCAATCGGGCAGTACTGTCGGGAGTGGTGCTCGAAAGGGCGCTGACCTTCAAGCTGGACTCGGATTACGGCATTCGTCTCCTGCGTGAAAACCGGGCCGATTTATGGGCTGAGGGCCTCTATACCAAGATTCTGAGCGACCGCTACATGACCGAATTCGCGCCGGTCATCCCCGCCATGCAAAGCGCGCTCATCATGCGTTACAAAAACAAGACGCATGCGCTTGCCAGAATCATTGAAGCCCAGTCCAATTATTTATGGAACATCGAACAATACCGCCCGCAGTTTGAAGAGGTGGATACCCCTATGCTTGTTCTTGCCGGCGCGGAAGATAAGCTGATTCCCCCCTTCTACCAAAAACGTGCCGCCGCCATGTTTCCGCGTGCGGACATCAAGCAGTATTCCGACTGCGCTCATATTCCCTTCATCGAAAATCCGGCGAGGGCTTTTCGGGATAGCATGCGTTTTTTTCTGACTAACTAAGCTGCTTACTCCCTTCAGCCAAACAGCTCCCGCTAGTAGAATTGGAATGAAACGAATTTGACTTTGAGCTGATTCGGCTTTTTGAAATAGGGAAAGAAAAATGATCAAAAAAATGACGGGGCTTGTCGCGCTTTGGTTCGGCTTAAGCCTGTGCTCGTTCGCGTACGCAAACACGAAGGCCGACGAGACCCTAGTAAACGCCTTTCTGGAAATTCGTCAAAGCTTGGTTCAGGACGAGAAGTTCAACGTCCACGAATTGTCGAAATCGATCCGCGAAGCAGTCGAGGCGGCAGCAGCCCTTGAGAAAAAGGGGCACTATCGAGACGCGCTGAGCACATTGTCCAAGCTGGAGAAATATAAACCGCTGACGGAAATTCCAAGCTTCGACGTGCACGCCCTAGCGTCTAGGTACTACGCCAAACTGGGCGATCAAAAAACCGCAGATTTCCACCAGATTCGTGCCGATGCCATGCGTGAATTGTTTATGAATCGCATCGGCGACGGGCAATCCCTCGACACGCCGATACGCATCATCATGAGCAGCGAACTCTCAGACTGGTTGAAAGTTCAGGGCGGCAATTTGATCGAGCTCCGGAGCAAGATCCACAAAGGCAAGAGCCTGCATGCGCTCACGTACAGCATTCCCGCAGGCGGCGATCAGCCCAGGACCGCCTATTTTGAAATGGACCCCAGAGTTCGCGCCAGATTGCTGCGGCAGATCGACAGGTAATCACCGGGACGTTGCTTTGTTCAACAAGTGGCGGCTTAAGTTTTGACTGATTGTGGGGCGGCTTTTGTGCTACTCATTGGCCTGGCAACGAATTGCTAAGTAATCATTGAAAAGCAATTGTGTAATCTGTACCAAAACCCTGCATCAAGGCGTCGACTTCCTGCTGCAATTCGTGACCGGCCAATGCACAGAAGCGGCGCCAGAAATATTTGGCCTGCTTCCACAGAATTTCA
>JACOUL010000026.1 GCA_016177875.1 Burkholderiales bacterium
CGTGACGCATTCGCTCAACAACGATCAGCGCCGCGTGCCGCTGCAGTCCACAACCTCGGACAACCGCAACTACACCCTCCAAATCCCCAGCGATCCGGGCATCGCGCCGCCAGGGTATTACATGTTGTTCGCCTTGAATGCCAACGGTGTGCCCAGTATCGCGAAGAGCGTGCAAATTCGATAAATGGCTCCGCTGCGCGCGTTTACCTGGTTGACATTGATCGGCACGCTGTTCGCCGGCTGCACGGCGCGAGCGCTGGAGGAACGCGGGCAAAAGATTTTCCGCGGTGAAGAGCCGGTCGTCGCCAGACTGTCCGGCCACCACGATCCTTTGCCAGCACAAGTCGGTAGATGTATCGGCTGCCATTCGAAATCGCAGCGTTCTGGCGTCGATCAATTCGCCCCGCTGCTGACGCGCTCCTGGTTGACGCAATCCCATCCGCGCCGAGGCGGTCCGGCATTTGCTTATGACCGTCAGGGCTTTTGCGCGACCATTCGCGAAGGGATCGATCCGGGTCATGTCATCCTGCTGCGGGCGATGCCGCGCTTCGAATTGAATGACGAACAATGCAATGCCCTTTGGGCTTATTTAACAGGACCGCAGAATGATCCATAAGCGCCGCGATTTTATGAAGATGCTGGGCGGACTGAGCCTGATTGCAGCCCTGCCCCGCCATGCGCATGCTCACACGACAGTCGGGCCGGTACAACCGCCCATTACTCTGCCGCCCATTTATGTGGTGCGTCACGACGGCAAACGCACTACCTTGCCGGACCTGTTGCGCGGCAAGGTCACCGCCATGCAGCTGATGTTTACCGGCTGCAGCGAAACATGCCCGCTGCAAGGTGCGCTATTTTCGGAAGTCCAGCGCCGCGTGCCGCAGTTGTCGAGCGGCCAAGCGCAATTACTGTCGCTTTCCATCGATCCATTGGGAGACAATGCGCGCGCCATGCAAGATTGGCTGAGTAAATTCGGCGCCGGTCCTCAATGGGTAGGCGCGGTACCGGAGGCGAAAGAAATCAATAAGCTGAGAGACGCTTTGCAGCAAGCGAACGACAACCTGGGCGAACATACCGGGCAAGTATTTCTAATCGACCGTCAAGGCGTACTCCAGTGGCGCACCGAAAATCTGCCGCCGGTGGAGAATGTGGTGAGGCAGCTGACGCGGATGATTGCCGCGCGGTGACAACACGTGCGCCTGCTCATGCTGAGTGAGATCGATTTGTGAGATTCATTTGTTCCGTCGCCATTGCTTAACTTGCAACCAAATTCCACATGCGCGAACCCTTCTCTCTCCCTCTGTGGTGTGGTCTAATAGACCTTTCTCATTGATTTTTACCGGTAAAATTTTCACCCGCCGGCAATCTTGAAACCATGGCAATTTTCGATGGCGACGACACGCCGTGGGCGGTGACGAAGCGAGTCTTTTCCGCCCGCTACCAAGCCCTGACCGATACGATCAGCCGGCGCATCATGCATCGCACGCTGAAGATCGGTGTCTCGGCACGCATCTTTCATCCCGAGCCCGGCTCGACCGGTTTGCGCAGCAAGACTTTGCAATACCTCGAAGAGTCGATCGCGCATTGGGTCATGTCGCGCGATGTGATGGTGTTCATGATTCCGACTGTGAACGCGAACAGCCTCCTCCACCCAAGCAACATCCGTTTGCGCGATTACGCCAAGCATCTGGACGGCCTGGTACTGCAAGGCGGCGCCGACGTCTCGCCGCAGAGTTATTCATCGACGCCTACCCGGCCCGAATGGAACGGCGACCGCGCGCGCGACATGTATGAATTGGAATTGCTGCATGAATTCTTCGAGGCGAGCAAGCCGGTGCTGGGCATTTGCCGCGGCTGCCAGCTGATCAACGTCGCATTCGGCGGCACGCTGTATCAAGACATCGCCTCCGATGTGCCGAATGCGATCGAGCACGTCAGCGCTTTATATGACAGTCATCGCCACACGGTCACCTTTCCGCAAGGTTCGACCCTGGCCGCGCTGTTTTCGAATCACGCCGAGCCGGTGGTCAATTCGATCCACCATCAAGCCATCAAAGACTTGGGGCGCGATCTGACGGTGGAAGCGGTCTCCGGCCCGGACAACATCGTTGAAGCGATCCGCTATCGCAAGGCGCGCTTTGTCATGGGCGTGCAATGGCATCCGGAATTTCATCGCGCGCATGGCGCCGACCTTCTGGATTGCACGCCTATACTGGATCAATTCTTGCGCGCGGCGCGCGAAACACGGTTTTAGGAGTGGTTAGCTCTCTTAACCGCTGATTTCTTTTTTCCTGGCATCCGACATGAGCACGAGAAGTTGCGTAAGCTTCCTCCCGAAGATTTTTTTTGAACGCACTGCACTGGGCTCGATGGCATCCGCAACATGGATGCCATGCCGGTCGGCCACTTTGCGGCCGGCATCGCTGAGCGCCATCGTCTCTATCAGCTTGATGTGACGAAGCGCTGCCGAGCGTTCGCCATTGGCCTGTTCATCGGTCGTGGCGACTTCATGCAAGAACCTGCGGACGACTTCGATGGCGCATCGCAATTGCATCTCCGATTTCTCACGCGCCTCCTGTTTTTCCTTGAGGCTGTATAGATTGTCGAGCCGACTTTTCAGCACATGCAAGGGATGCATGACCCGAAACGATACTCCGCCTCTTTTGACCTCAATCGATGCGGCGCGAACCCTATCCGCGTCGGTACCGTGGATCTTGAAAACAACGTCCACATTGACTCGCTCGGCATCGGAAACGACCTTGATAGCTTGACCGACCAGGGCGGTAAGCGCCCGCGGCGAAGGAAAGATCGCCTTGCCCTCGATGGCATCGGCAAGTCTGTACACTACTTGCCGGTCGGCTGCGGTCAATGTCAGGAAATCGGTATCCCGGCTCACCGCAACAACACGGGGCGGAAGCCTAACACCGTATCGAAGCATCCAGAATGCGAGCGCCTGGCCGCCGACCAGGACAAGATCATCGCCCGCTGCGCCAAGCAGCCTGTCCAGAAGAGCAAGCGGCGTGCACGCCTCATTCATTACAGCTCAAGGCTATTTAATGCTTCAGGCGAGAAGTGCACGTCCATCTTTTTGACATCGGCCTTCTTAAAGACAAACAAGTCTTCCTGCCGCATTTTTCCGCCCTTGACTGCTTCTTCGTCCAGTGCATGTCCGCGCTTGATCATGGCGGCCATCAGCTCGTCGCCCGACATTTGCTTATCGAGCATCTGGCCAATCGCAGCCCAGAATTCGATTTGCTGATTAAGTGAGCGATGCATGAGTGCAGCAGCAGTCTGCGCCTGCTCATAAAGCTCGTCGGAGATGCGGATCGATTTAGCCATGTTTGAACATTAGCATATTTGTGGCAAATTGCCACAAATATGCTAATAATATAAAGCGATGGCAATACGATCCTCTTCCGGCCAAACGAGCGCAAGCACTCAAGAAACGGCGCGAAAGCGCCGGATGGCGAAGTCCACCATGCCTTCGGCGCTTCCCCGCTCGGCAAACGCCTTTCGAAGAAAATGCGCATCGCTGCCCTCGCGTGCGGCATTCGATAGATGCGCCAATGCATCGGCGCAATCCAGCGCTTCGGCATGGACTTGCATTTTGTCCAGCGTCGCCAAGATGTCGTCACGCAGCGAAAGCGTCTCGTAAGTTTTAGGATGAACCAGCGTGCCCTCCAAACCGAACCGGCATGCCTGGAACCGGTTGTAGTTGTACACCATGTAGTCGTCTTCCGCCGGCGGCGGATCGCCGCGCTCCAAAAGGTAGCGGCACAAGGACTGCAAATAACAGGCCAGCGCCGCCGCGCGCTCGACCGTCAACGGCGTATCGCACACGCGTAATTCAATCGTGCCGTATTCCGGCTTGGGGCGAATATCCCAGTAAAAATCCTTCATGCTGTTGACCACGCCGGTCTTTTCCATTTTCGCGAAAAAGTCGCTTTCGAACGCATCCCAGTGCAAGATGAAGGGCGCGCGCCCGGACAATGGAAATGCGAACACCGAATTCAATCGGGCGGAATTGAAGAGCGTGTCGCCGCCCTGCACGAACGGCGACGATGCGGACAAAGCAATGAAGTGCGGCAGATAGCGGTTCAAGGAATGCAGCAAGAACATCGCCTCGTCTCCAGAGGTGCAGCCTACATGCACATGCTGCCCAAAAATCGTGAACTGCTTAGCCAGGTAGCCGTACAGCGCGGACAGCTGCTTGAAGCGCTGCTTGTCGAAGATTTTTTGTTCGGACCACTTTTGGAAGGGATGGGTGCCGCCGCCGCAAATGCCGATGTTGAGCATGTCGGCAGCATTGACCAGCGTGTCGCGAATCAATTGCAATTGCTGCAGCAATTTGTCATGGCGGGTATGCACATCGGTACAGATCTCGATCATGCTTTCCGTAATTTCCGGCGTGACGTTGCCAGGAAACGGCTTATGCCCGAGTAGATGCAGCAAATCGGGACTGGCCGCGGTGAGATCGAAATCGCTGAGGCTGACGAGCTGCAGCTCAAGCTCGACGCCGAGCGTGAGCGCTTCGGATTGTTGAAATGGCGGCAGCGGCATGATTAGGGCCTGTCATCAGTTTGGGAGTGCGGCGTTTCACGTGCCAAAATCAATGCCCACTGCGTGATAATGGGTCCCAGCACGTCCATGAGCAAGGCCATCGCCGCCAAGGCGGTCAGCTCGTCGGCAATGCCGAGGCCGAGATGCCTGGCTTGCTCCAGCACCAGGATCACGAATACCGAAAGCGGCGCCAATCCCATCCCGGTCAACGCGCCCTTGCGCCACGAGATGCCGCTCACCCTGGCAAAAAGGGCTACGGCAATCGTCTTGATCGCAAAGCGCGCGCCGATCAGGAGCAAGGCAAGGCTTGCTCCCGTCGCCACCCGTTGCCATTTCAATGTGGATGCCGCGAATACGAACAGCAGCACGGTCAGCACGCCGCCCAGCGTGCCGAAATTCCGCTGCGCCTGAGTCAATGCGACGCGCCGGTGACGCGCAACGAGCCCGAAGGTCAGGGTCGCGAGCAAGGGCGAAAGTTTGACGCTATACGTCACTGCCACCAGCAGAATCACGGCGATGGCAAACGCAACGGTCGCCTCATTCGCGAGATTGCCTAATTGGCGCATCACAGCGGGCACCAGCACGCCGAACAATGCGCCAAGACCGGCGGAGACCAACACCACAAGCAGGCTGCTGGATATTGCTTCCAACACGCTACCGGATGTTTGGAACACAAGGAGGCCTAGGATGACATTGAACGCGAATACGGCAAGCACGCAGTTCAACGCAGACAAATGCACGATGCGTTCCGTCACTTGGCCGGAACTATGCTGTTCATTAATCACACGCATGATCGCCGCCGGCGAAGTGGCCATGGACAAGGAAGCAAGCAGCAAAGCGACCAGCATCGTGGCGCCGTACCATTGCGCCACCAAATACACTGCCGCGAAGGTCGCCCCGGCTTCGACTACCCCGCTTACGCCGATCCACGGATTGGTGCGTAACCAGCGCAAATTAATGCGATAGCCGAGCTCAAACAGGATCAGCCCGAAGGCAATATGGGCAAGCAGCACGATGGGACTGCCTTCGACCCGCGCAAGCAGGCCGGTTTGCCCAGTAGCCAAAATAAAGCCGACCAGACCGTAAATACTGATGCGGGGCAGGCCTGTCCAGCGTGCGACAAACTCACCCGCAAGCCAGGCGACAACGATGGCAAACGGCCAGGCCAGATTGGAAGAAATCTGAAGTAGATCGATCATTGCAGTATCGATAGTTGGCACGAGGCGGACGATTCTACTGCAATTTCGTTAATTCCCTCTTAAGTTGCACTTGTGGCAACTCATGTCCTTACAAACATTAGGCGTTATCAGGCGTTTTGATGTTCGCGAAAGCGACGGATCGCCGCGTCGACCATGCCCTCGGCGCTGCCTTGCTTGCCGAATTTGCCGCGCAGGAAGTGCGCATCGTTGCCCTGTTCCACCGATTGCGACAAATGCGCCAGCGCCGGCAGACAACCCAGCTTGTCCGCATACGGCACCATCCTGCCCAGCGTCGACAGGATGTCTTCGCGCAGCGGCAACATTTCATACGACTTAGGATGGACTATAGTGCCGTTCAAGCCGAAGCGGCATGCCTGGAAACGATTGTAGTTATAGACAAGGTAGTCGTCTTCTTCGGGAGCCGCTTCGCTGCGGTCGAGAAGATATTTGCAAAGCGTTTGCAAATAGCATGCGAGCGCCGCCGCGCGTTCGACCGTCAACGGCGTATCGCACACGCGCAGCTCGATGGTGCCGTATTCCGGCTTGGGACGAATATCCCAATAAAAATCTTTCATGCTCTTGACGACGCCGGTCTTCTCCATCTTGGCAAAATAATTTTGCTCGAATTCCTTCCAGGAGAGCATGAACGGCGCGCGCCCCGATAAAGGAAACGCGAATACCGAGTTCAAGCGCGCGGAACTAAACAGCGTATCGCGTCCTTGCACAAACGGCGAGGAAGCCGACAACGCAATAAAGTGCGGCAAATAACGATTCAAGGAATGCAGCAGGAACAATGCATCGTCGCCGCTCTTGCAACCGACGTGCACGTGCTGCCCGAAGATCGTGAATTGCTTGGCGAGATAGCCGTACAGCGCGGACACCTGCTCGAAGCGCGGCTTGGAAAAAATCTTTTGCTCCGACCACTTCTGGAAAGGATGCGTGCCGCCGCCGCAAATACCGATGTTGAGCGTCTCCACCCCGCGCACCAGCGCGTCGCGGATCTGCTGCAGCTGTTTCAGCAATTCCGCATGGTGCGTGTGCACGTCGGTGCAAATTTCGATCATGCTTTCCGTGATCTCGGGCGTGACATTGCCGGGAAACGGCTTCTTACCCAGGAGGTGCAGCAAGTCTGGACTGGCTGCCGTCAGGTCGAGATCGCTCAGATTGATCAGTTGGAGTTCCAACTCGACGCCCAGCGTCAAAGGCACGGAATGCTTAAATGGTTCTAATGGCATGACACTCTCCTCACGCTCGATTTTCGGTGGGTGTTTCGCGTGCCCATATCAATGCGCATTGCGTAATAACGGGACACAAAACTTCCATGAAGAGCGTAATGGCCGCCAACGCGACCAACTCATCGATCAATGCAATGCCGAGATGACGAGACTGCTCCAACAATAAAATCACGAAAATCGAGATGGGCGCCATCGCCACGCCGGTCAACACGCCCTTTCGCCATGAGATGCCGCTGATGCGCGAGAAAACCGCAACGCCCAAAGTCTTGGTCGAAAAGCGAGCCGCGATCAACAGCAACGCGAGCCCCGCGCCGGCCTGCATGCGATGCAAATCCAATGTCGTTCCCGCAAACACAAACAGCAGCACGGTCAATACACCGCCCAGCGCGCCGAAGTTCCGCTGCGCCTGGCTCAAAGTCACGCGCCGATGACGCGCCACCAAACCAAAGGTCAGCGCCGCCAACACCGGCGATAGATCGAGGCTATGCGTCACCGCCACCAACACCATCACCGCAATCGCAAAGGCAATCGTGCCCTCCTGCGCGAGATTGACCAATCGGCGCATGATCGCCGGGATAAGAATGCCGAACAATGCGCCGAGACCGGCGGATACCGCGAGCTCGATCAAGCTGCCCGATACGGCTTTGAAGACGTTGCCGGATGTTTCGAATATCCAGAAGCCGACCACGACTTTGAACGCAAAAATAGACAGCACGCAATTCATTGCCGACAGATGCAAAATGCGTTCCGTGACTTGCCCCGAGCTTTGCTGCTCGTTGATCACCCGCATAATGACCGCCGGCGAAGTCGACATGGCCAGCGACGCCAATAGCAGCGCGACGAATGTCGTCGTCCCATAAAAATAGGCGACGGCATATACCGCGCCGAAAGTGCAAAGTGCTTCGAACAATCCAGTCACGCCGATCCACGGATTGGCGCGCAGCCAACGCAAATTGATGCGATAGCCGAACTCAAAAAGAATCAGCCCGAACGCCACGTTGGCAAGCAACGCGACCGGGCTGTTTTCGGTATTGGATAAAAAACCGGCTTGATCGCTTGCCAAAGCAAATCCGATCAAGCCGTAGACGCTGATGCGCGGAAGACCCGTCCAGCGCGCCGCCATTTCCCCTGCAACCCATGCAATGGCGATGGCAAGCGGCCATACCAGGTTGGCAGGAATTTGAATGAAATCGAAGTCGATCATGATATCCCCTTAGTGCTCGATCAGAGCCGGTGCAATCTAACGCTGCTTACAAACTTTTATCTATTACAAAAGCCCCGCAGGCGTTGCCTGCGGGGCTTATGCCCAACTCATCCGCGGAGTTGAGATCCGTCTCCGATTAGTTCAGCGGCGGCGGATTCGTGCGCAACTCTTCAAACGTGCTTCCGAGTGCGCTATTTGGGACCAACATCGTCGCGGTTCGCCAGTTCGGCGTTGCCAGCAACATTCGACTATTACCCATGCCCGGTGCATAACCGAGGCTCCAATCACCTTGACCATTGCCCGGCCAATAATCGCCGCCGGTGTCCACCACGTATTTCGCATTGGCGCGATCGTCAGGTTTGTTCGCGTCATCCACCGCCAAGCGGAAGTCCATCGCAACAAACACGGCGCGCACATCTTGCGGGGAGATGGTCACGCTGTTGCCGTAGCCGTGATGGAAGTTCGGATACTTCGGTTTGACGGAAATGCCGCCGGTCGATTCATTACGTACGCCGCTGCTGCCGCCGGCGTAATTGAACGGGTACTGCCACATATCGACGCCCGGCGCCGACTTCACATCGAATTGTTTCCAAGTGCGGGTGCTTTGCGAGAAGACGTAGAAGCGCAGATTTTTAATTTGCACGCGGGTGTTGGTCGCCGCGTTGCCTTGCGCTTCAAATGCCGTGAACCAGGTCAGCACGTTGTAGCACCACTCGGGGCGATTGCCGGTCCACCAGCTGGGAATGTATTTGCCGGCCGGCGAATACATCGTGATCGCCGGGTTGTACTGCCACGAGTAGCGCGGATCGATCACCATCGCTTCGCTGGGCGAGCTCATATCCTTGATCGCTTGATCGATCGTGGTGCCCGCCGTATTGGCCGGCTGGGTCGATGTTGAAGTGGAAGTGGTGGTCGTCGGCCTCGGCGCGGTGGTCGCAGTGCCGGCGCCTGAAGACGAAGTGCCGCTGTTGCCGGCACTGCCGGAAGAAGTCGACATTCCTGACGTCGCTGCGGCGACCGCGTCATTGGTTGCCTGTGAAATTTGTGCGCCATTCACCGCGGTAGGATCAATAGCGCCTCCGCCACCGCCGCAAGCGGAAAGAATGAGGGAAAAGGCCAGCATGGAAGAAGGATAGGCGATGCGTTTCAATCGTTACTCCTGATTTTCGAGCTGTTATGGGCTTGCATAACAACTTCCAAGTTGGCAGCATTTGCATCCGTCTTTGATCGGATGGAGATGCTGCTTAAAAAGAATGAAGAGAAAAGCTGGCGTGATGCGAACTGCCTCGGTCATTCGCGGATTGCATTATTTTCCGGCCGGAAAGCGAGAGTACAGACCTTGCAGATTGGAATTAAGTTCCGATGAGATAGATTTTTTGGTCTTCTTAACGAGTTTTCTTATGCATCAAACATCGAATTAGGGTTCCGCTTATCGATTTGACAGCAAGCAAATCCTCGCAGGCGCGCGCACGTTAAGGTTCATGCATGCCAACCGACGCTGTAGAGAGGACATAGCCATGTATTCCAGAATTACTAAAGCTGTATTTCCCGTTGCCGGACTGGGCACGCGATTCTTGCCTGCTACAAAAGCAAGCCCAAAAGAAATGTTGCCTATCGTTGATAAGCCGCTCATTCAATACGCGGTAGAAGAAGCTGCCGCTGCCGGCATGACGGAAATGATTTTCGTCACCGGCCGCAACAAACGTGCAATCGAAGATCATTTCGATAAGGCATATGAATTGGAAGCGGAATTGGAAGCGCACAATAAGCACGAACTGCTTGCCGTTCTGCAAACCATCAAGCCAAGCAAAGTGGAATGTTTTTATGTGCGTCAAGCCGAGGCGCTCGGCTTGGGACATGCCGTGTTATGTGCCGAACGCATGGTGCACAACGAACCATTCGCCGTCATCCTCGCGGATGATTTGCTGGATTCGAGCGTTCCGGTGATGCGTCAGATGACGCAATTGCACGCCCACCATCATTGCAGCGTGATCGGCGTCGAAACGATCCTGCCGCAGCAAAGCCGTTCCTATGGCGTCGTCGCTGGAACACCGGCCGCCGATCGCTTACTCAAATTGCACGGCATTGTCGAAAAACCGGCGCCGGAACAAGCGCCTTCTAATTTAGGTGTAGTCGGCCGCTATATCTTGACGCCGACTATCTTCGGGCACCTACGCACCATTCGTCCGGGCGCCGGCGGTGAACTGCAGCTAACCGATGCCATTGCCAGTTTGCTCAAGATGGAAGAAGTGCTGGCTTATCGCTTCGAAGGAACGCGATACGATTGCGGCAGCAAGCAAGGCTATTTGCAAGCGACGGTGCAATTCGCACTTAAGCACCCTGAAGTGAAAGACTCTTTCCGCGCTTATCTCGCAGGCCAGGGTCTGATCGCCGCCGACAAGCCCGCGAGCGTACCGCTTAAGCCCGTTCTTCACGCTTTGCGCGTATAGAGGATATCCGCTTGGGCACCCTGCTTTCGATTAACAACTATTACTATCGCCGCGGCGGCGCGGAAACGGTCTTCCTTGAACAGAATCGCCTGTTCGAGGAAATCGGCTGGAACATCGTGCCGTTCGCCATGCGTCACACGAAAAACGAGCCATCGAAATGGGCACACTATTTTGTCGATGAAATCGAGTTCGGCGAGAACTACAACTTCGCGCAAAAAGCGGTGCGTGCGCAGAAAATTACATTTTCATTCGAGGCGCGCCGCAATATCGTGCGCTTGCTGAAGGAAGTTCGTCCCAGCATCGCCCATGCGCACAATGTCTATCATCACTTGTCGCCATCCTTGTTCGGCATCTTGAAATCGCATGGCGTTCCCACTGTAATGACCTTGCATGATTTAAAACTGGCATGCCCGGCATACAAAATGCTTACGCACGATGGCATATGCGAGCGTTGCAAGAGCGGCTCGATTCATCATTTGCTCATGCAGCGTTGCATTAAGAATTCATTTACTTTAAGCGCCGTCGTCATGATGGAGACCTCCGTGCATCGCTTATTGGGTTGTTACTCCAAAGGCATCGATCGCTTTGTGGTGCCGAGCCGCTTCTATCTCGACAAGATGGTCGACTGGGGCTGGCAGCGCGAACGTTTTACCCACATTCCGAATTTTGTCGACACCGAACATCTGCAGCCGCATGGCGAGCCAGGAGAAGCATTCGTGTTCATGGGCAGGCTCGGTCCGGAAAAAGGCCTGGCCACGTTGATACGCGCCGTCGCAAAGGCCGGCGTGAAAGCGCGGATCGTCGGCACCGGTCCGGAGGAAGAGAAACTGCGCGTCTTGGCTCAAAAAGCCAATGCCGATGTCGAGTTCCTGGGTTATCGCTCCGGCGAAAATTTATTCGACACCATACGCTCCGCACGCGCCTTGGTACTGCCGTCGGAATGGTACGAGAACGCCCCCATGAGTGTGATGGAAGCCTATGCCCTGGAACGCCCGGTGATCGGCGCGAACATCGGCGGCATTCCGGAATTGGTGCGCGCCGGCGAAACAGGCGCTCTGTTCGAAAGCGGCAATCATGAAGAACTCGCCGAACGCCTCAGCGACTTCGCCGCCAAATCCGCGAGCGACATCGCGCGGATGGGCAAGGCGGGACGCGCATGGATGGAACGAGAATTCACAGCCGACCAATACCGGCGGCGCCTGTTGGACTTGTATTTTGAAATGGGAGTGGCGGCATGAAGAAACCGTTGCATATTATGTGGCTTGGCTTGCGCGGATTTCCGAATGTGCAGGGCGGCATCGAAAAACATGCCGAACACCTTTGCCCTTGGCTGACGCAATTGGGATGCGATGTGACCGTGATTGTTCGCGGACCGTACCAGCCGACAAATGTCGGTTCGGAATGGCGCGGCGTGCGTTTTGTTTCGATATGGTCGCCGCGTTCCAAGAACCTTGAAGCGCTGCTGCACACCTTTCTTGGCGTGCTTTACGCTGCGATCAAACGGCCGGACATCTTACATATTCAAGCGATCGGCCCCGCGCTATTGACGCCTTTAGCGCGTCTCGTGGGGCTACGTGTCGTGGTAACGCACCATGGCCCCGATTACGACCGGCAGAAATGGGGCAAGACGGCAAAAGCCGCGCTGCGCTTGGGCGAATACTTCGGCATGCGATTTTCTCAGGCGCGCATCGCGATTTCCGAAGGCATACGCCACCTCGTGCGCGACAAGCATGGCATGCATTGCGCATTGATTCCTAACGGCGTCGACATACCCACGCCGGCAGGCAGCGCCGCCACGCCGGATAAATTCGGCCTAACGCCGAAGCGATATGTGCTCCTGGTATCGCGCTTTGTCCCGGAAAAACGCCACCATGATTTGATCCAGGCTTTCCGGCGCGCCGCCCTGCCCGGCTGGAAGCTCGCCTTGGTCGGCGCGTCCGATCATCCCGACGGATACACGCAATCGGTTTTGAAAGCGGCGGAAGCTTCGGGCAACGTGGTGTGCACCGGCTTTCAAACCGGCCAGGCGCTGCGCGAACTTTACGAGCATGCCGGCTTGTTTGTATTGCCGTCTTCGCATGAAGGATTGCCGATCGCGCTATTGGAAGCCATGAGCTATGGACTGCCGGCGATCGCCAGCGATATTCCCGCGCATTTGGAAATCGATTGCAGCGACATCGACTACTATCCTGTCGGCGACATCGATTCTCTCGCGAGCCTAGTGAAGCTTCGCGCGGAACAAACCTTGGAGCAAGGACGACGCGAACGCTTGCGCCAATTTGTACTGGATCGCTACAAATGGCGCGATGTCGCCGCACGCACCTACGAGATTTATAACGATGTGATTGCCGGAGGCGGACAGCTCTCGGCTAAGCATCCGGTCGAGAAGACGGTATGAGCGTTTCTCAGAGATGAACTTCCTTCTCCATCGCCTTCATTTTTTCTTTGAAGGACTTGTGCACCTTGAAGTGAAACGCGCGACCTTCAATGGTAATCGGCCGATAAGCCGGCTTCTCGGGCAAGCATGACTCGCAATACGGCAGCATGATGTGATAGGTCAACTGGCGATACTTGCGCAAGCGCTTTCGGTACAAAGGCAGAAATGCCAAGCCGACTCCCAGCGTCAATACGGTAAAAATCATGAACGCAAAATAAGAGTTCTCATCCAGCCGCCCGCCCAAATGCGAGTCGTAATGATATTCAAAGAGCTCCGTCTGCTCCGTTTCCGTACCGCATAACACGCAGCACGACGGTAGATCCTGGCCTTCGGTTATTTCAACGGCGGAATATTGGAGATTAGCTTCGGGCGCGTCCGCGGGATTCTTCCCGCACGCCGGGCAAGTGCCATCCGGACGAAACATCACGAGCGCATAGCAATGTGGACACTCCGACAAGTTCATCAACGATCCCTGGTGCTGTTTTATTTCTTGTAATAATGACTGATCACGTTAATATTCTGGCGCACAATCCACGCAAAAGGGGCGGAAATTTACATCATGTGTGGTAATCACGACATGTGAGGAACATACGTCCAATTTATTCGTATCGACTCTTGCACGTCTGAAGCGTCGGAAGATACGGCGCGACCACCTGCATTTCCTCCTCCGGGCGACGCGTCAGAGCGAAGTAAAAAGCCTGTTGCCATTCCGCTTGCGACAGGCTCGCTTTCATCCTCTCTATCATGCATGCACAGAGCGCGTCGACCCGCTCCACGGGATCGCCACGCTGCCGCCCTTTGTTCTTGCATCCTCTTTCGATTCCCATTTGATAGTGAGAGACTTGGCTTGCCGTCACTTGCTCCGGTGCTGTTTGTGCCGACGCGAAGCCCGTAACGGCCATTGCGGAAATGAGAAGAATGGCTGCAGCACGCATATCAATGCATTCTCGTATTGGAGGACAGTTTCACACTAGCTCGGTACTCATTGCGAGCTTTTGAGCGCGTCGATCTGCATTTGCTGCACGCGCGCCGCCGCCATTTCCAAGCCCACAGGCAATCCCGGATTGATGACGATGCCGAGTCCCGGCGCAATATACTTGATCAACCAGCTGAAATCCGTCAGGAAAGCGAAGCAGAATTGCGGATAAAGCTTCACCCATTCGGTCGCGCGTTCCGGCGCGGTGAATAAGGCGATTACCGAATTCTCGCTTGCATTGCTTAATACAAGCAGATTCGCCGTTTCATCCCAAGCGCCGGAGGGGCCGGGATCTTTATCCACCAGGAGGGCGATTTTCGACGTATTTAGCGTGTCTAAAAAATCGGCTGCGGACACTGTGCCCCGCTGTG
Organism: Burkholderiales bacterium; assembly: GCA_016177875.1. Taxonomy (GTDB): domain Bacteria; phylum Pseudomonadota; class Gammaproteobacteria; order Burkholderiales; family Burkholderiaceae_D; genus Paucimonas. The sequence continues at coordinate 14,433 of JACOUL010000026.1, forward strand.
CTTGGAGCAAGCAGGTTTCCAGATCGTTTAACGGTTCAAAAGAGGATGACAATTTCACTATTCCTAATTAGAGCTTCAAATTCGGCACCCGCTTTTCGCAGCGCTGCAGCTTGTCCATGTTCCGTTTAATGACTGCCATGACGACCGCTTGGTCGTCTTGCAGCATGCGCGAATATTCTGCATCGGAAGCATTACCGGCGATGACGCCCGCATAGCAGTCGCAAAATTTCGCGGCATCGCCGGATGTATTCCCCTTCTGCATGGCGTTCTCGCTACAACCTTGAACCAAGCCCTTCTTGAACTCGTCCCGATTGGCCGCCACCGCGACACTGAGGTTCACCAGCAAGGCAACTGCAAATACGCTTCGCCACATATTCATATATCACTTTCCTTTATGGATTTGTGTGCACTTCGATTAACGTCCGCTCAGGAACGTTCACATAGTAAGAGCTTCTATCACAATGAAACCGACCCGCCTGCCAGCCAAATGCGGTGTCTGCGTCGTTGCGCTCCTCGCCAAGGGGAGCCACCCTTGGCTCGTCGCGCGTCTAGCATCCATCCGCATGTGGCAGCCAGGCAAATCGGCCTCATTATGTTAGAAGCTCTAAATAATTTTGGCAGGTAAAACATTATTGAACGCAAAGTTTGTCTTCAAGCTCAAAAATTTCGATGGTTCCCCATGGCCCAATCTTATCCCAGTTGTGTTGCCACACTCTGAACAAAGAAAAATCATCGGTTTGCATCAGCTGATAGCACAGATTTTCATCCTTTACACGCCAGCTATCCAAATACTCCAATCCATCAGGAAGCAACCGACCATGTTCCTCGAAATGGGCGTAAACACGCTCTTTCCATCCCGGAGAAAATTTCTCGATCACCATGTAGCGCTTCATCTAGCCCTCTTATTGTTATGCGAAATTCGACGGACATTTCCCTAGCGCGTCCGTGTCATGCTGAGCTAACCGGCATGCCGGTTCCACCCCGGAACATTCACATAGTACCTGGTTGCCTTGCCCACGCCACGCGAAATCAATGCGCCTTTTTGCAAAAGCTCAGTCAAGTCGCGGGTTGCGGTCGCCTTGGACGCACCGCTTATTTTGCTGTGCTTCTCGGCTGTCATTCCACCGAGGAAACCATCATCGCCTGCATCCAGAAGCTTTTGCAGTGTCTTGCGTTGGCACGGATTGAAATCGTGGTGGACATGTACAGGTATGATTTTGCGGCTCAACTGTCTATTCGCTCCTATTGATGCCGCTTACCGCAGCCCTTTTCGCGACAAGACTCGCCGACTTAATCCACGTTTTTCCTTCGTCGAAACTCATCCGGCTCTCCCATCTAAACTGCTTTTCCTCAATGTCGAAAAACCGAATCCTGTTTTTAACGACGACACCGCTCGACGCTTTTCCGCATGCATCCAACAGCATTTCCCCGTCCAGCCATTGCCCATGCCACTCGGCGTTCCAAGCCGGCTGATGCGCCGCCAAACCGGTGATTTCCCAACGCCGGGTGGTTTCACAATAGGTTCTCAATGTCACCATGGAGGAGATCTCTTGACCGGTCGGCGCGTAGGCTTTGAAATCGTCCATCACTATGCGGCCTTGGTTGAGATATCTGGCGCTCCACATGGCCATGTATTGCATGAGCACATCGCCGTTTTCCTTGTAACGGCTGCCGATCACATCCCAATCGCCGATCAGAAAGTCGAACTGCCTGCTTTCCTCGGGCGGTCCTTGAAGATATCGTGCGACTTCAGGCGGTACTTGCGGCACTTCTGCGCTTGCTTTTTCCATCGCTCGATCCTTTATTTTGGTACTGTGCCCATGCGCTTCGGATAAATTTTTCTGATTCAGGCCCGAGTATCGAGCCTGCTTGCAGAATCTCGTCGCGGCCGAAAGCCTCGATAAATTTCTTGCTTAGTGCCGCATCGTGATTCGTGGTCTCTGCGATCAAGCCGCGCCACTTATCGACCGCTTTCGCGGAATTTTTGCTCTTCGTCGCGGCGCTCGCCTTGACGAGCTTTTTGAGCTTATTCGCGAGCGCGATCCATTCATCTTCCAAGCCAAGGCTTAGGATCTCCAATTCACGCTGCGTAAAATATTTGCGCAGCGCTTTGAGCCGAATATCGATCGCCTGATTTATGTAGAGAACGAGCTCCAGGCTGTCACCCTGCTTTCCTCTCGCAGAGGGCTCATGCAGATACATCTTTTCCCACCGCTTCATCAGATCGTAATCGCCATGCGTCATCAAAACACTCAGGTCCATCCAGCGGCGCGCAAGCGGCTGAACTTCAAGAGAAGCGGGAGGAAGCCCTCGTTGCATCGCCTTGCGTATGTCGGCGACCAAGGGCCTCCAGCGCTCTTCCGTCTGCCTTCCGCCTTCGAAAATCTTCTTCAGCTCGGACGCGCTAAAGTATTTTCCGTACATGCTCATGGACTGAAGCATGGCGAGCCAGTCCTGCATATCGGGCTCATATCCTTTGTTGAGACTGGATTGCACGAGTTTCAGACGCGAACAGAGTTCGCTCGCTTGTCGAACCTGGTACTCAAGCGCTGTAATTTGGCGTTGGATAACGACGGGAAGCGGCTCTGTTTTGCCTGCCAACAGAGCGCTGATATCTTTCAAGGAAAGTCCGATCTGGCGCAGCGCTTGAATCGCAAGGAGGCGTGCCACGTCGTCCTGGTCGTACAAGCGATAGTCTGCCTCGGTTCTGGCGGAAGGACTCAACAAGCCGATACCGTCGTAATGCCGCAGCATGCGCACCGACATGCCTGCGCGCTTCGCCAGCTCTCCTATCTTCAATAGCGCCATGCCCATTCTTGCTCAGTCCAATTTTTCGAGATGAGCAAAAGTGTAAACCATGACATTGTGTCAGGGTCAAGCAGGAACCATGGAAACCGATTAAGAAGCGCGAATTTTGATGGTGCGCGCATTTGCCGCGACGGCGCGCGCGCGCAGCTGACCGCAGCCGCCGTCGACTTCTTGCGCAGCCGAATCGCGCAAATTCGAAACGATGCCGTGCTGATGCAGAATGCGGACGATCATGCGGGCACGTTCCCATGAAGGGCGTTTGAAATCGAGATCCGGCACGGCGTTATACGGGATCATATTCAGCACCGCGTATTTTCCCTTCAGTAAAGCAATCATGCCTTCGACTTCATCGTCGCCGTCATTAATGCCTTCTAAGAGTGTCCATTGGTATTGAATGGGGTACGCTGTCGCGCGGCTGTATGCCTCTCCCAGCTCCACCAATTCTTTCGGCGTCAGACGCGGCGCGCGCGGCAATAGCGTTTCGCGCAGCTCCGCTTTAGTGGTATGCAGAGACAAGGCCAAGGCCGGCTTGACCGGGTTCTGCGGCAGGCGTTCAAACACGCGCTCGTCGCCGACCGTGGAAAACACCAGGCTCTTATGGCCGATATTGCCTTCGGCGCCGAGCAAATCGATCGCTTCCAGCACATTGTCCAAATTATGCGCAGGCTCGCCCATGCCCATGAAGACCACCTTTTTTACCGCGCGCCGGCGACGTGCCAGCACCACTTGCGCCACCATCTCACCGCTGGTGAGTTGGCGTATCAATCCGCTGCGGCCGGTCATGCAGAACTGGCAACCGACCGCGCAACCGACTTGGCTGGATATGCATACGCCGTCGCGCGGCAGCAAAACGCTTTCCACCATCTGACCGTCGTGCAGGCCCACCAGCAAACGTGCCGAACCGTCTTCGGTTTGATGGGTCGATATCAGTTTGACGATGCCATCGAGTTCCGCATCGAGCGCGGGAAGCCCTTCGCGCAGCGAAAGAGGAAAGTAGTCTTCCGCGCGCCGCCTGCCCTGTTGATGCGAACGCGCTTGCACCCAATCCCGCAACACGCGTTGTTCGTGTTCCGGTTTGGCGCCTAAATCGCGCAAGCGTCGGCGAATGGATTCGATTTGCATTCGGCTATTTAACGCGCTGCCTGCAGCGTCGTCAATTCAATCTGAACCGTTTCTTCGCCGGCGGAAAACCAGATCTGCCCATCTTGAATCGTGCATTGGACGGCCATGGTTCTTTCAGCCAGCCCGGCCATTTTCTGCGTGAGTTCTAAAGGAACATCGAACACGCTCAGATTGCTCAGTTTGGCGAAGCCGGAACGGTTTTCCTCGAACCACACGTCCACCGCTTTTCCGCCATAGGCATAAATCATTACTTTCTCGGACCGCCCGATCGCTTTGCGAATCAGCTTTTCATCGGGCAAGCCGACTTCGATCCACAGCTGGATGGCGCCGGTCAAATCTTTTTCCCACACGGCCGGCTCATCATCGGCGCTGATACCGCGTCCGAAGGCAAGCGATTCGCTCGCGTTACAAGCGAAAGCGAGCAGGCGCACCATCATGCGTTCGTCCGTCTCGGAAGGATGGCGCGCGATCGTCAACGCGTGCTGCCCATAGTAGTTGCGGTCCATGTCGGACACTTGAAGATCGGCTTTGTAGATGGTGGATTTAAGCGCCATGGCTGCTGGTGATAAGGTTTGGACCCGCTATTGTACGGATTTAAGTGCGAGTCTTATCGCTCCCCCGCCCTTATGCCGATTCTTCAATGCCGCCCCGCACGCGCGAACAAGCGCTTCGTCTCGAAGCACTCAAAAAATTTAACAATGTCTTTGGGTTAAAAACGTTGTAATTTTGCCTTCTCTCTCTACAAGCAGGCATTTCCGCTGGCTAATCGGCCAGTTGCCGGATTAATATATTAACAATTATAATTATGTTTATTACAACATTTAACATTCCGGAGACAGCATTGAAAAACGAGCTTGACCTCATTACCGCCCTCGAACAACGTAAAGCCGCGCGCAAGATTTTGCTCGGCCGCGCAGTATTTGCCTCTCCTGAACTCACCGTCAGCACCGCTCTCACCATCGATCTTTCAACCGGCGGACTAAGCTTGATTTTGCCGAAAGCGCTCGTTGAACAACCGAATTGCGCCGTATCTTTCGACGTGCCCTTACAGTATCAGCCGCAGCGCGTGCTGGTGAGCGGCCGCGTTATTTCCTGCCAAAGAAAAGCGCCGCAAAGTTATCGCGTCGGCGTTCAGTTCGTGCACGCCGACTGGGATAGTTTTGAAATGATCAGAATGGCGATCGATCACAATCTGCATGCAGCGATTGTGTAACTCCGCTCTTATCTCGTTAGCTCAAAATAAGTCGTAGGACCATCCGGCAAGCGCGCTGTATCGAAAACGATATCCAGCAGCTTGCCGTTCTTTTTCAGCGGCAGTTCTGTTCCGCGCTCGCCGTTGAGTTTCAGCGCATACAGGCGCAATTTCTCCGGTTTGTCGTGCTTCAGCTGCAAGTGCACCTGCGACGTTTTCATCAGAACCGGTTTTCCGCCGAGCTTATCGAGGATTTTTTCGGATGCGTCGGTAAAACTCATGCCGCTATTGCGCGCGTCGGTAGCCACAATAATCAAAATTCTGCCGCTCTTCTCCAATATCGCACCGTCCAGCGACGAAGCCGCTATCAAGGCCGGCTCGGTGGATTCCTTCACCGCTAAGCGGGAGCCCGGCGCCGGCAGAACCTTATCGAAGGCATATGCTTCCGTCTTCTCGGTTATGACGCTCAATATGCCTGGCCGGACATCGAGCTTTATTTGGCCTGTGTCGCTTTCCATCAAACCGTCACGGATATCGCTCGCATTGCTCGTCGAGAGAATGCCGGCTTTTCTCAATTGCTTCACTCTTTCGTTCGCACGGTTTTCATCCTCGCGCTTAATCAAGGCGCCGGCCTTGCGGATGAATTTGTCGAACTTTGTGTTGTCGACCTTGTCGGGATGAATGAGCAAACTATTTTTCGCCAACGTCGTGCCGTCCGTATCCCATTGCACGCCTACTCCGGTGAGTAAGCCGAATTGATTGACGTCGCCCGGCAAAAACCCGATGCCGCTTTGCTTCTCGAACACGTAGTCCGGTGTGAGACGAACAAGAGTGCGATGTGAAGACGGCTTGACGTCGCCACGCAAGAAAAGCAAGGCCGCCACGGTTTCCGACGCACGCGCAACGGGGTCGACACCGGCGCCGAATGGGTAAATAATTTGATGTCGATCGCCGCGCTTCCCGCCATATTCCAACTCGATCGGTCCGCTGGCATGCCGGCAAATCAAATCCCAGTTCTGCATAGCCGCGTAGGCTCCCGTCGCCAAGCCGGATTCATAGCGATAGCGATTCCAAAACGGCTGGTCGTATTCCGTCACCGCGAACGGCTTATTCCAATAGCGTCCGGCGGCAAGATCGCGGATGGCCGGCAAGCCTTCTTGCAGCGAACTGCTTTGCTTGATGCGGGTGCCCGGCGAGGCAAATCCTTGCGGTTCATCGAAATAGGCATGCGCCGTCACCAAATCAAGCTGCGCGCGGCTGGCGATATCCTGCACGGTGAACCAATTATCGTAGCCGGTGATGAATCCTTTGTAGCCGAGATTGCGCAGATAGCTGCGCATCCAGTGCAAGGTATTGGCTTGCGCGTCGAAATAAAAACGCTGGGCATCGGCCATACGCGGCGAAGCGTCCCATACGCGACGCGGCAGCTCCATCGGCGTGCTGGGGGGCATATCGCTCTCCCATTTCTTCATAACCTGGTCGACGTTGCCGTAGCGCTGCGCCAGCCAGCGTGAAAATTCGCGATTCAATGCGGCGCTGGGTTGATGATGAAGCAGGCTGTTCAAGCCGCCTTCATTGACGGCTGTTACCGCCACCAACGCAGGGTCCCGCAGGGGTGCGAGTCCAGTATAGGGATTTTTTGCCGCTAAAAGCTTGTCGACCAAACGCCGCCAATGTTCCTGATCTTCTTTATTGAAATAAACGCCGAGTTTGACGTTGCGTTTGTCGGCCCAACGGTCCGGCCCGACATCGCCATAGGCACCGTTCCACGACGTGAGCGCATCCAGCATCCAATAGATGCCCTCGCGTTTTAGGGCTGCCATGAAATAATGAAAGCGGTCGAGCTGCTCCGGGTCGAAATCGAAATCTTTATTGCGCCCATTCATCAAGACATTTTCGACGAAGTGAAAGCGCGCAAGATTATAGCCGTGCAATCGGAGCTGCTGCGCGTACCGGTCCGCCGTATCATGATCGGGGAATCCCTCCTCTATCCCCCATGGCTGTGAAGCACACATAAAGCGCTGTGCCTTGGCAGGCGTCTTGGCAAAGGCGAAATGGCCATCGGGCGTAGCAATGACGTGCCCATTTTTTCCGGCGGGACCCGGCGCAACCAGTGCGGAAAAATCCAGCGCATTGCCGGGGCGGATGCTTAAGTCCGCATCCGTTACCGCACGCCATTCCGCTCTCGCCTTTGCCGGGAAAAATAAAAACAAGGCCAGTGCCAGCAACAGCTGGCCAAGTGCGATTGCCAAGCCGATCTGCACCAGGGTCTTGCTGATAGCACGCCAAAATCGCATCGGCTGCCTCATGACTCTTGCGGCCGTCGTTCGAAAAAACTGCGATACGACGCTGCGACCTGCGACGCCAGCGCGTCGTAACTGCGCGCCTGCTTGACGTAGCGTTGGCCGGATTGCGCCATTTGTTCTCGGCGCGCGGCATCTTCCAGCAATTCCAAAACGGCTTCTGCAAATTCTTGCGGATCGAGCGTCACGCAAAGCCCTGCTTGGCCTTCCTTCACCACGTATGCTTGATCGGGATTGTCGTTGCCGACCACCGGCAAGCCGAGCGCCATGTATTCGATGGCTTTCGTAGGAGAGCCGCAATCGAGCAAGAAACCGCGCGGAATCGGCGACAAGCCGATTTCCGCGGCACGCACATATCGCCACGCGCGCTCGGTCGGCAACCATCCCGTCCAAAGAATGGAATCCATGACGCCGAGCCGCCAAGCTTCGTTCTTGAGCCAATCGCGGTGTTCTGCATCTTGCGTATCGCCCGCCAATACAAGCAAGACGCTGGGTACTTTCTCGCGCACGATGGCGAGCATTTCGAACAAGGTCTCGATATTGCGCGCCTGGTCAAGCGCACCGAGATAGGCCAAGGCGCGCCGTCCGTCCAAGCGCGGATCGTCGCTCGGTGCAATGCGTTCCGGTTGCGCGATTTCCAAATCGACGCCCATCGGCACCGGCGTCATGCGTTCGTGCGGAATACCCTTCGCCGCCACGTCTTCACGCATTTGCTCGCTTTGCACGAAGATATGATCGGCGCGCGGCAGCACCACACGGTACAACAGCCATTTTCCTATCGTGCCTTGCAGCAGCGGAAAAAAATAACGCATGCCGGCACGCGGGCCGCGCGCCTTGGCGCGCGCGATCTGGCCTTCCGATTGAGGAAAGGACATCCAATAAAAAAAAGGGAGTTTTTTTATTTTGGCGGCAACCAAGGCAATCAGCGCGGCGATCGGCATGTCGCGCACTTGAATTGCATCGTAGCGTTCGCGGTCGGCGCCGGCCAGCATGCGCAAGTTATGCCAGGTTTTGGCCAAGTACTGCCCTGCGCGGCCGCGCGGCACCGCGCATAACAAGGCCTGGCCGCCGCCCCATTGCACGACCCGCGTCGCTTCGATGTCGTATTCCGTTACCAGATCGCTGGTAATGCCGATGCGCGGCAAGTATTTGCCGAACAAGACGGCGACATCCGGCCGAAAAGTCGGCCAGGATTCATGCGAAACGTAAAGAAGATGAATTTTTTCTTTCATAGGTAGGCGTAATATTTTTTCTTTATCGCCGGCGCCGGCGGATGCGTGCGGCATAGGTAAGCGAGATATCCGAGCACCGCGGCGATGACGATTTGAAAAGCCTGCAGGTTGACGCTGCTGTTGCTGTAAATAAGGAAGACCGCAAACACGGCAATTGCCGCCTGAATTGCCAAGGCATCCGCCCTCACCCACGCATCGAGCGCACGCCGCCAGAGTCGATTGGCGGCAACCCACGCCGACACCAAAATGCCGGCATACATGCCGGCACCGACCAAGCCCATATCCCACAGCAGAGTGGACAGCGTCGTGAGGTCGATGCCGTAACGCGGATAGTGCATGCCGATATGCCCGGAGAGCGGATTGTTCGCCGCCCAAAACGAGCTCCCGATGCCATGACCGAACAACAAACCGACAGGATCGTGCCAGCCGTGGCGCTCCCACCAAAAACTGATGGCGGTAGAACGATTTAACAGCGCATCGCCATAACCCGTGGATTCCAGGTTGTAACTCAGCGTATTGGCGAGCACGTCGGCAAAATTCCCGCGTATCATCAGCGTGACATAGACCCAGCCGAGCACCGCGGTCAGAATCACGAGCACCAGCATGCCCGGCAGATAACGCAGTGGTGCCCTGAAAAAATCCTTGCGCATGACGATTGCCCCGACAAGCGGAAGCAGAAGCAAAACGACTTTGGTTTCGCCCAGGCCAAGCGGAATCAGGCAAAGAATGCCGAGCAAAGCCGTGCGCCAGCCGCTGAGCAGTCCGGCACGCCGCCGCGCCAATAGAAATGCAGTAACGATCAATAAAAACGCTGCCATTTCTGCATTGGCGCTTCCGCCATTCAAGTTGGCGCCGAAAGTGCCCGCTACCACGTCGGTCGCTTCACTGCCGGCTTGCAGCCCGCCTCGCAGCGGCACGAGAACCAGAAATTCGTACAGTGCAAAAGGCAGTTGCAACAAAGCGATCAATAAAAAAAGTTTTTGCCAGCGCTGCATATCGCTGGATGCGAACGGCAACGCGGCTAGCGCGAACAGCAATCCATATGCCTGGAAGTAGCGCTTGAAACCGGCAATCAATTGGGAAAGCGAATACCAGTTCAAGGCAGTCGATAAAATCGCCAGCAGCACAAATAAAAGCGCCACCCAAACGAACACCGGCAAATGTTTTTGCCGCGTCATATGGACCAGCGCGAGCGGCCACAGCAAAAAAGCCAGGATCGAAACCGGCCATACCAAACGCATGTATTCCGGTCCTGCCAAGGAAAGCAAGGCGCCGGTGGCCAGGCTTAAAAAAATAACCAGCCAAATCAGCAAGCGCGGCGCGGTAAGAAGAAACGCGCCGCCCACCAGGCCGAGCCCCATGCCGATGACGACCGGATTCGCAGTCGTCGTCAGCAAGCCGAGGAATAAGGCGGCGAGCAGGAGCAAACCAATAAATATCGCGGGCAGCCGGGCTACCGGCGCACCTTGCAGTCTGGAATCCAGTAGCGTCATGGCCGCGCCACCTCTCTTACCGCCTGCAGGAACGCCGGCTCGATCCGATCCCACAGATAGGGTTCACCGCTTTCACGCGCCTGGCGCTTCATGCGCTGCAGCTCAGAGCGTTGTTGCCATAGCGTTTGAATCGCACACGCCAAGCTCTTGCTGTCGTAGTTGAAGATCAAACCATTGCACCCCGGACGAACGTATTGCGTATGCGTGCGGATATCGCTCGCCAGCACCGGCAAGCCGGCAACCAGGTATTCGAATAGCTTGGTCGGCGGATTAAAACGCCACCATGGCTGGTCTTCCCAAAGGCACAAGCCGACATCGGCGCGCCGCAAGTGAGCGGGAATTGCGCTGCCTGCGATGCGTCCGTGCACAGTCACCGCATCGGCAATGCCGAGCTGTTCGGCATACTCGCGGCAATAGGCGCGCTCGGAATCGCTCGCACCGATCAGCGTCAAGCGAGCGATCGGCCCGGCGCCATTGGCGATTTTTAATGCTTCCAGCATGACGTCGCGGCCGCGCGCCTTGCTGACAGTACCGACGTAAATCAATTCCAATGGCGCATCCTGTTTTTCCAGAGGCAGCGCCAAAGCCGCTGAGTCGAAAGAAGGATCGACGCCCATATAAATCAGCCGCATCCGTTGCGGCGGACAGCCGTGTTCAAGCAAATCTTCGCTATGCGCTTCGCCGATCGGCATCACCACGCTCGCACGCCGCGCCCCTTGAAACGCGAGCCAGCGGGAGATGAAGCGGATGGCGCGTTTAACGGGCGATGCGTTTTTTGACGCTTCGGCGAAATGGGTGGGATGTTCGTTCCAGTAGACGGCGGTCGATACGCGGCCGGACAGCAAAGCCACCGGCGCAACCGAGGAATGCAGTAACACCGCGCAATGCGGCCGGCGCGCGCGGATGAAATTGCCGCAATGCCAGAGGTAGTTCAGCCAGCCTTTGCGGCCATCACCCCCCGGCAGAATGACGTATTCCGCGCCTTCCACCTGCAACTCCGCTTGCGTCAAGGGAAAATCGCTGACCACGACGAGGCGATAATGCTTCGCCAAGGCTTTCATGCGATAAGAAAAGTCGAGAAAGCCCGGCTGATCCGGGGCGAAGCGCGTGATGACCACGCACTCTTTCGGCGGATGCGCGATAGATGCGATCGTCTGCAAAAATTCCGGCTCGATGCGATCCCATAAGTATTGCTGTCCGCTTTGGCTCGCGTGTTGCTTCATCTGCTCCAGTTCGTTCCGCCTCTCCCATAAGCGGCGCAAACCGTCGGCCAGACTGGCACTGTCGTATCGGCAAATCAAGCCGTTGTACCAATTCGAGAGATAAGCGGTATGCGTGCGGATATCGCTGGCGACAACCGGCACGCCGGCCGCCAGGCATTCGAATAACTTAGTTGATGGATTAAATCGCCACCAGGGCAAATCGGCAATGAAGCACAAGCCGAGATCGGCCCCGTGCAATAGCGCGGGAATCTCGTGGCCGGGGACGCGCCCGCGCACCGTCAGGGCATTGTCGATGCCCAGCTGTTTGGCGTAATCGTTGCAGTAATCGATTTGATCTTGGCTGGCGCCGACGATCGTCAGGCGCGCGATGGCGCCGTCGCGATTGGCGATCGCCACGCCTTCAAGCATGACGTCCCGGCCGCGCAAGTGATTGAGCGTGCCGTTGTAAACCAATTCAAGCGGCGCGTCGATTGGACGTTGCGGCGATGGAAAATCGCGCAAAAAGGCGCGGTCCACTCCCATGTAATGCAGCTTGACGCGCTCCGGATCGCAGCCCATCTGGAGCAAATCATCGCGATGCGCCTCACCGATCGGCATCACCACGGCGGCTCGCTTGGCGGCATCCATGAAAAGGAACTTCAGCGCCAGCTTGCGCGCCAGACGCTTGATGAACGGATGCCCCGGCGGAGAAGCGGTGAATCTGCTGGGATGCTCGTTCCAATACAGCGCTGTCGGCGTTTTTCGCACCAGCCAAGTCATCGGCGCGAGCATGGAATGCAGCAGCACCGCACACGCCGGGCGCCTTGCGCGGATGAACCGCGCGCTCGCCAGCAAATAACGTATCCATCCCACGCGGCCCATGTCGTAGGCGAGAACGATCGGCTCGACACCTTCGATCGCAAGCTCCGGCTGTTGCAAAGGATAGGGGCTGACGACAATGGTTCGGTACGTACGCGCCAGCGCGCGGATGCGATAAGCAAAGTCAAGGTAGCCGGGCTGATCCGGAGGAAGCCAAGTGACGACGATGCACTCTTCCTTCATTTTTCCCTTTCCTTGCGCAGCAATTCTTTTAAGGTGTGAACATCGCCGGAATCGAAGGCACGCAATAGCAATATGGCAGCCGCAAATCCGAAAAGTGCCGTCAATCCTGCGATAAAAATTTGCGCAAGCGGCGCATCGACATGCGCTGCCGAAAAGTCCGCCGAAATCCAAGCCAAGCCGGTCGCGGCAAGCAACTTGGCGTGAAAGCGCCAATGCGGGCTGTAGTCGAATCCACGCGATCGCAGTCCGGCAACGGCGACGCCGTTATTGACCATCTCATATACCAAGGGGGCAACGGCAATCCAGCCCGCATGTCCGCTTACGATCATGAGCGCAATCGCCGCGGCCATTGAAATCAAGGCGCTCGCGCCGGAAATAGCCAGCACTTCGCTTTTACCGACCGCGTTGATAACGATTTGAATAATCGTGGCATGGCTGCCCAACGCAAGCTGAAGAATCAGCACCGGCAGTATCCATGCATGATCGGCATATCTCCCGCCGGTGAGCAAAGATGTCATTTGCGGCGCAACCGAGGCCAGCCAGGCGAGCGCCGGCATCAAGAGCAGCAAATTGACTTGGTACAGCAAGCGGTTGTGATGGCACAGCCGGCCAAAATCTTGGTCCTTGACGTAGCCGGCAATCAGCACCGGCTCGGCCAGATTCAACATGAATTGCAAAGGCAAATACTGTTTGATGCGGTCGATCAGATTGATGAAGAATCCGTACGCGGCCACGAATGGCGCAGCGAGTAAGGCAGCTGCCAGGACGATCATTGCCGATCCTTGCGGGAGCGCCGCCAACAAGTTATAGCCGTAATTGTTCAACGATAAACGTCCCACTTCACGCCACGGCGGCCAGCATTCCTTTGCCGGCGGCATATAACGGCCATTCGCAGCGCGCTTGCTCAAATAGCGCTGGACGACAACCGCCAAAATCAGCGATCCGATGCAATCTGGAATTGCCATGAGCCAGATCGCCTGCTCAAGACTGATTTCAGAATGCGTCATAATCAGCGCCAAAATCAATAGGAGGCGTCCGCCCCATTGCACGACCATCACGCGCGTCAGCGTCTTTTGTTGAACCAGCGCTTGCATCACCGCCGAAAGCAGTTGAAACATGGCAGTGCCGACGATCAGGAAAATCGCCCCCAGCGGCATCTTGCCGACCAATCCGGAAAATTGCGCGGCGAGCTGCGGCCACGAGAAATACATGCCGGCTACCACCAGCGACATCACCGCTAAGCGCAGCGCAGTCGTCAGCCATATGAAGCGCGACAATTGCCGAGGCGGATGATGGAGATGCCCCTCCGGGATAAACCGCGTCAGCGCGCGCTCCATGCCGAGTCCGGCCAGCATGCCGGCAATCACGGTCAAGCCGATAATCGCCGCATAACCCGCATAAGCAGGCACGTTCATATGCCGCACCAACAGAATGACGGTGGCGAAACCGGCAATGGCGGACATGCCACGGCCGAGCAAGTAATGCAAAATGCCCTTGCGTACGTTAGCGCGCGAGTATGGTGAATCAATAAAAATTGACTCTGACCCCACTTGATTCATTCGGTAAAGTTTAAAAATCGACGAGCACCGATCCCACGACTTCCGCCCCGGTGCGCTTGATGCGTTCGCGTACTACGTTGACGTCGGCGATGTGGGTCGCATTGCGGTGCGCGACCAGCAAGACGCCGCCGACATGCGCGGTAATGGCAAGGGCATCGGCGCCGGCGGAGAACGGCGGCAAATCAAACAGAATGACGCTGAAATGACGGCACAAATTTTGATACAACTCGCGGAATGTCGGACGGAACAACAGTTCCTGCGGATTCGGCGGAATCGTACCGGCAGGCAGCACGGACAAGTCGTCGAAGTATTCGATGCGCGCAATCGCATTCATGCCGGCACGGCCAGCCAACATTTCCGACAAACCTTGACGGCTGCGTATACGAAAAATATCTTGTTGACGCGGACGGCGCATATTGGCGTCCACCAAAAGCGTTTGCTCGCCTAACTGCGCAAACACCACGGCCAAATTCGCGATTAAAAAACTGGTGCCTTCGCCCGGATTCATGCTGGCGACCGCAAGCGATCTGCGGCCGGCTGAGAACCAGCGCTGCAAGAGCTGGCTGCGAACACCGCGCAGCATCTCGGCTTCTTCGCCGAAAGGTTCATAAGCCGCAACTAATTCGGGCGGGTACTCGCCCTGCCCCGGCTGCAGATAGGAAAATCCGAACTGCCGCGCCAGAACCTGCTGTACATCGACTTCCGATATCAATCCAAGACATTGCGCCGCTTCACCGAAGCGCATGCCCTGCTCGCGCTGCAATCGAAGCACGCGTTCGGCGTCGGTCGGCGTAATTTTCCCTTGTTCGAGCAAAATGCGGCCGATGCTGGTATCGCGGTTGATATCCACCGGCAAAGTGGCGATCGTCGGAGGTACGCGCTGATTCATGATCACTTCCTAATTCGTCAAGAGCGGTCGGTTTGCATACAAAGCCGGTGCATTGAAACGGTTTTTCCGGCCCTGGTTCCAATCGATCACACCGAGTACCGGCGCATCCAAAACGTCGACCAAATCGTTTGCAGTGCGCACGCGGCGATCGATCATTTCTGCCAACACACCGATGGCGATACCGAGCAATGCGCCGAGTATCCCCGCCAGGAATGTATTCAACATGATCTTGGGCGCAGCCTGCGTTGCCGGCGGTGTCGCGACGTTCAGTACCGCGACATCGGTTTGATTGGCCTGGCCTTCAATGCTCGTTTGATTGAAACGCTGCGTTGCGCTGTCATACGCTTTTTGAGCGTTTTCGACTTCACGGATCAGCACCGATAATTCGTCGCGCGCACGATTCAGTTCAAGAACCTTGCTCTTTTGGGCGGCAAACGCGGCGCGCAATTCCGCCTCGCGCTGCTGCAAGATACGGGCATTGCTGGCAACGCTGCCCGAGATCGCGCCGATCTGGGCATTCAACTCCGCGCGCAATTTGTCCACTTCCGCCTTGGCGCCGATATAGGTCGGATGGTTGCGGCCGAGATTTTGCGAGGCTTGAGAAAATTTCGCCTCGGCGCGCGCGAGCTCGGCTTTCAAGGTCTGAATCAAGGGATTAGCCACCACGTCGGGCGAGGCACCGCCGTTGTTCGCACGGCGGGAAGTCGCCTCCATCAATTGCGCTTGCGCTTGCACCAGCTGGCTGGATAATTCATTCAAGCGATTGGTTTCCACGTCCATGCGGGTATCCGCATTGACGATACCTTTTTCTTGCTGATATTTCGACAGCTTCTGCTGTGCCTGCTCCAAGTTCTGACGCAACATCTTGGCTTGCTCGTTGAAAAACCCCGAGACGCGCTTCAAGGGTTCTGCCTTGAGATGAACGGCAGTTTGCTGGTATTGACCCGCAAACGCATTGGCAACGGAAGCCGCGAATTTCGGATCGGAACCTTTGAACGAAACGTCAAGTACGCTACTTTCGCGCGAAGGAACCACTTCCAGATTCTTCAATAGCAGCTCCGCCAACCATTCACGAATCGTGCCGCGGCCATGGGTAGCTTCCAAGTACTGTTCTTTGGCTTCCGGGTTATCCGCCAATTTCAACTCGTCAACAACCCGGGTGGCGACGTTCTTGCTGGTGATGATGTCGACCTGCGTCGGCATGTATCCCGGCATAAGCTGTGCCGGCAGCGTCATGCCGGTTACCGGATCGACACCCTTGTAATTCAGCACCAATGAAGTCGTCGCCTTATACACCTTCGGTTGCAGCAAGCTGACCACAAATGCAGTCAGTACAGTAACCGCCACGGTCATCAAAATGATTTTTCGGCGGCCGCGGAGGACTTGCAGAAACTGGAAAAAATTCATTGTCGTGCCCTATTTCCTTCTTAAAACAAACTTTCGCGCACGTAGACCACATCATCTACTTGCACCAAGTCGTCATGCTTTGCGGTGATTTCCGTCAAATTACCGTCGGGGCCGCGGCGCTTGACGCGAATGCCGCGATCGGTGCCGCGCGGACTCAGACCGCCGCCCACCGACAATGCCTGCAATACAGTCATATTGCGCTCCAGCTTGTAGGTGCCCGGATGTTGCACCTCGCCATAGATGTAGAAGCGCGGTGCGCGTTCGACGAATACGACATCATTGGTTTGCAAACGCATGTTTTGCTTCAAATTACCTGATTTGACCATTGCAAAGAGATCGACCTCTTCTTTGGTTACCTTGCCGTTTCGCGTGCGAACAATGGTCACTCTGTCGCTGGCGTCCGGCGTCAAGCCGCCCGCCAGCGCGATAACGTCGGTTAAGCTGCGATTGCTTTCAACCGGATATTTGCCGGGCTTCGCCACTTGCCCCAACACCGATACTTGCTGGCTTTGATTCTGTGCAACGGAGATGTTCACTTGCGGCTTCTTGAGATAGCCGCCGTTCTCCAGCAAGCCGGCGATTTTCTTTTCCGCGTTTACCGGCGTCATGCCGCCGACTTTCACTTCGCCGATCAGCGGATAACTGATCGTGCCCGATTCAGTCACACGCGTCTCCAATGAAAGATCCGGCTGGCCGTAGACCGTCACCTTTAAAACATCGCCTGGCCCCAGCGTCAAATCCGCAGCGCCGGCACTATTGACGAAGACGGCCATGGCTGTAGCCAACATCAATTTGAACAAGCTTTTCATGATGAGAACTCCTTTCACACTCATCTGACTTCCGAAGCGGCATGGCCGGCTTCGTGCGTCAAAGGTTCTTTACCCGCAATGCGCGAGGTGGGTCGATTTAAATATTCCAATTTCGCGAAGGAGCGCAGCCGGGCAACTTCGGCGCGATTGAGCTCCTGCCTTCTGCGTTCCGTCAATTCGCGTTCGATGCGAGGCAGCGCCTCTTCCTTAGTAAGCGGGCTGGCCGAAATCCTATTGATTTCAACCACCAAAATATTTGCGCCATCAGACATCGTGAACGGCCGCTGGCTATCCGCATCACGCAAGCGCGATAGAATTTCCGCAGGCAATTCCCCGCTTGTGCGTGAAAGACGATTGCGCATGTATGAACGATTGCGTCCTTCCAGCCATGCGGCAACATCGTCGAGAGATTGCGCCGAGTCCACCGCCTCTTTCAATTGCGCATCCCCGCTTCCGGTGACCAAAAGCGTCAAGTCGACAATCTTTCTCTGTGAAAATTGCTCCGGATGCTTTTGGAAATATTCGTCCAACTCAAGCTGCGTAGGCTTACCTTCTTGCACGATCTTGTGATCAAGATAGGCGTCTGCCAGGATACGAGCTTGCGCCGCCTCAATTGCCATGCGCACATTGGGATTGCGATCAAGCTGCATACGCAGCGCTTCGCCTTGAAGTAATTGGCGGTCGATGATTGTTTCCAATAGCGCGCCGTCCGCGGCGTTACCGCTTTCATTCAAGTGAGCGGCTTGCAAATGGCGCACGGTAATCGCTTCGCCATTGATACGCGCAAGCGCTTGAATTTTTGCCGGGGAATTATCGCAACCGATCACTCCGATGCAGGCGACCGCAATGAATGTGCATGCAATCATGCGGCGGGTTTTCGTGGCTGCACGTATCCCTAAGCAGTTCATATCACCCTCAGTCGTTTGCCGGATCTCATTCCAATCAAACGATGGGCTTTCGTCTTCATGAAATGAGTGTTAGGAATTTAACCGTTTATCGAATTCCCCTCGTTTGATTTCAGACAATTTCGGTGTGATAAAAAAATCAGGGGAAGAAGCGGATGCTTCTCCCCCTGATTTTGGATAATTTTCGAGCGATTAAAATTCGAGACGCGTGGCCAGGCTGGCGCCTTTATTGGTGAACGCCACGTTCGGCACATCTGAGCCCAAGGAATTGCGGAAAATCGACAGCATGATTCTCCAATTACGCGTCGGTGAATAAGTTAAGGTCGCGGTACCTGAATTGTAGGTATCTTGACGTGGGACGCCGGAGAGAGCGTAATCGCGATTCTGACGCTGCAGCTCCGCAGCCAGCCGCAGCTTGGCATCAAGCTCCCAATCTGCGGCAATGCCGACACCGTTGGTTAATGCATAAGCGGCAGTCAATTCATTCGCCGCGCTTACTTCGCGCCAAATTGAGGGCTTGATTGTGATCTTGTAAGTGGCACGCCAAGTTGCATCAACGCGCGCATTGAAGCCGCTGAAGCTACGACCCGCATCGTCTTTCCAGCGCACCCAGCCGCCCAAGAACTGCAGGTCGGTTTTACCGGAATATTTCCAGTCGACTTTACCCTTCAGTTCATCCTGATCATAACTGCTGTTTGCAGCAGTGAGGCTGCCGCGCGCATGGCGATACACCAAGCCGATGCTGCTGCCGCTTCGCGCGAGATAATCTGCGCCGATCTCGATATCGTTCACGGTACGTTCAGCGCCTAATAAAGCTGCAGCGGCAGGTGAAGCCGGATCGACGTCGTAGGTAAGACGATAGTGGCTTATGCCGCCATGCACTTTATAGCTAGGATGAAATAACCAGCCGCCATTGACGTATTGGCGGTCCTGATTGCGCATATTCAGGTTCGCGGTGTGATATTCCTCGAACGGCGTCAGCGTGCGCGAGTGCGTTGCGCCGATATTACCGTCGACGTGGGAACCGGCACGCCAATTCCAATTGGCCGAAATGTCGTTGCCGGTGTAATCGAGATTGCTGAATCGATTGAAACTGGTGCGATTCAGATTGAGGTTGGCGGTGACCCGTTGCTGGCTGATCGTCTTATCCAAGATAAGACCCGCTTCAAGGCGGCGCGTCGTATCCGATGGTCTGGCGGTACCCGCGGCGGCGGCATCGTCCGTGATGCCGAGCACGTTGTCATTGTAAGAGAACGACGCGCCGACATAAGGCCGCAATACATCGCCTTCGTCAGCTAGTGCCGGTGCGGCCAGCAGCACGCTTGAGTTGAAAACCACGGCGAGCGTCCATTGCCGACGCCGAGCGGGAAGCGAAACGTTCTTAAGCCTCATAGCACCCTTCCAAAATGAGAAGTTGAAAACAGGGAAGATAAAAATTGCCCAATTTTAATAGCTTCTCAAGCTTGCCATTTCAGCATGGATCAAGTTCTTTGATATTACGCAAAGCAATTTGCCTCCAAGCTACGTGTATCCCGGACCATCTGTTGTTTTCTCTATGAGACGACTCGATTGAGACCGATCAAGAACACCTGAATAAGCGAATTCCCCTTCTCGTTTTGCGATTATATTTTTTTCACACTAACCAGAAAGAGCGCTACGGGACCTCATGAAAGACCTGCTCCTCAACAATTCATCCCGTCTTGAACTCTCTATGCGGGTTGTCGATGTGCTCGCCCTTGTGGCGACGGCGCATATAGCGGGGCGACTGCATTTTCAACTCAGCCTCAATGAAACCGCGCCGATTCATACGGTGCTGCAATACCTCAACAGCATCCTGGCGTTTTTCTTGTTTTCGCAAATGGGTGTCTACGAATCATGGCGCGGACGACCGATGTTCGCAATGTTCGGCAAACTGGCTGCGGCCTGGGGCGTGGTATTGCTGCTAGGCTTGTTCTTCAGCTTTCTCATTCATCATGCCGGCAATGTGTCGCGCTCCTGGCTTTTGTATTGGTATTTTTACGGCACGCTGCTCCTGATCGCCAATCGCATCGTCATTTATTCGACGCTGCGCACAATGCGGCGCATGGGCATGAACAACAAGCGCGTGCTGCTCGTCGGCTATGGCAAGACCGGGCGCGAAATGCATCGGCGTGCGCTTAAGCACGATTGGTACGGTTACGCGGTGACTGCCATTCACGCCGATGAAGCCGACTTGCGCGGTGTCGATCACCCGGAAATCGAGCGCATTGCCAAGCTTGAAGAAATTCACGACTATGTCGTGAAGCACGAGATCCATGAAATCTGGATCACTTTGCCCATGGCTGCTTCGGCCAAGATGGTCGAGCTGCAATATCTATTGCGCAATGCCTTGGTTGATATACGCTGGGTGCCGGACACCTTGGGTCTACAGATGCTTTCCAATCGTATGATCGACTTCCTCGGCGTGACGGCGGTCGATTTGAATTGCCCGGTATCGGCCGGCTTGGGCGGCCTCGTCAAGGAAATATTCGACCGTGTGTTTGCCATGGTCGCGCTGATTCTTTTACTGCCTCTTTTTGCCGTGATCGCGATCCTGATTAAAACCACCTCGCCGGGGCCGGTTTTCTTCAAGCAGCCGCGCTTAGGTTTAAACGGAAAAAAGATTGGGGTCTACAAATTCCGGAGTATGAAGGTACATCAAGAACAAGGCGTCATCACGCAAGCGACAAAAGACGATCCGCGCTTGACGCCTATCGGCGCTTTCCTGCGCCGCACCAGCCTCGATGAACTGCCGCAGTTCATCAACGTGCTCATAGGCGACATGTCGGTAGTCGGACCGCGTCCGCACGCGCTTCAGCACAACGACAAGTACAAGGATTTACTTGAAATGTACATGCTGCGTCATCGCGTCAAGCCCGGCATTACCGGGTGGGCACAGATTCATGGGCACCGCGGCGAAACGGATACGGTCGATAAAATGAAGAAGCGCGTGCAGTTCGACCTCTACTACATCAAGAATTGGTCGTTCCTGATGGATTTAAAAATTATCCTGTGGACCACCTTTAAAGGGTGGACCGGGTCGAGTGCCTACTAAAAGAGACAGTGCTCCGGTTTCTCTCCAATTTCAATTTTGAACTGGCCAAAGCGTGCATATCGCAACAGCGCGTCCCGCCGCCGCCGGGCCGCCCGTCCTTGGCTGAGGCACTGAATTATGCATGCTATTTTCCGGCCGTAAGCGCGATGCGGCTGCGCAGTAAGCGCGGCCATCCCCTGCAGGCAGAAACGCCGCCGTTTTGTTCCCGCCAGCCGGAGGCCATCAGCCTGCTTGCCTTGCGCGGAAAATTTAGACGCGCAACACCTCCGCCTACAGAGCGTCCGCATCCTGAAGGAATTCATGCCGTGCCGGGCGCTTCTGCACCGCGCGCTATCCGTTTGCCCCAGCCGCCCGCACCCGAATTTGACGACACGCCGCTGCCGTCCAGCCAAAGACGGCGCACGCCTGTCGCAGCGCTAAACGTCGCACTCGGCTTAGGCGTCGCCATCGTGGTCGGCCTGGCGATCGGACACAGCCGCGCATTCAAGCTGCCCATGCAGAACCTTGCAAACGACAGCTTGCAAGTCGCCTCTTTACCGGAGCTACCCCCTTCGCCGACAATTTTGCCGCCGCCGAAGATGGATGCGCTTCTAGATCATGGAGACACGACCGCACCGGCGATTGCATCGGCGCCGCCTGCCCAAACACCGAAGCACATCGTACGCAAAAAGAAAAAACGCCGTACCGTACAAATGGAAGCGACAGCCGACAATGCGCTATCGCGCAAAGCGACGAAACAGGTGCATTCAACTAGGAAAAAACGGGCGAAGCCTACCCCGGCGCCTACACGACCGAGCGAGCCTTATCCGGATGAAATGCCCTCCTACACGGCCGCCCGTGTAGAGCCCACCACGCGTGCCGCATTGACGCAGTGTTTACGTAGAGATGGATTAATCAATCAAGAGCGTTGCAGATGGCGCATCTGCAATCATCGCTGGGGAAAACAAGGCTGTCCGAACTATGAGCAGCGTGGCGGACAGCCGCTCATCGGCGTGGTTGTCTCGAGAATAAATTAAAGCGCCGCGTCGTTGCCAAACAATTGATGCATGCCGAATCGGAGCACCGCATGCTCGCGGCTCACTGCCTCGATGACCGCGAAATTCGGCTTGCTGGTATCGCGTAGCAAGGGAATCGACAAGGGCTCGCCCCGCGCGCCGACAACCGACTGGACCATGATCGGTTTATCTTCTTTTGCCCGGGCAATCACCACGCCGATTTCACCGTTATGCAGCTTCACCATCGTGCCCGGCGGATAGTTGGTCAGCAAGCGCACAAAATAAGCGGCAATCAGGGGATCGCGCGGCTTTCCTCCCGCGAATAGGGCTTCGCGCATGGCGGCAGCCGGAATAAAAGTGCGACGGTACTGACGCTTGGAAACGCATGCGCAATAACGGTCGGCAAAACTTAAGATTTTCGTGGTCTGCGGAAGCGACTGGACTTCCTTGCCGTTCGGATAGCCGTTGCCGTCTTCATTTTCATGATGCTGCATCACATGCGCCAACCATTCCTGATTATCGACCCCGGCTTGCTTGAGCAGTTCGACGCTGGCTTTGGGATGCGCCAAGATAAAGACGCGTTCGCTCTCGGCGAGCGGCTGCAACTTCACGAGGAACGTATCCAATTGACGCAGCATGCCGACGTTCATGGTCAAAGCGGCCGCGACCATCGGCGTGATTTCTTCGGGCGTCTTTTGCATAGCGCGCGCAACCGACAATGCCAAAATGGCGGTATCAACACCATGCCGCACCGAATAGTGAATATCGTCCTGATTGAGCAGAATGCTGGCAAGCGCAACGTCGGGATTGATATCGACCGCCGATGCGATTACGCTTGCCACTTCCAAAAAATGCGCCTGAGCATTCTCTTCGGTTTGCAAACCGTAAAGCAAACGCTCCAGCCGCCGATTTGCCGCGTGGATTAAACGCATGGCCGAGGGAATTTCTTTCGGCTTCGGCGCAGGCGCTTCCTGCCGCGGAACGGCAGAGTGAGAAGAAACGCGGGTATGAACAAGGTTGTCGGCGAAATGCGCTTCAATAAGGAGGCCGCGATCCGCCATCTCCTCCAACTGCTCCTTGCTGTCGATCATCTTGCCTTTACGCAGGAGAAGATTGTGATCGAAATCGTAAACATTCCACAACAGCGGAGCGCCGATCGCAATGTCCGAAACTTCGATGGCTTTGAGATGCATGGCAGTGGCTAAAACCCTATTTTTCGTTTTCCTTGATCGGGCTTGAGACGAACGTCATCCGGCGTCAATGCACTCCTGCCCGCGGCGACGGCGAATCCCAAACCGTCCAGCAATGCCTTACGCATTTCGCGTGGGGATACTTCCGACATTTTATCTTTGACCGGCACATTCAAATCTTGATCGAAGGTTCTCAAGCGCAGCTCCTTCAACAAGCCGCGATAAATGCGTTCCGCGATGGCCGCCGCTTGTTCGGTCGTCGGTGCCGGCACTTCATATACTGCCATACGGGAGAGCAAAGCTTCCGGTATGCCGCCGAGACTATTCGCGGTCAATACCCAAAACACCTTGCTGGCATCGATTTCCAAATCGATATATTCGTCGCGGAATGCGCAAGACGTTTCCGGTTCCAGCAATTGATACAAGGCCGCCAGCGGATCGGACTGCGTCGAGCCGGTCGCTTTCTCCACTTCGTCGAGCAATACCACCGGATTGGCGAAACGGCCGCGCACCAGGCGCTCGGCCACCTTGCCGCATTTCGCACCTTTCCAGCTGGAAGAACTGCCGGTGATGATGAAGCCCGCCGACAACGCGTTCATGCTGATGAATTCAAATTCCGTGCCCAAGGCTTGGGCCAGGCGCTTGCCGAAATGCGTCTTGCCGACGCCCGGATCACCCAACAACAACACCGGCATCACGTTGAAACTGGCGCCGCCCGCCAAAGCCAAGCCGAGATAGCGGCGCAAATCGTCCAGCACTTCGCCGAAGTTCGGACAATCTTCATATAAATTGGAAAAGGCTTCGGTGGAGGAAGGAACGGTGACGAAGCGTTCGCTGCCTGCTTCCAGCATCGTCTCGTAAAACGCTTCCAGCTCGGCCGATTGATGCGCCTTTGCACGCTCCTGCGCGCTCTGGACCGCATTGAGGTCATAGATGGGATGGGGATGGGCAATGGTAATGGTCATGATGCCGGCTCCTACCGCTATGCGAGAAAAGCATTAAAAAACGCACAATACCTGCAACGCTTTTCCTATGACTGTTAACGGAGTCCGCTGTAAAAATTGAATAGCTCAGCAGCAAGATTCCGCAATAAATTCAGCTTAGCAAATTATGAAAATTTACGCAGTGAGATATTCACGCTAATGTGCAGAATTCCAACGGTTTTCAGCGGCCGGCTATGCCGTTGTATTGATGTTTCGCCCTAAATGGGGAGGAAGATTGGAAGGTGTGGTGACCGGAGGGAGGGCTTCCAGGAGGCTTAATACCTCACTGCCTTGCGCTTCTAGGGCTTTTTTCAATACGGCGACGCTAACCGACTGCGCGGTCTTGACTTGTTCTATGCCAGTAGCAAGACTGGCAATTCCACCGACATCCATCGTGCCCTCCCGTCCGGATCACATTCATTAACGGCAGTCCGAACCTCGAACTGAAGCGAGAATTGTGAACTCTTGTTTCGGAAGCGTTCGCTATCCTAGCGCTAGCGCAAATACTTCGCACATATCTTGCTACCTGTATCAAGCAGGGCCATCCACCCGTGTGGGGTAATGAGTAAGAAACTCGTATTGAGAACATTCGGTGCTTTTGAATGTCCATCAATCAAATTCCCACGATTACGACGAGACGACGACGAGAGGGATGCAATGATGAATCAGGACAACACCGTTCAGAACGGCGAGCAACGCGAACACTTCTTGCAAAGCTTGGTTGCCTTCACAAAGAATCATCGGGCCGTGCATTGGTCCGGCACTCTGGAAGAATTTCTGGACAAGGTTCTTCCAGTCGATCCGCAAGGCGTAGCCCGCAATTCACATCAATATATTTGGGACATGATCCGCTGGAGCCGGTCGGAAGACGAGGACGGCAATGTGCGCTGCAAGCTGTTTCAAGATGAATTATTCGGCGTCGATGAATCCATCGCACGCGTCATGGATTACTTCAAAGCTGCCGCTGCCGGCTCCGAAGTCGGACGGCGTTTGCTCTTACTGCTCGGCCCGCCCTCCGGCGGCAAATCGACGCTGGTAATTTTGTTGAAGCGCGGCTTGGAGGAATATAGCTATACCGATGCCGGCGCCATGTACGCCATTGCAGGCTGTCCGGTGCATGAATCCCCGCTGCATCTCGTCCCGCACACGCTGCGTTCCTCCTTCCGCGAAACCTTTGGCGTGGAAATCCACGGCGAAATCTGCCCCTATTGCCGCTCGCGTCTGGAAGAACAATACAAGGGCGATTTCATGCAAATGCCGGTCGAGCGTATTTTCATTTCCGAAGCCGGGCGCGTCGGCATCGGCACTTATGCGCCGCACGACCCGACCACTGCGGACTTGGCCGACTTAGTCGGCTCGGTCGACTTGTCTAAAGTCGCGGAATACGGCGACGAAGGCGACCCGCGCGCCTGGTCATGGTCCGGCGCCGTGTATGCGGCAAGCCGCGGCATGCTGGAAATGATCGAGATCTTAAAGGTCAAGCGCGAATTCTTGTATCTGCTATTGACGCTGACGCAGGAAAAAAATGTGAAGGTCTCGCGCTTCCCGCTCATCTATCTTGATGAAACGATCCTTGCGCATACCAACTTGGCCGAGTTCCGCAAATTCTTGCAAGAGAGCGAAAACGAAGCCCTGCTCGACCGCATGGTCATTATCCAAGTACCGTACACGCTGAATTACAAGGAAGAAGCGCGGATTTACAAAAAGCTGATTTCCTCCGCCGCGCCGGCCTTCCGCGATACGCACCTGGATCCCCACGTCCTGCACGCGGCGGCCGTGTTCGCCACCCTCACCCGCCTGCATGAGATCGAGGAAAAAGAGGCTGAACTTAGCAAAAAAGTGCGCATCTATGCCAACGAAGATGTGGAAGGCGTCAGCCGCTCAGAAGCGGAAAGGGTGAAAGAGCGCATGCCGGAAGAAGGTTTATCGGGCGTGTCGCCGCGCTTCGTGATCAATGCCCTGTCCAACGCCATCATTCAATCCGATGCGCGTAGCCTCACCACCATGGATGTACTGCTGGCATTGAAGGATGCCATTGAAAACGACGCCCGCATCGACCCTAAACGCAAACGCAAGTGGGTGGACTACTTGGTGCTCGCGCGCAAGTACTTTTACAACCGCTGGGTCAAGGAAGACGTGCACAAAGCATTGTTCGTTTCCTTCGAACAGGAGGCCCAGGATTTGCTGGATAAATACTTGGATGAAGTCGAGGCCACATTGGACAATCGCCAAGTGAAAGACCCGATCACGAATGAAGAGCGCAAACCGGACGAGCGCTTCCTGCGCAGCGTAGAAGAAAAAATCCACATCACCGATTCCGGCAAACAGTCCTTCCGCCAGGAAGTGGTGCGCAAAGCGATGGGTGCCTACAAGCGCGGCGAGAAATTCACGCTCGATAGCCACGCCCAGCTGCATGACGCCGTACAGCAATATTTGTTCGAGCAGCGGCGCGACGTGCTGCGGCTGGTTAGCTCCAGCACGCGCCCCGATGAAGATGTGCGTCAAAAGATTTCGGTGGTCGAGCGGCGCCTGGTTGACGAATATGGATATGACACTCACAGCGCGCGCGAGGCGTTGAATTATGTAACGACGCTTCTCGCGCAGGAATAAGGTAAACAAATGAGCGGCCTCATCAGAATGTCGATGGAAACGCCTTGGTACGACCTTTTCTCCAGGGGCGCACGCGATTGGCTGCGCCACAATGAAAAGGTGCGTGAAGGCGTGCAAGACAATCTCGCCAACCTGATCTCGGGGCCGGATCTGATTACCGGACCGCAAGACCAAACCGTGCACGTGCCGGTGAAATTGCTGGAGCATGCGCGTTTTCGTTTGTCGGATAATGCGTCCGACACGCAAACGGCGGCCGGCCAAGGCGCGGGCAAACCTGGCGATGTGTTACGCCAAATACCATCCATGCCGGGTGACGATGAAGGCGAAGGCGACGAAAACGAAGGCGAAGTCCGCCTCTTGATGGAGTTGAAGGTCGACGACATCATGGATTGGTTGTGGGAAGAATTAAAACTGCCCGACCTGGAACCGAGGCGTAAGGCCAACATTGAATCTGAAGATTACGTGCGCGAAGGCTGGGATAAACGCGGTGCACGGGCACGCTTGGACCGCAGGCGCACGGTCAAGGAAGCCATCAAGCGGCGTGCGATTCAGCCGAATGCCGTGCCGTTTTCCAATGAAGACCTGCGCTTTCGGCAATTGGTGCATCGAAAGAAACCGGCAACCAGTGCGGTCGTTATCTTTGCGCTCGATGTATCGGCCAGCATGACGGATGCCGAACGCAAGCTCGCCAAAACCTTTTTCTTTTTCGCGCTGCAAGGCATCCGGCGCAAGTACGCCAAAGTGGAAACGCGCTTCGTCGCGCATACCACCCATGCCTGGGAATTCACGGAAAACGAATTCTTCCAAGTCACAGGCACCGGCGGCACCGGCGCGTCCACCGCCTTCAACTTGTCGCTCGAATTGCTGACGACCGAGTACGAACCATCGCAATACAACAGCTATTTATTCTACGCGTCCGACGGCGAAAACTTTACCGAGGATCGGCTGCCCGCAACCGAAGCGCTCGGCAAATTATTGCAGGTGGTGAACTACGCCGGCTATGTCGAGACCACGCCGGGATCGCTGCGCACCACGGAAACGGAAATGAAGATGATTTGCACCGCGCTGGAACGCGGCGGCGCCCCGATCGGCACCTGTATTCTGGCGCGCTCGGACGATGTATGGCGTGCGCTCCGTAAATTTTTCGTGCAGCAACCCGCCCAACACGAGGTCGCTTAATGTCAATCTCTGAAGAAAAGCTGAAGGAATATTCTGAGCGCATCGAACAGTTGGCAATCGACTTCGGATTGGATTTTTATCCGGTCGACTTCGAGCTGGTGCCCAACAACTTCATGATGGAAATTGCCGTCTACGGCTTGCCGGTGCGCATGCCGCATTGGTCTTTCGGCGTGCGCTATATCCATCAGCTGATCCAGCAAGGCATGGGACATTCACGCATCTTTGAAGTGATGTTCCCGGGCGATCCCTGCCATGCCTATTTGGTCAACAACAATTCGTTGCCGGAAAACACCTTGGTGGTGGCGCATGTTTTGGGGCATGCCGATTTCGCCAAGAACAATCATCTTTTCAAGCGCTTCATGGAAATGGCCGGCGGCCATGTATTGGAGCAAGCAGCAGCGCACGCGCATCAAATCGAATTGGCGTTGAACGAGTACGGCCAAGAGCGGGTGGAAGCCGTGCTCGACGCCGCGCTCGCATTGGAGCCTCATATCGACGTCAACCGCGACCTGCATCGCAGGCTGTATCCGCAACGGCGCGCGCAAGTGAACCAAGTTGCCGACGTCGATCCATTTCACCGCCGCTTCCAGCGTTTGCCTGGTGAGCCGCCCGTCCTGCGTTTAGAGCCGATCGAACAGCCGGCCGGTATTCCGCCGCGCCCCGAATACGATTTGCTTTGGTTTATCGCCAACTATGCGCCGGACATGGCAGGCTGGGAGCGTGACATTTTCCTCGCCGTGCGCGAAGAGTCATTCTATTTCTATCCGGTGTTTGCCTGCCAAATCATGAATGAAGGCTGGGCATCGTACTGGCACGCGCGCTTATTGCGCGAAGCGGATTTCCTGCCGCAGGATTTGTATCTGTCCGCCATCAAGGCGCACTCCGACGTCGTCCGCCCATTTGCCGCCGAACGCCAGCTTGCCTTGGCGGTCAACCCGTATCATTTGGGGTTTTCGATGTGGGAAAACATTATCGAAAAACACGGCCTCGATCAGGCGCGCCGCATCTGCCGTGAAGAAGACGACTTCAGCTTCATCCGCAATTATCTCGATGAAGAAATGGCGGAAAAGCTCGACTTGTTTGTATACGAATCGAATGGCGACGGCGAAATCCGCATCGCGGACCGCAATATCCACGCAATTCGCGAAGCCATCCTTGCGCCGAAGTTCAATTACGGTGCGCCGCGTATCGCCGCCACCCATATGCACCACGACGGCAGCCTTGAATTGACGCATGACTTCCAAAGCGACGGTCGCGGACTCGATATGGCGCGCGCTGAACGGGTCGTGGAATATCTCTCGCGCGTATGGCGCCGCCCGATTACGCTCCACACAGCCGACGACCGCGGCTATGCGCGCGATCTCGTCTCTAAGAAAAAATAATTAGGCCGCAAAACGAAAAATCGGCGCCCAGTATTCACTCAGGAAATTCAATAAGATATAGACGCAAATTACTGAATACGCCAAGAAAAAGGCCATAAGCCAAAGCGGATGTTCTTTCATGGCAGCCTCGCGCCTTCGTGAGTTAACGAATCCCTTTACCCGATTGCTCCCTCCCTGGTTTTATTTTTCCCTCTTATTTAGATTAGGGCATTTTTGTCGCGCCACAAGCGTAAAACGCAAGCTTCGTGCCGGTCGCGATGATCGGGGCTCCCCCATATTTCTGCACGGTCTATGCCCACTCAGGGATCCCTTACTCGTATTAGTACCGTCCGGAATTCAATTGACGTATTAATCATTAAATCGTTAGCATATATGCAACAATCTCAATGCAGGCATTGAGATTTCCCTCCGCCTCTTACTAGATCTCTTCTCAGAGACGCACTAGCTAAATCCGAGACACTTTAGCGAATAGCGCTTGCCTTCGCGGGGCCGGCATTTCGTCAAATTTCTATTGCTGTTGGATTTATGAAAAATATAAACATGATCAATACGCTCCAAGCGCACCTGCGTGCCGTCTTGGTCGCGTCCGGTTTATGTGCCGTAACCGCAGGCGCATTCGCCGTCCCCGCGCGTCCCGTCCCGCTGACCTTGAAGCAGGCCAACGGCAGCTTGATTCAGGCCCAGCTAAAGGGCGATGAATATCTGAATTGGATGGAAACATCCAACGGCGATGCATTCTTGTTCAATAAGAATTCACGGCGCTATGAATACGCCGTCGTGGGCAAAATCAACGGCAGATCAGCCCTGGTGCCGTCCGGCGTAGCAGTCGGCACGGGAGCAGTTCCGGCAATGGCTGCCACGCCCGGCGTTACCAATCGAGCCGCGCTGAACGCTTTATGGCAAGAAATGCGCAAGGCGCTTGAAGTCGTTAAACCGCAATCACAAAAGACAGCAACGACCGCCACGACGATTCAACCGAAATCGGCCGCCACGGCAAACATGACGCTGTCCGCAACCGTCAGCGGCACGACGCAGCAGGAAGTCCCCTTACTCGTTGTGCTGGTCGACTACACCGACGACAAGATTCAAAGCGCGGACAGCACGTGGCAACAAAAGGTTTTCGGCGCAAGCGCAGGCACGGTCAACGACTACTATCGCGAAGTCTCCGGCGGCCGATTCAAATACACGCCTGTCTCCGAAACGCAAGGCACGGCCAACGATGGTGTCGTGCACGTGCAGATGAATTATGCCAACCCGATTCCCTACAACCAGCAAGACCCGCAGACGCAAATCATCATCCGCAATACCTTGATGGACATCCTGAGCAAGGCAGATGCATACGTGAATTTCGCTCAGTTCGATAAGAATGCCGACGGCCAAGTCGATTCCAAAGAGTTGTCGGTCCTGTTTATTCTGGGCGGCAAAGAACTTGCCTACCGCGACGCCAAATATCCGGACTATCCTGCCGACAGCCGCGGCACATGGGGGCAGCGCGGCATGTTTTACCCTGAAAACCGCCCGGTCTATGACAACGTGCGCATTCCCGAATATGCAATCGTCGGCGAGCGTCATGGCGACCACGACGCAACCATCGGCGTCATGACGCATGAAATCGCGCATCTGACCTTCGACCTCCCTGATCTCTACGACCCCTGGAGCAACTTCACAACATGGGACTTGATGGCGGGCGCATGGGGTCAAAAAGCCGACGATACCTGGGGCGGCATGACGCCGCCGCACTTGAGCGCCTTCTGCAAGATCAAAGCGGGATTCATCGCGCCGGCGGAAGTGGAACTAATGTACGCGCCGAACAATATGAGCCTGTACGCGCCGCTCAACGCATCCTACAACGCCATCAAAATCCTGACGAATAACACCAGTGATTTCATGATCGCCGAACAGCGTCGCCTGGAAGGATACGACCGTGGCGTCACGATGGATTCCAGCTTGTATGGCCGGTACGGCGTGATGATTTACCGCAGCGACGTCAACTACGTCAACCCGTATCCGATCTCCGTCGTACACCTCATGCGAGCCAACGGCTCCGACGACAACCGAGCGGGATTTACTCTGACGGACATGTACTACACAGGAAACAACACGCGCTTTGCGCCCAATACCACGCCGAACTCCACCATCGGCGGTGTCAACGTGGGTGCAGTGGTCGAAAACATTGCCGCTTCCAACGGCGTAATGACATTGACCATCCGACGCGATGATCCGAACGGATACAACTGCAAGCAATACGTCGCGACCAACAGCGCGCACGTCACCGCCAACCGCGCTTACGGCACCACCTCGGGCACCTTCTACAAAACCACCACCTACTATGCCAAAGGTTCCAACCAGAACCTCGGTACCTCCGGCTCCACCAGCACGACATTGAAAGAAGGCCCTGCGGGATATTTCGTCAAGGGCAGCTGCCCGGCTAACCAAAAACCGGTCGTGCAGTCGATCACGCGGAACACCAACGCCAACATTACCGACGTGACCATCGCCGTGTCCGATGCGGAACGCGATCTCGTGCGCGTGGAATATCAACTCGATAACGGCACCTGGACGAAAGCGGCCGGCACCGGCAATCCGACCTCGGGTAATTTCTTCTACGTAGCGAAATTCGTCGGCCTTGCAAACGGCAATCACCAGCTTAACGCCCGCGCATTCGACGCCGCCGGCAACGTGAGCGCCGTGTACGGTCAATCTTTCACACTAGGGGCCGCAAGCTGTTATACCGCCACCAACAGCGCCCATGTCTCCGCCGGCCGCGCCACGGTGAAATACAGCTCGCTGTATTACGCCATCGGCTCGAACAATTATCTCGGCGGCAGCGGCACCACCACTTCGCTGCAATTGCAAAGCACGAACTACTGGAAGAAGGTCACCAGCTGTCCGTAACGGCGACTCTTGATTGAAAAGATG
Organism: Burkholderiales bacterium; assembly: GCA_016177875.1. Taxonomy (GTDB): domain Bacteria; phylum Pseudomonadota; class Gammaproteobacteria; order Burkholderiales; family Burkholderiaceae_D; genus Paucimonas. The sequence continues at coordinate 46,747 of JACOUL010000026.1, forward strand.
TAAGCGTGGCGTCACGCTTACATCAGGACGGCCAAAACTCCCACAGATCTATGGCAAAGTGGCCTGAGACAATCGGCCACAAAGTCCGAAGATTCAAATAAAGAGTGGCCGCCGCAAGCCCAACGCAGAGCTGACCCACGTAACGCGTGGGTGTCGAGCGACATGTTAAGCATTATGTACACTCCACTTCATTCGAGCAGCAAGGGCACACAGCAATCTTAGAGACCGAGATAACCAAGGCATTACAATGGCTGCACTTTCCGGACTGGCATAAGTGCTCCCAGTCCACGTGCTCGACCTCTGGAGCGACCAAACCCACAAGTTCGACATATGGTTCTTCATCTGTCTGACCTTCAAAACGCCCGAAGGCGGAAACGGCCAGACACCATCGGTCATATTGGAACTCACCATTGGGGTATGTCTTGTCCTCATTTCGTGACCGAAGAGCTTTATAGATTACTTCAATCAGCTCCCGTTCAGATAGCCCAGACAAGTTTTCTACTAGTTCAGAATGCGATGGCTTCATGATGCTTAACTTTAATTTCTGGAGTCTATATTGTCTCTGCAACCTGGCAACCGCGCCACAAGCTTTTACGATTAGTTTAAGCCAAACCCGCTCGCAATCTATGTCTTCAGGCAGCTAGCTTCGTTTTCGTACAGTGTGAACACACCCACAAAATCCAGCACCACCGGATACGCGCCTCGATAAGCGAGCGACACTCTACGGCGACGCTGAGGGGTTGACGTAGGGATCAACCTTGTCCTGTTCCGCAGGATCGTTGCGGGTACAGACATCTCAGACTTCGAGTACGCAAATTACGTTTGCTTGTTCCATGTTGACCGGCTCTATGCGAGATCCTCGCTAGACTCTAGATACTAGAACCCTGAAATAAACCAGCTTGGCCGCAACGTAGAAAGCACCCAGCGTCGAAATCCACATGAAGATGATGGCGCCTTGACCCCAGGCATTCCATGCCCCGCTAAGACCGAAATAGGCCATCAACAATCCGGCACCGGCATTACTTGCGATCCCGGTGTGAATGATGGCGATTGGATTGCCCCCTCGTTGAATGCCCCGAAGGCCTTCGTAGTAGCCGACCAAAAGGGCCAAATAAGCTGCGCCCAATAGACGGGCAAAAAGCATCGGCTCAGGTGACGGAACGCCCAATTGAATAAACCACGCTGCGGGAAACAGCAGTAAAGGGATGCACCAAAAAATCGCGGTAACGGCAATTTTAAGCTTAAGTAGTCTCGTCAGACCTTGCACGCACAATCTCCATCAAATCGTCCGATAGCCAAGGACAGCCACGGCAAGCCGATTGAAAACTTATTGTAGCAGGCCGAAAAAATGCGATTCTCTATACCAGATAACACCGTATCACCGCCGACGCGCTGCACAGCTTCGCGCGCAATTCCGGCGACACTTCTCCATCCACATCCGTTACCGCGTAGCCGATCGCGCCGCGCGTTTGCAATTGCTGGGCGACGATATTCAAGCCGTTGTTGGCGAACTCCGCATTGAGGCGCGCGATAACGCCCGGTTCGTTTTTATGCACATGCAGGACGCGGCTTTTGACCGGCTTGTCGGTGTGCGGCACTTCGGGAAAATTCACCGACGAGCGCGTGGTGCCGGACTTCAGAAAGCGCGCCAATTTTTCCGCGACTTCTCGCCCGATATTTTCTTGCGCTTCTTCGGTGCTGCCGCCGATATGTGGCGTGAGAATGACATTGTCCAAGCTGCGCAGGGGCGAGATGAATTCTTCTTTCTCATTGGCGGGCTCCGAGGGAAACACGTCGAGCGCGGCGCCGGCGATCATGCCTTCGCGGACGGTTTGATTGAGGGCGTCGATATCCACTACTTTGCCGCGCGAGGCGTTAATAACGACGGCACGCGGCTTCATTAAGGCCAGGCGCTCCATGGTCAAAAGTTTTTCAGTCGCTGCTCCGCCCGGCACATGAAAAGTCAACACGTCCGCTTGCCGCAGCAGTTCTTCCATCGACTTAAGCGGCTTGGCATTACCTAACGGCAGCTTGCTTTCAATATCAAAATAGCAGACACGCATACCAACGCTTTCGGCCAGGATGCCGACTTGCGAGCCGATATTGCCGTAGCCGATGATACCCAGCACTTTATTGCGCACTTCATAAGCGCCCTTGGCGACCTTGTCCCAATAGCCGCGGTGGGCACGCGCGTTTTTCTCGGGAATGCGCCTTAATAAAAGTATGGCTTCGGCGATGACCAATTCCGCGACGGAACGCGTATTGGAAAACGGCGCATTGAACACGGGAACGCCGAATGCGGTAGCCGCGGTGAGATCGACTTGATTGGTACCGATGCAAAAGCAGCCTATCGCACGCAATTGCGGCAGCATGGTTAACGCCTCGGCGGCAATGTGCGTAGCGGAACGAATGCCGACTGCGTCTGCTTCGGCGAGCGCATCGATTAAGGAATTGCCCGATAGCGCAGTGGGGATTTGCTGCACGTCGGTAAAGCCGTGCTCGTGCAGATAATCCGCGGCGCTGGCATGAATTTTCTCCAGCAATACGATCTTGGCCATAGTAGACCTCCTTTCCTCTCAAGGAGAGTGAAATGAAGTAAAGTATTGTCATTATATTGAGCGTATCTAATTCATGCTGTCCGCCGCCCCGCCTACCGATAAAGCGAGTCTTGAAACGATTTCGGCCATTCGCCCCTGGGCGGAAGGACTGTATTCGTTCAAGACTAGCCGCCCGACTGAATTTCGTTTTACTGCGGGTCAATACGCGCGGTTGGGACTACAAGATGCCGCCGGCAATATGGTGTGGCGCGCGTATTCCATCGTCTCTCCGCCTCAGGCAAATGAGCTTGAGTACTACGTGATCGATGTGCCGAATGGATTGTTCACCGGTCTCTTGCGCCAAAAGCGCGAAGGCGATTCGATCTGGGTGGAAAAGCAAAGCTACGGCTTCATGACCGCTGAACGATTTACCGATGGCGACGACTTGTGGATGCTCTCCACGGGCACCGGTCTCGGCCCATTCGTCTCGATCTTGCAAGAGCCGTCGACATGGCAAAGATTTCGCAGTCTTATTCTTGTGCATTCGGTACGCCGCGCAAATGAATTTGCTTACGATGAATTTCTGCGGAAGCTCAAGAGTCAAACACCTTTCTCAACGCTGCCCGCGCAATTGCATTTGGTACAAACTGCGACGCGCGACGTGCCTGAAGCAAGCGATCGGCTTCAAGGGCGCATCACAACGCTGTTGCTCGACGGCGAGTTGGAGCGGCACGTGGGCTTGTCATTGCAGCCGGAAACCGCGCGTGTGATGTTGTGCGGCAATCCGCAAATGATTGAAGATACAAGGAAAATTCTTCATGACCGGGGTATGCGTCCAGTAAGGCGTGCATTACCCGGCCAGTTTGTGACGGAAAATTATTGGTGACTTTGCAAGGAATTTATTTGCAGGACGAATGATGATTTGCATTGCCATGGAGCAATAAATGTCCTAGGCTTTGATTGTTTGGAAATCTAACTTCAGCAGACCCATTCATGACATTCGAAGAAAAACGCGTCCATTTACGTAAAGCGCTGCAAACCGAAGGCTGGGTTGCGGATCCGCTCGGCAATAACTGGACCGCCATTCAGCTCTTGGACATTTCCATGGGCGGTATCGCCTTCATCAGCGAAGAAAATATGGCGGTGAACTCCTCCCGCATCTTTCGCTTTCACTTGCCGGGCAAAGACCGGCAAATCGATTTTATCGGGCGTATCGCCAATTGCAATCAGCATCAATATCTTGCCGGTTACCGCGTCGGCGCTCAATTTACGCGCATCGATGCCATGGATTTGATCATTGTCGAACGCTTTGTCGATCACAAGGCGTCAGTATCGACCTAGTTTGATGCAATTTTTGTCGTGTACAGGTAAAACGATGAAACCTCCTGACCAGCGACTCTCCCCACGCAAGCCTTTGCGCGCACGAGGACTATTGACCCTCAATGGAACGCAACGTCTTCACGTCAATACCTTCGATATCGCGCCGGGCGGCATGGGCATCAGCCTCGGCGTCCAGCTACAGCCGGGGCAACGCTGCAATGTCGATTTCGCGATGTTCCATAACGGGAAGCGCTATCTTTTGCATGCGGAATCCAAGGTGTGCTACTGTGTTTGCGGCGGCAACGACGGCTTCAAGGCCGGCCTGCAATTCCTCGAAGTCGATGAGGATACGGTGACGACGCTCACGGAATTCATCAAGTAGGCAGCGTGTAATCCCGATACATTTCGCGTATCTTGTTCTTGAGGATTTTGCCGGTTGCGCCAACCGGCACAGAATCCGCAAAGACGATATCGTCAGGCGTCCACCACTTGGCGATCTTTCCTTCGTAGAAGGCGAACAATTCATCCTTGCTTACTTCCACACCCGGCTTTTTCACCACGACCAGCAAGGGCCGTTCATCCCATTTCGGATGGAAGACGCCGATACAGGCAGCGATTTGCACTGCGGGATGCGCCATGGCGATATTTTCAAGGTCGATGCTGCCGATCCATTCGCCGCCGGACTTGATGACGTCCTTGCTGCGGTCGGTGATTTGCATATAGCCGTCGGCGTCGATGGTTGCCACGTCACCCGTGGGAAACCAGCCGTCCTGCAGTACGTCGCCGCCTTCGCCCTTGAAATAGCCGCTGACGATCCAAGGCCCCTTGACCATCAGATTACCGAAAGTTTTGCCATCCCAGGGTAACTCATCGCCGGCATCGTCGACGATTTTCATATCGACGCCATAGATCACATGTCCTTGCTTGGCCAATACGCGTGCTTGTTCCGCCTCGGGCAGTTTCATGTGCCGCGGCTGCAACGTGCAAGTCGTGCCGAGCGGGGACATTTCCGTCATACCCCAAGCATGTATCACTTCGATGCCGTATTGTTTTTTGAATTTGTCGATCATCGCCGGCGGGCAAGCGGCGCCGCCGATGATGGTGCGCTTGAATGTCGAAAACTTCAGATTGTTTTCGCCCACATGATTCAGCAAACCGAGCCACACGGTCGGCACGCCGGCGGAAAAATTAACCTCTTCCTGCTCCATCAATTCATACAAGGACTTGCCGTCCAATGCCGGCCCCGGCAAGACTAGCTTCGCACCCACCAACGGCACCGAATAAGGCAAGCCCCATGCGTTGACATGAAACATGGGAACTACCGGCAATATGACGTCTTTTACGGAGATGTTCATCCCGTCCGGCAGTGCCGCGCCGTACGAATGCAAAACAGTGGAGCGATGCGAATACAGCGCGCCTTTGGGATGGCCGGTGGTACCCGAGGTGTAACACAAACTCGATGCCGAGTTTTCATCGAAGAGCGGCCATTCATAGGCGTCCGATTGTGCCGCGATCCAATCTTCATAGCAAAGCAAATTGGGGAGTTTGCCGGTCGGCGGCATATGCTCGCGGTCGCATAACATGACGTAGGTTTTGATGGTGGCGCACGCAGGCGCAAAGCTTTCCACCAGTGGCAGGAAATTCATATCGAACAGCAGCACCTGGTCTTCCGCATGATTGGCAATCCACGCGATTTGATCGGGATGCAGGCGCGGATTGATGGTGTGCAGCACCGCGCCCGAGCCGGATACGGCGTAGTACGCTTCCAAGTGGCGATAGCCGTTCCAGGCAAGCGTCGCTACGCGTTCACCCATTTGCACATCGAGTGATTTCAATGCATTGGCCAGTTGCCGCGCGCGGCGGTGGCAATCGCGCCACGTGTAGCGATGGATATCGCCTTCCACCCGGCGCGAGACAATTTCATTGGCGCCGAAGTAGCGGTCGGCGTGGCGGATGATGTGCGAAATCAGCAGCGGCTGGCTCATCATCTGGCCCATCAAAGGGCTTTGCGGCAATTCGGCCATCTTGTCTCCTTTTTCAACGCTCGATGCGTTTTCTTCGATTCTGTCAAAATAACAGCACTCAAGGCAAGGACTGCTTTCTATGAATGCTCCCGAGCAAATACCGGCCCGGCGTCTGGACCAACTTACTTTCAATCACTCGTTCGCTGCGTTGCCGCCGTCGTTTTACACGCGCCTGCAACCGACGCCCCTGCCCGACCCTTATCTAGTATGCGCCAGCGAAAAAGCGGCGGCGTTGATCGGCTTGGACCCGGCGGAGTTCGCAACCAAGCACTTTGCCGACGTTTTTTGCGGCAATCGAACGTTGGAAAACGCTTTGCCCTTGGCCGCTGTTTATTCGGGCCATCAATTCGGCGTATGGGCCGGACAATTGGGGGACGGACGGGCGATTCTGCTGGGTGAAGTCGACTCGCCCAATACCCGGCCTTCCGGCACGCTTGAATTGCAGTTAAAAGGCGCGGGGCTAACGCCTTATTCTCGTATGGGTGACGGCCGCGCCGTGCTGCGCTCTTCCATTCGCGAATATCTCTGCTCGGAAGCGATGGCGGGCCTGGGCATCCCGACTTCGCGTGCTTTGTGCGTGATCGGCTCCGACGCGCCGGTGTACCGCGAGCGGCCGGAAACCGCGGCGGTTGCCACGCGCATCGCGCCGACTTTCATTCGCTTCGGCTCGTTCGAGCATTGGTTCTACAATCAACGCCCGGATGAACTCAGGACGCTGGCGGATTACGTCATCGATCGTTTTTATCCCGAACTGCGCGACGCGGCGCAGCCCTATCAGGCGCTGCTGCGCGAGGCGACTAAACGCACCGCGCATCTCATCGCACAATGGCAAGCCGTGGGCTTCATGCACGGCGTGATGAACACCGATAACATGTCCATCCTCGGCATCACGCTCGACTATGGGCCATACGGTTTCATGGAAGCCTTCGACGTCAATCGCATCTGCAATCATAGCGACGCCAACGGACGTTATTCCTACGGCATGCAACCGCGCATCGCGCACTGGAATTGTTATGCGCTCGGCCAAGCCATGCTGCCGCTGATCGGCGAAGTCGACGATGTTCGCGCCGCGCTGGACGGTTATGAACAAGAGTATCAAACCAAATTCGATATCCTGCTGCATGCCAAGCTCGGTCTGCGAGCCGACCAAGAGAACGATGATCAGCTCATCCAAGCGATGTTTGGGCTGATGCAAGCCAATCATGTGGACTTCACGCTGTTTTTCCGTCGCCTAGGGAACTTGCGCGTGGACGACAAAACCGGCGACGAGCCGCTGCGCGATTTATTCATCGACCGCGCCGCTTTCGATGCCTGGGCAGAACAATACCGGTCTCGCCTTCGGCAAGAGAATAGTATCGACCAAGTCAGGCGCACCGCGATGAACGCCGTGAATCCCCAATACGTCTTGCGCAATTACCTTGCCCAAATTGCCATCGAAAAGGCGCAGAAAAAGGATTTCTCGGAAGTCGATCGCCTGCGTAAGGTTTTGGATGCGCCATACGACGAACAGCCGCAATCCCAGCAATATGCGGAGCTCCCGCCAGACTGGGCATCCCAAATCGAAGTGAGTTGCTCATCATGATTACCAAAGTACGCAAGACCGACACCGAGTGGCAAGCCCAATTGCGCCCGATCGAATACCAGGTGACACGCCACGCCGATACCGAACGCGCCTTTACCGGCCAGTATTGGGATCATCATGAGCATGGGATTTATACTTGCGTGTGCTGCGGCACGCCCTTGTTCGAGTCCGATGCCAAGTTCGATTCCGGCTGCGGCTGGCCGAGTTACTTCAAGCCGCTGAATCCGGAACACGTTGCCGAGCGCGTCGACCGTTCGCACGGTATGATACGCACCGAAATCCTGTGCAACGTATGCGACGCCCACTTGGGCCATGTCTTTCCGGATGGTCCGAAGCCGACTGGTTTGCGTTATTGCATCAACTCGGCGGCGTTGCGCTTTGAACCAAAACCCTAAACAAACGCCTATGAAGTTTCTATTCGACTTTTTCCCTATCGCCCTCTTCTTCGGCATGTTCAAGTGGGGAGAAAGCCGCCCCGACGCCGCGCAGGGACTGCTCAATCAGTACCTGGGCGGCTTCATCAACGGCGGCGTGATTGCAGTCGACCAGGCCCCTATCATGCTGGCGACAGCGGTTGCCATCCTCGCCACCTTCCTGCAAATCGGCTGGCTGCTCTTGAGGCGCAAAAAAGTGGATACGATGTTATGGGTGTCGCTCGCCATCATTACGATCTTCGGCGGCGCCACCATCTACTTCCATAACGAAACCTTCATCAAGTGGAAGCCGACGGTTCTCTACTGGTGTATGGGTGGGGCGCTACTCTTTGCGCAGTTGCTTTTCAAGAAAAACCTGATTCGCTCCATGCTGGAAGCGCAGATCAGTTTGCCGGACCCGATTTGGACCAAGCTCAATCTTGCCTGGGGGCTGTTTTTTGTCGCCATGGGCATCATCAACCTCTACGTGGCGTTTAATTTCACGCTTTCCACGTGGGTGAGCTTTAAGCTCTTCGGCTTTACCGGCTTGATATTCGCCTTTGCGATTGGTCAAAGTCTCTTTTTGTCGAAATATGTAAAGGATACGCAGTGAGTAGAACTCATTGCACAACTCCCAGGGCATGCGAAGGGTTCGCTCAAGAATCGACGCTGGACAGCGTTGCGCTCCTTGCGAATATGCAATGGCTATTCGACGCGTCGCGCGCCTTGCCAGCCCCGATTCTTGAGCGAACGCAAGCCCTGGGAGTTGTGAAATGAGTTCTAATCGCGAAGACCGTATTCGCGCGCTGTTGACCGACGCTTTTGCACCTACCGAACTTCGCGTGGACGATGAATCCGCCTTGCATGCCGGACATGCCGGCGCGGCTTCCGGCGGTGGGCACTACCGATTGCGGCTGGTATCGTCCCGTTTTGAAGGAAAAAATCGTATAGAACGGCATCGCCTGGTATATGCATCCCTGGGCGAGTTGATGCGCACCGATATACATGCGCTTACAATTACCGCGCTAACGCCTTCGGAGCTTGGTTTATAATCTCCCGGTTTTATTAACTTATCCCTAGGAATCAAGTATGAATCGAAAATTCGTCCGTTTGCTGGCTGGTCTCCTCGCAGCTGCTGCAATTCCCGCGTTCGCACAAAACCTGGCGGTGGTTAATGGCAAAACCATCCCCTCTTCCCGCGCCGATCTGATGATCAAGCAAATGACCGCGCAGGGCCAGAAGGATTCGCCGGAAATGCGCAATATGGTCAAAGAAGAATTGGTCAATCGCGAAATTCTGATGCAGGAAGCAGAGAAACAAGGTCTGGGCAATTCGGCCGAAGTAAAGGCGCAGCTCGACATGGCCCGCCAGTTGATCCTGATCCGCTCGCTGATCGACAACATGCGCAAGAAGAATCCGGTAACCGATGCCGAAATCAAGGCTGAGTACGACAAGTTCAAGGCTCAGGCAGGCGACAAGGAATACCACGCTCGCCATATCCTGGTGGACAAGGAAGAAGACGCTAAAGCGATCATCACCAAGCTCAAGGGCGGCGCCAAGTTTGAAGACCTGGCCAAGCAATCCAAAGATCCGGGTTCCGCTGCGAATGGCGGCGACCTCGACTGGAATCCGCCGGCAGCGTTCGTGAAGCCCTTCTCCGACGCAATGGTCTCCCTGAAAAAAGGCGAGATCACCGATACCCCAGTCAAGACCCAGTTCGGCTTTCACGTGATCAAGCTGGAAGACGTTCGTCCGGCCAAGATCCCGGCAATGGAAGAAGTGAAGCCGCAAATCACTGAGCAACTGACCCAGAAGAAACTGCAAGCTTTCCAGCAAGAGCTGAGGAAGAAAGCGACCGTCAAGTAATTTGACGCTTGAAAAAAATGGCGCTCCTCGGAGCGCCATTTTTGTTTCTGCATTCTTTTACTTCATCGAATGCAAACCGATCATATTGCCTTCGGTATCGGTCGCCAACGCGATGAATCCATACTGGCCGATCGAAAATTTCTCCTTCTGAATTTGGCCGCCCGCATCTTTCACTCGAACGGCTTCGACCGCACAATCCTCGCACATGAAGTAAACCAGAACACTATTGGCGCCGGAGGGCACGCCTTCCATTTTTACCAAAGCGCCGGTCGCACCCATGCCGTCTTTGACCATGGGAAAACTCCACATCTCAATGCCCGGACTTTCCAGGCGCTCTAGCTTGTTCTGAAAAACAGACTCATAAAATTTCTTTGCGCGATCCATGTCTTGCACATAGATCTCAAACCAACCGATTGGGTTGTTTTGCATTCGTTTTCTCCTTGGTAGTCTTCCGAGAAATCAGTATAGGATGTGAAAAATTTTTCACATCCTTTTCCGAGTATTTAGTTTTGACATGGCAATTTCAGCCAGTCACGCAATTCCATCGATGGAAATGCCTTGTCTACTGCTTGTACGCCTTGCTTAACCCGCGTTATCCATCCCTTGCCGCGTTCCGTTAAATCCTGCCATGCTTCCTCTACTTCCCAGGGCCGGCGCTCCTTCAAAAGTGAAAGCAGGCATGCGGTCTGGACAATATCCTTATTGCTTTTCACTGCGAATCCGCCACTTCTTTCTCCATATACCAAGAGCTTATGCAATGCATAACGCGCCGGATGCGGCACATTGACGACGACTGCACCGTCTGCACTGAACAGCACTGTCTGCTGCACGTTCTCCAACGAGAACTCCATGAACTTCAAGGGCTGCAGCGTCACATGCAACTGCGGATGTTCGTAAGGCTTTTCGCCTTCACGGTGCAAGGTCGTCAGAAAATCCAAGCGAAAATCCGGCTCGCGCGGATTAAGATAAGTCGCACCCGCTTTTGAAGATAAGCCGGATATCGGCAAAAATCCCATTTCAAGGGATTGAATCGCCTCGTGAGTATGCACCTCAATATCCGCAGGCAACGCCACCGCCAGATTTTTACCCGCATGCGCAAAATCGATATCCTGCGTCCGCGATGCATCTCCCCACACGACACCAAGCATGTTGCCGAATGCAAGAAAAGCGTGTGTTCCAATCAGTACGCCGCCTGCCCGAAAAAATCCGTATTCCGAAAGGCGCCGAATCACCCGCAGTTGCCGCGACAATACTTCGGCGCATCCCAGTGAAATCGCCGAACGTGCCAATGCAACCAAGGCGGTGCCGGAAGAAGCAGCAGATTTCTTTTCCATTAATGCTTTGACGGCCTCGCTTTCGGGGCCGACAAAAATCTGCCGCAACCGGCCGGAGGGCTCAGTGTATTGGTAGTACCAATATTTGTGGCCTTTCACCGTCTTCGGCGCAAAGGAACCGGACAAGTCGGCGACCGTGCGAAGATGCTCCGACGCCAAGGCAGCATCGAGCAATTGCGCATAGGCGGTTTGAGCCGTGAGTGACAGTTCGGTGTAGAAGGCCATGGTTATACTAGTTTTCTATTTTATTAGTATAACCAATTTTTGCGGTTATACTAGTATTTCTTAAAATTTAGTATAACTATCTTACCTAAAATAACGAGAGCTCCAGAGACAGGCAGGAACAAATGTAAGGAAAAAAACAGCATCCGACTCTTATCCCACCCACTTCCGCGCATTGCGGAACATACGCATCCAAGGCGAATCTTCGCCCCAAGCATCAGGATGCCAAGACTGCTGAACCGTGCGGAATACGCGCTCGGCATGCGGCATCAAGACAGTGAAACGGCCGTCCGGCGTGGTCACCGAGGTAATGCCTTGCGGCGAGCCGTTCGGGTTGTACGGATAGGTTTCCGTACGTTGGCCTTTATTGTCGACGTAACGCATCGCGACGATGGCTTGACTGACGTCGCCGGTCGCTGAGAAATTAGCGAAGCCTTCGCCATGAGCAACGGCAATCGCGGTTTGGGTGCCGGCCATGCCCTCAAAGAAAATCGACGGTGAATCGGCCACTTCCACCATGGCGAAGCGCGCCTCGAATTGTTCCGATTTATTGCGCGTGAATTTCGGCCACGCTTGCGCGCCGGGGATGATGGATTTCAGATTGCTCATCATCTGGCAGCCGTTGCAAATACCCAGCGCAAAGGTGTCTTGGCGGTTGAAGAAGGCGGCAAATTGTTCCGCCAATTTGGCGTTGAAGAGTATCGTCTTGGCCCAGCCCTCGCCGGCGCCCAATACGTCGCCGTAGGAGAAGCCGCCGACCGCGATCGCGCCTTTGAAATCTTCGAGAGTGGCGCGTCCGGCGATCAAATCGCTCATATGCACGTCGACGGCGGTAAAGCCGGACTTATGCATCACATAGGCGGTCTCCACATGCGAATTGACGCCTTGCTCACGCAGGATAGCAACCTTCGGGCGAGCACCGGTGGCGATGAAAGGCGCTGCTACATCGGCTTGCATATCGAAGGTAATTTTCGGCGTCATGCCGGGATCGGCAGCGTCGAGAATGCGTTCGTATTCCGCATCGGCGCAGGCTGGATTGTCGCGCAAGCGGGCGATGCGCCAGCTGGTCTCGCTCCAAGCGCGCTGCAAGTCGGTACGCGGCTGGTTATAGATGGTCTTAGCGTCGCGCATGATTTCGATAACGTCGCGATCATTCGGCTTGCCGATGATATGGCTGCATGCGCCGAGGTTGTAGGAGCGCAGCACATCCATGACTTCCGACTTTTGCTCGGCCTTCACCTGGATGATGGCGCCGAGTTCTTCATTGAACAGCGCGCGCAAAGTCATTTCATTGCGGCGCTCGGCAATTTGCATGGTCCAGTTCTTGACTTCGCCGCTGTCGAAGGCATGCTCGCCTTCCATCACGAGGATATCGACATTCAACGACAAACCGGTGCGGCCGGCGAACGCCATTTCGCACAACGCCGCGAACAAACCGCCGTCGGAACGGTCGTGGTATGCCAACAATTTTCGTTCGTTGTTGAGCTGCTGAATCGCGGCAAAGAATGTCTTCACATCTTGCGGATTATCGACGTCCGGCACTTCATCGCCGATTTGCTGCATGACCTGCGTAAGTGCCGATGCACCGATGCGGTTCTTGCCGCGCCCGAGGTCGATCGCGATCAGTACGGTTTCGCCGGCATCTTTACGAATTTGCGGCGTCAAGGCTTTGCGCACGTCGGTGACGGGCGCAAAGGAAGACACAATCAACGACACCGGCGCGGTGACGGATTTATCGCCTTCGTCATCCTTCCAGGTCGTGCGCATCGACAATGAATCTTTGCCGACCGGGATGCTGAGGCCCAACGCCGGGCACAACTCCATGCCGACGGCCTTGACCGTATCGAACAATGCGGCATCCTGGCCAGGCTGTCCGCAAGCCGCCATCCAGTTGGCGGAGAGCTTAATGTCGGAGATATCTGCGATCGGCGCGGCAGCGATATTGGTAATGGACTCGCCCACCGCCATGCGGCCCGACGCCGCGGCATTAATGACGGCAAGCGGCGTGCGCTCGCCCATCGCCATCGCTTCACCGCGATAGCCTTCGAAACTCATGGTCGTAACGGCGCAATCCGCAACCGGCACTTGCCAAGGGCCGACCATTTGATCGCGCACAGTGGTCGCGCCCACGGTACGATCGCCGATGGTGATCAAAAACGATTTATCGCCTACGGTCGGCAAGCGCAGTACGCGCAGCGACGCTTCTACCAAGTCCATGCCTGTTAGATCGATTTTCGGCAATTCGCGCTGCACATGGGTGACGTCGCGATGCATCTTGGGCGGCTTGCCGAGCAAGACTTCCATCGCCATGTCGACCGGATTGTTGTTGTGTTCCGGGTCGATCACTTTCAGCTGGCGCTCTTCGGTGGCAGTGCCGACCACGGCGAACAGGCAACGCTCGCGCTCGCACATGGCTTGGAACAACGGCAAGCTTTCCGGCGCAATCGCGAGCACATAACGCTCTTGCGATTCATTGCTCCAGATTTCCTTGGGCGCCAGGCCGCTTTCTTCCAGCGGCACCTTGCGCAAATCGAAGATGGCGCCGCGCTTGGCATCGTTGGTAATTTCCGGGAAGGCGTTTGACAGGCCGCCGGCGCCGACGTCATGGATAGACAGGATAGGATTGTCCTCGCCCATCGCCCAGCATGCATTGATCACTTCCTGCGCGCGCCGCTGCATTTCCGGATTGCCGCGCTGGACTGAATCGAAATCCAGGTCGGCGGTGTTGGTGCCGGTCGCCATCGACGATGCGGCGCTGCCGCCCATGCCGATGCGCATGCCGGGACCGCCCAGCTGGATCAACAAGCTGCCGACCGGCAGATCAAGCTTCCTGGTATGCAGGGCCGAGATATTGCCGATGCCGCCCGCGATCATGATCGGTTTGTGATAGCCGTGCACGGTGCCGCCGACGTTCTGCTCGTAAGTTCGGAAGTAGCCGCCGAGATTGGGGCGACCGAATTCATTATTGAACGCAGCGCCACCCAACGGACCGTCGATCATGATCTGCAAGGGTGAGGCAATACGGTCCGGCTTGCCGTAGATCGTCGCTTTACCTGGTTCACGCTGTGCCAATGGTTCCGTCACGTCGCGCGCATTCTCCCAGGGTTGCACCGAATGCGTGATCATCAAATTAGAAACGGTGAATCCGGTTAAACCAGCCTTGGGCTTGGCGCCGCGGCCGGTTGCGCCCTCATCGCGGATTTCGCCGCCGGCGCCGGTCGATGCGCCCGGAAACGGCGAAATCGCGGTCGGATGATTGTGCGTCTCGACCTTCATCAGGATATGGGTCAGTTCTTCCGATGCCTCATACACCCTGCCCTCGCCGCGCGGATAAAAGCGCGATACGGTCGCGCCTTCCATGATGGAAGCATTGTCGCTATAGGCCACCACGGTGCCTTTAGGCTGCAGCTGATGGGTGTTCTTGATCATGCCAAACAGAGACTTGTCTTGCTTGACACCGTCGATGGTCCAATCGGCGTTGAAAATCTTATGGCGGCAATGTTCGCTGTTGGCTTGCGCGAACATCATCAACTCGACGTCGGTCGGATTGCGCTTGGCATTCGTGAAGGCATTGACCAGGTAATCGATTTCATCGTCCGACAACGCCAAGCCCAAATCGGTATTGGCTTGCTGCAGCGCCGTCTTGCCGCCTGCGAGCACATCGACGAATTCAAGCGGCTTGGCGTCCAGCTCGCGGAACAGGCCAGCCGCATCGTTGGCGTTGCGCAGCACGGTTTCGGTCATGCGATCGTGCAGCAAGGCGGCGACCGCATCGGTATCGTCCATTTTTTTCGAGCCGCCCAGCAAGCCGGATTTCATTTGCACGAAATAAGCCACGCCGCGCTCGATGCGATGGATATGCGCCATGCCGCAGTTATGCGCGATATCGGTCGCTTTACTGGCCCACGGCGAAATCGTGCCGAAGCGCGGAATCACCACGAATTGCTCGCCCTCCTCCGATCCGGCGAATGCATCGCCGTAAGTCAAAAGCGCTTTTAACTTGGCGATATCGTCGTCGCTCAGCGCGCCGGTCGAGTCGATAAAGTGCAGGTAGCGGGCAGTGACGCCGGCAACGGCAGCATTGGCATCGTGCAGTTGGGACAAAAGGCGCTGGGTACGAAAAGCGGACAGGGCATTGGAGCCCGGCAGGATCAGCATGGCGAGAGCGGAAAAGAGGGAAATCGGAAGCCGTGATTATACCGCGCCGCGCCGGTTCATTCCTGGGACTAATTGTAGAAAACGTAATTCTTGCCGAACTGCCTTTTGCCCTTGAAATATTGGAAATAGCTACTGGACTGAAAATCTTTTAGATGCCGCTCCAGCACAACCACCACCACCTTTTTCCCTTGTGCTCTGGCGCTCAGTTCGTCGGCGGAGATCACAATATCGTTGCGACGCAATTTATTGCCCCAGAACAGGTCGTTGCTGCGGCTGTCCACCACGAACACCGGATGTTTTAGGTAAAACGGCAAGGACGATTGTTCTTCGAAGGTACGAAAAAGATAGACGCCGTGATTGGGCAATTCCGCGTGCAGAAAACGGGCGATTGGACGCGTCGAAACCTGAGGTTCCATCGCCAACAAAATGGTCATCAGCGCAGTGCCTATCCAGGCGGACACGCTGATGTACGCCACTACACCTTTGCCGCCAAATCGCAGCACGCCTAAAACGCTGATCACGCTTACCGCGAGAAGCCCCCACAGTACGACAATGAAGAACTGTTTTTGCGTTAAGCCGAGGACAATAAGCTCGCCCACACCTTTGCCGGTTACCCAAATCACGATTAACCCGAGCACAGCGAAGGTCACGATCAACTTTCCCGGCAACGCACGAGCGAACGGCTTGAGCAAATTACGATCGCTGAACGCTAGAGCAAGGTGAAACGCTGCAAACGGCATTACGGCGACCAAGTAATAGTTGGCTTTAGCGCTGGAAATGGAAAAGAAGGCGAGCGGCATCAGCCATGCCAGCCACAGGAAACGCCTGAGCGATACATCCGACGCGCTGCCTGCGAAAGCATGCTTCTTCCCTAAGAGCACGAGAAGAAACAAAGACCAAGGAAAGAGGTAAATCACCATGCGCGGCAGGTAATACCACCACGACCCCGCGTAATAGTCGTGCGGCTCACGCTTGCCGAGAAAGCGCAGGACATGCTCATTGACGAAATAAAACCAGGCGAAAATCGGTTCAGTAAGACTCGCCGCCACATGCCATGGCGCGGCGATAGCAAAAAACAGGAATAAGGCCCACGGCTCCAGAAACTTGAGACAGGCACGCCAACTTTCCGCAATCGAGCGCTGCGAAAAAATTATCCACGACAACGCAACCAAGCCGAACAAAATCAGCGCCACCAATCCCTTGGCTAACAATGCCAAGGCAAGAAAAGCATAGGACCAACGCAAGGCGGCGACCCGCTCGGTCGTGAGGTATAAATAGGCATGCATCAGGGCCGCCGTCAGCAAGGCAGTCAGCAGCATGTCGAACATCAAGACACGCGACATCGCCATCACCCCGATGCCGCTGACAAACATCAAAGCGCCAAGGCGCCCAACCTGCGGTTTGCCGACAACGCGGCCGAACCATACCAGCGAGGCGACGCAGCTCAGCGAAGAAATCGCCGGCACCAGACGCGCCGTCCATTCCGAGACGCCGAATAGTGCAAACGACAAGGCGGTCAGCCAATACAACAGCGGCGGCTTTTCCATGTAAGGCAAGCCGTTGAGATGCGGTATCACCCACATGCGCCAATCACCCGAGGCCAGCATCTCGCGCGGAATTTCGGCGTATAAGCCTTCATTGTTGTCAAGAATGGCCGGCGTTCCCAATCCGGCAAACACAAAGCCTCCGGCTGCCAAGAGAATGAGCCAAATCGGAATCGAAAATGGGGTATTTTGCGGAGGCGAATTCATGATTTATTTATGCGGAGCGGTTGGCATTTTCTCATGGATTTGTTCCAAGACAATTTCCGTCATTGCACGAGAAAAATCCCTCTTAAAAGAGTGCCTCCGACATGCTATAGTCGCTCCTCAATTTTCGGACGCACAGCGAAGTGACACAAAAGCAGATTGCAGTAATCGGCGGCGGCGTGATCGGCGTATGCACCGCCTATTTCCTCGCGGAGGCAGGACATCAAGTCGCCGTCATCGAACGTCTCAGCAACGTTGCTGAAAAAGCGAGTTATGGCAACGCCGGCATCGTCGCACCGGGATATGTAATGCCGTGGGCCGCCCCAGGCATGCCCAAAAAACTTTTATCCTATCTTTTCAAGCCGGAATCACCGGTACTGCTCAAACCGACTTGGGATCGGGCGCTTTGGCGCTGGCTTAAACTTTGGCTAGCCGAGTGCGAACTCGACCGTTTTCGAATCAACAAGGCACGCATGCAGCGCGTGGCAGCCTATAGCCGATCCGTATTGCAGCAACTGCGCGAGCACTATCAGCTCGAATACGAACAGACCAAGGGTTATTTGCAGTTGTTCCGCACCCAACAGGATTTGGACATTGCACAACCCGCACTTGCCCTCTTGGGCGAAAGCGACGTCGCGCATCAATTGATCGATGCGGAAAAGGCGCGCGAGTTCGAACCTGCTCTTTCCGCGAAGACGCCGCTCGCCGCAGGTCTTTATTTGCCGGACGACGAAGCGGGAAATTGCCCGCTTTTCACCAAGCAATTAAAAAATATCGCGCAAGAAAAAGGTGTCGAGTTCCATTTCGGCAGTACTGTCGCAGCGATCGAACCGCAAGACGGCCGCATCGGTTTCTGCATTGACGGCCGGCGCTTTGAAGTCGATGCCGTCGTGGTGGCTGCCGGCATCGACAGCGCGCGTCTGTTGGCGCCGCTCGGCATTCAAATTCCCTTGTATCCGATCAAGGGATATTCCGCCACCGCGCAAATCCGCAATTACGACGAAGCGCCGCAAGCGGCCTTGATGGATGAATCCTACAAAGTCGCCATTACACGCATGGGCAACCGCATCCGCATTGCCGGCATGGCCGAGCTCGGTTCGCAAACGCCTGAATTGCATGAAGTCGCATTGCGCACGCTGGTCAAGATCGGCGACGATTGGTTCCCCGATGCCGCCAATTACAACGCGGCAAATTTCTGGTGCGGCGTGCGTCCCATGCTGCCCGATGGCCCGCCGATCCTGGGCGCAACGCCGATCCGCGGCTTATACCTCAACATCGGGCACGGCTCGACCGGCTGGGCTATGGCTGCCGGCTGCGGCTTGGTGCTGGCCGATATCGTGTCGGGACGCGTACCGGATATCGATATGGATGGATTGACGCTCTCGCGTTATCGATAGCATTAAAGCCGGATGGAATAGAATGCATGGATTAATGCTATTTCCGTCGTCATGCAAGCTCTCTATTCCGTCGCTGAAATTCGTCAAATAGAACACGCCGCAGAGGCAAATCTGCCGGCGGGAACACTGATGCAGCGGGCAGGGAAAGCGGCTGCCGAAGCGGCTCTTTCTCTGATAACCGAACAACGCGCGCAATCCAAAGTCCTCGTACTGGCCGGCCCCGGCAATAACGGCGGCGATGCCTTGGAGCTTGCGTACCATCTCGCGCAAGCAGGCGTGGCTGTGAACGTTGCGCTCTTTGCCGATCCGGCAAAACAATCGCCCGATGCGCGGCAAGCGCTCAAGCGCGCGCAAAACAGTTCCGCAAAATTTGTCGATGTAGCCCAACTCTCCGCCCTAACGGAAACGGACTGGTCCTTGGTCGTCGACGGTTTATTCGGCATCGGTCTGATGCGCCCGATTGCTCAACCCTTAAGCGGCATCGTTGAGAGTATTAATCGCTGCTCTTGCCCGATTCTTGCACTCGATGTACCAAGCGGCTTGGATGCGGATACAGGCGATATTGTCGGCCCCGATGGCGTGGCGATACATGCAACCGACACCATTACTTTCATCGGCGACAAGCCGGGGCTCCATACATGCTATGGGCACGACTACGCCGGCATGGTACATGTCGCGGGGCTTGAGATCGATTCCGCGCTGTATCCGCAACCGCACGCCGCACTCAATCGCACCGAACTCTTCCGACATGCTTTTCACCCGCGTCCGCAAAATTCGCACAAAGGCAGTTTCGGCAATGTCACCGTCATCGGCGGAGCAAAGGGCATGAGCGGAGCACCTGTGCTTGCCGGACGAGCCGCAGCCAAGTGCGGCGCGGGTCGCGTATTCGTCGGCTTTCTTGAAGCAGCGCCTGCCTACGATAGCGCGCAGCCTGAGTTAATGTGCCGCGCAGCCAGCCAAATCGACTATGCCGATGCAACGCTCGTGGTCGGACCCGGACTCGGCACCTCGCGCGAAGCGCATGACGAACTTGCCCATGCCTTGAATACCAATACGCCGATGGTACTGGATGCCGATGCGCTCAATCTCATCGCCGCCGAATCGGGTCTTCAGCAAAAACTTGCGGCCCGTAAGGCGCCCACGCTATTGACGCCGCATCCGTTGGAAGCGGCACGGCTGCTTTCTCTTTCTGCCGGCCTGATTCAAGCCGACCGCCTGACCGCGGCGCGCGAAATAGCGCGACGATTTCATGTCGTCGCCGTGCTCAAAGGTTCGGGCTCGGTCATTGCGCGTCCCGATGGATTGGCAATTGTCAATCCGACTGGAAATGCCGCACTGGCGAGCGCCGGAACGGGTGACGTGTTGGCTGGGGTTTGCGGTGCATTGCTGGCGCAGGGAATACCGATGTGGGAATCCGCATTGGCTGCGGTTTGGTTACACGGACATGCCGCGGATACCTTGGTCAACCAAGGCGTCGGACCAATTGGCGTGACGGCCAGCGAACTGATTCCGGAAATACGGGCTGCTCTCAACCGGCTGCCGCGGCAAGACCGGCAACAAGACGAACTAAACTAATTTGCCGGCGGCGATCGTAATGACGCGGCCGCAGCGCGCAGCAATCATGGGGTCGTGCGTCACCAACACCAAGGTCGAACCCCGCTCCCGATTCAATTCGAACATCAGCTGAATCACTGCTTCGCCGGTGGCGGCATCAAGACTGCCGGTCGGCTCGTCCGCAAATAGGAGCGGCGGCTGAGTAACGAAGGCGCGCGCCAATGCGACGCGCTGCTGCTCGCCGCCCGACAAATATTTCGGGTAATGCTTTAAGCGGCTGGCGAGACCTACACGTTCCAACATCGCCTCCGCCTTTGGGCGTGCATCGCCGGCACCTTGCAATTCCAGCGGCAACATCACGTTTTCCAGCGCATTCATATGCGCGACCAATTGAAACGATTGGAAAACGAAACCGAGTTTTTCCTTACGCACCTTAGCGCGGCCATCCTCGTCCAGCGCGAATATATCGATCCCTCCGATTCGAACACTCCCCTCGGTAGGTGTGTCCAAGCCGGCAAGTAAGCCGAGCAAAGTCGATTTTCCCGACCCCGACGCCCCCACGATCGCGAGCGTAGCGCCGGACGGCACGGTAAAATGCACGTCTTGTAAGATCGTGAGTTCGCCGGTTGCGTCACTTACGCGCTTAGTGAGATGAATCGCCTCGATCGCTGCTGATGCAGTGGAAACTTCCGTCATTCGGATGAGAATATTGAACTTGAATAGTTTAAGAAAAATTGGGACTGCGTTCGCGCTTATAACATGCATACTCTATGCAACGAGCGCCTATTCTGCATCAAAAACAGTGCTGGTGCTCGGAGACAGTTTGTCGGCAGAGTATGGCCTAGCCCGTGGTACGGGGTGGGTACCTTTACTTGAGCGCCGCCTAAAAGAACAAAAAATTGATGCCGTTATCGTCAACGCCAGCGTCAGCGGCGAGACCACCAGCGGCGGTATGACCCGGCTGCCGACACTTTTGGCCAAATACAGTCCTCATATTGTGATCGTTGAACTCGGCGCCAACGACGGACTGCGGGGATTGTCCTTGGTTTCTGCCGCAGCCAACCTGGACGGCATGATCAAGGCTGCAAAAAAAACACAAGCCAAGGTGCTGCTGCTCGGCGTACGCTTGCCGCCTAACTACGGCGCGAATTACACGGAAAAATTTTCTACGCTATTCGCCAAGATCGCCAAAGAAAACAAAGTGTCATTGGTACCGTTTTTCTTGGAAGGCTTTGCCGACAGGCCGGAGCTTTTCCAAAGCGACCGGCTTCATCCGACCGCTGCGGCCCAAGCCATTATCCTAGACAACGTATGGCCGGCATTGCAGCCGCTGTTGAAATAAGCGCATGAAATTTCCTGCACTCCTGCCGTTTTCGGAAATCCTGCCGCAGCTTGAGCAATTCGATACCATTATCGATGTCCGCAGCCCTTCCGAATTCGCGGAAGACCATATCCCCGGAGCGATCAATTGCCCGGTACTCGATGATGATGAACGCGCACGCGTCGGCACGCTTTACAAACAGGTCGGCGCATTCGAAGCGAAGAAGGTCGGCGCTGCTTTAGTCGCGCGCAATATCGCCCGCCATATCGACACGCTCTTTCACGATAAGCCGCGCGGCTGGAAGCCTCTCGTTTATTGCTGGCGCGGCGGCAATCGAAGCGGCTCGATGGCGCACATTCTCGCTAAAATCGGTTGGCCGGCGATTCAGCTCGATGGCGGCTACAAGGAATATCGGCGGCACGTGAGCGCCGCGTTGCCCGGCGTCGCCGCCAATCTGAATTTTCAAGTCATTTGCGGCACGACCGGCAGCGGCAAAAGCCGCCTATTGCAAACGCTCGCAGCACAAGGCGCCCAGGTTCTCGATCTTGAGCAGCTGGCCTGTCACCGCGGCTCGGTTTTAGGTAATTTACCTTCCGAACCGCAACCCTCGCAGAAGAACTTCGAAAGCCGAATTTGGCAAATCTTGCGGCATTTTTCGCCGCAAGCGCCCGTATTCGTCGAGTCGGAAAGCAAGAAGGTCGGCCAACTGCGTGTACCTGACGAATTGATGGAAAAAATGCGCTCTTCACCTTGCGTGTCGCTGCAGCTTTCGCAATCCAACCGCATTAAGTTACTGATGGAAGATTACGAGCACTTTGTCGCTAATCCAAGCGCGCTAAATACCCAGCTTGAATGCCTGTTGCAGTTACACGGCCGCGAAAAAATCAACCGCTGGAAGGAAATGGCTATCGCCGGCAATATGGAAGCCTTAGTGGACGAATTGCTGACTCAGCATTATGACCCGGCTTATTTGCGCTCGATCGAACGCAATTTCGCTCGCTTTTCGCAAGCAGCGCCTTTGGTATTGAACGATATCGCCGAGCAAACGTTTATCGAAGCCGCCAAGCGCCTGGCTTAGAGGCCATCTTAGCCGGCGTTGGCACTTTCGGCTTCAACATATTGGCGTATAGACGCCACCGCCTCCGCGTCGATTTTAACGAAGGTTACGCCTACGCGAAAGCCGTTGCCGGCTTGTGCGCGATTGACAATTTTGGCGGTTGCTTGAAACTCTTTGGGATTGTCGGGCAGGGTAAATTTGAGTCCTCTTGCCGTATCGACGATGACGCGTTCGGTGGTGGCGAAAGCCGCACCACCGACGGATATATCCAAAAGCGTGACAGGAATCCAGCTCTTACCAAGGGCGTCGGCGAGCTGGGCGCTGCTATCGAGTATTTTTCGGACGTGCTGGCGTTGTTCCATGTTTTCCGCCCTTTCGCTCTTAGGGGCCGCGCAGGAATAAGGTGTGCAATTTGGCGGTTGTAGCCGGATGCGATGCAAGGCGTGCGACGCGCCGCAGTGCGAGCACTGCAAGCGGTGCGCAACGCAGCAGCGCGCCGGTTACGGCCAGCAAAATTGTGCAACTTATTCCTGCACGGCCCCTTATACGCCCGGCTGAATCAGCTACTCCTTAGCACCCTCACCTTCAGTCTTGGTTGCAGGCGGTTTGATGATTTTAGCCTTGGCTTTTTGTTTCAATACTTCAAGATAAGCCAATGTTTCCTGCTGAGCAAGTGCATTGAGCACTTGTTGTTGCTCGGTTTGACGTCGTGCAGCGTCAGGCTTTGCGGCCTGCGCCACCTTGCCAACTCGATAAATCGAATACCCCTGCAAATCTTCCGTACCGACGTAGGACGGTAATTTACTGACATCGGCCTTCAAGACAACATTTACACCGGCCCCATCCAAGCCTTCATTCTTGGTGCGTGAAACCTTTTTGGTCGCGCCGAATCCGGCCGTATCATCCTTGGCTTTCAATGCTGCGAGCTTATCTTCACCGGCCTTCTTTGCCAGCTTGGATGCTTCCGCTTGAATTACCCGCTGACGAACGTCATCCTTGACTTCGTCAAACGGACGAATAGTCGCCGGTTTGTATTCGACAATGCGGCCCGAGATGAGCGTATTAGGCGCAATCTCCACCGCCTCGGTATTGCGTTTACTCTTAATCGAATCTTCCGTAAACAGGGCTTTCAAGAACTTCGGATTGTTATACGGAACGTTCGGCGCCACGGTCGGGTTGGGAACCCGCGTTACCACAGGCGTTGTTTCAATCTTGAGCTTTAACTTGTCGGCGGCGGGCTTCAGGCTGTCCGCTTGTTCATACACCGTGTTTGTAAAAACTTCGGCCAATTCCGAATACTTCTTGGCGGCTTGCTGCTTCTTAAGTTCGGCAAGAATCTCCCCCTTCACTTCATCCAAGGGCTTGGTCGAGCCTGCCTTGATCTCGTTGAGCTGAATGATATGAAAACCGAAATCCGATTGCACGACATCGCTGATCTCGCCCGGCTTCAGTGCAAAGGTGGCTTCTTCGAAAGGTTTGACCATCATGCCTTTGCCGAAAAATCCCAAATCGCCGCCCTTCTCTGCGGAACCAGGGTCTTGTGAATTCGCCTTGGCCAGCTTGGCGAAGTCCGCCGGACTTTTGCGCACTTGAACGAGGAGTTGTTCAGCTTTGGCTTTTGCGCTTGCTTTTTCTGCAGCCGGAGCATCCTTCTTCGCCGAGATAAGGATATGGCTTGCACGGCGCTGCTCTTCCACTGAGAAACGCTTCTTGTTCGCTTCGTAATACTTGGCGATATCGTCGTCAGTCACATTGAGCTGCGAGGCAATCACGTCGTTACTGAGCACAACGTACTCGGCGCGTGCTGTTTCGAGAACGGCAAACTGCTTTGAATTCTTATTGTAATAATCCTTCAGCATGTCGTCTGTAACTTTAACCTGCGGCGCGTAATCCGCCGTCTTGAACAGCAATTGCTGTACTTCACGCTCTTGATCATTGATGTCGGACAAACGTGTGGCCACAGCTTTCGGTGCAAAGGCGGATGAAATGATCGCGCTGCTGACCTGCTGCATGGCCATCTCTTGGCGCAAACGCGCTTCGAACATCGCAGGCGTCATGCCTTGCAAAGCAAGCAGCGATTTATAACGCTCGCCATCGAATTTGCCTTCCGACGTTAAACCCGGCGTCTCTAGAATCGACCGCTGCAGCGCAGCGTCCGAGACGGTCAAGCGATCTCGACTGGCTTCGGCCATCATGGCACGCTGCGCGATCAAGTTATCCAGAATTTGTTTACGGGCTTCCGGCGTATCGAATGCCTTCGAATCGAACTGCTGGCCGTACGCCTGACGCAAGCGATCCAACTGCTCGCGGTATGCCTTATCGAACTCCTGTTGCGTGATGGGCTGGCCTGCGACCTGCGCCACCACGTTCGCGTCATCTCTAAAACGGGTGTAGTCGCCCAATCCGAAAATCGCAAACGAAGGGACAATCAGCAGAAACAACAAAAATTGCATCAGGCGTTGATGCGTACGGATATATTCAAACATGTCTCTCTATTCCAAATCGGAAGGCCACATAAGAAAAAAGGCGAACTCGCGTTCGCCCTTTTTTGTTGCTCTGCGGGGGCAGCGTAGCTGTCCTCTACAAATTTTTGGCGGAGTGGACGGGACTCGAACCCGCGACCCCCGGCGTGACAGGCCGGTATTCTAACCGACTGAACTACCACTCCAACACCTTAACTACTTTTGCATTTTTATGGACTGTTTGGTGGGTGCTGAGAGGCTCGAACTCCCGACCTACGCCTTGTAAGGGCGCCGCTCTACCAACTGAGCTAAGCACCCTTCCGCTTAACCAGTCCAACATTTTTTGGCGTTTGTCACCAACGCCGCAAAGAACGATATTCTACAACATCTTTAAGCAAGATGTATAGTCATGCGCCTCTTAGTTGACTGCATCTTTCAACGCTTTACCCGGCTTGAACTTGGGCACCTTCGCCGCCTTGATCTTGATGGCGTCGCCGGTTTGCGGATTGCGGCCGGTGCGGGCAGCGCGCTTGCCTACGGAAAAAGTACCGAAACCTACGAGTGTTACAGAACCATTTTTTTTCAGTGTAGTAGTGATTGCATCGATTGCTGCTTCCAATGCGCGGCCGGATGCGGCCTTGGAAATATCGGCGGACGTCGCGATATGATCGATCAAGTCGGATTTATTCAATGTAGCCCCCTTGAGAAGAAAAAAAATTTCGCAATAGCGCTTTATAAAAATCGCGCCTGTTGCGAAATGCCAAGAAATTGGAAGGAGCTATTAAACAAGCCGCAAAGCCTTGTGTCAAGCGCTTTGCGGCAGAATGCGGGATGATGTCGTGCCGATCGCACTTGACTTGAAATGCAAGAAAAAAAGCGCTCCGAAGAGCGCCTTTTTTCGAACAAGAAAATGAATGCTTAACTCATTGCGCAGATCAATGCGTAATGACGGCGGACTCACCTGGTTTCGCGGCAGCGGACTCCACCGCGACTTCATCTTCTGCCAGCGGAACCGGCTGTCTTTCGAGCGCAACGGCGAGGACCTTATCGATCCAGCGCACCGGCACGATTTCCAGCTTGTTCTTGACGTTGTCCGGAATGTCCGCGAGATCTTTCACGTTCTGTTCCGGGATCATCACAGTCTTGATGCCGCCGCGATGCGCCGCAAGCAACTTCTCTTTCAAGCCGCCGATCGGCAATACCTCGCCGCGCAGCGTGATCTCGCCGGTCATCGCCACATCCGCACGAACCGGAATGCCGGTAAATACCGACACCAGCGCAGTTGTCATCGCGATACCTGCCGACGGACCATCCTTCGGCGTTGCGCCTTCCGGCACATGAATGTGAATGTCGCTCTTTTCGAACACATCGTTCTTGATACCGAGCGTGCGAGCACGGCTGCGTACGACCGTGCGCGCGGCTTCGATCGATTCCTTCATCACATCGCCCAAGGTACCGGTGCGGATTGTGTTGCCTTTACCCGGCATGTTCATGGCTTCGATCGTCAGCAAATCGCCGCCGACTTCGGTCCATGCCAGGCCGACTACTTGACCGACCTTGTTCTCTTTCTCGGCGATGCCGAAGTCGAAGCGACGTACGCCGAGGAATTTATCCAAGTTCTTTGGCGTGACGGTGATTTTCTTCTCCTGCTTTTTCAGCAGCAGCATCTTCACTGCTTTGCGGCAGATCTTCGAAATTTCACGTTCGAGCGAACGCACACCCGCTTCACGCGTGTAGAAGCGAATGATGTCGCGAATCGCCGGCTCGGTGATGCTGATCTCATTTTCCTTCAGACCGTTGTTCTTGATCTGCTTGGGCAGCAAATAGCGTTGCGAGATGCTGGTTTTTTCATCTTCCGTATAGCCGGACAAGCGGATCACTTCCATGCGATCCAGCAGCGCCGGCGGAATGTTGAAGGTGTTCGAGGTCGCAACGAACATCACATCGGACAAATCGAAATCGACTTCGATGTAGTGGTCCGAGAAAGTGTGGTTCTGTTCCGGATCGAGTACTTCCAGCAAGGCGGATGACGGATCGCCGCGGAAATCCATGCCGAGCTTATCGATCTCGTCGAGCAGGAACAGCGGGTTGCGCACGCCTACCTTAGCCAAGCTTTGCAAAATCTTGCCAGGCATGGAACCGATGTAAGTACGGCGATGACCGCGAATCTCAGCCTCGTCGCGCACGCCGCCCAAAGCCATGCGCACGTACTTACGGTTGGTCGCGCGCGCGATCGATTGACCCAGCGAAGTTTTACCAACGCCCGGCGGTCCGACGAAACATAGGATAGGCGCTTTCACCTTATCGACGCGCTGCTGCACGGCGAGGTATTCCAGAATACGTTCCTTGATCTTGTCCAAACCATAGTGGTCTTCTTCCAGGACCTTCTCGGCATTAGTCAGATCGTTGTTGACCTTGGATTTTTTCTTCCACGGCAAACCAACCAGCGTGTCGATATAGTTGCGCACCACGGTGGCTTCAGCCGACATGGGCGACATCATCTTGAGCTTCTTGAGTTCGCTTTGCGCTTTTTCGCGCGCCTCCTTGGGCATCTTGGCGGCAAGGATTTTCTTCTCGAGTTCTTCAAGATCGGCGCCCTCTTCGCCTTCGCCTAATTCTTTTTGAATCGCTTTCACCTGTTCATTCAGGTAATACTCGCGCTGCGATTTTTCCATCTGGCGTTTGACGCGGCCGCGAATACGCTTCTCGACTTGCAAAATGTCGAGTTCGGCTTCCAACTGTCCGAGCAGATGTTCGTAGCGCTTGGCAATGTTGAAGATTTCCAGAATGATTTGCTTCTGTTCCAGCTTCAAGGGCAAGTGGGCAGCGATCGTGTCGGCAAGACGGCCCGGATCGTCGATGCCTGCCAAGGAAGTGAGAATTTCCGGCGGAATCTTCTTATTGAGTTTTACATATTGATCGAACTGCTGGACGATGGCGCGACGCATCGCTTCCACTTCGGAAGAATCGCCCAATTCGCATTCCACCGGCGACAACTCGGCGATGAAGTGCGTGTCCAATTCGCTGATGTGATGAATGCGGGCACGCTGAGAGCCTTCCACCAAGACCTTTACGGTCCCGTCAGGCAATTTCAACATTTGCAAAATATTGGCGATGCAGCCGATGTCGTAAATGTCGGCAGCGGAAGGCTCATCTTTGGCAGCGGCCTTTTGAGCCGCCAGCATGATGCTCTTGCCTTGCTCCATCGCGGCTTCGAGCGCGCGTATGGATTTAGGCCGGCCCACGAACAAGGGAATCACCATGTGCGGGAAGACAACGACATCCCGCAGCGGTAATAAAGGTAATTGAGTGTGATCGGTAGTGGTCATAGCTGTCATGGCGAGCCTTATCAACAAGTCTGTTTATGATGTTGGCACGATCGGGCAAAACACAAGCCCCGGCATCAACGATTGTCACTTTCCGGCAAGTGCTGCTTTTTTACGTGGGACAGAATACAGCTTCGCACAACTCCGCCCCACAATAAACCTACAAATAAAAAAAGCCACACACGAAGTTTCCCCCGGGTGGCTTTACGATGGAAGCCGAGTGATTCCTACGTCAGAACATTGTACTGCTTTTGTCTGAAGAAAGAGTTTAAAAAGAAGCACTAAAACACTGTTTTTCAACGCTTTTCTCTATTTAGCCCCCGAGACTTTAGGTTGATCATGATAGATCAGCAAAGGTTTCGCACCGTTCGTAATCGTATTTTCATCGATCACGACCTTAGCGACATTTTGTTGATTCGGCAGTTCATACATCACATCGAGCAATGCATGTTCAAGGATAGAACGCAAACCACGCGCACCGGTCTTGCGCGCCAATGCTTTTTTGGCAATCGCGTGTAATGCGGCCGGGCGGACTTCCAATTCCGCGCCTTCCATTTCCAGTAGCTTAGCGTATTGCTTGATCAACGCATTCTTCGGCTCAAGCAAAATCTGGATCAGCGCCTCTTCGTTCAATTCGCTCAGGGTCGCGACTACCGGCAAACGACCGACCAATTCCGGAATCAAGCCGAACTTGATTAAGTCTTCCGGCTCAGTATCGAGCAACATTTCACTGGCGTTACGCTCGCTCGAGCTTTTTACGCTGGCGCCAAAACCGATACCGCTCTTTTCGGAACGATTGGAAATAATTTTTGCCAAGCCGTCGAATGCGCCACCGCAAATGAACATGATGTTGGTGGTGTCGATTTGGATGAAATCCTGATTCGGGTGCTTACGTCCGCCTTGAGGCGGCACGGAAGCCATGGTGCCTTCAATCAGCTTCAGTAAAGCTTGTTGCACACCTTCGCCCGACACATCGCGCGTAATTGATGGGTTATCGGATTTGCGGGAAATTTTGTCGATCTCGTCGATATAGACGATACCCTTTTGGGCTTTCTCGACTTCGTAGTTGCAGTTTTGCAAAAGCTTCTGGATGATGTTTTCGACATCCTCACCCACGTAGCCTGCCTCGGTCAGCGTCGTCGCATCGGCGATCACAAAAGGTACATTCAGCATGCGCGCCAAGGTTTGCGCAAGCAACGTTTTGCCAGAACCGGTCGGACCGACCAACAAAATATTGCTCTTGGCAAGTTCGACTTCGTCTTTCTTGCCGAGATGCTTCAACCGTTTGTAGTGATTGTAAACAGCCACCGAGAGAATACGCTTGGCAACTTTTTGACCAATTACATATTGATCAAGTAAATCGCAAATCTCTTGCGGGGTAGGTAGATCCGATTTCTGGTCTGCAACAGAATCTGTGCTGGACGCTTCATCGCGGATGATGTCGTTGCACAGATCGATACATTCATCGCAAATGAACACAGACGGTCCGGCGATGAGTTTCTTCACCTCGTGTTGGCTTTTGCCACAGAAAGAGCAGTAGAGAAGTTTCTCGCCGCTTGAGGATTTTTTATCAGACATAAGGCAGATTCAGTGTCGCTGTTGGTTTGATATTACCTGCGAATTCGAATTCCGTCACGAAGCAACGCAAGAAAGTTGGGAATCAGTGACAGTACGGAAACGAAGAAGTTCAAAGAAAAAAACGCCCGAACGTTCTAGCGCCCGGGCGTATTTGATACGAGATCAATGCTGACGCTTAGGCGCGGCTAGATAGCACTTTATCAATCATGCCATATTCGACCGCATCGGTCGCCGACATGAAGTTGTCGCGATCCGTGTCCTTGCTGATGCGCTCGACACTTTGGCCGGTCTTCTCGGCCAAGATATGGTTCAGTTGATCGCGCAAATACAGAATTTCACGTGCCTGGATTTCAATGTCCGTTGCCTGACCTTGAGCACCGCCCAAAGGCTGATGAATCATGATGCGGGAATTCGGCAGCGAGTAGCGCTTACCCTTGGCACCGGCCGCCAGCAAGAAAGCGCCCATTGATGCCGCCAGACCGGTACACAAAGTCGACACGTCCGGTTTGATGAACTGCATCGTGTCATAAATGGCAAGACCTGCGGAAACCGAACCGCCCGGAGAATTGATGTACAAGGAAATATCCTTGTCCGGATTTTCACTCTCCAGGAACAACAATTGCGCCACGATCAAGTTAGCCGAGTGGTCGTTTACCGGACCAACCAGGAAAACTACGCGCTCCTTCAATAGACGCGAATAGATATCGTAAGCGCGCTCACCGCGACCACTTTGCTCAATTACCATCGGCACCATGCCGAGCATGTCAGTGTCCAGCGCGGAATCTCGTGTCATGCGAGTCATTTAATTTCCTTAAACGAGGGGTCGGCGAAGGCTCAGCTTAAATCACCGGCGCCGAATTGCCCATCAATTCATCGAAGTTGACCGGTTTCTCGGTCACCTTGGCTTTACTCAGCACATAGTTGACGACGTTTTCTTCCAAAACAAGGGCTTCCACTTCCGCCAAACGCCGACGGTCGCTGTAATAGTATTTCACGACTTGTTTCGGGTCTTCATAACTTTGCGCAAAGTCTTCGACTTGCGCTTTGACTTGCTCCGGGGTGGCCTTCAAATTGTTCGCCTTGACTAGCTCTTGCAGCACCAATCCCAGGCGCACGCGGCGTTCGGCTTGTCCTTTGAACATCTCCGGCGGGAACGGCATGTCTTTCACGTTCATGCCGCGCTGCTCCATATCGCGGCGAGCAACGTCGATGAGCATGGTGATTTCCTCGTCGACCAGAGCATTAGGGATGTCCAGTTCGGTTACCTTGACCAAAGCTTCCATAGCGCTATCCTTGGTGCGTGCCTTGGCGCGCCCCTTCACTTCGCGCTCCAGATTTTCCTTAATATCGATACGCAGTTTTGCGAGGTCGCCATCAGGCACGCCCAGGGATTTAGCGAATTCGGCGTCAACCTCCGGCATATGTGCCCACTCAAGCTTCTTCAGGGTCACGGTGAATTGCGCGGTCTTGCCCGCCACATCTGCGCCGTGATAATCAGCCGGGAAATTCAGCGGGAAAGTGCACGATTCGCCAACTTTCAGACCTGTCGTGCCGGCTTCGAATTCGGGCAGCATGCGGCCCTCACCTAAAACAAAGGGATAGTTTTCTGCCTTGCCGCCTTGAAATTCAACGCCGTCTATGGTGCCGACAAAGTCGATGGTCA
Organism: Burkholderiales bacterium; assembly: GCA_016177875.1. GTDB lineage: Bacteria > Pseudomonadota > Gammaproteobacteria > Burkholderiales > Burkholderiaceae_D > Paucimonas. The sequence continues at coordinate 78,309 of JACOUL010000026.1, forward strand.
CGCGATCGCCGTTTTGCGCAGTCAAATCGCCGCCGCCGTCGCCGTGCGCACCTTGCTCTCCCTTGACGTGATAATGCACGCGTTGCTTGCGGAGAATCTCTATCGTTTTGTCGATTTCGGCGTCGCTGACCGAAGCGGTAACTTTTTCTACTTCGGCTTGCGAAAGATCGCCGATCTTCACTTCCGGATAGACCTCGAACGTTGCAGCAAACGTCATTGTGCCGTCAGCGCTCTCTTCAGAGGCCGGCACAATTTTTGGCGTACCGGCAACACGCAAATTGTTTTCGTTGGCAACGCTGCTGAAAACACGGCCGATTTTGTCGTTTAAAACTTCGCTTTCAACTTGGTAGCCAAATTGCGCCGCGACCATCTTCATCGGCACTTTACCCGGGCGAAAACCCGGAGCGCGAGCAGTGCGCGCACGCGCCTTCAAGCGCTTTTCCACTTCCTGCCTGATATCGTCCAGGGGAAGCGTAATGGTGATGCGGCGTTCGAGTTTGTCCAGAGTTTCGACTGCAGTTGCCATGGGAATCGTCCAATCTATATTAATAACTTGCGGGACAGTGCTGCGCGAAGCGTGCTCTGTCCTCAACACTTTTAACAACTTGCGGGGCAGCACTACGCGCAAAGCGTGCTCTGCTCTCAACATTTTTAGTCTGGTGCGAGGAGGGGGACTCGAACCCCCACACCATTTCTGGCGTCAGGACCTAAACCTGGTGCGTCTACCAATTTCGCCATCCTCGCGCAAGCGCGTAAGCTTAAACAAAAAGGCGACCATGAAGTGACTCGGTCGCCTTACCTGTTTACTTCAACCGGGCATTTTACTGGATTTTTATTCCCAATGCCGCAATTTCCACCGGTTATGCTTAGAACCTGATCGGCTTTTTTATCCTGAACCAAGCAGCATAGAGCGCCGGCAGAAATAGCAAGGTCAGCGCGGTCGCGATGATCAAGCCGCCCATGATGGCAACCGCCATCGGCCCCCAGAAGACGGATCGGGACAATGGAATCATCGCCAACACCGCCGCGGCAGCGGTCAAGATGATCGGCCTGAAACGCCGTACCGCCGACTCGACGATGGCATCCCAAGCGGGCTTGCCGTCGGCAATGTCTTGCTCGATCTGGTCGATCAAGATCACGGAATTGCGAATGATCATGCCAAACAGAGCGATCACGCCGAGCTGCGCCACAAAGCCGAACGGCCGTTGCAAAATCAAGAGTGCCATCGCCGCGCCTGCCACGCCCAGGGGGCCGGTCAAAAATACCAATACGGTGCGCGAGAAGCTATGTAACTGAAGCATCAAGAGCGTGAAAATAATGAAGATTACCAGGGGTACGTTGACTGCAATCGACTCCTGCGCTTTGCCGCTGTCGGCAGCAGCGCCCGCCAGTTCGATCCGGTAACCCGGGGGCAGATTTGTCCGGAGTCCATCTAATTTTGGACTAATTTGACTCGACACCGTCGGACCTTGAATACCGTCTACCACGTCCGATTGGACGGTAATCGCCCATTCTCGCCCTTCGCGCCAAACCACGCCCGGCTCCCAGGTGAAATGGACGCGTGCCACTTGCGACAAGGGTATCGAACGACCGCTCGCCGTCTGCAAGTTCGCTTGCTGTGCGGCGGTAAGTGTCGCCCGCTCTTCGATCGGTTGGCGCGCCACGATATCGATCAGCTTATCGCCGTCGCGGAATTGGCCGATTGTCGTGCCGGACAAAATCGTATTGGCGGCGCGCATCACCGATTGGGAACTTACCCCCAATGCGCGCAATTTGTCCTGGTCCAAATCGAGCCTCAGTATCTTGACCGATTCATTCCAATTGTCGTTGACACCGATCGCGTTCGGATTAGTCCGCATGACTTCTTTTACTTGATCGGCGATCGCGCGCACCTTGGCGACTTCGGTACCGGTCACGCGGAACTGCACCGGATACGGCACCGGCGGTCCGTTAGGCAATAGCTTCACCCGGCCGCGCACTTCCGGAAAGTCATTTTTGAAAGCGTCGACTATCTTCAGGCGCAAAGCTTCGCGCGCTTTCAAATCCTTGGGCAATACCACCAGCTGCGTCACGTTCGTTTGCGGAAAAATCTGATCGAGCGGCAGATAGAAACGCGGACTGCCGGTGCCGACATAGGCCGTCACGCTTTCCACTCCCTCTTGCTTGCGAATGAATTCCTCGAATTTTTTCGCCTGCGCTTCGGTCGCTTTAAACGATGATCCCTCCGGCAGCCACATTTCCACCATCAATTCCGGCCGACTGGAATCCGGGAAGAATTGTTGCTCGATGAATCTAAACCCGAATACGCCGAGGGCAAACGTAGCCAGGGTTAGCAAAATCGTCGTCTTGCGCCATTCCACGCACCAGTTCACCAAGGCGCGGAATCGCGTGTAAAAAGGCGTATCGAATAATTCGTGATGCCCGTCGGCGTTGGCTGCAGGTTTCACCTTGAGCAAGACGTAGCCGATGTAAGGCGTAAAGAGCACTGCGGCAAACCAAGAAATCAGCAATGCCAGCGCATTCACGGAGAACATCGAGAAGGTGTATTCGCCGGCCGCGGATTTGGCCAGGCCGATCGGTAAAAACCCTGCCGCGGTGATCAGCGTGCCGGTCAACATCGGCATCGCGGTGGAACTATAGGCAAAGGTGGCCGCTTCAAAGCGCGACAGCCCCTCTTCCATTTTGCGCACCATCATTTCGACCGCGATGATGGCGTCATCCACCAGCAGCCCCAAGGCGATGATCAATGCACCCAGCGATATTTTGTGCAGATCGATATCGAAAATACGCATGAAAAGGAAAGTCACTGCGAGCACGAGCGGAATGGTGAGCGCAACCACCAGTCCCGGACGCACATCGAGCCGCAGCGGCTTGGTGTGCAAGCCAAGTGCAAGAAAACTCACCGCCAGCACGATCAGCACGGCCTCCGCTAGAGTACGCAGGAACTCATTAACGGAGGACGCAACCATTTTCGGTTGATTGGAAACACGTTGCAGTTCGATGCCCACCGGCAGTTTGGTCTTGATGTCCTCGGCTGCGCTTTCCAAGCTGCGGCCAAGCTGAATGATGTCACTGCCCTTTTCCATCGAAATGCCAAGACCGATGACTTCTTTGCCGTTGAAGCGCATCTTGTCTTGCGGCGGGTCCTTGTACTCGCGCTTGATGGTCGCAAAATCGCCAAGACGGAAAGTCGTGTTATTGGCACGCAGCTCCAAGCCCTCCAAGTCTTTGATCGATTTCAGTGCCCCGGACACACGCACTTGCAAGTTATCGGTCGGCGTAACCAACACGCCCGTTGCTTCAACCGTGTTCTGCGCATTTAACTGGGAAACGATGGACTCAAACGGAATGCCGAGCTGCGCGAACTTCTTGTGGGAAAACTCGATGATGATTTTTTCGTCCTGCACGCCGTAGAGCTCGACCTTGGACACCGAGGGCACCTTCAGCAATTGTTGGCGTACGAAGTCTGCATATTCCTTGACTTCAGCGTAAGAAAATCCGTCGCCGGAAAGCGCAAAGATTGAACCGAAGGTATCGCCGAATTCATCGTTGAAAAACGGCCCAATTACTCCGGGCGGTAGCATGCCGCGAATATCGCCTATTTTTTTTCGTACTTGGTACCAAGATGCCGCTACATCTTTCGGCGGCGTCGATTCGCGCAATTGCAAAATGATGAGCGTTTCGCCCGGCTTGGAATAACTGCGTATCTTGTCGATGTAGGGCGTCTCTTGGAGTTTTTTCTCCAGCTTGTCGGTCACTTGATCCGCCATTTGCAAGGCGGTCGCCCCCGGCCAATTGGCGCGCACGACCATCGCGCGGAAGGTAAACGGCGGGTCTTCATCTTGACCAAGCCGCGAATAGCTCATGATGCCGCCGATGAGCAAGGCGACGATCAGATAACGAGTTAAAGGAATATGCTCAAGAGCCCAACGTGAAAGATTGAATCCACCCTTCATTTGGCCGCTCCGGGCGAGGAAGCGGCAGCCAGAGTGTGTTCTTGCGGCGCATCGGCGGTCTTGACGATAGCATCGTCACCCAGGATTTTTACCTTCTGTCCGTGCTTTAATAAATTCACGCCAGCCGTCACAATGGTCTGACCCGGAGCGATACCGCCCGCAACCAGTATGTCGTTGCCTGAAGGCGCATTGATTTTTACCGGCGCCAGCTTGACCGCCCCGTTCTCGACCACCCATACGGCGCTGCCGGCTTTATCGCGGAACAGCGCGGTCATCGGCAATTTAAGTACTGGCTGCGCAGTCTTGGCCGCGAAGCTTACGTATGCCGTCATGCCAAGCTTGATATCGGCAGATGCATGAGGAATGGCGATGCGCGCCGCATAAGTGCGCGTGGCCGGATCGGCTACCGGTGAAATTTCACGAATCTTACCGGGAATAACGTCATTCGGACGCGCCCAAAGTCGTACGCGAACATCCGGAATCATGCGAAGCGAGTCAACCTTATCTTCCGGTATACCGATCACGACTTCCTTTTCGCCGAGTTGCGCGATGCGAACCACCGGCGTACCCGCAGCGACCACTTGACCGGTTTCTGCATCGATGCCGGTCACGACGCCATCCGCATCGGCAACTAAGGTGGTATATGCTGTTTGATTAGACTGATTTTTATACGCCGCCGACGCCTGTTCATAACTGGCGTGCGCCGCCTTGTACGCGGTTTCCTTCGCATCCAGGACGGCTTGGCTGACGAAATTCTTTTCCCGCAGCTCCTTGTAGCGTGCCAATTCCGCCTTCGCTAAAGCGTGATTGCTCTCCGCGGCTTTCAGACCTGCATTCGAGGCGGCTTGCGCCAATTGCAAATCCTGAGGATCGAGTTGCATCAAGACCTGGCCTCGTTTGACCGCAGTCCCGACATCGACTTTGCGCGCGACAATCTTGCCTCCCACCCGGAACCCTAGCCGCGACTCAATACGAGGCCTGACTTCGCCGGCGAATTCCGCGAGCACGTCGCCGTTGTCGGCTGCGATTTTCATCACGCGAACCGGACGAATGTCTTCTGATCTCGGGGCAGGTTTTGAGCAAGCTGCGAGTATGGCGATAGCAGCTAAGACGAGGCCAAGGGTAGCGGCTCTCCGACGACGATCGAAGGGAGGAATTGAGCTGGCGGTCGGGGTTTTCACTTTTTTTCCTTTACTATGCAGGATGAATAGTTGGAAACTAATTACTGACTTATGGGTTAGTAATTATAGGGAAACTTGTGCGCTTTGCATATGACTATTTAGTCATTTATTTTGGCCATGTCTGTTAATCACTACGAAAATTTTCCGGTCGCCTCGTTTTTGCTGCCCGCAAACTTGCGGCCGGCAGTCGCCGCAATCTATGCCTTTGCCCGAAGCGCGGACGATATCGCCGACGAAGGCGATGCCACTGCAGGCGAGAGATTGTCCGGCTTGCAAAGCTATGAAGCCGAACTCGACTTAATTGCAAATAAAGAAACTTCTAACCATCCCCAATTCCAGGACTTGGCAAGAGTCATAGAAAAATATGCCCTGCCTTTGCAAGCATTTCGCGATCTCCTCTCCGCTTTCAGTCAAGACGTCGTCACCAAACGCTACGAAACCTACGCAGATGTCCTGGATTACTGCCGGCGATCAGCCAATCCCATCGGACGGTTGATGCTGCACTTGTATGGGAAAGTCGAAGCAAAGGGTTTTCAAGAGGCAGACGCCATTTGCTCTGCGCTTCAGCTCATCAATTTCTGGCAGGACGTCGAAGTCGATTGGCGTAAGGACCGGGTTTACCTGCCGCAAGAAGATTTGCGTCGGTTTGGCGTGACGGAAAACCAGATTGCCAAGGGCACCTTGGATGACGCCTGGCGCAATTTAATGCAATTTGAAGTCCATCGTGCCCGTAATCTAATGCTCTCCGGCGCCACGCTGCCGCTTCATTTGCCCGGCCGTATAGGATGGGAATTAAGACTCGTCGTGCAAGGCGGTTTGCGTATCCTCGAAAAAATCGAAGCGGCCGACTACGATGTGTTTCGCCGCCGGCCCATGCTGAATAAACTGGATTGGCTGCGCTTAGCTGCCCGCAGTATGCGGATGGGATAAAAGGAATTTGTTCTCCGTGCCCAAGTTCAGATAGCATAGCGGCTTTATTCAGCATCCTAATTAGTTGGGGACAGAGTACCGCTTCTCTTACCTCTGTACCGCAATAACCAAATATGTCGCCAGACGAATACTGCCAACAAAAGGCTGCGCAGAGCGGCTCCAGTTTTTATTACAGCTTCCTTTTCTTGCCCCCGGAGCGTCGACGCGCCATCACGGCGCTATACGCCTTTTGCCGGGAAGTCGACGACACCGTCGATGAATGCACCGACGTTGCCGTCGCGCGCAACAAGCTCATGTGGTGGCGTAAGGAAATCGGCGCCATGCTCAATGCACAGCCGAGCCATCCGGTAACGCAGGCGCTCAAGCCGCATGTCGCTACGCTTGGATTGAATGGCCAGCACCTGCTGGCCATCATCGACGGCATGGAAATGGATCTCGATCAGACGCGTTACCTCGATTTCGCGGGATTGCAGCGTTACTGCTGGCATGTAGCCGGCGTGGTCGGAATCTTGTCGGCGCAAATTTTCGGCTTCAAGAATGCCCAAACACTGCAATATGCCGAAAAGCTCGGCCTGGCCTTCCAGCTCACTAACATCATCCGCGATGTGGGCGACGACGCGCGTAAGGGACGTATCTATTTGCCGGTCAACGAACTGCAGCAGTTCAATGTCACTGCCGCCGATATCTTGAACTCGCGCTACTCCGAAAATTTCACGAACCTAATGCGCTTTCAAGCCGAACGCGCGCAAAAATTGTACGACGAAGCGTTTGCCTTGCTGCCGCCAGAAGATCGCCGCACTCAGCGCCCGGGCTTGATGATGGCAGCGATCTACCGCACGCTGCTCGATGAAATTCAGCGCGATGGTTTTCACGTGCTGCATCAACGCATTTCCCTCACGCCGATCCGCAAGCTGTGGCTGGCGTGGAAAACGTATATCCGAGGATAAATGATTTCTGCCACGCGGACGGTCGCGGTAATCGGCGGCGGCTGGGCAGGATGCGCCGCCGCGGTCGAACTGGCGCGCGCCGGCTGCGAAGTACATCTCATCGAAAGCGCCCGCACCTTGGGCGGACGTGCACGCGCAGTGGAAGTCAATGGCCTGACGCTCGACAACGGCCAACACATCATGCTCGGCGCCTATAACGAGACGTTGCGTTTAATGCAGCTTGTCGGCGTCAAATTTGACCAAGCCTTCCTGCGTGTCCCGCTGCAGATGCGCTATCCGGCCGATAGCGGCGGCATGGATTTCATCGCGCCTCGCTTGCCGGCGCCGCTTCATCTTTTGGCAGCGCTCCTCTCTGCGAGTGGATTGCAATGGGAAGACAAGCTGGCGCTGGCGCGATTTTCGACAAGCGCACGCTGGATGGATTGGCGTTTGAACGCCGATTGCTCGGTTTCCGAATTCTTAGAGCGACATGATCAAACCGCACGTCTAGTCCGGTTAATGTGGCGGCCACTTTGCATTGCCGCGCTTAACACGCCGCCTGAGCGTGCATCGGCACAAGTTTTTTTGAATGTCTTGCGCGATAGCTTAGGATCAAATCGTGCCGCATCGGACATGCTCATACCGCGCAACGATTTGAGCACCCTGTTCCCCGAACGCGCACGCGCGTATGTAGAAAATGTCGGCGGCAAAGTCCACGTCGGCTGCACCGTCGCGCATATCGAATCTGCCGGCTCGGGATGGAAACTTGCGTGCAATCTGCCGACGATGCCTCTGCTGCAAGTAGAATCAGTCATCGTCGCAACGCAGGCCGCACACGCTGCCTCACTGATGGAAGCGATACCCAATGCACCCCAGCTCCCGGCGTTCGAGTACGAACCCATCACGACCTGCTATCTGCAATACGACTCGACGCTGAAATTGCCCTTGCCTTTCATGGCCTTGATCGACGATCCTGCCGCACGCACTTGGGGCCAATTTGTATTCGACCGCGGCCAATTGGATCAAGGGCATCGCGGTCTATTAACGGTAGTCGTCAGCGCGTCAACAGATGCGCTCGCGGACGGTCATGCCGCGCTAGCCGAATCGGTGGCGATTCAATTGGCCAACGTACTCAAAGATGCGGCGCTGGCCAAGCCGCAATGGAGCAAAGTGATTTCGGAAAAGCGCGCAACCTTTTCCTGCACGCCGAGCCTCGTTCGCCCGGCCGCTGCGACGCCATGGGAAACTTTGTTCCTTGCGGGAGACTACATCGAGGGGGATTATCCGGCAACCTTGGAAGGCGCTGTCATCAGCGGCGTGGCAGCCGCACGGAAATTGCTTAAACGCTGACTTTCAAATGCTTGTCGAGCGCCAGGTGAATCAACTCTTTGCTAGTCTGATCAACCTGGCCGAAGTGTATACCGACCCGAAATTCTTCCGGACCTTTTTCGATGCAGGAGGCGACTTTTCCGGAAATGAGCGCACGCTGGGTTGCGTCGCCGATCGGCACGTCAAAGGTAATGGCGCAAACTTGGCCGATCTTAAGGGGCGAGGTCAGATTAAGACTGACGCCCTCCTCCGACAAATCGATGGTACTCGCCAGCTTGGAAGTCACGTTCAGTGAAATGAAAATCGCGTTGCTGAGCAAAGCCTTTCTGGCCGACTTTCTTTGCTCTTTGGTGCTGCTGTTTGACGGCTTGCCCACGATATCCTCTCGGTTGCGCTGTGCGGCCTGTATCGGCTCTCGTTATAAAAGACGTCGCTAACAGTGTCGAGCTTATCCCTTTAATTTTTCGAAGATCTTCGTCAATTTCTCGTCCAAGGTGGCGGCGGTAAAAGGCTTCACCACGTAACCGCTGGCGCCGGCCTGGGCTGCGGCGATAATGTTTTCTTTTTTCGCCTCGGCCGTCACCATCAAAACCGGCAGCTTCGACAACGCGGCGTCGGCCCGAATTTCCTGCAGCATGGTCAAGCCGTCCATGTTCGGCATGTTCCAGTCCGAAATGACGAAGTCGAATTTCTCCGTTCTGAGTTTCTTCAGGGCGTCCACGCCGTCCTCGGCTTCATCGACGTTGGTATAACCCAACTCCTTCAACAGATTGCGCACGATTCTGCGCATCGTGGAGAAGTCGTCGACTATCAGGAACTTTGTATTTTGCTCAGCCATACATCCCCCGCTACTCTTTTAGAATCCCAGATCTGCAAGCAGATCGTCAACATCGTCCTGAATCATCGCATTGTCCGGCAGCGACGGGCCATTCATCAAATCGTTGTGTTTTACCTTGATCTTCGCAGGTGCATTTTCTAGAAGAAGCTGCGCCAAATCGTGCTCAATTTGCTTGGTCACGCCGACCACTTTTTTAATGATTTGTCCGGTCAAATCCTGGAAGTCCTGCGCCATCATGATTTCCAACAGGCGCGCCTTTTCCTTCTCACCCTCCGATACGATGGTGGATGCAAATTTTCGCGAGTCGGCAGCGAGCACCTTGAATTCCTCAATGCCGATCTTGCCTTCGAACAGCAATGCCCAACGTTCTTCAATTGCCTTGCCTTGCTTAACCAGCGCTTCTTGAGCGGGAATGCCTTCATCCAAGGTATTCAATACCTTGACGGCGGATTGTTCGGTGAGCGAGGCGATATATTCGAGGCGGTCCTTCGCTTCGCCGATCTGGGACGACGCTTCACTCAGCGATTTGTCGTAGCCCAGTTCGCGCAGAGAATCGTGCAATAGGCGCACAATCCCGCCTAGGCGTTCGAACATGGGGTTTTCACTACTGTTTTCGGCATCTGCAGATGTGAGGGCCGGATCTTCACGCAGGTACAAACCGTTGACGACCTGATAATAACCATCCAAGGTATTTTGAGCAGGTTCAGTCACTACTGGGGCAACTGATGCGGTGGCCGTTACCGGCTTCACTTCGGCGGCTACGGGTGTCGCAGGTGAAGATTGTTGCGAGCTGGGCGAAGCGCTACTTTCATATTGCGCCGCTTCCGCGTCGAACAGGGCATCCAGATCGTCAATATTGCTGGACATATGAACAGGCACTCCGATCTATGTTCATGTTGAATTACGTCAATTATTGAATCCTAGCATTATGGAGACTTTTTCCATCGCTCGGCAGCCTTTTTAACCGGTTCGTGCGTTTTTATCACCAGCAAGCTTGGCTGATTTATATCAAGCGGCGCCCTTTTCCGCAATGCTATAAAAACCGAAAGCAACACTCCGCATCTCAATTCACCTTTTCGGTTACAGCATGGCGCAAAAAACTTACCTGTTTTGTATCGGCACCGCTGCGGAAGTCGTCAAGACTATGCCCGTCTATCGCTTGCTGAAAGAGGAAGGCAATCGAGTGCACGTCCTGCAGACCGGGTTCGCTGATCCCGAGGTACGCCTGACGCACCAGATTTTCAGCATGGTGCCCGATCATGCCCTGGACAAACCGGTGCCTCGCTTCCCGGATGCGGCCTTGCTGGCCAGCCTAGAGGAAACCTTGACCGCCGTGGTGCCCGATGTCTTGATCGTCGAAGATGGCTCGGCAACTGCCGGTGCGGCAGCTTTAGTAGCCTATTCTCGTAACATTCCGGTTGCCCATCTCGATGCCGGCCTGCGTTCTCACGCAGAAAATCCGCCGTATTTTGAAAAAAACCAGGAATTGATCGCTCGCCTCGCGCACTGGCACTTCACCGCTACCGAACAGGCGAAATGCAACTTACTGGAGGAAGATATTTCCCCGACCCGTGCATTTGAAGTCGGCAGCACCCTGGTCGACGCGGCGATATGGACACGCGAGCATCTGCATGCGTCCACGCCCGGCCACATCTATTCGTTTTCTCCGGAGCTACGCGAATTTTTATTCCAATGCCGATCGCGAAGATTGGTTGTCGCGGTGACGGAAAACCCGCAACTTCAACCGCAGGCAATGGGCGCTTTAGCGCATGCTTTAAACAACGTGATTGAAAAATATGGCGATTGCCTCGCCGTTTGGGTGACGCCGCCGAATTGCCAAGCCAATGCCGAAGCCGCAATTGCACATTGCACGGATCGTGAACGCATTCGGCTGTCTGGTCCGCAATCCTTTCCCGCCTTAGTGGAATTGGCGACGCGCTGCAGCTTAATGCTGACGGATTCCGACTATATTGAACAAGTGGCGTCGACCTTCTATAAGCCGGTGCTCCTTACTGTCGACGATCATTCCGGCCATCAAGAACTGATTAAAGCGGGCGGTGCGCGCTTTGTCGGCACCGGAAGCGAGATCGCCGGAACGCTGGAGGCATTGTTGGGTTCGTCCGACGCCCTACGCGCAATGCAATTGCAAACCAGTCCCTATGGAGACGGCAACGCCGCGCGACGCATTGTCGACATACTCGAAGCAGTTAAGTAATTCCGCCGACGACATGTCCATGGTCGTCATGCTGCATGACGACGCGGCGCGTCGATTGCCAAGCCGCCACCTCTTGCTGCGGCAAGGACGCGTAAGCGGCCAATTCTTCCGCAGTTACCGGAACCGGACGGCTGCGGCGATTGACCTTATGAAAACGAATAAACTCGATTCTCGCCCACAGCAATAAGCTTGCGCCCATCGCCAAAATCACGATTGTGTAGATAGCGATGAGATGCCGCAGCGAGCCTATCTCATTTTGCATCTTCACATCGGCATAATAATCGCCGTACGAGTAGAAACCTCCGATCCAGACAAACAGGGTTATCAGAGGCAGCCACAAGTAAATCCAAAGGATCCAGAAAAGCGCGGTAAAGAAAGCCCATCCAACCCTCTGCGGCAGAGGAGCAAGCGAAGGCTTTTCAAAAATCAAGTCTTTCATTCGGTGACCAATGCCTTTTCTTTTGTAACTTCCGGAGCGTCGGTGGATGGCTTGGAAATTGAACGTAAGCCCCGGTCAGGACTGACCCAAACCGCGCGCTTTCCTCTTGTTCGCATGAGCACTTTCGGCACCGCCCACACTGTCGTGCACATGTTAAGCATCCAATACGCAAGCGGATACCAAATCATCCAGAAGTAATGCCGGAAGATCCGATGGTCGTAACGCCGGTCAAGCACCATGCTGACCAGGATCTGCAATAGGCAGGTCGTGCCGATCAACACGCCATGCCACCCCGGAACGATCGTGATTTGCCATCGCAGCGGCATTTCAACGAACAAGCCGATGAACCAAATCAGGAGTACCAGGGCCATCGAATATGCCCAGAACACCGAGATGAAATATTCGAGGTACACGGCAACCATGCGGCGCAAGCGCCAGGTACGCATCACATTCATGTACTTTCGGATGACTTGCACACCGCCCATGGCCCAGCGCAGGCGCTGCTTCCAAAGCCCGCGCAGCGTTTCCGGCATCAAGATCCAGCACAAGGCGCGCGGCTCGAAGCGCACGTCCCAATGATTGGTTTGCAGCTTCCAGCTGATGTCGATATCCTCGGTCAGCATGTCGGGGCTCCAGAACCCGATTTTCAGCAGCGCGCGCTTGCGGAACATGGCGACCACGCCGGAGACGGTGAAAACGCGCCCATACACACGCTGCGTGCGTTTGATCAAGCCGATGATCGAAGAGAATTCACCGACCTGCAAACGGCCAAGCAAAGTCGAACGGGTGCGAATGCGCGGATTGCCGGTAACCGCGCCGACGCGATGGCCGGACTCGAAATGCAACAGCATCCAGGGAATGACGTTCTTATCGAGAATCGCATCGCCGTCAATGCACAGCAAGAACTCACCTTTAGCGACGAGCGCTGCCGTGTTCAAGCCTACTGCTTTGCCTTGGTTTTTGGCCTGATGGATAACGCGCAGCTTCGGATATTGCTCCAACAATTCATCGAGAATGGCGCCCGTATTGTCCTTACTGCCGTCGTTGACGCAAATAATTTCGTAATTCGGATAATTGAGTTCCGACAATGCGGCGACTACCTCACGCACGTTATCTTCTTCGTTGTAGCAAGGAACGATAACCGACACCATCGGCGTCGCTTTCAACAACAATAGCGGGTCGCCCTGGTCTTCTTTGCGCCACTCATGGCGGAAATAATAGGTAATTCCCCCGATCATCCACATGTACGCCATGAACAAGGGGTAATAGAACACAAAATCGAAGAGAAGAATGTCGAGCTTCATATTCACCGCCACGCCGCTCTGGTTTCAACAGAAATGATCGGCTTAATGATCTCCTCGTCCGGCATATTGCCGTGGAAGTCATCCGGGTAGTAGCCGAAATGGCGTGCGCCTTCGAGATTCAGACGGCGCATTTGCGCAACCAAGGTTGAAGCAGGAATAGGCTGATTGGTTTTCCAATCCCGGCTTTGCAATTCGAATACCGTCTTGCCAAGCGCGCCGGGAATTTCCTTTACCTTGCCGATCAATTCGTTTAACCAGCGATCCGGCTCCTTCGCGCCTTCCATGTAGGGCATGGCCATGACGGCGGTGAAATCATAGGTCGAAAGAAAACTCGGGAACGACTGCGCAAACCAATCCTCCGCTTCAGCGTTAAGAACCGGAGGCGCATACAAATTGCGCGCGGTGAGCAAAGCAGGATGATAGCGGCGCAAGGTATTCGCCAAATGGACAGTGAATTCATTTAAATGAGCAGTCTTACGTTCGGCCCAGCGGCGGCGCAGCGCCGGATCGGACCTAATCGCTTCGAGCGAATCCGGCAACTGCCAGCGCTCGCGATACACTGCAAGCGCTGCGGGACTCGCGTCTTCGTAGTCGGACAGTGTCGCATCGTCATGAAACAAAACACCGGCGAATACGGCATGCTTGCCCAAGTCCTCATAAATTTCGGTGACGGTTTGGCGCGCCAGCGAATCGAAAGGCGAAAGGCGATGATAACGTCCATGCAGCGCACTTTCAGGCGCACCGCGCAAGACTTGCACCGTGCGGCTTGCCGCCGGAGCGCTTGCCGGCAGTTTGAACGCCAAGACCGGCATCCAAGCATAAACGCGCACGCCGACCCGAGTGCGCAGTTGCCATGCCACGCGAGAAAAGAGATCTGCGCGCATCGGCAGATGGCGATTCGGAAAATACAAGGCATCGGCCACACCGTCGCCGTCATGGTCGGCGTACGCTTGCAAGTACACTGTGCTTGGCCGCATGCGCAATATCCGGTCGAGCAGATTGGAAAGATTAGCCTCGCTGACTTTAGGATCCGGATCGTAAATGTAGTCCAGGTCGACATGCACCACGCGTTCCAGCGGTTGCGCAACGCCGGCATAGGATGACGGCAAATGCAGCGTTTCCATTAAATCGGCTATGCTGAAATTGAACGTGATGAGCGAACGCCGTATGCGCCATAGCGGATCTTCCGGCACGTTTGGTCCAGGTTCCAAATTCATTGTGATCGGCATACCGACGTCACCAGACCAGCGCGCACCGTCTTGGTTATACATGCCGTACGGCCAGACCATAGCACGCGGCCGAAGCCCCATTTCGCGCTCGATTAAGTCGGCATTTTGTTTCAAATCGGCCTGAATGCGGTCGGCATAAGAGCGGTCATCCTCATAGGCGCCATTGTGCGGAGAATAGGTACGGGCGACGGCCGCTGCGATCATATTGCCCTGCGGGTTCGCCTGTATCCCTTTGTGCAAGCCATGCGAATGCGAGGCCACTTCGACCAAACCGGACGCGACCATTTCACGCAATTCATCCCAATTGGCGAACTGATCGCGCGGCATTAAATCGTCGCCGTATTTCACTTTCTCATCGGCCGGCGTCTGTATCCACTCGCCGACGATGGCGATCACCGCCGGGAACTTAAATTGCTTAAGTAAAGGAAAGACCTTGGTATAGACGCTCTTATAGCCGTCATCGAAAGTCAGCAGTATCGCTTTTTCCGGGAGCTTGGCGCGCCCGGCCCGCGCGTCGATGATTTGCTGCAGGCTAACCGGCACATAACCATTTTCCTGTAGCCAGCTGAATTGCTTAATCAAATCTTGCGTATCGACTGCGGTCGGTTCGGGGAACGACTTGAAGCTGTCACGCACGTTGTCGCGAATGTCGTGATAGCACAGCACCCGGAAGCTTTGCGGAAGATCGCCGGCCGGCTTGACTGCATTCGACAGGCTTTGTGCAAACGCGGCATGCATCCACACGAAGGCAAGCACCACACCTGCCGCGCGCAGCACATTAAGTATTCCGCCGATGAACAAAGACCGCTTCATTTGATACGCCCAAATACATTCAAGTACACATAACTGCGATATTCCCGATTGCCGTCGTAAGGATGGAAGCTGCGTCCGATTCCGTACTGCACGCCCAGTACCTCGTCTCGGCTCCATTCATGTTCGTAATGCAGATCTCCGACCATGCCGGTGCCGAAACCCGCTTGGCGATATTGGCCCATCGTGAGCGATGCACGCTGTTTAAAGTTGCGCAAGTAACGGCGCCAAGTCAGCCATTCCCCCCGCACCGTCAACGCCAATTCGTTGTCCCGTTCGGGATTGAAATAACTCCGCCCTCCCAAGCTATTCGTCGACGCCGCGAAGCTCAGCAGCGTCTCCATCTTGAAACGCGGGCCGGAAATCCATCTTTCCAGCCACCAGACGCGCATTGCATTGCGATCATTGCCGTCCGAATAGCGCATACCTGTGGCTTCAAAGCCGGCTTGGCGCGATTCGTTCAGCGTCCAAGTCAAGGCCAGCTTCAACGAAGTGCCGCGCACACCGTCTCGTACTGCGGCCAGCGGCACGTCCATTGTGTTGGTATCAAGCGCAACCCGCGTGCGCCATCTATCCGACAGCTCCCATGTCATCGCTAACGCGACGCCGCCTGCGCTGTTTGTCCCCACATTACGTGTGACCTCGGCTTCCGCGCTGAAATCACGGCCACGAAAGTCCGCACCGGCTCCTACGCGTGTCCTCGATTCACTCACGCCGGCGACGGATCCTTTGATGTACGCCGCATGCCCGAAAACGCGATAACGCTCGCCCAGCGATTTGTCCAAGGGAGCGGAATACAGCACTGCGTCGACCTGCGAATCCGCACCGAGCGCTTGCGTGCCCACGCCGGTGGCCACGTCGACGCGAAAATACGCGCTGTCGTGAATATCGAGCCTGCGTTCAAGTTCACCTACGCCGCCGCGATGCGGATACTCCGCCTTCAGAGCAGGCAAAGCTGCCTTCGCTTTTGCAAATTCGCTCAAGGAAAGCAAAACCTCCGCCCTGCCAAGCGCAGCGTCGAACGATTTCGGATCGTCGACCAGCAAGCGCATGAATTCATCGAGTGCTTGCCGCGGATGCTCGCGCGACGCTTGCAGGGAAGCCCAGACAGCGCGCGCCTCCGAATTAAAAGGCGCGCGGCTCAGTATGTCCCGCAGCTGCTCCTCGCAGCGTGCCAGCCGATCGCTGTACAAATCCACCTGCGCACGCATTAACTTTGCTCGCGCATAATCCGGATTGGGCGCATCCATTCCTCGTATTCCGGCATAAATAGGCCGTGAAATATTGCGCACCAAGGCATCTGACAGATCGACTGCTTCGTCGTGCTGCTCCGCCTCGACATAAGCGTAGATGAGCGCGACTTGTGCGTTCAGCATTTCGCTCGTTCCGAGCGCCTTCGCTTCGCGCAATGCAGCCACATACAAGTCGCGCGCGGATTGCGGTCTGCGCAACGCGAGATAAGCATCCGCCGCTGCGATTCGTGCGAATACGGGCATCTCGATCTTGGCATCGCGCAGCGATTCATATAGCTTGACCGCATCTTCATTGCGCGCACGGTCGCGCAACGCAACCAGCCGGTCGAACAAGGCTACATGCCGCTCGCCGAAACGCTGCGTGAGCTGCGCATTCTCGGCAAGCGCCACGTCGGTAGTCGCAAATCCCGACACTTTGTCGTCAAACGCCGAATGCGCCTCGCCGAAACGAATGGTGTTAGCAATCGTGTCGTGCGTCAGGCGAAATTTTTCATCTTCGCTGAATGCATCCGGATGTGCATCCGCCAATCGTTTGGCCAAATACGCCACGCCGGCCTTACCTAAAGCAAACACGCGTCCGCGTTGCGCGAAACGAAAATGTGGCTCGAACCGCAATACTTCTTGAAACGCCGCAGCAGCCAACAACCAGTCTTTGCGCTGCTCGTAGGTTTCTGCCAACGCCACCATCAGCGGCACGTCGGTACGGCGGACTCGGCCCAATGGAGGCAGATGCGC
Source organism: Burkholderiales bacterium (assembly GCA_016177875.1). Classification (GTDB taxonomy): domain Bacteria; phylum Pseudomonadota; class Gammaproteobacteria; order Burkholderiales; family Burkholderiaceae_D; genus Paucimonas. The sequence goes on from JACOUL010000026.1 coordinate 95,454, forward strand.
GAGCGCATAGTCCAGTGCTTCCTGTGTTCTCTCCTTTGCCAGAAATACATACACCATTCCGGCATGCGCCTCGGCATCTTCGGGCACGCGGACAATCAGCATGCGATAAGCTGCTTCCGCCTGTTCCCACCGGCCCGCCATGCGCGCGGCATGTGCGATAGCCTTAACGGCATAGAGCGGTGACTCGTGCTGAAGAATCGGCTCCGCAAATTGCAATGCGCCCTTGTAATCGCCAGCGCCATTAAGGAGCGCTGCCAGGTCAAAGACGATGCGCTTGTTTTGCGAGTCGGCAGCCAACCACCCGCGCAGGGTTTCAATGGTTTGCGCCGCTTGGCCATTGCGCGCGGCCAGGATGGCAGCGTCGTACTCAGCTTGAGAAACTACGGCGCAAACGTTCCCCGCGGAGATCGACCCGAGAAAAAAGCCGGCACCTGTCAACATCGCCAGGCGAGAGCGGGAGCGCTGTAGCACTAAATGCATGAAACCACCGGTCTGCAAATTTTGGGTAAGCAGACAAATCAAAAAGATAAATTGAGGTAAGTCAAACAATTGACATTTTGCCTTAGTTCACCTTTTAGATTTCTTACAATTTTCCCCGAATTAAACATCTTTAACAGTTAGGGAAATGTTTGTGGTTTTTTGAACGCGAGGAATATTTAAAACGTTGCACTGCGGATTTTTTCCAGTGCTTCGTCGATGCGTTCCACGCCGATGATGATTAAGCCTTCGATTTTTTGACGCGGCGCGTTCGACTTCGGGATCATGGCAATTGAAAAACCAAGTTTAGCGGCCTCCCGAAGACGCTCCTGCCCGCGCGGCGCCGGGCGAATTTCGCCGGCGAGTCCCACTTCACCGAATACCGCAAGGCCACGCGGCAGAGGTTTGTTCCGCATGGAAGATTGAATCGCCAAGAGAACGGCGAGGTCCGCGGCCGGCTCGGTAATCTTGACGCCGCCGACCGCATTGATAAACACATCCTGGTCGAACGCCGCGACGCCGGCGTGGCGGTGCAAGACCGCCAACAACATCGCAAGGCGATTTTGTTCCAGGCCAACGGAAAGCCGGCGCGCGTTCGGCACGTGCGAGCTATCCACCAGCGCTTGGATTTCGACCAGGAGCGGCCTGGTTCCTTCTTGCGTCACCATCACACAAGACCCCGCCACTTGATTGTCGTGCTGCGACAAAAACAAGGCGGACGGGTTGGAAACGCCCTTCAAACCTTTCTCCGTCATCGCGAACACGCCCAGCTCGTTGACCGCGCCGAAGCGATTCTTGAATGCGCGCACCAGGCGGAAACTTGAATGCGTGTCGCCCTCAAAATACAGAACGGTGTCGACGATATGTTCCAACACGCGTGGACCGGCCAGCGCGCCTTCCTTGGTAACGTGGCCGACCATGATGATGGTAATACCTGACTGTTTGGCGACACGCGTCAATTGCGCGGCGCATTCGCGGACCTGAGCGACCGATCCGGGCGCCGAGGTCAGCGCGTCGGAATACAAGGTTTGAATGGAATCGATCACCGCGACCTGCGGCTTGTGTTCAGCCAAAGTCGCCAGAATTTTTTCAAGTTGAATTTCGGCTTGCAGTTGCAGATCCTTGGCGTCGATCGCCAACCGTTTTGCGCGTAAGGCGATTTGCGCACCGGACTCTTCGCCGCTGATATACAAAGCTTTCTTGACGTGCGACAGATTAGCCAATGCCTGCAGCAATAAAGTCGACTTGCCGATACCCGGATCACCTCCGATCAAGGCCACGCCGCCTGCGACCAATCCGCCGCCCAATACGCGATCGAATTCCTCGATGCCGGTGGAAAAGCGGGGGACGTCGGCCGCGTCGATATCGGCCAGCGTCATTACCGGCGCCGATTGCGCCAAACCCTGCGACTGAGAGGAGAATCGATTGCCGCCTGATTCAACCACGGTTTCCACCAGCGTGTTCCATTGGCCGCACGCAGGGCATTGCCCTGCCCACTTGCTGGAGACGCCACCACATTCCGTGCAGGTGTAATTGGTTTTCGCTTTTGCCATTACTTTTCAATCACGCGCACACGCGGCGCTAAAGCACACATCAATTCGTAGCCTACCGTTCCGGCCGCCGTTGCGACCTCATCGATAGGCAAACCTTCGCCCCACAACGTGACGCTGCTGCCGACATGCGCTTGCGGAATCGGCGCTAAATCGACGCAAATCATGTCCATCGATACGCGGCCGACGACACGAGTCCGCACGCCGTCGACTACGATCGGCGTGCCGGTCGGCGCATGACGGGGGTAGCCATCGGCATAGCCGCAAGCGACGATGCCCACCTTCATCGATGCATCGGCGACAAAGCCGCTGCCATAGCCGACGGTTTCGCCGGCGCTGATTTGCTGTATGCCGATAATTTCGCTGGTCAAAGTCATCGCCGGTTTCAAACCAAATGCCGCAGCGGATTTCACGCCGGGCGTTGCCCCATACAGCATGATGCCTGGCCGTATCCAATCGCCGGCAGCTTCGGGATGCAACAAGCAAGCCGCGGAATTGGACAAGCTGCGTTCGCCCGGCAATTCCGCTGTTGTTTCTTGAAAGCGCCGCAATTGCTCGGCCAGTGGCATGCGCAGATTGGCCGCGTCGTCGGCATTGGCAAAATGGGTCATCAACGCGATGTTTCGCACTATCGGCAATGCACGCAGCCGATCATAAGCCGACCGATAGGCATCAGGTTTGAATCCCAAGCGATTCATGCCGCTATTCATTTTTAAATGAACATCCACCTGGGACGCAAGCTGTGCCCTTTCCAACATGTCGATCTGTTCACGGCAATGCACGGCGATTTGGATTTGGTGCTTGGCGACGACTTGCAAATCAGCCGGCTCAAATACGCCTTCTAATAAAAGGATGGGGCCGCTCCAACCAAATTCGCGCAAATGAACGGCGCCGTCGACTTCAATTAAGCCAAGGCCATGGGCAGCTGCAAATCCCTGCATGCCGCGCGCCAAGCCGTGACCGTATGCATTGGCTTTGACGACGGCCCAAACTTTGGTGCGCGGCGCGCAACTCTGCGCCACTGCAAGATTGTGCTGTAAAGCGGAAATTTCGATGGTAGCGACGAGCGGTCTGGGCATGAAAGCTCTGCGAAAAGATAAAAGCGCGGAGATAAGGCATTGATTACGCCCTATATTTTACAAGACCCGAGGGTTTTTCATGGTATAAAGCATCCCGGAGACTGTTCCTAAAATTCAATATCGAATGAATCGCGGGTTTTACACCATCATGGCGGCGCAGTTTTTTTCGTCGCTCGCCGACAATGCCCTGCTTATCGTTGCCATTTCCGTATTGACAGTGATGAAGGCGCCACCTTGGATGACGCCCTTACTGAAACTGTTCTTCGTGCTGTCATATGTATTGCTGGCAGCATTTGTCGGCGCTTTCGCGGATTCGATGCCCAAGGGACGCGTCATGCTGATCACCAATTTCGTTAAGGTGGTTGGCTGCGCCATGATGTTTCTGGATGTTCACCCCTTGATTGCCTACGCTGTGGTCGGTCTAGGCGCTGCGGCCTATTCACCCGCCAAATACGGCATCCTCACGGAGTTGCTCGCACCGGTAAAGCTGGTTGCCGCCAACGGCTGGATCGAAGGCTTGACGGTGGCGTCAATTATCCTCGGCACCGTCATGGGCGGAGCCTTGGTGAATACGCATATATCTGCGGCCTTGCTTAGCGTTGACATTCCGCTGCTCGATACCGGCATCGATACAGCCACTGAAGCGGCGCTGACCGTCATCATGGGAACGTATGTGGTTGCCATGTTATTCAACTTCAAAATTCCGGATACTGGCGCTCGCTACGCACATCAAGAACGCAATCCCCTCCGCTTGGTCGGCGATTTCACTAACTGTTTCTCGGTATTGTGGAAAGATCGGCTCGGGCAAATTTCTCTGGCGGTGACCACCTTATTTTGGGGGGCCGGAGCGACCTTGCAGTTCATCGTGCTGAAATGGGCAGAACATGCCCTCGGCATGCCGCTCGACAAAGCCGCCATCTTGCAAGGCATTGTTGCCGTCGGTATCGCACTCGGCGCGATAGCCGCCGCACGTTACGTACCGCTGAAAAAATCTCTTTCGGTCATGCCGCTCGGCATTGCGATGGGCCTCGTCGTCATGTCAATGACATTTGTTCATTCGGTCTGGATCGCCTATCCATTATTGATGTTGATCGGTGCCCTTTCCGGTTTTTTTGTGGTTCCAATGAATGCGCTTCTCCAGCATCGGGGACACGTTTTGATGAGCGCGGGACATTCGATTGCGGTTCAGAATTTCAATGAAAACATGTCCGTCCTGACCATGCTGGTGCTATACGCATTCATGATCAAGCTCGACTTAAGCGTCAACATGGTGATTATTCTGTTCGGCACATTCGTCGCCTCGACTATGTTCCTCGTGATGCGCAAGCATGCCGCCAATCAGCGAGAACGCGATTCCCTTTCGCTGATTGGCGAATCCAAACATTAACGCAACAACGGTCCTAATCGGCTTGCCCGTTGGCGCCAGTCGTCCGGCACGATAAACCCGCGCTCGACTTCCACCGCGACATCGCCTCGCTGTTCCAGCAAGGCGATTAAAACAGGCGTGTGTTCGCCGGCGAAATGCGCTTGCAATGCAGCCAACAGTGCGTTTTTGTCCAGCGCTTCCTTAAGGCCCATCTTGGCCGGGGCGAGCCAACGCAAGCGTGGCAGAACGGCACCGAGCTGTAGCGGCAAACTCCTTGCATGTTGCAGTTCACACCAAAAGCCGCGGCAGTGATTTTTCGTCACACCCGGCACCGATGCCGAGGCTTCGCTGCCGAATTCATAAAACAACCAGCCCTTGATCAAGGCTTGTGCACGGGCGATCGGCGCCGGCAAATGCGGCTGCGCCGCGGGATGCTCGGCAAGATTCAACTGCCGCGAAAAAATCTTACGCATCTTTGTGCCCAGCGTATCCGCCAAATTCGGCCCGACAAAATAATCGGCATGCAATCCCGTTCCGCTCGGTTCAAGCAAATATAACTTGGTTGCCAACTCCCAATGCACGAGCGCTTCACCTTCACGCAACAGAAAATCGAACTCTCCGATCGTTTCCCCCTTGCCGGCACGCACCTGCACGCCTTGCGCCACCAACATTCCATGCTGCCGAAAATAAAACGTCATGAGTCTTTCGGCATAGCGGCCAAGCCGCGTGAGGGCTTGAATATTCAATGCCTTGCTCAATTCAGTGGGAGATGCATCAAGCTCGTGTAGCCACTTCACCGTGGCATCGCTAAGCGGCTTGCGGAAGGAAGCAAGCTTTCCTTGCCATTGCGGCGCGGCCGGGTCGAGCAAGTCCGGCGAATCAAGAAGCCAGGCCAAATCGCGAACATGCGGATCATGCAAATGCGGCCAACGGCGCTCAAACTGCCCTTGATAGTTTTCAGGCTGTTGCGTCGGCATACGCATCCATCGCCAGGCACAAGTCGCGCCAGGTCTTGCTCTTCTCTTGCAGGGAACGCAGCAGATAGGCGGGATGGTAAGTCACGACCAAAGGAAGGTCGCGATAGCGATGCACGGTACCGCGCAGCTTGGATACCGGTATTTCAGGATCGACGCCAAGCATATTGACGGCCGCTGTCTTGCCGAGTGCGACGATGATGGATGGTTGAATCAATTCGATTTGACGCTGGAGATAAGGCATGCAGGCAGCCGCTTCTTCTGCGCTGGGCGGACGATCGCGCCCGTTGTCGTCGGTCGGACGGCACTTGACGATGTTGGCGATAAACGCATTGACGCCGCGCTTCAGTCCCATTGCCCCCAGCATGTTATCCAACAGCTTGCCGGCGGGGCCGACAAAAGGTTCGCCTTGCTGATCTTCGCTGCGGCCGGGACCCTCACCGACGAATAACCATTTCGCCTTTCGCGCGCCGACACCGAACACGGTTTTGGTGCGCGTACGGCACAAGCCGCACTTGGTGCAGCCGGCGACAGCGTCTTGCAGCTGCTCCCAATCCATTTCCTCGGAAACAGGTGCAGATACCGCCACGGCTACCGGGATATCAGGCAGCGGCTCGGCACTCGCCGGCACAGCCGGTTCGGCAGACGCGCGCTCGCGCAAAGTCCACACAGGTCCCAGCCCCATTTCTTCGATCATCCGATGACGCCGTTCGGTGCTCATAACATCAACCTCATTACGATCGCATCTTCGCGCGTATTGTCCGCCGCGGGATAATAAGCTTTACGCCGTCCGATCGACTGATATCCATAACGACGATACACTTCCAGCGCACGCTCATTCGAAGGCCGAACTTCGAGCAATACCGAAACCATCTCCTTGCCGCGCGCGAGATCGCCTACCTTGTCCAGCAAATGGCGCCCCAGTCCATACCCTTGCAGATCGGGACGCACCGTAATATTCAATAAGTGCGCTTCATCAACAGCAAGCATCACCAAGAAGTAGCCGGCTATACGCTGAGACCTGTCACGCAACACGGCAGTTTCGTAGCCGCTATAAATCGAATCCAAAAAATTCCCGCGCGTCCATGGAAAAGGATACGCCACATTTTCAATCACCAGTATTTGGTCCAAATCATCGACCTGCATCGGCGCCAAACCCATCGGCTGCGCATCAGGAAAGAGCATTGACTCGCGCACTGAACTCATGCGGACACTCCCGTTGCCTGCGCCATCCTTTCACTGGTGGTCAGCGCGACTTTATTACGCAAATAAAGCGGCTGCGCCTCATGCGCCGGCAGTGCATCCCCATGGGCAAAAGCGATAGCGGCTAATTGCGCAATGTCGGCAGCGTGCGGCATGACTTGAGGCATCGCATCGACGGCAAACGCTTTTTGATGAAAGGCCTCTGCATAGGCCTGCAAGCCATTGCCGCAAGCCTTGACGCTGCCTGTCGGGCTCACCTCTTCCGGCCGGGCAAGCGTGGGCACGACCACTGTTTGCCACTGTCCGTCAAAACGATATTGAGCCCAATACACTTCCCCCATGCGAGCATCGAGAATCGCCATCACGTCGTCAGCACCGCTCTCAACACGGCAAGCACGCGCCATCGCCAGCAAGGTGACGACCGGCACCACCGGCAAGCCGCTGCCGAATGCCAGTCCTTGCACCACGCCGCATGCCGTACGCACACCGGTAAAGGAGCCGGGGCCGCTGCCGAATGCCAAAGCGTCGCATTGCCCCAGACCGATACCCGCCTCCGCCAACAATTGCCGCACCATCGGCAATATCGTCTCCGAATGCGTCTGCCGCGTCTCCGATTGTTTGCAGAGTACTTGCCCATTTCGCAATAAAGCGACTGAAGCAAGCTCTGCAGAAGTTTCAATGGCGAGGATCGTAACCATAACGGCATTTTACCGCGACACCCTTCCTTATGTGCCCCACAAACGCTGCGAAATTGTGCGGGATTCTGCTAGCATGTCATTCAATATAAAGAAACAGCAACTAGCACATATCACCGCCATGGATCAAAAATCGCCGGACACGGTGCTCTCGGTTTTTCTTGCTTCCTCCGTTCATGATATGAAGAATTCGGTCAACTTGTTGACCGGCTCGCTGGAAACATTGTTGGAAACCTTGGAACCGCAATCGTTTGCCGCCTATCCGCAATTGGCGCAGATGCTGTTCGAAGTACGGCGCGTCAACGGTAATCTGACGCAATTGCTGACCTTGTACAAACTTGGCCAGCAACGATATCCTTTCGACCCGCAAGACTATTCCATTACCCAATTCGTGAATGAATTGGCCGGATTGAACCGTCCATTGCTGGAATCCCGAAATATCAGGCTCTATTTGGATTTCCCCAGAGATGAAATCTGGCATTTCGATGAAGACTTGGTGGGCGGCATCGTCAATCACGCGATCAATAATGCCATCCGCTACACCGAAGATAAAATTCGCCTAGCCTTCGCCATCCGCGACAATTGGCTGGAGATCCATGTTGAAGACAATGGTCCCGGTTATCCGGAAGCCATATTGGCGGATCAAGACGGTAGCTTGGCGACCAATTTCCGCACCGGCAGCACGGGACTCGGCCTCTATTTTTCCAGGGAAGTCGCCAAACTGCACAAGCACCAGGGCCGCGAGGGTTCGGTACGACTGGAAAACGGCGGCGCGCTCGGCGGCGGCTGCTTCATTTTGCAATTACCTTAATCAGCAAATACCATGGCTGAGATTCTCGACTGGTCGAAGAAATCCTATCTCCTCATCGATGACTTCAGCATCGTGCATCGCATGTTGCGTGAAATGTTGCGCAAGTTCGGCGCGACGTCGATCGACACGGCCAAGAATGGTGCGGAAGCGATTGCGTTGCTGACGAGACGGCAATACGACGTCGTTTTATGCGACTACAATTTTTCCGAAGGACCCAACGGCCAGCAAATCCTGGAAGAAGCCCGCCACCGCGATTTGATCGCGCTCACCACGATTTGGATCATGGTGAGTTCGGAAAAAGCGGTGGAAACCGTCATGGGCGCGGCGGAGCAAGCGCCGGACGGCTACATCTTGAAGCCTTTAACCGAATCGACCCTATTGTCTCGGCTGAATCGGGCTGCGGACCGCAAACAAGCCTTTAGTGAAATCGACAAAGCCTACGCAGCGCGGGATTTTCGCAAAGCGATCGACCTATGCGATCAACGGCTTGCCGCCAACCGTTTGCACGCGGCGGATTTGTTGCGCATGAAGGCCGGACTATTGGTGAAATGCGGCGACATTCAAGATGCGCGCGCCGTCTACGAACAAGCGATGTCGATCCGCGACCAAGTTTGGGCCAAGACCGGGCTGGCCAAGCTGCATTACGTCACGGGGCAATATTCGCCGGCAAAATTCTTGCTGTACGAAGTCATATCGACCAATCCTTCTTATCTGGATGCGTACGACTATCTGGCCCAAACCCTGCAAAAGCTCGGCGACAATGAAGAAGCATTGCAAGTGCTGGAAAACGCCGCTTTGCTTTCACCTTATTCCGTCATACGCCAAAACAATCTGGGCGATCTGGCATTGAAGCTCGACCATTTGCAACTCGCAGAGCGCGCGTTCCGAATGAGTATCGAGGTAGGCGAACATTCCGTTTTCCGCAGCGCCTCTCCTTACCTCGGCCTCGCCAAAATCTATGCCAAGAAAAAGCAGCTTGGCGAAGCCTTGCACATGATTGAAAGCGCGCGTTCAAGCTTTGAAGGCGACGACGTAAAAATTCGCAGCAAGCTCGTCGAAGCGCAAATCTATTCGATGTTTAAGCAGGCGGAAAAGGCGCACGAAATTGCGGCGCAGCTGCAGCGGGACATCGCCCCGCTTCGTCTACAGCTAGGCGAAGAAATGACAAGCGAAATGAATCAGCTATTCGCCGCTGCCGGACTTGGGGCTGAAGCCGCGCAAAAAGCCGCCGCTACGCAATCCGCCTCTGAACCGTATAAGACGTCCGCTGCGGCAACGAACATCTCATCTCCCGAGAAGATAGAAGCGCCTACCCTCGTAACGATACATACGCAGCAAAAGCCCGTATCGACACCTATGCAAGCAGCGGCGAAAGATAACGTGATCCCGCTGGTGAAAGCCTCAGTGCAGCCGGTATCCGCGCCGCCCGCTAAAGCCGCCGACGCAGCGGCTGCATCGCCGCAGGCACCTCAAGCGCCAAATGCTTTAATGCCCTCCTCCTTACCGACGGCCCCGAGCGATTTCCCCGACAAAGCCCGCACGCTAGTCAATCGAGCCCATGTGCTTCTTCAATTCATGCAGCGCCAAGGGTACAACGCTGTATCGGCCGAAGAGACCCGCTCGGTTATTGCGCGTATGGAAAAGCTCGTGCCAGGCCACGCCATCATCAAAGACTTGCATGCGGCATTAGATACATTACTCCCTTAATCACCATGTCCGCCGTTACGCTCGAACAAGACAATCGCACCCAAATCGCCAATCTGCTGAAAGATGAAAGTTGGGCGATATATTGCCTGTGCGCCGAATGGTGCGATGTTTGCAAAGCGTATCGCGTCAACTTCGATGCATGGGCGGATGAGCAAGCATCGCATCGATTTATTTGGATCGATATTGAAGACCAAGCCGACCTGGTGGGCGATATCGATGTCGAAAACTTTCCGACTTTACTCTTCCAATACGGCGACACCGTAGCGTTTTTCGGCCCGGTTCTGCCGGACATCGCAGTTGCCAAAAGGCTGCTTGCCTCTTATTCCGCGAAGCCGTTCACCGAACTGCAAATGGAAGCCGACTCGGCACCCGACCGTCGCGCCTGGCAATCCGACTTCAATATGCGCCGCCGCTTAGCAGGTTTTTAGTAAGTCCCGTACCGCCGCTTTCACGCAAAAAAATCTGGTTAACATGTTTTAACCAATTTTTTCCGACAAGCTTATTGCCATTTCACTAATTTTCGATTATCTTTTGCTAACGTTAATAAAAACATAATTTAAAGAGACTTCTACGCCAAATGACAACTTCCAGCATCCCAAGCAAAAACAATGCTTCCGAGCAAGCTGTAAATGGGGTTTTTATTCTGGTGGATGCATCGCAGTTTGCCGTCGTGTGGCGCGTGTTGGAATATCGCTTTCGCCGCCTGCAATGGTTGTCCCTGTGCGAAGATCCCGCCGAAGCGCCGACCGGACCTCTCTTAATTCACGTTGGACATGATCAAACCCGTACCCTTGCTTGGTTCTTGGAACACACGCAAGGCATTCACTGCATGAGCTGGATCGTGGCGCCCCTGGGATTGATTGAATTGCGTGAACATTTCCGCAGCTTGATGCAAGTTCGTGCGCACGATGGCTCTGAATGCGGCGTGCGTTTTTACGATACGCGTGTGCTGCCTGCCTGGTATCAAACGCTGTCGCAAGAGCAGGAAGCCTATGCACTGGGTCCGGTTAACTCTTGGACCTACATGGACCGCGAGGGAATGCCTTGTACGATTTTCGGCCGTGGCGAAACCGAAGTCCCGTCTTCTCAGACTCTGCAGCTGAGCGAAGAACAAGAAGCAACGCTTCTTAACGCTGCCCTGCCCGACATCGTTCTGCAGCAGCTCGAACAAAGCGGCAATCCGGATCTCGAAGCGATGCCTCAAAGCGAACGTTATCGCTTCATTGCCAATCAAATCGCCAAAGCCAAACGCCAGTACGGCATTCTGTCGGTCGATGAGTTGGCGATGTTCTGTTCTCTCGCACTCGGAATCGGGCAAGACTTCGACATGCTCGAACCGGTCGCTCAGGTGCTACAGCAATATGCTGATGTACCTGCTTCTTTGGATCGAACCAGCCTTCAGTGCTGAATCAATTGCACCTCCCAATCCGGCTGTTTAGCTGAACCTAAATTTCCACGCGGCTTACATTCGCCGACATTCAACGCGCAAAAAAAATCCCCGCATCGCTTTACACGATGCGGGGATATCTTGCGAAGCTTCTTGGCTTATTGCTTAACCAGGACTTCAAAGCCGGTCAGCGTAATTTCCTTGCCGCCCCAGCCGATGTTGCACTTGCCTGCAACGACTTTACCCGGATGCACGCCGCCTTGATGGCTGCCGCGGCATACCGGCAGGTTACGGCCCGGTTCTTGACCACCGATTACGGCATTGGCCGGAACGTTCGGTCCGCCAACCCACGCGAGCTTAGCGCCGTTGTTGATCAGCACTTCGAAGCCACCGAGGGTGATTTCCTTGCCGCCCCAACCAATGTTGCACTTGCCTGCAACGACTTTGCCCGGATGCACGCCGCCTTGATGGCTGCCGCGGCATACCGGCAGGTTACGGCCCGGTTCTTGACCGCCGATTACGGCATTGGCCGGAACGTTCGGTCCGCCAACCCACGCCAGGCTGCCGCCGGTAGAACCGGAAGTGCTGCCGCCGCTGGTCGGGGTGCTGCTACCGCCGCCGGCGGGAGGATTGATGTAATTACCAAAGTACTTGCTGCACTTCGGATAGGTATAAGCACCAATGGTTGCGGAAACGCCGCTGGAGTCGACAATCGCTGCAATCTGTGCGGACGCACGTACGATGTCTTCTTCGGTAATGGCGTTCGATGCGGTATCGATCGCGGTGTAAGCCTGGCTGGCCTTATCACCTACTTGGTAGGCCTTCTCTGCGGCCTGCAGTGCTTTGCTACCTTTTTTGGCTTCTTCATAGGCCTTCTTCAGCTGGTCGTATTTCTTCTTCAGCTCAGCCAATTTACCCGCCTTGGAAGCCGAATTGGCGCCGGACTGCGCGGCACTGGACGAACCCAGAGTAGCCACGGTAATTGCCAGCGATCCCACGGAGGAAACTTGATCGAAGATGATGGATGCGCAAGTCGTGGAATCTTTAGCGGAACCCATGCCGCACTCGACCCACTTCGGAGGTGCCTTGCCCCAGCATACCGGGCCAACGCCGCTGTAGCCGTCATTACACTTCTTGTAGCACAGACCGGCGTCATACTCTTCACCCGGCGAACAGTTCGCGGTCTTGGGCGCGCTGGCGATCTGAATCTTCTTGGCGCAAGACAAATCGAATTGACCGCCTAAACCCAAAGCGCCGCAGTTCGGCGTGTCCGGGCGGCAGATACAGCATCCAAAAGCGTGATAACCGGATTTGCACTTCGGATAAATGATTTCGCCGTTCTTCTCGCAACCCTGCGGATTGTCTCGTGCGCAACGTCCGCGCGCACCGTCCAGGCTGAATGCCTTGTCGCCGAATTTCCAGGGATAGCCGGCGCCGCGGCCGTACTCGGACTTGCGGCAGAATAGGCCGTCGTCACGCATGCCGCTCGGGCAAACCGAATGGCAGTCGAGACCTTTACGTTCCATGCCTGCGGGGCAGCGATCGTAGCAAAGCAGGCCGACTTTCTCTAAACCGTTCGGGCAAGTGCCGGGAATGGTACCGACGCCGCGCCCATAGGAATCACGCCAGCAAAACTCCGGCTCTGCCATTGCAGAGGTCGTAAATACGGCAATCAGCGTGGTAAACACCACACTGAAAACCACCTTCAATAGTTTATTCATGCTTTTCTCTCCCTAAATTAGAACAACTGAATAGGCTTTGTTGTTATCAATGTTATTTTTTTGCCGGCTGTTTAGCCTTGGCGATTGCCTCGCTGGCCTTCACGTGCTGCTCACCGATCTCTTGATTCGATTTCTGGCTTTCGGAATAGACCTGCTCAGCCAGTTTTACGTGCTGCTGATTTTTTGGATCCAGCTTTTGAAGCGCCGTTTGCATCGCATCACCGGCCGCTTGACGCTTTTTCATTTCCTCGTCGATTTGCTTCTCCAACGCGGCGGCGGCGGCAGCATCGGTTACCGGTTTGCTCAGCAAGCCCATCAAGGTTTTGGAAGATGCCTTGTAAGCTTCGAAATTCTTCTGTACGTCAGACTCCTGAGCCAGAACAGCAGAGGTAAAGGTCAAGCCGGTCAAGGCGAGAGCTGCCGCTGCAATCGTATGCCGAAGTGGCTTATTTATTTTCATCGAAACGCCCCTTTCTTTTCACGAAAAATTTAAACGAATTACTTAACCTGCTTCTGGCGTTCTGCCTGCACCAGTCCAATCAATTGGTTCACATCCGCAGCGCCGGGAATCAGACGATCGCCGATGATAAAGGCCGGCGTGCCATTAATGTTCAAAGCACTACCCTGACGATGGTTTTTCTGCAGTTCGGCATCCCAAGCAGGATCTTTCATGTCCTTTTGCAGCTTGTTGTAATCCAGCTTGAGTTTTTGACTGATGCTCTTGATCGTGGCTTCATCAGCCCTGGGCGACGTCATCAAGGCGAAGTGAAATTCAGTAAATTTTCCCTGCCGCTGCGCGGCGAGCGCCGCCTTGGAGGCAAAGAGAGATTGTTCGCTCAAAATCGGAAATTCTTTATACACGACGCGAACGCCCGGATCGCGCTTCATCAGTTCGACTACGCTAGGTGCAACCTTCTTGCAATAGCCGCAGTTGTAATCATAGAACTGGACGACGGTGACGTCGCCCTTGGCATTGCCGGCAACCGGTGAAGCTTTGTCGGCTTCCAATTCCGCCCTCATCGATTTCAATGCTATTGACGCCTGCTTTTGCTGCTCCGCCTCTTCCTGAGCTTGCAACGCAACCATGGCATCGCGAATAACTCCCGGATTTTTCATGAGGTATTGCTTGATCACTTCCTCGATCGCTTGTTTATCTTGCGCACTCATCGGTGAAGCGGAAGTAGCGGTTTGAGCAAAGGCATTGTGCTGGATGAGACAGGCGACCAGCATCGCAGGGAAAAGACGGAAAACGTTTTTCACGGTGTTTAATGACTTAAGAAAGAAAGGTGGAAAAAACCGACTACGACATGCGGTTATTCTTTTATTTGCGCGGCGTTTTGATCGCCGTTTTCTTGATTCACATTCAGGCTATTCGCTTGCATAAGTGTTATAGCGGCTGCGATAGTAACATAGGATTTTCGCCACAAAACCGTCGGAAATAAAAAAACCCAGCATCGTCGCGATGACGATGCCGGACTTGAATTTAGCTGCGAATTAAATCTCTTCGCACCAGGGCAAAATCAAGAACTCTTCGAAGTTCTCGGACGTCGACATCTTCTCGAAAATTTGTGCAACGCGATCATCGGCCGGACCGATGATCTGGTTAGCCCAGTTCGGCGTGTTGGAATAAATGCGGCGCCTCCGACAAGTGCAATTTGCCAGCCGTTCGTCGAGCTTTTGCCGTTTGAAAGGCTCCAAGCATATTCAATTTAAATGCACATAAACAGTATGTTTTATCATGTGATTATTGCGTTTTAGTTAAAAATATATTCTACTGCCCCTATGGACCAGTTCAAGCAAATCTCGACTTTTGTCGAAGTGATCAATCGAGGCAGCCTTACCGCAGCAGCGCGTGCAGAGGGTATCGCGCCTGCCATGATCAGCAGGCGCCTCGATGCATTGGAAGAACGTTTGGGCGCCAAACTCCTGCAGCGCTCCACGCGGAAAATCGCCCTGACCGACGAAGGCACGGCTTTCCTCGAAGATTGCCAGCGTATTCTGGCTGAACTGGAAGAGGCGGAAGCAGCTGTCTCGGAGCGCAGCGCCAAAGCAACCGGGCATCTTACTATTTCGGCGCCCGCCGGTTTCGGCCGCTGGCACGTTGCTCCCTTAGTACCCTCTTTCCTGGCTGAACATCGTGAATTGAGTGTCACACTCAGCTTGAATGATCGCGTCGTAGACTTAATCGGCGAAGGCATCGATGTCGCGATTCGCATCGCTACGATGACAGACTCCAACCTGGTGCGCGTCAAGCTTGCCGATAATCAACGGGTCGTGGTTGCCTCGCCACTCTATCTCAAGCGTCACGGCACGCCGAAAACGCTGGGCGACCTAAGCAAACACAATTGCCTCGCCATCAGCAGCGACGGCAGCCAACGCGGCTGGACCTTCCGCCAAAACGGCAAGAACGTGACGGTCAAGGTCAGCGGCAATATGGAATGCAACGACGGTGAAGTCCTGCACAATTGGGCACTCGCCGGCAAAGGCTTGGCATGGCGTTCGATGTGGGAAGTCGGCAAGGAAATTGAATCGGGCAAACTCGTTACGGTATTGAATGAATACGCCGCGCCGGGCAATGATGTTTATGCGGTATTTTCCCAACGCCGGCATTTGCCGCTACGCGTACGCGCCTTCGTCGATTTCTTGCGGCACGCCTATGGGGAACCTGGATATTGGAAGAAGTCGAAATAAGATGGAACAGACTTCAACAACTTACTCGTCAGGCACCGTGTCGATCGGAGCAGCAAGAAACATCATCGCCAAGTTCCCTGACGACAAGACCTGTTGCACGGCGCTTTGCCGCGCTGGTTTGAATGAGTCAATAGACGTTTATTTGCCGGTAGTCCAGCTGCGTCAGGTTAAGTGAATTTCGGAAACGGAATGCCTAAAAAAAATCCCCGGCGAACCGGGGATTTTTGCGCAATTTTGCCTGGATTACATCGGCTGAATGTTCGACGCTTGCTTGCCCTTCGGGCCGGTCGTGATTTCGAACTGCACGCGCTGATTTTCTTTCAGCGATTTGAAGCCGTTCGATTGAATCGCGGAGAAATGCGCGAACAAGTCCTCGCCGCCTTCATCGGGAGTAATAAAACCAAAACCTTTTGCATCGTTGAACCATTTGACAGTACCAGTTGCCATACCATTTCCTTTAAAAATTAAAACTGAGCCTTCGCTCGATACATCGTGTGAAGCAAGAAGGGAATGACAGACTAACTGTTACCGCTACCTCGAATCTCACCGACGCCGCATTATACTCGCAAAATACGAGTACCGTTCCGCTTTGACGTGAAGTATTCGCCGATGTTCAGTCTCCGTGTATCGAATTCGTCAGATCGAGGGCACCATTTCCCCTTTCATCGGTCGATGAAACATAGGAGGAACGACATATGCAGCTCGAACTCGATGATCAAGAGCAAGATACGCTCGAAGAAGTATTAAAAAGTTTTCTGTCCGAATTGCGTTCGGAAGTGGGACATACGGATCGCTTGGAATTCCGCGAACAGCTCAAAGGACAGGAAGTTTTAATCAAGCAAATTCTGGGCAAGCTGGACCAGGCGCATTCGCGCCATGTCTGATTATGTCAGCATGGCGTAGGTGTTTCTGCCGGCCGACTTGGCTTGGTAGAGCGCTTCGTCCGCGCGCCTTAAGAGCAGCATGGCATCTTCCTCATCGCCTTGGCGTACGGTGATGCCGATGCTGGCTGTGACTTTGCGTTCCTTGCCGCCAACGGCGAAATCCTGATGCATGGCAGAGACGATTTTTCCGGCCACCGCCGGCGCCTCGTCCGCGTTGGATAAGCCTTCCAGGATGATCACAAATTCGTCGCCCGCCAATCGTGCGACCGTGTCGGTTTCGCGCACGCAGCGCAAAAGGCGTTGCGCGAATTCCCTGAGCACTTCATCCCCGCTTTGATGGCCGAGCGTATCGTTGATTTCCTTGAAGTAATCGATATCGAGGAACATGACTGCCATCAGCGTGCCGTTGCGGCGACTATGGCGAATGGCGTCGATTAATCTTTCTTCGAAGTGTGCGCGGTTGCCGATACCGGTGAGCGAATCGAATCGGATCAGATTGCGTAATTGCGCTTCGATCTGCTTTAAGGCGGTAATGTCGTCCACCATGCCGAAGAATCCGGCCACGCGCCCTTGCGGATCGATATCGGGAATGTAGCTCACACGCTCATGGCGCACAGTATTGCCTTGCTTGACTTGCCGCTCGAAGTTGGCCGCTGTGCCGGACAATGCTTGACGAATATAGGGACGGCTCACCGTATACACTTCCGGTCCGAGCACTTCCCAAGTGCGCATACCGCACAACTCTTCATGCAAGATGCCGTACGCTTCTTCATAGCGTCGATTGGCGAAGGCGACGCGTTCGTCCGGCGTCACATAAGCGATCAACGCAGGAACATTGTCCGTGATGAGCCGCAGGCGCTGCTCGCTCTTGAGCAAGGCCAATTCTCCGGCGCGATGCGCGGTGATGTCTTCCAGGCTCGCGACATAGCCGTTCGCTTTGCCGTCAACAATAATGGTCACTGCTTTGACCGACACCCAAATGATGCCGCCATTCTTGTGGCGCAAGCGGCAAATCCGCGTATAAGACGCCATCTCGACGGCATCGCTTCCGGGCAGCTCTTTCCATAGCGCATATCGATCATCCGGATGCACACAGCGCCGCCAACCCTTACCTGCCGCTTTATCCGGCGCAAGGCCCGAGATCCGTTCAAATGCTTGGTTTGCGTAATTGCAGTTGCCTTGGCCGTCGAAACACAACACGCCCAATGGCGATGCCTCGTTGATTGCGTCCAGCTGCGCTTGCCGCTGGCATATTTCCATTGCGCGCAGGCAGCTTTCGGTAATGACTGCGCTGACTTCTTCATGTAAGGATGGGTTTGCCATTGCAAGAGGCGGAAGCGGCGCCGGATTATTTGCGTTGAGGCGCATGCGCGATATGAACCTCGGTCCCCATCCCCAAACGAGCAGGCCGCTCACCAATGCAGCCATGAATGCTAAACCCGGTAGCGCTGACCAAGCATGGTCGAAGGGAAGCAGCGATTCGGCCTGCGATGAGACTGCGGTGAGAATCCAGCCGCTGCTTTGCAGACGTTGCGTCGCGACTAGTTCCGGCGTGGAAACATAAGCCGGCTCAGCGACGTCCTTATTGTTACGCACGGGGATGATCACTTGCCTGTCATCGTTTCGATTCAAGACTGTATTGAGCAGCCGCGACGGCATAGTATGCGCAAGCAAGTTGCCGTCAGGCGTACTCATATAGGCATAGCCGCGCGCACCCGCTTTGAAAGGCTCCAAGCGCTCGGACAAGTTCAGCCGCGAAAAATCCATCAAGCCTGCAGTGACGAGCGCAACCTTGCCTTCGCCGTCGCGCACAGGCGATGCCAGGATCACCCAGGATTGCCCTCTTTCCTGAGCAGGAAGAGACAATCCGATGAGGTTCTTGCCCGAACTCGCCGCCTCTTTTGCCAATTGCAGGACTGCGGCGCGGCGATCGCTATCATCGGCTTGCTCAGCTTGAGGAAAATCGACCAGGCTGTTCTCCGTGACGTCGAATACGGAAAATTGATCGAACTGGCGTTGTGCAACGGGGAATTTCTTTAGGAGACCGGCCATGCGCTGGACGTCTCCGCCGACACGCAGCAAATTCGCGGACAGTTCTTGCAATGCCGCTTGACGCAACAGCAGCTGGCGGTCGATGGCGCGTGCCGTTTGCGCAAGCAGCAAGTCCTGGCGGTCGACCAAGCTCTCAATAAGCGCCGAGCGTGCCCCGGCCAGCAAAGCGGCGGCAACCGCCAGAGTGGCCGCAAAAACCACGATGGCAACCATGACCGCCATACGAATCCGTGAAGCGCTCGACGAAAAAAAAGACCTGCTCTCTGAATGCATACGCCGGATTATCCGTATGCATCATTCGGCCGCCATGCGGATAATCAACTTCAGCGCCACCGATAGTTAATTCTGCGCTAGTAGTCAGTCAAGTTGAAGCGGCGGGAAAGAAATCGATGGATTTTTTCGGCTGGCAAGGCGGGAGGAGGCCGCATAGCGAGCTATGCAACGACGAGCAACGCAGGCAGGCGGAAAAAGACGCGATTTATTCCCGTCGATTTAGCTTGACTGACTACTAGAGCTGCGGAGTTGGACGCTTCATACGAGATGGGGTACATTCCAATTTTTTATCTTCGATTGACCCTATGACAATATTCTCGAATTCCAGAGCGATTACCGGCGCATCCTATGCCCTTACCGCGGTCGGCCTCTGGATCATACTGCACAATGGCTTGCTGGGCGCCTTGCTTGCCGGATTGCTGGTGTATTCGCTGGTGCACTTGATGGCGCCGCCCTTGATGGCAAGGCGCTACTCCAGCGACCGGGCACGCCTGATTGCCGTTGCCGCTCTTGCGAGCTTCACCGTCATTATCGTGACGCTGGCGATTTGGGGGGCGGTATCGTTCTTCAAGAGTGACGCCGGCAGCGTGACCGTGCTGCTGCAGAAACTCGCCGACATCATCGAAGCGTCGCGCAGCCAGCTGCCGGGCTGGGTGATCGACCGTTTGCCGGGCGATGCGGCTTCCCTGCAAGAGTCGATTACCGAATGGCTGCGCGAACATTCGGTCGAAGCCAAGCATATCGGCCAGGAAGCCGGACGCACCGCAGCACACGTCTTGCTCGGCATGATTATCGGCGCCATGGTGGCGCTGCACGATACAACCGAACACCAACGTTATCTTCCCCTCGCCGCAGCCCTGCGCGACCGCCTCACTAAATTAGTCGATGCCTTTCGGCAAATCGTGTTCGCTCAAGTACGCATTTCCGCCATCAATACGGTCCTGACAGCGCTCTATATCTTTGTCGCGCTGCCTTTGGCCGACGTCCATTTGCCCTTGTCTAAAACGCTGATTTTGGTGACTTTCCTGGCAGGATTCCTGCCTGTGATCGGCAACTTGATTTCCAATTCCATGATTGTCATTGCAGGTTTGGCGCACTCGCTTCCGATTGCGGTGTCTTCCCTTGTATTCCTGGTCGTCATTCACAAGCTGGAGTATTTTTTGAACGCACGTATCATCGGCGCGCACATCAATGCGCGCGCATGGGAACTGTTGTCGGCGATGCTAGTGATGGAGGCAGTATTCGGTCTGCCGGGTGTAGTCGCCGCGCCGGTGTTTTACGCTTACTTGAAGCAAGAATTGGTCGACGCGAAGCTGGTGTAACGCTTCTCTCGCTTTACGCGCCTGGCAAAAGGCCGATGGCAAGACGCGTAAAAAATTAGGGCTGGGGTTTTCACCCCAGCCCTCAAAGTACTACTCTAGATACCCCTAGGAGACAAAACACATAAAACTTAAAGCAAACTACCGGTAACGCATCCTCGCTGAAGCAGAATTCTCAATATTTAAGCCGCCGCCGGCAGAAGAACGCCGAGCGATTTCAAACGATATTCCATGGCATCTTCGGTTACGCCGAAATGTTTCGCCATTACTTCAAGCGAAGCACCGTCTTCAGCCATCGTCCTTACTTCCATCTCTGGCATGAGCAGTGATTCACCGAAGTAATTCGCGAAAATCTGATCCGCGCTAGCAGCGAAATTCGCCTGCTGCATGCGGAAATCCACATACTTGTAGCAGTCGGCGTCTTGCATCATCAGATCGACGTAATGGCCGATTTTTTGCGCGCAGTTGAAGCGCTTGTGATCGTCTGTGTCGAACCGATTAATCAAGATGACGGGATCTTTGTCCGCATCTTTTACCAACCCGCCTAAAACGTTGTCCGGCAATTCGGTTTCAAGAACCGTCACGCCCAGTTCTTCGGCAATCCATATCGGATCCACTGGAAAACCTCGACCGCCCCAGACCTCATTCAACAACTGATGAGCGGATTTCTTTGCGTCGAGATCAATCAGTGCTTGGTCCATGTGGCTTCCCTTCGAACTAGTGTCGTTTTGTTGCCGTACGTAAATAGCATAGGAAACTAATTTCCATACGTCAACTACTTTATTACTGAAACTCAACAAATTTTTGTCATGTCTTCCCAGCAAAGCGTCGCCATGAAACTCGCCCTCGCCCTTAATGTCTTATTGACATCAAATTCTTGGGAAAGGGCACTAAAATGAACAAGTTATTAATAACGACAATAGCCGGCGCCATCGCACTGACCGCTTGCTCCAACATGGATCCGGTTCAACGAGGCACTGCCCAAGGCGCAGGCATCGGCGGCGGCCTCGGTGCGGTATTAGGTGCCGCGACCGGAGGAGGCGGCGGCAATCGCACTGCTGCCGGAGCGGCAATCGGGGCCGCCGCCGGCGCAGTGATCGGCAATGTGTGGTCCCAGCGCATGGAAAATCAAAAACGTGCGATGCAACAAGCGGCGCAAGGGACCGGCATTCAAGTGACGCAAACGCCGGATAATCGCTTGAAAATTGAAATCCCCAGCGATATTTCATTCGATACCAACCGCTCCGATATCAAACCGAATTTTCGTGAGGTGCTCGACAAGTTCGCTACCACTCTCAGTGAAAATCCCGGCACGAATATCACCATCGTCGGGCATACCGATAGCGTGGGCAGCGATGCCTATAACGATCAGCTCTCGATGAACCGCGCGGCGCATACGCGAGATTACCTCGCAGTGCGCGGCGTGAATTCTTCGAGGGTGAACGTTGCCGGACATGGAGAACATGAACCGATTGCTTCCAATGACACGGACGCCGGTCGTGCGCGCAATCGAAGGGTCGAAATATTCGTTGCGGAACAGCAGGCTGCGGGCGATCGTGCTACCACCCAATCAACGGGGCAGTAGGATCAACTTGGCCATGTCTACGGCAAACGCTTCCAAGGCGTAGTTTGCTGCCATTCCGCAATCCAGTCCTCAGGCATGACCAGGCATAATCCGCCGATATCGGCGACCAAATTGCGCAATTGCGCGGTGCGTAATTCGACACCGTCGGTCAGCGATGGAAGGCGTGAAGCAATTTCACGTTGCACCGTAGATTTGATCCAATCGCCGTGATGCAGCCATACGCTGCCGCCGATGACGAACACGCGCGTATCGAGAGTAACGGCGAGGTTGTACAAGGCTTTTCCGAACCATTGCGCCGCTTCATTCACGATGGCAAGCGACGCTTGATCGCCCTGGCGGGCAGCCTCAAAAATATCGGCGGCAGATCGGCCATGCAAGCGTTCAATGTTGCGTCCGGAAATTAAGCCCTCCGTATCGCCGCGATTGCCGCAGCCGCACAGCGCTTGCGATACTTCCGACAACAAGAGATGACCGGCATGGCCTGCATTGCCGTGCTTGCCTTGCAATACATGGCCATCAACGCATAAGCCAAAGCCGATGCCGGTGCTCCAAGTGACGTAGATGCAATCGTTCACGTTGCGCACGGCGCCGAAATTCCGCTCCGCGATCAGCGCGCCGATGCAATCGTTGCGAATCACCACATCGGCAAATACGCTGCGCAGCACCTTCTCCAAAGGAATCGATGTCCAGTCGTTCGGCAAGTCTTGCGCACCCGGCAAACCGCCGCATAAATTCGGCGTAGCCAAGGCAAGATAACTATTTTCAGAAATAAACGGCCCGGCGGAACAGATGCCGACGCGTTTCAAATCAGCGCGTTGAATGTTCGCCTCACGACAAACTTCATCCAGCAGCGCAAGCACCTGTTCAGGAACCGCCAATGGCGTTCCGCTTTTTGCGGTCGACTGCACCACGCGCGCCAACGGCCCCTCGGCATTCGCCACAACCGCCGCCATCTTCGTTCCGCCGATATCTACGCCGCCGATTAGCATGCTAACTTGCTCCGGATTTTCATTCGCCCGATTAAGGCATCGAGTACTTGCCCCACCTCGCCCTGATTCTGCACAAAAAAATCCGCCGCGCTGTCTTTAAAAAAATCGACGCGCACCGACAAGACGTCGGACCGTTTGAGGCTAAATACATCTTCGTCGGTAATATCGTCCCCGATATACATTGCGCCCGGTGCGCCGCTAATTTCCAGCAATTGCTGCACGGCCCACCCCTTATCGACGGCCTCCGGCGGCAGCAAATTGAAGACGCATTTCCCACCCATCACGCGCGGCATCGGCGACAACGCTTTAAAAAGCGTCAGTAGGCGCGCAGCTGCAACAGCCTGATCAGGCGCAGCACGATAATGGACCGACAAAGAATAGCGCTTATCCTCGATGAGCACGCCGGCATCTTCGCCTTGCGGACGCAAATGATCACGCAAAAACGCATGCCACTTTTTACAAAGCGCGGCAAAGCGCTGTGCGTTTGCCTCCCATCCGGGCAAGCCTTCATTACCATGATTGCCTACCACGTACGCGGGTTCAAAACCCATATGCGCTCGCATGTCAGCCAATCCGCGTCCAGTCAGAATCGCCACCGGGGCGTACTTCGACAATGCCATCAAACGTTCGCGCATCATGGCAGGCATTTGCGCTTGGTCGGGTTGCGCGACAATCGGCGTCAAGGTGCCGTCGAAGTCGAAGGCGCATAACATACCCGGCTGCACAAACGTATCCAGCCTGGCCAAGCCTGCCTCGGAAAATAAATGCCTCATCAAACCACCCGCCGCAGTGCCTGGCGACTATGCGAATGTATCTTGGTCATGATGCGCTCACGGCGGCGCAGCCGCGCGGCGTCGAGCAGCATCCGCCCCGCCCAGCGATAGACATTGAAGTCTTTTACCAAGGCGCGCATGCTGCGCATCCGTTCGCGTTGCTCCGCTTCCGGCATGGTGACCGCACGATACAGCGCCTCCGCGCTTTGCTCGATGTGATACGGATTGACCAGCAAGGCTTCGTGCAGCTCGCGCGCGGCGCCGGTGAATTGCGACAGGATCAGCACGCCGCGCTCATCGTCGCGCGCGGCGATATATTCTTTGGCAACCAAGTTCATGCCGTCATGCAGACTGGTCACCACGCACACTTCAGCAGCGCGGTAATAGCGGTTGACTTGCTCCGCATCGTGATGCTCGATCTTTAGGCGGATCGGCGGAAACGCGCCCTGACTAAAGCGCTGATTGATCCGTTGCGCGAGCATGCGCACGCGCGTCTCGAAATTTTGATACTCGTCGAGAGAGGAACGGCTCGGCGCGGCGATCTGCACCAGCGTGAACTTGCCGATCAACACCGGATATTGCTCCAGCAACCGCTCCACCGCTTGCAAGCGCTCGATGATGCCCTTGGTGTAATCGAGCCGGTCCACGCCGACGGCGAGGATATGATTCTCCGGCAAACCTAATTCTTTGCGCACCATGCTGCGGCACTCGGCCACGCTGGGTTGCGCCGCAGTCTCATCCGGCCATGCAATCGAGATCGGATAAGCTTCCACTTGCGTAAGCTTGCCGCCATAGGAAATGGTGGAAGCTTCATGTTCAATACGCGTTTCCAAATAGCGGTCGACCGTTTCCAAAAAATTTTTGCAATGAAAGCTGGTATGAAATCCGAGTATGGTGCTGCCCAACAAGCCTTCCAAGATTTCTTCGCGCCACGGGCAAATGCCGAACGATTCCGGATTCGGCCAAGGGATATGCCAGAACGTCAGTATAGTCGCCTTGGGCAAAGCATCGCGCACCATGCGCGGCAACAAAGCAAAATGATAGTCCTGAACCAGCACCACCGGGTCATCCGTGCGCGCTTCTTTGATCACGGCATCGGCGAATTTTTGATTCACTTCAAGGTATTGCGTCCAATCCGAAGAACGGAATACCGGGCGCACGTGGGCGATATGGCATAAGGGCCACAAGCCTTCATTGGCAAAGCCGTAGTAAAAACCTTGCTCTTCTTCCTTCGACAGCCACACGCGGCGCAGCGTATAACTCGGGCGCCCCGGCGGCACTTGCACACGATCATTGCGGTCGACCGCATCGCGATCGCCCGAGCCGCCGCCGTGGGCGATCCAGGTTCCGGAACAGGCGCGCATGACAGGCTCGACCGCCGTCACCAATCCGCTCGCCGGACGCGAGACTTTCAAGCCGCCGGCGGTGCGCGCATGAATGTAAGGCTCGCGGTTCGAGACCACTAAAATTTCATCTCCCGCCAATTCTTCCCGCAGCAGCATGCGCAATTTTTCCGGCGTCCACATGCGCGACGTTTCGTCCGGGTCGCGCCGGCGCATCGTGTATTGATGCAAAAGCGCACGCAAATCGCCGTCGACACCCTGGCCGCTCGGCGCCGCCTGCAAGGCTTGAACGGAGCGCGGCTTGGCATCTTTACGTAACATGTCGCCCAAAGCCTTCATGAAGCCACGCCAGCTCAAATGCGTGATAAGCGCGGCCAACAACCACATCAGCACCACCAGCGCGACAAACATGACAAGCACATATTTCCGCACGTCGGCGCCGCGCCTATCGATAAAACTCATATCCTGAACGACGATCAGTTTGCCCAAGTATTGCCCCTCGACTTTTAAGGGGCTCTCGCTGACGTGCACTGCGCCTTGCGGCAGCTGCACCCTGCCCTGACGCATGGCATGTTCCCAGGGCGGCGCCATGCATCCTAATAGTTGCGGATAAGACTTGGTCTTATGCAGCAATACGCCCTGCGAATCGCAAAATGCCAGCGCATATAAGCGTTCATCTTGAACGGCACGATCGAACAATTGACCGATTTTTCTATTCGCCCTTTCCGGCACATATTCTTGCAATGGATTTTGTAGTGCGTCGGCAAGCATCTGCGAACGCACGTCGAGATCCCGCTCAAACCAGCGCAGGGTCAGATTGTCGGCGAGCGGCACAATCGCGTACGCGAGCGCCGCCAACAACAATACAACCGGCCCCATAAAACGTAGTGATTGCTTGAAAGATCCCATTTGCATGCATTGTCTCCGGCATTATTGATTTCAACGAATCTCGCTAAAGCGCATTGTTGAGACCACAAGGGGCTGTTGATGTTCACCCGACAAGCAAACAGAAAGACGTTATGGATCAAAGGCAATACAAACTGTTGACCCCGCTCAAGCGGATCAAAGCTGCGACCTTTTTATAAGCGGCGCGGTCAAATTAAGATTAAGGCGAATTGGATATGGCTCAACTTCAACGTTTTTCCAATCGCATGGCGGCAGGCGAATTACTTGCCGGCCGGCTTGCTTCTTACGCTGATCGAGTGGATGTCGTCGTTCTGGCATTGCCTCGCGGCGGTGTGCCGGTTGCCTATGCCGTGGCGCATGCCTTGCATTTGCCGCTCGACGTACTCATCGTGCGCAAGCTCGGCGCGCCAGACCATCAGGAATATGCGATGGGAGCAATCGCCAGCGGCGGCTTGTCGGTGCTGAATCAAGATGTGCTGCAAATGCTCAACATTTCGCGACAAGCGGTGGATGAAGCCATGCGCCGCGAAACCATTGAAGTCAGCCGCCGCGAAAAACTCTATCGCGCCAATCGGCCGAAACTGCATTTGCGCGGATGCACCGTCATTTTGATCGATGACGGTTTAGCGACCGGCGCCACCATGCAAGTCGCGGTGCGAGCCGTGCGTACGGCGGATCCTGCGCGCGTGGTCGTCGCCACGCCGGTATCTGCTCCGGAGTCGTGCCGGTTTCTTGCTTCTATTGCGGATGAAGTCGTATGTCTGGCGACGCCCGATCCGTTTTATGCGGTGGGACTCTGGTACGAAGATTTTCGGCAAACCGACGATGCCGAAGTCATCGGCTTGTTGGAACAAGCCGAACGCGAATATGCCCAAGCAAAAATGAATGTTGAGCGCAAACCGCCGGTACATGACCGACCGGCTGCTCGATGATCAGGAGATGTGATGGCCATTGCAACGCAACGTGAATTATTGATTCAAATCACCGCCGGTTCGGTAGAAGTCGAAGGCATGTTGCATATGCCTGAAAACGCGACCGGCGTGATTTTATTCGCCCACGGCAGCGGGAGCAGCCGCTTCAGTCCGCGCAACAATTTCGTCGCAGAGAAATTACGCGAAGTGCATCTTGGCACGCTGCTGATGGATTTGCTGACCCCGGACGAAGAGCGAACCTACCAAACCCGCTTCAATATTTCTCTATTGAGTTCCCGCTTAAACGCCGCGGTTGAATGGCTATTGCATGCCGAGGCAACGCGCTTGCTTTCCTGCGGCCTCTTCGGCGCCAGCACCGGAGCGGCCGCAGCGCTGCAAGTTGCCGCCGAGCGCGGCGCGCAAATCGGCGCAGTCGTGTCACGCGGCGGGCGGCCCGATCTCGCCGGGCGACAAGCGCTCGCAAAAGTACTGGCGCCGACCCTGCTGATCGTCGGCGGATTGGATGACGTCGTCATCGAATTGAATCAAATGGCTTACTCGGCTTTGCACGGTGAAAGAAGGCTGGAGATCGTTCCCGGCGCCACCCATCTTTTCGAAGAACCAGGCAAGCTGGAACAAGTCGCCAAGCTTGCCGCGGACTGGTTTGCACGTCATCTGACGAGTCCAGGATTAGCCGGTTAGAACCGAAGAAAAAAGGAGCACATCATGAAACGAACATCTGTCATGCAAAGCCATTGGGGCAAGCTGGCAACAGGCGCCGCTGTGGGCTTGGTCACCATGTACTTCTCCGATCCGAAGCAAGGACGTAGAAGGCGTTCCTTGGTACGCGATAAGGTTCGCCACTTATCGGTCAAAACCAGCGATGCCGGCGACGCCGCGCTGCGAGATTTCAGCAATAGGATTGAGGGCACGCGCGCACGGCTTCGGCGCTTTTTCAACGCAAATGAAAACACGATGGACGACCAAGTGATCGTCGCCAGCGCACGGGCAAAACTCGGCCATCAAGTAGCGCATCCGCATTCCATCGAAGTAACTTCACACGCCGGCCACGTCGTTTTAAGCGGACATATTCTCGCCCATGAAAAACCCGGCCTACTGGATGCGGTACGTGAGTTGCCCGGTGTAATCGCCGTCGAAGATCAATTGCAATCCCATGCGACCGCCGAGCATATCTCGGCGCTGCAAGGCGAAGGCAAGCGATCGCGGCCTGCGGAAAATTGGACGCCGGCACTGCGCGGCGCGGCGATTCTAGGAGGTGGCGCGTTAAGCGCGCTCGGCTTGCTGCGGCGAACTCCGGCCGGTGCGCTGCTGTCGGCCGCAGGCGTAGCGCTCCTGGCGCGCGGCGCCACCAACATGAGCCTGCGCAGCATGGCGGGATTTGGCGCACGGAATCGAGGAATCGATTTGCAAAAAACAATCCTGATCAACGCCCTGCCTGAAACCGTGTTCGACATCTGGACCAGCTACGAAAACTTTCCTTACTTTATGTCGCATGTGCTGGACGTACGCGATCTTGGCGATCAACGCTCGCATTGGATCGTCGAAGGACCGGCCGGTGCGCGCATCGAATGGCGTGCCGTGCAAACCCAATACATTCGTCCATCCGCCTTAGCATGGGAAACCGAGCCCGGCGCGCCGATCGAACATCACGGATCGGTTTGGTTTGAACCGGCCGAAGACGGTGCCACCCGCGTGACGGTGCGCATGCACTATAGTCCGCCGGCCGGCGTCATCGGCCATACTCTGGCGAGTCTCTTCGGTGTCGATCCGAAACATCGCCTGGATGACGACTTGATGCGGATGAAGAGCTTCATCGAAAGCGGATTGCCGCCGCACGACGCCGCCGTACAGCCGGGCGTGCGCGGAGAAATTCTGCATTGATGATCGCTCAATTTCCTGCGCAGCCCCTAAGCCGCCACGGGCAATTCAATGATGCGCACCGGCGGCATATTGGGATAAGTGCGCAGCAAAAGCGGCTTGGCCACGTTATAGACAGGAATGTTGTTAACCGTGCGCCCTTCCGGGAACCCCCGATGGGCATGCCCATGAAACACCACGTCCACGGGATACCGCAATAAGGGCTCTTCCAATCGGCTCGTCCCTAAAAACGGATAGATTTCCTTGGGCTCCCCTTCCACCGTCGTCACGATCGGTGCGTAATGCAAAAGCGCAATGCGCTGCGGCGTGCGCAGTTTCGCTAAGCAAGATTCGAGCTTCAGCGTTTCTTGGATGCCCTCATTCACAAATTGCTTGATCGCCGTTTCTCCCCAGGGACCGAGCGAACCGCGCCCAAAACCGCCGGCGAATCCCTTGACGCCGGCAATGCCGACGCCGTGAATTTCGCAAGCCTCGCCATCCAACATATGAACGCCGGCATCGCTCAAAATCTTGCGCACTTCGTTTTGCATGCCGGATTCGAAATCGTGGTTGCCCAACACCGCCACCACCGGAATGCGCGCGGCGGCCAATTCCATAGCGAGAACATGCGCCTCCTCCGGCAATCCATAATCGGTCAAATCGCCGCACAGCAAAAGCATATCCGCGCGCTCTGCCGCTTGCATAAAGATCGGACTCAATTGCCCTTTCGAAGATATGGTGCAATGAGTGTCGCCAATTGCAGCCAAACGAACCGCTTTTTGCGCATTCACATTGAACTCCTTCATCCTTTCTTGTGTCCGAAGAACACACCACACCAGCTTGCGAGCAAGTCCTATGCCGGAATCGACTCTGACGTCTTCGAGAGACAACGAAAGCGACCAGGCCAGCATCGACTTCTACCGGCATGTCGTCAAAACCTTGACGGAGGAACGGCTTCCCTTCCTTGTCGGCGGCGCCTATGCTTTTACGTTTTACACCGGCATCAGCAGGCATTCCAAAGATTTCGATATCTTCATTCGCCGCGAAGACTACGCCCGCATCAGCGATGCGCTCAAGAAAGTCGGCTACACCACCGACTTGGCTTATCCGCACTGGCTCGCGAAAATTCACCTTAACGGCGATTACGTCGACATCATCTTTAGTTCAGGCAATGGTGTCGCGGATGTCGACCCCACTTGGTTTGACCATGCCCCCGAGGCAGACGTGCTCGATATGCGCGTGAAATTATGTCCCGCCGAGGAAATGATTTGGTCCAAGGCGTTTGTCATGGAGCGCGAGCGTTACGACGGCGCAGACGTCGCCCATCTGTTTCGCGCTTGCGGCAACCAAATCGACTGGTCTCATTTATTGCGCCGCTTCGGAGAAAAATGGCGCGTGCTGTTCAGCCATATGATTCTATTCGGCCTGATTTTTCCGGATCATCGCCACGTGATTCCGAACGACATCATGGAAGAATTGATCGAGCGACTGCAGCGCGAAATGAGAACCGATGCGGCATGCTCGGACGTTTGCGGAGGAACGCTACTCTCGCGCGAACAATATTTGATTGATCTCGAACGCTGGGGATACCGCGACGGGCGGCTCGGCCATATGAGCGAGGTGGATATTGCGCGGTGGACGGAGGCGATTAACAAACCGCATTAATCCTCCATTGAGAGCAGACTTAAACAAGAAAATTTCTTGCCCTTATTCATGCCAAGCTAGCCGCTACCTAGCTTACAATCCTCTTCACAACCCAAAGAGTTGCGGTTGGCTAAATCACGTATATGGAGTAACCAATGTCCGGCAAAACCACTGGCGGCATACGCGCAATTCTCCGCCTGGAAGGATTAGTCGTACTTACCGCGGCGATGCTCGCCTATTCAAAATACGGGAATGACTGGACCACCTTCGCAATTTTCTTCCTCACACCCGACCTTTCCTTTTTAGGCTATCTCGCGGGGCCAAAAATCGGCGCGGCCAGCTATAACACAGCACATTCCTATATCGGTGCCGTCACCTGCCTCACAGCAGGCATCCTATTTACGGTTCCCCTATTGCTCACCGCAGGCTTGATTTGGTGCGCGCACATTGGCTTCGATCGCATGCTCGGCTACGGCTTGAAGTATCAAACCGGATTTCACGATACGCATCTAAGTAATCCTTGAAAAGGAACTGTCAAAGCCGTATGGGTATTGGATACGGGTTGACGAGATGAAACGATTTTATCTGGCAGAGGAAGAACG
>JACOUL010000027.1 GCA_016177875.1 Burkholderiales bacterium
ATGGTGATGCCGGGTGACAACGTATCGATCACCGTGATGTTGATCAACCCGATCGCGATGGAAGAAGGCTTGCGCTTTGCTATCCGCGAAGGCGGTCGTACCGTCGGCGCCGGCGTCGTCGCGAAAATCATCGAGTAAGAAAAATCGCTGCGAGCATGCGTTGCTCGCAGCTCGTTCTTTATAAGGAAACAGCATGTCGTCACCCAATCAAAAAATTCGTATTCGTCTGAAGGCATTCGACTATCGCTTGATCGATCAGTCCGCTCTCGAAATTGTGGATACTGCTAAGCGTACGGGCGCTGTCGTCAAAGGCCCGGTTCCGTTGCCGACTCGTATTCAGCGATTTGACGTGTTACGGTCCCCGCACGTCAACAAAACGTCTCGCGATCAGTTTGAAATCCGTACCCATCAACGCTTGATGGACATCGTTGATCCGACTGACAAGACGGTCGACGCACTGATGAAACTGGATTTGCCTGCTGGTGTGGATGTAGAAATCAAGTTGCAGTAAAAGAAATTCTGTCGTTTGTATTGAAAACGACAGAATTTCAAGTTATAATTTTCGGCTTTCGTGCGAGTTCGCTATTTATGGCGAGCTCCTTATTTAGATCAGCCCCGCCCAATCGCAGGTGGGAATGGAGAAAACAATGAGCCTGGGCCTCGTAGGTCGCAAGGTTGGTATGATGCGCATTTTTACGGATGATGGTGATTCAATCCCTGTAACCGTATTGGACGTATCGAACAACCGCGTGACGCAAGTCAAAACGCCTGACACAGACGGTTATTCCGCTGTGCAAGTCGCATTCGGCGCTCGTCGCGCTTCCCGCGTGAACAAAGCTGCAGCCGGTCATTTCGCCAAAGCAGGCGTGGAAGCCGGTACCGTCCTCAAAGAATTCCGTATTGATGCTGCCAAGGCTGCTGAGCTGAAAGCTGGCGATACCATTGCCGTTAGCCTCTTCGAGGCCGGTCAAAAGGTGGATGTGCAAGGCGTATCCATCGGTAAGGGTTATGCCGGCACCATCAAGCGCTATAACTTCAGTTCGGGTCGTGCTAGTCATGGTAACTCCCGTTCGCACAACGTGCCGGGTTCGATTGGTATGGCGCAAGATCCGGGTCGTGTTTTTCCTGGTAAGCGCATGACTGGCCACATGGGTGATGTTACTTGCACCACGCAAAATCTGGAAATTGCCCGTGTCGACGTGGAGCGTCAACTGCTCCTGGTTAAGGGTGCTGTGCCTGGTGCCAAGAACGGCCAAGTAGTCGTTCTGCCGGCCGTTAAAACTAAAGCCAAGAAAGGAGCTTAATAGATGGAACTTCAGCTCCTGAATGACAAAGGTCAAGCTGCATCCAATGTTGCTGCGCCGGATACTATTTTTGGCCGCGATTACAATGAGGCGCTGATCCACCAAGTGGTGGTGGCATATCAAGCTAATGCCCGTAGCGGAAATCGCAAACAAAAAGACCGTGAAGAGGTTAGTCACACTACCAAGAAGCCTTGGCGTCAAAAAGGTACGGGCCGTGCTCGTGCCGGTATGTCGTCTTCTCCGTTGTGGCGCGGTGGTGGTCGCATCTTCCCGAATACGCCGGACGAAAATTTCACCCACAAAGTCAATAAAAAGATGTATCGCGCAGGTGTTTGCTCGATCCTCTCTCAGTTGGCGCGTGAGGGTCGTTTGTCTGTCGTGGAAAATATAGCGGTCGATGCTCCCAAGACTAAGCTTCTTGCGCAGAAATTGAAGGGCATGGGCTTGGACTCCGTGCTAGTGATTGCTGACAATGTCGACGAAAACCTGATGCTCGCTGCGCGCAATTTGCCGAATGTGTTGGTTGTCGAGCCGCGTCATGCTGACCCCGTTTCGCTGGTGTTCTACAAGAAAGTTCTGATCACCAAGCCGGCGTTGGCCAAGATTGAGGAGATGTTGGCATGAATGCAGCAGTCAAACATAGCGAAGAGCGCTTGATGAAAGTGTTGCTCGCGCCGGTAATTTCCGAAAAGGCGACTTTCGTGGCCGAAAAGAGCGAGCAGGTGATGTTCCTTGTGGCTCGTGACGCAACCAAGCCGGAAATCAAGGCGGCTGTCGAGTTGCTGTTTAAAGTACAGGTGGATTCGGTGCAAACCGTGAATCGTGAAGGTAAGGAAAAGCGTGCCGGCCGTTTCATGGGGCGCCGTAACCATACCAAGCGTGCTTACGTATGCCTGAAGCCGGGCCAGGAAATCAATTTCAGCGAGGAGGCTAAATAATGGCACTCGTTAAGACAAAGCCGACATCGGCCGGTCGTCGCGGCATGGTCAAGGTCGTTAATCCCGACCTGTACAAAGGCCGGTCGCTCGCGAGCTTGACCGAGAAAAAATCCAAGACCGCAGGCCGTAACAACGATGGCCGCATCACTACTCGCCATATCGGCGGCGGTCACAAGCATCACTATCGCGTGGTTGATTTTCGCCGTAATAAAGACGGTATCTCTGCCAAAGTTGAGCGTCTTGAATACGATCCGAATCGTACTGCCCACATTGCGCTGTTGTGCTATGCCGATGGTGAGCGTCGCTACATCATTGCGCCGAAGGGTGTTGCGGTGGGCGATCAATTGATGAATGGCGCCGAAGCGCCGATTAAGGCTGGCAACTGTTTGCCGATTCGCAATATCCCGGTTGGCACCACTATGCATTGCGTGGAAATGCTGCCCGGTAAAGGTGCGCAGATGGCGCGAACTGCCGGCGCTGCTGTTGTATTGATGGCGCGTGAAGGTACGTACGCTCAAGTGCGTTTGCGTTCCGGTGAGGTGCGCCGCGTTCACATCGAATGCCGCGCTACAGTCGGTGAAGTCGGCAATGGCGAGCACAATTTGCGCAAGATCGGTAAAGCCGGTGCTACTCGTTGGCGCGGCGTACGTCCGACGGTGCGCGGTGTGGTCATGAACCCGATCGATCACCCGCATGGCGGTGGCGAAGGCCGTACATCCGCAGGTCGTCATCCGGTGTCGCCGTGGGGCCAGCAGACCAAGGGCAAGAAGACGCGTCGCAATAAGCGAACGACTTCGATGATCGTCTCGCGCCGTGGCAAGAAATAAGGGGTAACACATGACACGTTCATTGAAAAAAGGGCCGTTTTGTGACGCCCACCTGGTGAAAAAAGTCGAAACCGCGCAAGCGACCAAAGACAAAAAGCCGATCAAGACCTGGTCGCGCCGTTCTACGATCATGCCTGACTTCATTGGTTTAACCATTGCGGTCCACAACGGCAAGCAGCATGTTCCGGTGTATGTCTCCGAAAACATGGTCGGTCACAAGCTCGGCGAATTTGCGCTGACCCGTACGTTCAAGGGTCACGCAGCCGACAAGAAGGCCAAGAAATAAGGGGCGATGATGGAAACTAAAGCTATTCTCCGCGGCGTACGCCTGTCGGAACAAAAAGGTCGCTTGGTCGCTGATATGATTCGCGGCAAAAAGGTGGATCAGGCATTGAATATTCTGGCCTTCAGCCCGAAAAAAGGCGCTGCCATCATTAAGAAAGTACTGGAATCTGCCATTGCCAACGCCGAACACAATGACGGCGCTGATATCGACGAGCTGAAGGTGAAAACTATCTATGTCGAGCAGGGTCCGGTACTAAAGCGATTTACCGCACGCGCCAAAGGCCGCGGTGACCGTATTTCCAAACAATCCTGTCACATTTTCGTGACTGTCGGTAATTAAGGAGTCACGATGGGACAGAAGATTCATCCAACCGGTTTCCGCCTCGCTGTTACGCGTAATTGGGGATCCCGCTGGTATGCAGGCAATGCTAATTTTGCAGGCATGCTCAACGAAGACCTGAAGGTGCGTGACTACCTAAAGAAGAAACTGAAGAACGCTTCCGTTGGTCGCGTCGTTATTGAGCGCCCCGCAAAAAATGCCCGCATCACGATTTATAGCTCCCGTCCGGGTGTTGTGATCGGCAAAAAGGGTGAAGACATCGAAGTGTTGAAGTCTGCGCTGGGCAAGATGATGGGCGTGCCGGTGCACGTCAACATTGAAGAAATCCGCAAGCCGGAGATCGATGCGCAATTGATCGCTGACTCGATCGCGCAGCAGTTGGAAAAGCGCATCATGTTCCGCCGCGCAATGAAGCGTGCTATGCAGAACGCGATGCGTCTGGGCGCTCAGGGCATCAAAATTATGTCTTCCGGTCGTTTGAACGGTATTGAAATTGCTCGTACTGAATGGTATCGCGAGGGTCGGGTGCCTCTGCACACCTTGCGCGCCGACATCGATTACGGTTTTGGCGAAGCTGAAACCACCTACGGCATTATTGGTATCAAGGTGTGGGTTTACAAGGGCGATCGTCTTGCCAGCGGCGAGGCTCCAACTGTAGAAGCGCCGGCTGAAGAAGAGAAGAAGCGCCGTGCGCCACGCCGTGAAGACGGCAAGCCAGGAGCTCGTGCGCGCGCACCGCGCGCTGAGCAACCCGCTGCAGGTGCGCCGGCTACGCCAGCAGCCGCACCCAAGCGCGTTCGCGCCAAGAAGCCGGAAGGCGCTGCCCCGGCTGAGAAAGCAGGAGAATAAACATGCTGCAACCAGCACGCAGAAAATATCGTAAAGAGCAAAAAGGCCGCAACAAGGGCATTTCCCATGAGCGCGGTACCGCTGTCTCGTTCGGCGAGTTCGGATTGAAGGCAACTGGCCGTGGCCGTATCACTGCGCGTCAAATCGAAGCGGCCCGTCGTGCAATGACCCGCCACATCAAACGCGGTGGGCGCATCTGGATTCGCATCTTCCCGGACAAGCCGATTTCGCAAAAGCCAGCAGAAGTTCGTATGGGCAATGGTAAGGGCAATCCGGAGTACTATGTCGCCGAGATCCAGCCTGGCAAGGTGCTGTACGAAATGGATGGTGTCGATGAGACGTTGGCGCGCGAGGCTTTCCGCCTGGCCGCAGCAAAACTGCCGCTGTCGACGACCTTTGTCGTTCGCCAAGTCGGCCAATAATTGGAGTGAATCATGAAAGCATCTGAACTCCGCGATAAGGATCAGGCAGCATTGCAAAAGGAATTGGGCGAGCTGTTGAAGGCGCAATTCGGTTTGCGCATGCAAATTGCGACGCAGCAGCTGACCAATACTGCGCAGCTGAAAAAAGTCCGTCGCGATATCGCGCGCGTGAAAACGGTCATGAATCAGAAGGACGCTAAATAATGAACGATCAAGCGAAACCGGCAAGCAAGCGCACCTTGGTTGGCAAGGTGGTGTCCGACAAAATGGACAAGACGGTCACCGTGCTGATCGAGCGTCAATTGAAGCACCCACTGTACGGCAAAATCATTATGCGTTCGAATAAATATCATGCGCATAACGAAGCTAACCAAGCCAAGGAAGGCGATATCGTGGAAATCCAGGAAAGCCGTCCGATTTCCAAGACTAAAGCATGGACCGTTACCCGGGTGGTGCAAGTCAGTCAAGCAGTTTAATTAGTGCTTGCAAGCCCGGCAAAGTGGTGTCATAATGTTGGGCTTCGTTCTTGCAAATTATGCAGGAGCATTCAGTACCCGCTCGCAAGAGCATTGGATTTGTCCGACCCAATCTAGGCCCAAGTTATTTGGGGTTATGACGGGACCAAGACTGACCGCTTTGGGCATGGTGCAAAAAGCGGATTAAGTTGGGAAAGAAAACATCATGATTCAAACTGAAAGCCGGCTCGAAGTGGCCGACAATACCGGCGCGCGCGAAGTCATGTGCATCAAGGTGCTGGGCGGCTCTAAGCGCCGTTATGCAAGCATTGGCGACGTCATCAAGGTGACTGTCAAGGCAGCCGCTCCGCGCGGACGCGTCAAAAAGGGCGAAATTTATAACGCTGTCGTCGTGCGTACCGCTAAGGGCGTGCGTCGTCAGGATGGTTCGCTGGTGAAGTTCGATGGTAATGCTGCCGTCTTGCTGAACAATAAGCTGGAGCCGATTGGCACTCGTATCTTCGGGCCGGTGACGCGTGAGTTGCGTACCGAGCGCTTCATGAAGATCGTTTCGCTGGCGCCGGAAGTTCTCTAAGGAATCGTCATGGATAAGATTCGTAAAGACGACGAGGTCATTGTTTTGACCGGAAAAGATAAGGGCAAGCGCGGTGTGGTCAAGCAGCGCGTCGATGCTGAGCATGTCGTTGTGGAAGGTATTAATGTCGTCAAGAAGGCGGCCAAGCCGAACCCGATGACTGGTGCAACCGGTGGTATCGTGGACAAAACGATGCCAATTCATGTGTCCAATGTTGCATTGTTCAATGCGGCTTCGGGCAAGGCAGATCGTGTGGGCTTCAAGCTCGTGGACGGCAAAAAAGTTCGCGTCTATAAGTCCAGCGGCGAAGTCGTGAAGGCGTAAAAATCATGGCCCGTCTCCAGCAGTTTTATAAAGAAAAAGTCGTGACTGATCTAACTAAGAAATTTGGTTACAAGTCGGTCATGGAAGTGCCACGTCTGGCGAAAATTACCCTGAACATGGGCTTGTCCGAGGCTGTTGCCGACAAGAAGGTGATTGAGCATGCGGTGGGTGATTTGACCAAGATTGCAGGTCAAAAGCCGGTCGTTACTAAGGCTCGTAAGGCTATTGCCGGCTTCAAAATTCGTGAAGGTTATCCGATCGGTTGCATGGTGACGCTGCGTGGCGCGCACATGTATGAATTTCTTGATCGCTTGATTACTGTGGCCTTGCCGCGCGTGCGTGACTTCCGCGGTATATCCGGTCGCGCGTTCGATGGCCGTGGTAATTACAACATCGGTGTGAAAGAGCAGATTATTTTCCCCGAGATTGAGTATGACAAGATCGACGCGCTGCGTGGCATGAACATCAGCATCACCACCACTGCGAAGACCGACGAAGAGGCGAAAGCGCTTCTCGCCGCATTTAAATTCCCGTTCAGAAACTGAGGATGCCATGGCAAAACTGGCACTGATTAACCGCGAACAAAAGCGCGCCACGCTGGTGAAGAAGTATGCCGGCAAGCGTGCCGAGTTGAAGGCAATCATCGACGATCAATCCAAATCGGAAGAAGAGCGTTATGAGGCGCGTCTGAAATTGCAAGCGCTGCCGCGCAATGCAAATCCGACTCGTCAGCGTAATCGTTGCACCTTAACCGGTCGTCCACGTGGCACCTTCCGCAAGTTCGGCCTGGCACGTAATAAGCTCCGTGAAATCGCCATGCGCGGCGAAGTCCCGGGTATGACTAAAGCTAGCTGGTAATAGGAGAACAAGCAATGAGTATGAGTGATCCTATCGCCGATATGCTGACCCGCATTCGTAATGCGCAAGGCGTCCAAAAAACCACCGTGGTTATGCCTTCTTCTAAGGTAAAGGTGGCAATCGCCAATGTGTTGAAGGACGAGGGCTATATCGAAGATTTCGCTGTCGCTGAGGCTGGCGGCAAAGCTGAATTGAAAATCGGCTTGAAATATTACGCTGGCCGTCCGGTCATCGAGCGCCTGGAGCGCGTATCCCGTCCGGGTCTGCGCATCTACAAGGGTAAGGACGATATCCCCAACGTGATGAACGGTTTGGGCGTGGCTATCGTGTCGACCCCTAAGGGTGTCATGACCGACCGCAAAGCGCGCGCGACCGGTGTCGGTGGCGAAGTTATTTGCTACGTGGCCTAAGGAGAAGAATATGTCTCGTGTAGGTAAAATGCCGATCGCTTTGCCCAAGGGCGCAGAAGCGACCATTAGCGCGGATCAGATCACCGTCAAAGGTCCGTTGGGCACTTTGTCCCAGCCGTTGACCGGTCTTGTGAAAGTGCAAAATGATAATGGCACGCTGAAGTTCGAAGCTGCCAACGATAGTCGTGAAGCCAATGCAATGTCCGGTACCTTGCGTGCTCTGGTCAATAACATGGTTAACGGCGTGACCAAAGGATTTGAGAAAAAGCTAACTTTGGTCGGTGTGGGCTATCGCGCTCAAGCTCAAGGTGACAAGCTGAATTTGTCGCTTGGTTTTTCGCATCCGGTTGTGCATCAAATGCCGCAGGGTGTGAAGTGCGAGACCCCATCGCAAACCGAGATCTTAATCAAAGGTATTGACCGTCAACGTGTCGGCCAAGTAGCTGCCGAAGTTCGCGCTTACCGCAGTCCTGAGCCGTATAAGGGCAAGGGCGTCCGCTATGTGGACGAAGTGGTGATGCTTAAGGAAACCAAGAAGAAGTAAGAGGGATTGACGATGGACAAGAAACAATCGCGTCTGCGCCGTGCACGTCAAACCCGTGCCAAGATCGCAGAATTGAAGGTAAATCGCTTAGCTGTGCATCGTACCAATTTGCACATCTATGCCAATATCATCGGACCGGACGCCAAGATTTTGGCAAGCGCATCGACCTTGGAACCGGAAGTGCGTCAGCAATTGGCTGGGCAGTCCGGTGCCGGCGGCAATGCTGCTGCCGCTGCAATTATTGGCAAGCGCGTGGCGGAAAAGGCGTTGAAGGCCGGCATCGTCGAAGTTGCATTCGACCGCTCCGGTTTCCGTTATCACGGCCGCATTAAAGCGGTCGCCGACGCGGCTCGTGAAGCCGGTCTGAAGTTCTAAGGAAGAATTGTCATGGCAAAGATGCAAGCAAAGACGCAGGCTGATAAACCGGATGATGGCCTGCGCGAAAAGATGATTGCGGTTAATCGCGTGACCAAGGTGGTCAAGGGCGGCCGTATCATGGGTTTCGCAGCATTGGTTGTGGTCGGCGATGGTGATGGCCGTATCGGCATGGGCAAGGGCAAATCGAAGGAAGTGCCGGTCGCCGTTCAAAAGGCGATGGAAGAAGCTCGTCGCAAGATGATCAAAGTCACCTTAAAAAATGGCACGCTACAGCACATCGTCAATGGTAAGCATGGCGCTTCTTCGGTGTTGATGTCGCCGGCTAAAGAAGGTACGGGTGTGATCGCCGGTGGTCCGATGCGCGCAATCTTCGAAGTCATGGGCGTGACCAACGTGGTGGCGAAGTCGATTGGTTCAACCAATCCTTACAACATGGTGCGTGCAACGTTGGACGGTTTGAGCAAGATGAATACCCCGGCGGAAGTTGCTGCCAAGCGCGGCAAGTCGGTCGAAGAAATTTTGGGTTAAGGTGACCAAATGGCAAACACAATCAAAGTGAAACTGGTCAAAGGTTTGATCGGCACGCGTGAATCGCATCGCGCTACTGTGCGTGGTTTGGGCTTGCGTCGTACCAATTCGGTTTCTGAGTTGCAAGACACGCCAGCAGTACGCGGCATGATCAACAAGGTTGCCTATCTCGTGAAAGTGATTTCGTAAGCGGTGCTTACGAACGGAGCAAATCATGGAATTGAACACCATTCAACCCGCTGAGGGCGCTAAGCACTATAAACGTCGCGTCGGTCGCGGTATCGGTTCGGGCTTAGGTAAAACGGCGGGACGCGGCCATAAAGGTCAAAAGTCGCGCGCTGGCGGTTTTCACAAAGTTGGGTTTGAGGGCGGTCAGATGCCTTTGCAGCGTCGTCTCCCTAAACGCGGCTTCAAATCGCTTGCGACGCCTTTTAAAGCAGAGGTGCGTTTATCTGATTTGGAAAAACTGCCGGTTGCTGAGGTTGATATGCTTGCATTGAAGCAAGCAGGTTTGGTCAGCGAATTGGCGCGTTCGGTGCGAGTTATTTTATCTGGGAGCATCACTAAAAAGGTGGTGCTCAAAGGTGTCGTCGCTACCAAAGGTGTGAAAGCAGCAATCGAAGCGGCTGGCGGCTCCGTAGCCTGATAGAAGTTTATTCGGGAGTAATTTTGGCCACATCGCCTCAACTTGCTAAGAGTGCAGCTAGCGGTTTTCCTTGGAGCCGGTTATGGTTTTTGCTCGGCGCTTTGGTGGTTTACCGGATCGGTGCCCATATTCCGGTGCCGGGTATCGACCCCACGCAATTGGCTGAGCTGTTTAAGCAAAACCAAGGCGGCATTCTGGGCATGTTTAACATGTTTTCCGGTGGCGCTTTGTCTCGTTTTACGATTTTTGCGCTGGGGATCATGCCTTATATTTCGGCATCGATCATCATGCAGCTGATGGGTATAGTTTCTCCGCAGCTGGATGCGTTGAAAAAAGAGGGCGAAGCTGGGCGGCGCAAGATTACGCAGTACACGCGTTACGGTACCTTGGTCTTGGCGACTTTTCAGGCATTGGGAATCGCCGTGGCATTGGAGTCGCAACCGAATCTGGTGCTTGACCCTGGCTTGGGTTTTCGGTTTACCGCAGTAGTAACGCTGGTAACTGGCACGATGTTTTTGATGTGGCTCGGTGAGCAGATCACAGAGCGTGGCTTAGGTAATGGAATTTCAATTCTGATCTTTGCCGGTATTGCAGCGGGATTGCCGAGTGCAATTGGTGGTTTGTTTGAACTTGTTCGGACCGGTTCAATGAGCACCCTGGCGGCAATTGTGATTTGCGTGATTGTTGCAGCTGTGACGTATTTGGTCGTGTTTATCGAACGTGGCCAACGCAAGATTTTGGTGAATTATGCTAAGCGTCAGGTGGGCAACAAAATTTATGGCGGTCAAAGCAGTCATTTGCCGCTGAAGTTGAATATGGCTGGTGTGATTCCGCCGATCTTTGCATCGTCGATCATACTG
Organism: Burkholderiales bacterium; assembly: GCA_016177875.1. Lineage (GTDB taxonomy): Bacteria > Pseudomonadota > Gammaproteobacteria > Burkholderiales > Burkholderiaceae_D > Paucimonas. Next base: position 10,564 of record JACOUL010000027.1, read on the forward strand.
TTTCCGGCGACGATTACAAGTTGGTTTACATCGGGCGATACCAGTAATCCAGTGGTTCGCTTTTTGAAAGACTTGGCATCGTCGTTGGCGCCTGGAGAGCCGATTCACGCTTTGTTGTATGCAATTGCGATTATTTTCTTTTGCTTCTTTTATACCGCGCTGGTATTCAATAGCAAGGAAACTGCAGACAACTTGAAGAAAAGCGGAGCATTTGTGCCAGGGATTCGACCGGGTGAGCAAACCGCGCGTTATATCGACAAGATTTTGATGCGCCTGACTTTGGCTGGTGCTGTTTATATAACGCTGGTCTGTTTGCTTCCAGAGTTCTTGATCGCAAAGTGGAAAGTGCCTTTTTATTTTGGTGGCACGTCGCTGTTGATTATCGTCGTGGTTACGATGGATTTCATGGCGCAAGTGCAGAATTACGTGATGTCCCAGCAATATGAATCATTGCTGCGTAAGGCGAATTTCAAGGGCGGATTCCCTTCGCGCTGAAGTCAGGAGATCGAGCTAACGCATGGCAAAAGACGACGTTATCCAAATGCAAGGCGAGATTCTGGAGAATCTGCCGAATGCAACGTTTCGCGTGAAGTTGGAAAACGGCCATGTAGTGTTAGGCCATATCTCGGGCAAGATGCGCATGAACTATATCCGCATCCTGCCGGGAGACAAGGTAACGGTGGAGTTGACGCCTTACGACCTGAGCCGGGCGCGTATCGTATTTAGAACTAAGTAATTGAAAGAAAGAAGAGAGGGCAAAAATGAAAGTGCTCGCATCAGTTAAGCGGATTTGCCGCAAATGTAAGATCATCAAGCGCAAAGGCGTTGTTCGCGTGATTTGCACCGAGCCGCGTCACAAGCAGCGCCAAGGTTAATTAACGTTATTGATCGAGGAATAACGAATGGCACGTATCGCAGGGGTGAATATCCCCAACCATCAGCACACCGTGATCGGCTTGACCGCTATCTACGGTATCGGCCGTCCGCGTGCGCAGGAAATCTGCGACAAGACCGGCGTTCCGACCACCAAGAAAGTTAAAGATCTGGACGATAACGAGCTTGAGAAGCTGCGCGACGAAGTCGCCAGGTTCGTCGTGGAAGGCGACCTGCGCCGTGAGCTGTCGATGAACATCAAGCGCTTGATGGACTTGGGTTGCTATCGTGGCCTGCGTCATCGCAAAGGCTTGCCGGTGCGCGGTCAGCGTACGCGTACCAATGCGCGTACGCGTAAGGGGCCGCGTAAGGCTGCCGCCTCACTGAAGAAATAATCCCGAGTCGGATAGGAAACCATTATGGCAAAAGCACCTACCAGCGCCGCTTCAGCACGCGTGCGTAAGAAAGTTAAAAAGAACGTTGCTGAAGGCATTGCGCATATCCACGCGTCCTTCAACAACACCATCATCACGATCACCGATCGTCAAGGCAATGCTCTATCTTGGGCAACGTCTGGTGGCGCTGGCTTTAAAGGCTCGCGCAAGTCGACGCCGTTTGCTGCGCAGGTCGCTGCCGAAGCAGCCGGTCGCGTGGCGATTGAATGTGGTGTGAAGAACTTGGAAGTCCGCATCAAAGGTCCTGGTCCCGGCCGTGAATCTGCCGTGCGTGCGTTGAATAGCCTTGGTATTAAGATTACTCAGATTCAAGATGTGACCCCGATTCCGCACAATGGGTGCCGTCCGCCAAAGCGTCGTCGTATCTAACTGTTTTGCGTTTGTTGTTGTAATCAGCCCGCCAAAGACCTTGGCGGGTTTTGTCCTTAAGCCCACTGTTTGATTGAGTCTCAGTCAAACTAGCGCCTGGTGAATCAGAGCCGATTCAGTCGGGGCGTCATTTATAGATAAAGGAAATACTCGTGGCACGTTATATCGGAGCAAAAGCTAAACTCTCCCGCCGTGAAGGCACTGATTTGTTCTTGAAGAGCGCACGTCGCTCGCTGGATTCCAAGTGCAAGCTGGATTCCAAGCCAGGCCAACATGGCCGCACTTCCGGTGCCCGCACGTCTGACTATGGCAACCAATTGCGTGAAAAGCAAAAGGTCAAGCGCATCTATGGTGTACTGGAGCGTCAATTCCGCCGCTACTTTGCGGAAGCTGATAGCCGCAAGGGCAATACTGGTGAGACGTTGTTGAAATTGCTGGAGGCTCGTTTGGATAATGTGGCCTATCGCATGGGCTTCGGGTCCACTCGCGCAGAAGCGCGTCAGCTGGTTAGCCACAAGGCGCTTACCGTCAACGGTGAAGTCGTCAATATTCCGTCTTTTCAAGTGAAGCCCGGCGACGTGGTCGCCGTGCGTGAAAAGGCCAAGAAACAAACACGTATCACCGAAGCGCTGTCGCTGGCTGAGCAAATCGGCTTGCCTTCCTGGGTAGCGGTTGATCAGAAGAAGATGGAAGGTACGTTCAAGTCGCTGCCGGACCGCACCGAGATCGCTGCCGACGTCAACGAATCGCTGATCGTCGAATTGTATTCGCGTTAATTATTAGTCGTTTTTTATTGATCCATCAGCCTTATCGGTGTAACGAGCCGAGGGTATTGAAAAGGACATTCCATGCAAAACAGTTTGTTGAAGCCCCGTATTATCGAAGTTGAGGCGCTCGGCCCCGGCCATGCCAAGGTCGTGATGGAGCCATTCGAGCGTGGCTACGGCCACACTCTCGGCAACGCATTGCGTCGCGTGCTGTTGTCCTCCATGGTTGGTTATGCGCCGACCGAAGTGACGATCGCCGGTGTTGTGCATGAGTACTCGTCGCTCGATGGCGTGCAGGAAGACGTGGTTGATCTGCTCTTGAATTTGAAGGGCGTCGTATTCAAGCTGCACAATCGCGACGAAGTCACGCTCTCCTTGAAAAAGGAAGGCGAAGGCCCTGTGCTGGCTTCCGACATCGATCTGCCGCACGACATTGAGCTGATCAATCCGGATCACGTGATTGCTCATCTAACCGCCGGCGGCAAGCTTGACATGCAGATTAAGGTAGAGAAAGGCCGCGGCTATGTGCCGGGTAACGTGCGTCGTCTATCGGAAGATGCGAACAAAACCATCGGCCGTATCATTCTCGATGCTTCGTTCTCGCCTGTACGTCGTGTTTCCTACGCAGTTGAGTCGGCTCGCGTTGAACAGCGCACCGACCTCGACAAGCTGGTGATCAATATCGAAACCAATGGCGTGATTTCGCCGGAAGAAGCGATTCGTCAATCGGCACGCGTATTGGTCGATCAATTGAATGTGTTCGCCGCCCTCGAAGGCACGGAAGCCGCTGCAGAAGCGCCTTCCCGCGCACCGTCGGTCGATCCGATCCTGTTGCGTCCGGTCGACGACTTGGAACTCACTGTCCGTTCCGCCAACTGCCTCAAGGCCGAAAACATTTACTACATCGGCGATCTGATTCAGCGCAGCGAGAACGAATTGCTCAAGACGCCAAATCTCGGCCGCAAGTCCCTGAACGAAATCAAGGAAGTGCTGGCTTCTCGCGGTTTGACCTTGGGTATGAAGTTGGAGAACTGGCCGCCTGCTGGTCTGGAGAAGTAATCAGTATTAGTTATTGCGGGACGGCGTTAAGCGAAGCGCTACGCCGTCCTCCGCAAGTTTTAGCTGTAACCCAAGTAATCACCGGCCCGCGGCAATGCCGATAGAAGAGCTGGATCAAAACTCAATAGAAAGGAAATATCATGCGTCATCGTCACGGTCTTCGTAAACTGAATCGCACTTCTTCGCATCGACTGGCGATGCTGCGCAACATGTCCGTTTCTCTGTTGCGTCACGAAGCCATCAAGACCACTCTGCCGAAAGCCAAGGAATTGCGCCGCGTTGTCGAGCCGATTCTGACCCTTGGTAAAACCGATTCTCTGGCCAACAAGCGCTTGGCATTTTCTCGTCTGCGCGACCGTGAAATCGTCGTCAAGCTGTTTGCCGAACTGGGTCCGCGTTACGCTAATCGCAACGGCGGCTATCTGCGCATCCTGAAGATGGGCTTCCGCCAAGGCGACAATGCACCGATGGCATTTATCGAATTGATCGACCGCCCGGAAAATACGGAAGCTGTGGAAGACGCCAGCGCAGAATAAGTTGTCACCGGAGTTCATCAACAAAGCCAGGTATAGCCTGGCTTTGTTTTTTGTGTCGACCAGGCGCTTGGCATCACGCAATTTCAATTTGTGGCAAGATATTTGAATTCCACAGGCCGAGCCCCCATGTCATCAACAGCCATTCTATCGGTTGCAAATCTGCGCAAGTCTTATGGCACCGGCCAGATGCGAAGTACCGTCATTGACGGCATATCGTTCGAGCTACGGCGCGGCGAATGTTACGGACTACTTGGACCAAACGGCGCCGGCAAAACAACGACGATGCGCCTATGTCTTGGATTGACGGCGCCGGACAGTGGGGAAATTAATTTGGTCGGCAAGGCGATTCCATTAGATGCTAGACCCGCACGCGTTCGAGTAGGCGTGGTGCCGCAGGGCGATAACCTCGACCCCGATTTCACGGTATCGGAAAATCTCCTGGTGTTCGGACGCTATTTCAAGTTGCGCGACGAAGAAATCAAAGCGCGTATTCCTAAGTTGCTGGAATTTGCGAATCTAACGGCCAAGGCCGATGCGCGCATCATTGAATTATCAGGCGGCATGAAGCGCCGCTTAACTTTGGCGCGTGCCCTCATTAATGATCCCGACTTGATCTTCATGGATGAGCCAACTACGGGCTTGGACCCGCAAGCACGACATATGATTTGGGATCGCTTGAAGACGCTGCTCTCTGAAGGCAAGACTATCTTGCTTACTACGCATTTCATGGATGAAGCAGAACGTTTGTGCGATCGGCTGGCAGTCATCGATCACGGCAAAATGATTGCCGAAGGCACGCCGCGCACATTGATTGCGCAGCATATCGAAGCCGAGGTGGTGGAAGTTTACGGGGAAAATGTCCACACCTGGAGCGAACGCGAAGGGCGTAGCAAAGCTGCGCGTGTGGAGATTAGCGGTGAGACGGTGTTTTGTTACACCAACGATGCACAGCCTTTACTCGACAGTCTTCAGCAAATGCAGGGCATACGCTATTTGCATCGGCCGGCTAATTTGGAAGACCTGTTTCTTAAACTAACCGGCAGGGAAATGCGAGACTGAGATGATCGCTTCTACTTTCGCCTTCCCCCAGTTTTCCTTGCGATTCGTGCCGGTTTGGCGCCGCAATTTCCTGGTCTGGAAAAAGCTCGCGGTTGCGAGCATTCTGGGTAACATCGCCGATCCGCTGATCACGCTGATCGCATTCGGCTACGGTTTGGGAAGCCTTTTAAAACAGATCGATGGCATCCCTTACATTCATTATCTGGCGTCCGGTTCAATCTGCATGTCGATCATGATGGCTTCATCCTTCGAATCGCTTTACTCGGCGTTTTCGCGGATGCATGTACAAAAAACATGGGATGCGTTGATGAACGCGCCGCTCGCCCTGGACGACGTTGTGCTGGCGGAAATGCTGTGGGCCGCGACCAAATCCCTGTTTTCCGGCATCGCCATACTCGGTGTGATGTTCATTCTCGGGATAGGTTTGCATCCTCAGACTATATTGGTATTGCCCTTGCTATTTTTGGTCGGGATGACATTTGCTTCCCTAGGGCTGGTGGGAAATGCGATTGCGCGCGGCTATGATTTTTTTACTTATTATTTCACCTTGCTGCTGACGCCGATGATTTTTGTCTCGGGCGTGTATTATCCCGTTTCGCAATTGCCAAATTGGCTACAGGCGATTTCGCAATGGCTGCCTTTGAGCGCGGCAGTACAATTAATCCGCCCATTGATTCTGGGCGAATGGCCGAGCAACGTGCCAGCAAACATCGCCATACTTGTGGCATATTGTGCGGGCGGATTTTATATCGCTGTGTTGCTCACGCGCCGCCGTTTGCTGAAATAGTATGGATACACCGATTGGTCATCGATGATGGAACAAGTTCTTCTCGTCATAACCAATTTGCCGGATATGCAAAGCGCACAGGCCTTGGCGCGCAAATTGGTTGAACAAAAATTGACGGCATGCGTTAACTGCCTGCCGCCTATTCGGTCGATCTATCAATGGCAGGGTACAGTTGAAGAGGCCGATGAAGTAACGCTCCTGATGAAAACAACGCAGTTGCGCTACGCTGAATTGGAAAAAGCAATCCAGTCGGCGCATCCATATCAAGTACCGGAGATCATCGCAATACCGGTAACGGCAGGCTTGCCCGCCTACTTGCAATGGATCGCCGACGAAACGCGGAAAGATGGTCATGAGGTATAAAGGGTTCGATTTTATGCATAGCAGAATCGGCAAATTGCTGATCACGGTTTTTATGCTGTTCGTCGCATCGATTTCATATGCGGAGGATGATTTTCTGCCGCCGGAAGTAGCGTTTAAATTTTCGGCGAAGATGGCTGATCCCCAAACTGTTGCGGTCACCTTTGCTATCGCCGATGGATACTATATGTATCGTGAGCGGTTTGCTTTCAAGGCAACTGGCGCAACACTTGGGAATGCGGTTTTCCCGAAAGGGAAAATTAAGTTCGACGATACCTTTCAAAAGAATGTCGAAACTTATCGTAAGAGCGTGACCATGACGATGCCTGTGAAGGCGAGCGGTACATTTACCTTGATCGTCAACAGCCAGGGGTGTGCCGACAAAGGCTTGTGTTATGCGCCGATGGAATCAACCATCAAGCTCTCGCCATCTGGGAAAGGCGCGCTGATAGGCACGGTCACTGATGCGCAAATCAACATTGATGGAAACTCCTCAGAAAGCATATTAGCAAATGGAAGAAGCGGTTTATGGGGCATCATTTTCACGTTCATAGGGATAGGGCTAGGACTATCTTTATTGCCGTGTCATTGGCCGATGTATTCGATTTTGTCGTTCTTAATTATTGGTGAGGGAAGCCATATAAGTCGATCACGTAGCCTATTGTTGTCGATAATGTATTCCCTTGGGATGGCTTTGGTATACACCGCATTAGGAGTTGCAGCTGGACTATTAGGAAAGGGCCTAACAGGAGCCTTGCAGCACCCGGCCCTGTTGTCCGTGTTTGCGTTGTTAATGGTGCTTCTGGCTTTGGCGATGTTTGATGTCTACCAATTGCAGATGCCAGCGTCGGTTCAGACGAAACTGTTGGAGATTTCTAATAAACAGAAAGCCGGTAAGTTGGCGGGCGTGTTCGTTATGGGCGTCTTATCGGCGCTGATTGTTGGACCCTGCATGACGGCCCCATTGTCAGCTGCATTACTCTACATCGGTCAAACTCGTGATGTTGTAATAGGGGGCAGCGCGTTGTTTGCGATGGCAATGGGCATAAGTGTTCCATTGCTGTTGATTGGAGCATCTGCGGGGGCATTATTGCCAAGAGCTGGTGCTTGGATGGAAGAAGTTAAGCATTTCTTCGGCGTGATAATGTTAGGCACGGCGCTATGGATCATTTCTCCCGCGCTACCCGGCTGGGCAAAGTTGGCCGGCTGGATGTCGCTCGTCGGTGGCTACGGCGTTCATTTATTGTGGACGAAGCGAACGCATTGGGCTGGTAAGTTAGCCGGAATCTTGTTTTCAGTCATCGGATTGATTCAATTGACTGGCTTGGCGACAGGAGCGCAGGATCCGCTCGCGCCGTTGGCTAAAGTGACGGGCACACCCTCGACCAAGGCGGAGTTTGCTCGGGTCAAGTCCTTGGCCGAATTGGATGCTGCGCTCATGAAGTCCAAGGGCAAAACCGTCATGCTCGATTTTTACGCAGACTGGTGCGTCTCATGTAAGGAAATGGAATCCTTTACCTTTACCGATACCCGCGTTAAAAGCCAATTCGCCGACATGGTTTTGCTGCAGGTAGATGTCACAGCCAATACCGAAGATGACAAGGCCTTGCTCAAGCGTTTCAAACTGTTTGGGCCGCCGGGCATTGTCTTTTTCGATCGCCAAGGGCAAGAGATTCAAGAGGTGCGCGTCATAGGCTATCAAGATGCCGAAAAATTTTCCGGCTCTTTATTGAGAGCCACGCAATCTTAAATAGCTGGACGTTATTTGCATTGTTGATAAATATCGTTGAGTTCATGTAACAGCACCGCTATATTGTTTGTCATCTTCACGATGAGGAGAATGACATGACATTGCGCTTAGGCGATACAGCCCCTGATTTCGAACAAGATTCCACCATAGGTAAAATTAAATTCCATGAATGGGCAGGCGATTCATGGGTTGTTTTGTTTTCCCATCCGGCCGACTTCACACCGGTATGCACCACCGAGTTAGGTTTAACGGCCAAACTGAAGGGTGATTTCGATAAGCGACATGCCAAAGCGATTGGCTTATCGGTCGATCCAGCGGACAAGCATGATCAATGGGTTAAGGATATCGAAGAGACGCAGAACACGCGCGTTAACTTTCCCATCATTGCCGACGCCGACAGAAAGGTCGCGACTCTCTACGACATGATTCATCCGAATCAATCCGAGACCCAAACAGTGCGTTCGCTATTTGTGATCGACCCCAAGAAGAAAGTACGTTTGACGATCACTTATCCGATGAGCACGGGTCGCAATTTCAATGAGGTGTTGCGTGTCATCGATGCATTGCAGCTGACCGACGGCTATACCGTGGCGACGCCCGGCAACTGGAAGGATGGCGACGATGTCATCATTCCTTTGTCGGTGCAAGATCCGGAAGTGATCAAGCAAAAATATCCGAAGGGTTATACGGCACCGAAACCATACCTGCGCATTACGCCGCAACCCAACAAATAATTCCGGTCGCGGAAATAAAAAAGCGTCCGCATCGGTCGGGCGCTTTTTATTTGGGTGATTGCGCGAGCCGTTACGGCTGCGTCAAGAGTCGAGCAATGTCGCGCGCAAAATAGGTAAGCACGCCATCGGCACCAGCACGCTTAAATGACAGCATGGCTTCCATCATCACCTTGTCATGATCAAGCCAGCCGTTTTGCGCAGCTGCCTTGATCATTGCGTATTCGCCGCTGACTTGATACGCAAAGGTCGGCATTTTGAATTCGTCTTTGACGCGGCGCACGATGTCCAAGTAGGGCAGACCGGGCTTCACCATCACCATGTCTGCACCTTCGGCAATATCGAGCGCAACTTCACGCAAGGCTTCGTCGCTGTTGGCCGGATCCATCTGATAAGTCGCTTTGTTGCCTTTGCCGAGGTTTGCCGCCGATCCCACTGCGTCGCGAAACGGTCCGTAATAAGCCGAAGCATATTTGGCGGAGTAGGCCATGATGCGAGTATAGATATGGCCGGCAGATTCCAATCCATTGCGAATTGCGCCGATGCGTCCATCCATCATGTCGGAAGGTGCAACGATATCCACGCCGGCTTCTGCCTGGGTGACTGCTTGCCGTACCAAGATGGCGGTGGTTTCGTCATTCAATACATAGCCGTCGGCGTTGATCACCCCATCTTGCCCATGACTGGTATACGGGTCGAGGGCAACGTCGGTAAGTAGGCCCAATTCCGGAAAGCGGCGCTTCAATTCGCGCACCGCGCGCGGCACCAAGCCCTCGGGATTGACAGCTTCGATGCCATCCGGGGTTTTCAGTGAGGCGTCAATTACGGGAAATAAGGCTAGTACCGGAATCCCCAGGGTGACGCACTCCTCAGCGACTGCGTACAAGATGTCTACCGATATGCGCTCCACGCCCGGCATGGAAGAAACCGATTGCCGCTGATTTTTTCCATCCAGAATAAATACCGGATAAATCAAGTCGGCGGGCGTGACCGCATGTTCGCGCATCATGGCGCGAGAGAAGGCATCCTTGCGCATGCGGCGCATGCGGATAGCGGGAAAGCGAGGGGGAGTGAAAGCGTCAGACATGGCAAAACCCAGTAAAGGAGGCTTTAAATTTATAACAAAACGTAAGAGAGCGTGAAACTTTTGCGGTTGTAAGTAATCCTATGCATAGGTGATTCATTCACCTCCCGCTTCTCCTCCCTGAGCGGGGCCTATCGTGGCATAAGCGATAAGGCGTTATGGCCCTGAAGATACTCCCCTTTCTTCAGGGCTTTTTTTTCGGCTTTCGAAATGGTCCGATGGCGTTATCGCTGCGTCGCTTGCGTACGTTAAGTACGCGGCGCGTCGCAGCGCCTAGCCCTCGAATCATTTCGAAAGAATAAAAGGGACTTCCCCACTCGGTACGGCATCAACGTGCCAAGATTGAGTTTCGAGAACAATCTGAATGAGGGAGGAAGTCATGAATAAGCGTACCGCAGATCGTGCAGAAATGGCAACTGTCGCCCGTGCCGGGTTGG
>JACOUL010000028.1 GCA_016177875.1 Burkholderiales bacterium
TACCCGGGGATGCGGATGCCACATGCCCATTTCAAACAAGGTGCGTCGTTCTTCCTCTGCCAGATAAAATCGTTTCATCTCGTCAACCCGTATCCAATACCCATACGGCTTTGACAGTTCCTTTTCAAGGATTACTTAGCATTTCAGCTTCCCAAGCTTCCGGCAAAAGGATGCGGAATAATCCGGCTTTTACGTTTCGCTTGGCAAGCTTGAGGAGAGCTTTATCTTTGGTGATGAGAATATCGGCATTTGCGTCGCGTGCCAATTCCAAAAATTTTTGATCGTCACGGTCGCGGCATACCGGCAGGCGAACCTCCGGTCTTTGTAAGAGCTCGTCCGGCATCAAGCATTTAATGAGCCGGTCAAATTCTGCCGCGCACTCCGCGCGTAGCGTCTGATCTAAAGGCAAGTGTTCATAGTGCAGCACCAGTTCCCATTCACGGCGGCAACTTGAACTGGTCACCGCTTCGATGCTGCCGGCGCACAGCGCGGCAAGGAGGCGTGCGCAACGCGGATCACGAAAAACAAATAAATCTAAACAGACGTTTGTATCGAGGACGACTCTGCTGAGCTGCCTTACCAAAGTTTCCACCACGGTCCGGACTTGGCGCGTCCTCCGCGGAAAAAGTCGCTATTGGGATAGTTGGCCCGCAAGACCTTTTCTGCATCGTCACGCAATTGATTAAGCCCCAAGGCATCATAAGAGCGGACCATGATAAAAAGGGCTTCTTCAACGGCAGGGGTGCCGTTGTAGTCGCGCACGGTGATTTGTGCCCGATTCACTGCCGCGAGATAGGCACCGCGCCGGTAGTAATAGCTGGCGACATGCACTTCGTATTGCGACATGGCATGAACCAAGTAACGCATGCGATCAGTCGCATCGGGAACATATTTACTGTTCGGGAAGCGGTCGACCAATTGCTTAAAGGCGTCAAAAGCGTCGCGCGCTGCCTTAGGATCGCGTTCGGTCGGGTCTTGCGGGTATAAAAAATCCAGCATGCCGACCTTGTCGTTGAAGTTGATCAGGCCGCGCAAGTAATACATGTAATCGACATTGGGGTGATTCGGGTGCAGCTTGATAAAACGTTCGACTGCTGCCAATGCCTGCGCTTGCTCGCCTTGGCGATAATAGGCATAAGCGATTTCCATTTGGGCTTGTTGAGCATAGATGCCGAACGGATAGCGCGACTCCAGTTTCTCGAAATACTGAATAGCTTTATCGTAATTCGCGTTCTGTAGCTCATCGCGGGCCTCCGAGTATAATTTGGTGGGAGACCAATTCTTGGTTTCATCGATTTGTTCCGACAAGATGCTGCACCCGGAAAGTGCAAATGCCACAGCCAATACGGCAGCCTTCAGGAAATCTTTTTGCATAAACTTTGCAACCTTAACGAATTGACGGCAGATTATAGCTGATGGGACGTGCCGTGAGAGTATCCGGAATAGCCGGGGCCGAGCATACATTGCCGGAAGATGAAGCCGGGGTGATGGATGATGAGGAGCTTACGAGCGGCGAGGCGCCGATCGAATTGGTCCTTACACCAGAGATCTGCGGTGAGCGCTTGGATAAAGTCGTTTCCAAGTTATTGCCGCAGTTTTCGCGCAGCCGTATCCAGCAATGGATAGAAGCCGGCAGCGTGATCGTCGACGGCAAGCCGGCGCGCGCCAAGACAACCGTGTATGGTGACGAGATAGTTACCGTCTCGCCGCAAGCCGCGCCCGAAGACCGGGCCTACCAGGCGGAGCGCATGGCGCTATCTATCCTTCATGAGGACGACGCTATCCTCGTCATCAATAAACCTGCCGGACTGGTAGTACATCCTGCTGCGGGCAACTGGTCCGGCACTTTGCTCAATGGTTTGCTCCATCATTGCCAGGCATTGGCGGGCGTGCCGCGGGCAGGGATTGTGCATCGCCTGGATAAGGACACCAGCGGCTTGATGGTGGTTGCGAAGACATTGGAAGCGCAGACCGATCTTGTGCGCCAGCTGCAAGCGCGTAGCGTGCAGCGCGAATATCTGGCCTTGGTGTGGGGTACGCCGGTTGCGGCCGGTAAGATCGATGTGCCCATCGGCCGTCATCCGCGCGATCGGCTCAAGATGGCGGTGCTGAAAGATTCCTCTACCGCCAAGCCGGCTGTGACGCATTATGAGCGCTTGGCGCAGGGGATGCTTGATGGGCGTCCGGTCAGTTTAATGCGTTGCCGGCTTGAAACCGGGCGCACCCACCAAATTCGTGTACACATGTTGTCGATTGGATTTCCTTTGGTCGGCGATGCCTTGTATGGCAAGGCTCATTTGTCCTCCGTATTTCCGCGGCAAGCCTTGCAGGCATGGCGGCTTGGACTTACCCATCCGGTCACTCAAAAATCCTGTGAATGGAGTGTGCCGTTAGCGGCTGATTTTGCAGAGTTGATTGCACGTGCGGGCGTTTCGGAACCGGGCTGATATGACGGATTTCCTGCAATGCCTCGTGCCGGATTGGACTGGCGTCTGCGCGAATGTCGGCGCTTTGTCGACCTTGCGCGTGGGCGGCATCAGCCCTGCGCCATATGATGATGGCGCCGGAGCGGGAGGCTTGAACCTCGGCATGCATGTGGGCGACGATCCGGCGGCGGTCCAAGAAAATCGCCTGCGCTTGCGCGCATTGTTGCCGTCTGAGCCGGTTTGGCTCAATCAGGTGCACGGCAATGCAGTAGTCGATGCGGCGCGCGTCGAAGGGATTCCGACCGCAGATGCCAGCTTTACCGCTCGGCCCGGCGTCGTATGCGTGATCCAAACCGCGGATTGTTTACCGGTATTGCTTTGCGATGCCGATGCAAAGGTCGTCGGCGCGGCCCATGCAGGCTGGAGAGGTTTGGCAAGCGGCGTACTTGAAAATACGATTGCCGCCATGCGGAACGCAGGCGCTAGACAAATCCTCGCATGGTTAGGACCGGCAATCGGCCCACAGCGATTTGAAGTCGGCCCAGAAGTACGGCAGGCCTTTATGGATGCGGACCCGAATGTCTCATCGGCCTTTGCTTCAAGCGGAACGGGGGAGGACAAATATCTCGCAGATATTTATTCCTTGGCGCACATGCGGCTGCGTCGTTCAGGCATCGAACAGATATTCGGCGCCGGCTTTTGCACAGTTACCGATTCCACACGCTTTTATTCCTTCCGGCGCGACAAAACGACCGGGCGCATGGCTTCCTGCATTTGGTTGAAAGACTAAATTACTTCTTTTTGGGAAACATCAGCGGCAGAATCACCCTCGGAAATTTCGGAAGAAGGGGGCGTCTGATTCAAAATTTGCAATTTTTCACGAATTTGTCGGCGACGTTTACGTTGCGGTGCACCAAATAAATATACAATTATGCTCAAGGGAACGACGCAATACATGAGGAAAGTCATGACGCCGGCCACGATAGAATGCTCGGTAAGCGCCATCATCAAGACTACGTAAATCCACGCGATGGCAACAATATACATTTGCGATACCCTACCAATTTTCGAACTAAACAATACTTTAAACCCTAAAGCCCGCCACCATGAATACTTCACTCCCTCAGTTCAATCCTGCGGCCTGGATGCCGCAAATGACCGACCCGAGCGCTTTTCAGAATTTATTTAAAGCTGCGCCGATGAATCTTGAGGCGTTCACCTCGCAATTTGCTGGAATGGACGTAAAGATCGATCCCTCGGCCGTCACTGGACTGCAGACGGAATATCTCAAGAAGTTCACCTCGCTTTGGCAAGACTTGATCACGCAAAAAACGCCGGAAATCAAGGACCGCCGTTTTTCGTCGGAAGAATGGCAGTCCGACAAGCTGCATGCTTTCACTGCCGCTGCTTATTTGTTGAATGCCGAATTTCTGCAGTCTTTGACCGACGCAATTGAAGCGGAGCCGAAAACCAAGCAGCGTATCCAATTCGCCGTTCAGCAAATCATTGATGCCATGTCGCCGGCCAACTTCTTTGTTACCAATCCGGAAGCCAAGAAGAAAATTCTCGCGACCAAAGGCGAGAGCCTGACCAAGGGCATTAGCCACATTCTGAACGATTTGCGCAAAGGCCGCATTTCGCAAAGCGACGAAACCGCGTTTGAAGTCGGTAAAAATCTGGCGATCACCGAAGGAGCCGTAGTCTTTGAAAACGATCTGTTCCAATTGATTCAGTATCGTCCTCTGACGGAAACGGTCTACGAGCGCCCCCTGCTGTTGGTGCCGCCTTGCATCAACAAGTACTACATTCTGGATTTGCAGCCGCAGAACTCGGTGGTGCGTCATTTGGTCGAGCAAGGCCATACGGTGTTTTTGATGTCCTGGCGCAACCCCGACGCATCCGGCTCCCACCTGACTTGGGATCATTATGTGGAAGACGGCGTCATTCGTGCCGTGCATGTCGTGCAAGACATCAGCGGCCAGGACAAGATCAATTCCTTCGGCTTCTGCGTCGGCGGTACATTGATTTCCAGCGCCTTGGCGGTAATGTTTGCGCGCGGCGAAAAACCGATTGCCAGCTTGACGTTGCTGACCTCGCTGCTCGACTTTTCCGACACCGGCATTCTCAATATTTTCATCGACGAGAACCAAGTGCGCATGCGCGAAAGCACCATCGGCAAAGGCGGCTTGATGCCGGGTCGCGACATGGCGTCAACCTTTTCCTTCCTGCGTCCGAACGACCTGGTTTGGAACTATGTGCAATCCAACTATCTGAAAGGCGAAGCGCCGCCGCCGTTCGATCTTTTGTATTGGAATGCCGACAGCACCAATATGGCCGGTCCGATGTACGCTTGGTACTTGCGCAACATGTACTTGGAAAACAACCTCAAGGAGCCGAACAAACTGAGCATCGCCGGCCACTCGGTCGACTTGGGTGCCATTGATGCGCCGACCTTCATTTACGCTTCATATGAAGACCACATCGTTCCTTGGACTTCGGCTTACACTTCGACCAAGATTTTGAATCCGAAGAAACCCAAGCAAAACAAGTTCGTGTTGGGTGCATCCGGACATATCGCCGGTGTCATTAATCCACCGGCCAAGAAAAAGCGTAACTACTGGACTAACGATAAGGTATGCGACACGGCCGAAGCTTGGCTGGAAGGCGCGGCTGATCATCCGGGCAGCTGGTGGGGTGAATGGACCAAGTTTCTCGCCAAGTATGCCGGCGAGGAAATTAAGGCACCGAAAAAATACGGCGGCGCTTCTTACACGCCGATCGAGCCGGCGCCGGGCCGCTACGTGTTGGCGAAAACCTAATTTCCAGGCGCTTCAAACGCGTTCGGGCTTTGCGTCGCAAAATTTTGTGGAAAATTTACGCCACATTGCGTAGATCTTTGTTTTTCCGCAATATAATGCATCACTTTGGAGCAGGTTCCGGCCTGCTCCGTGATCATCTGATTCAAATGCGTTGCGACGCAATAAACTGGAAATTTCAATGAACAGCGGAAAAAAAGCTCCCGAGCGTTTGATCAAGAAGTACCCGAACCGCCGCTTGTACGATACGCAAACCAGTTCCTACATCACCCTTACCGACGTCAAGCAATTGGTGCTTGATAACGAAGATTTCACGGTGGTAGATGCCAAGTCCAACGAGGACCTGACGCGCAGCATCCTGTTGCAAATCATTCTGGAAGAAGAGTCGAACGGCACGCCGATGTTTTCCAGCGGCGCGCTGGCGCAAATCATCCGCTACTATGGCCATGCCATGCAGGGCATGATGGGCTCTTACCTGGAAAAGAATATCCAAGCCTTTATCGATATCCAAAACAAGCTGGCGGAAGGCTCCAAGGATTTTTACCAAGGCAAACCGTTCAGTCCCGAGATGTGGTCGCAGTTCATGAATGTGCAAGGCCCGATGATGCAAGGCATGATGAGCAACTACATCGAGCAAAGCAAGAGCCTATTCATCCAGATGCAGGAACAGATGCAAAGCCAAACCAAAAATATGTTCGGTGGCGTATTCCCCTTTGTCCCCAAGACGGACAAGGACGAAGAAGAATAACAAGCTTACGGTGCCAGAGCGGCACGAATGAAGAGGGTACAATAGCGGCTTCGCTTTTGTGCCCTTTTTTAATTATTGCGGGACAGCGCTGCGCGAAGCGTACGCTGTCCTCAACACTCTTTAAGCATGTCCAGCTCACCTCCTAAAGTAGGTTTCGTCTCGCTCGGTTGCCCCAAAGCCTTGGTCGACTCGGAACAAATTCTTACCCAATTGCGCGCCGAAGGTTATGAGACTGCTAAGTCTTATGACGGCGCGGATTTGGTCATCGTCAATACGTGCGGATTCATCGATGCCGCTGTCCAGGAGTCGCTCGATGCTATCGGCGAAGCCTTGAACGAAAACGGCAAGGTGATCGTGACCGGTTGCCTCGGTGCGAAAAAAGATGCCAACGGCGACGATATTATCCAGAAGGTTCATCCCAAGGTGCTGGCTGTGACCGGTCCGCATGCGCTCGGTGAGGTCATGAGCGCAGTGCACGCCAATCTGCCCAAGCCGCATGATCCGTTTACCGACCTGGTGCCGGCGCAAGGCATCAAGCTGACACCCAAGCACTTTGCTTATTTGAAAATATCGGAAGGCTGCAACCATCGCTGCAGTTTTTGCATCATTCCGTCGATGCGAGGCGATTTGGTTTCGCGGCCTGTTGCCGACGTCATGCTGGAAGCGGAAAACCTATTCAAGGCCGGGGTTAAAGAACTGCTGGTGATTTCGCAAGACACCAGCGCCTACGGCGTCGACGTCAAGTTCCGCACCGGCTTTTGGAACGGCAAGCCGCTTAAGACCCACATGACTCAGCTGGTGACCGCGCTCGGTGAACTTGCTGCGCAATACGATGCCTGGGTACGGCTGCATTACGTTTATCCGTATCCGCACGTGGATGACATTATTCCCTTGATGGCGCAAGGGCGGGTGCTGCCTTATTTGGATGTGCCGCTGCAGCATGCGCATCCGGATGTCTTGAAGCGCATGAAGCGTCCGGCCAGCGGCGAAAAGAATATCGAGCGCATTCGCGCGTGGCGCGACATGTGTCCGGATATGACGATCCGCTCAACCTTCATCGCCGGATTTCCGGGCGAGACCGAAAGCGAATTCCAATATTTGCTCGATTTTCTGGCGGAAGCCCAAATCGATCGGCTGGGATGCTTTGCCTATTCGCCGGTGGAGGGCGCGACCGCCAATGCCTTGCCCGATCCGGTGCCGGAAGAAATTCGCGAAGAGCGGCGCGGCCGCGTGATGCAATTGCAGGAAGAAATTTCCAAGAAGCGCTTGCAAGCCAAAGTCGGCAAGACCCTGCGCGTCTTAATCGATGAGGTGGATCGCACCGGCGGTATCGGACGCTCTGCCGCCGATGCGCCGGAGATCGATGGCGTGGTGTATATCAAGCCGCCGTATGAGCCGCATCGCAAGCTGAAAGTCGGCGAGTTCATCGATGTGACGGTGACTGCGGCAGACTCACACGATCTTTGGGCGGAAGCATAAGTGAGCGACAAGAAATCCCTTCAGACCACCCTGGTCCATAGCGACTATAAAGCGCCCGAGGGATTTTCCGCTTTTCCGACCGGGATACATCACGCTTCAACCGTCCTGTTTAAAAATGTCGCCGCGTTGCGCGCGCGCAATTGGCAGGATAAAACCGCCTATACCTACGGCTTGCATGGCACGCCGACATCCTTCACCCTCGAAGCGCGGCTGGCCGAGATAGAAGACGGCAAGCATTGTTTGCTCGCACCTAGCGGTCTGGCGGCGATCGCCTTGACCGACCTCGCTTTACTCAAGAGCGGCGACGATGTTCTTATTCCCGACAATGTCTACAACCCGAACCGCGAAATGGGTAACTGGCTGGCGCGCGAGTTCGGTATTGCGGCGCGTTATTACGATCCGCTGATCGGTGCCGGAATTGCCGCGCTGATTCAGCCGAATACCAAGCTGATTTGGGCAGAAGCGCCCGGCTCGGTATCCATGGAAGTGCCGGACGTCCCCGCGATTTGCAAGGCGGCGCATGACAAAGGCGTCGTTGTGGCCTTGGACAATACCTGGTCGGCCGGCATTGCATTGCGTGCATTCGATATGGGTGTCGATATCGTGATGCAGGCCTTGACCAAATACCAGTCGGGCGGTGCCGACGTGCTGATGGGGGCGTTGATCACGCGCGACCGCGAGCTGCATCGTAAGCTGGAGCTTGCGCATATGCGCTTGGGGATGGGTGTTGGAATGGACGACGTCTATCTCGTGCTACGCGGCTTGCCGACTCTGAAAATGCGTTTCGATGCGCATGATGCCGGTGCGCGTAAAGTCGCCGGTTGGCTAAAGACGCGTCCCGAGGTTGCCAAGGTTTTTCATCCCGCTATTGCCGACTGTCCGGGGCACGAAACCTGGAAGCGCGATTTCACCGGCGCAGGCGGATTATTTTCGGTCTTGTTCGATGCCCGTTATAGTGAAGAGCAAACCGATCGTTTCATCGACAACTTAACGTTTTTCAAGATCGGCTATAGCTGGGGCGGCGCCGGCAGTCTTTGCGTGCCGTACCGGATGCAAACCATGCGGCGCAACTGGACCGAATCCGGACAACTGGTTCGCTTCAATATCGGATTGGAAGATCCGCAGGATTTGATCGCGGATATCGAACAAGCGCTGAAAGCGCTTTAAGCGCATTATGCGGCAGGAAGCTTATGCACGTTCGCGTAGCGTGCCTGGTTTTCCCATAGCAGCTTAGTGAACTCTTCGGCTGCGGTCGGTTTGCTGAAGAAATAGCCTTGAATTTCGTCGCAACCGTGACGCGAGAGGAATTGAAGTTGCTCCATCGTTTCCACGCCTTCCGCCACCACCTTGATTTTTAAGCTCTTACCCATCGCGATAATCGCTTCCGTGATGGCTTCATCGGCACGATCACCCGGAACGTCCTGGATGAAGGAGCGATCGATCTTCACCGTATCGATCGGAAATTTCTTCAGATGCGATAGCGATGAATAACCGATGCCGAAGTCATCGATGGCAATGCGGATACCCATCGACTTCAAGCCGCCCAAAATCTGCACGGTTTTTTCCGGACTGTGCATCATCATGCTTTCCGTAATTTCCAGCTCGATTAGGGTCGGATCGATTTCGAATTCGTTTAAGGTTGCGGCGATGTCGGTATAAAGCTGATCGTCGAGAAATTGGCGTGGCGACAAATTGACGGCGAGCGTTAGGTCCGGCAATTGCTGCTGTCCCCATAAACGATGTTGCATGCAGGCTTCGCGTATCACCCATTTGGACAGCGGCACGATTAGGCCTGTTTCTTCCGCCATCGGGATGAAATGGCTGGGGTGTAACAGACCCAGTTCCGGATGCTGCCAACGCACGAGGGCTTCGGCCCCGGTAATCGCCCCGGATTTGGAATCCACCTTGGCCTGATAGTGCAGCACAAGTTCATTACGTTCCAAACCGCGCCGTAAGCTGGATTCGAGCGCCAGCTGCCTTGCCGAATGCAGCGCCATCTGCGCGGAATAAAATTGGAAATTGTTTTTACCTTTTTCCTTGGCGCGATACATCGCGATATCGGCGTGTTTCATCAGCGTGAATTCGTCTGCTCCATCTTCCGGGAATACGCTGATGCCGATACTTGCGGTGATATGAATCAATTGGCCGTCGAGCAGATATTCTTCGAGAATGGATGAAAGGATTTTTTGCGCGACATGGCCGGCTTGACTCGAGTCGTCGACATCTTCCAGCAATACCACGAATTCATCGCCGCCTAGGCGTGCCACCATGTCGCGGCTGTCCAGACGCGCCACTAAATCGCTGTCGCGCAAGGAGTCCGCTAGGCGTTGCGCCATTTCCTGCAGCAGACGGTCGCCGGCATCATGCCCCAAGGTGTCGTTGATGTTCTTGAAGCGATCTAGGTCGATAAACAATACGGCTAGACCCTTATTCTGCCTTTTCGCATGGGAAATCGCGTGGCTCAAGTGACGATTGAACATCGCGCGGTTAGGCAGGTCGGTCAACGGATCGTGGTAAGCCAAATGCTGGATGTGGTCTTGCAAACGCTTGCGTTCAGTGACATCGCGTGCCAACGAAAGCAGCTGCTTGCGGCCGTTGATTTCAATCGGTCCGATGCGCACTTCCACCGGAAAAAGGGCGCCGTCTTTGCGGCGATAACGGCTTTCACGCGCGATACGTTCGCCGGCGGTGATTTGGGCCGTCATCGCTTCTAATTCATCTTCAGTGATATCGATGTCGATATCGCGAATATTCATGCGTAGCAATTCATCGCGGGTATAACCGAGTCCTTCGCAGCCTTGCTGGTTGACGTCGATGAAATCGCCGTTGACGTCATTTACATAAAGGCTGTCGGATGCTTGTTCGACGAGGGCACGGAAGTGAGCTTCGCTTTCACGCAAGGCTTCTTCGGCTTGTTTCCGTTGAAAGAATTGTCCGATGTGCCTGCCGACGAAATGCGCGCTTTGCAGCGTATCTTTGTCGATTTGTTCCGGCTTATTGCTAAAAAACTCCATGATGCCGAGCGTTTCGCCGGCTGCTTGAACCGGAAAGGAGAGTGCAGCATAAATGCCGGCTTCGCTGGCGTGTTTGGCGCGTTGAAAGTGTTCGCCGCGCGAGGGATCGGGTAGCCATAAAGGATTGGCGACGCGTAGCGTGCGGCTTGTTAGCGCTGTGCCGGGGACTTCGATGATATTTTCGGTGCAATGGAAAAAATCCTCGATTTCTTTCTTATGAATCGACCAAGTCGTGATGCGTTTTAATGCGCTGGATTTTTTGTCGAGCGTCCATAACGCGCCGCAGACCCAGCTGAAAGTTTCGCAAATCGTTTGAATGATTTCCGGCACGATTTCCAGAGGTGCATCGCATTCGGCCAAGAGACGAGCAATGGTGTGTTCCATCGATTGCCGCAATTCGATCAGCTTGCGGCTATTCACGTCCATCACGGTGCCGACTAGGCGGCATACCGAGCCTTTAGGATCTTTAATCGGCTGGCCGATGGCGCGCAGCCAGCGTGTGTGACCATTTGGAAGCAGGTAGCGGAATTCGATTTCGAATTTGCGCGCATCGTGCATCGCGGCTTCAACGCGATCCTTGACGTAAAGACGGTCATCCTGATGCACTCGGCGCATGAGCTCACGGTACGTCGGCATGGGATCGGAAGATGTTAAGCCGAAGATACGGCAGCATTCGCGCGACCAAGAGCTCTTGCGCGTTAAGCGATCGAAGGCCCAGTCGCCCAAACCGGCGATGCGCTGCGCTTCTTCAATGCGGCTATTTAATTCGCGAACTTCGGCGGAAGATAATTCGGGCTGCGCGCTTTCCAATTCCGCGTACGCGCTGCTGATGCGTTCTAGGAGTTGTTGCCATTGTTCAGCCGTGGGCGAACCGGCGAGGTCTTCGATACCTAGCCTCATCAGTTGCCGCAGCAGCAGGGAATGGTAACGCGGCATCGCGCCAGTCTCCTGCACGCCCACAAAATGCAGACGCGCCTTTATTTGCTCAATTGCTTATTGGAAAAGAAATTATATGTTTTTTTGAGGGGGATGCGTCAAATGGGCATGGGTTTATTGGCATCCAGGTCCAGCAAGCCACGAATGAGGCGATAAGCCTTCCAAATCCAAGCGACGGTCCAAGTAAGATAGGCGAGCGGAATGCCGATTAAAGTAATGAAAAGTACGCCGCCCAGCATCATCCAAAAGAAATACCACCAAAAGGAGCGGATTTGCCATTGATGGTGGCTATAGACGAAGGTCCCGGCCGTATCGTTGCGTTTTATGTAATTTAGGATGAGGGGAATCCAAGAAAACAAGCCAAGAGTAAAGATCAAGCTTGCTCCATGGAAAACATATAACCACCATGCCAAGGTTTTTTGTGACTGCAATTGCGGTTCGAATACGAGTTCTTGTGCCATGGGACACCCATCACGCAAAACGATCAACTGAACAGATTTAAGATGCCGTCCAGCCCGACGAAGTTCAAGGCAATGTCGGCTTGCGCACGCACAATCGGCTTGGCGCGGAAAGCGACTGACATGCCGGCAATCTTCATCATCTTCAAATCATTGGCGCCGTCGCCCATGACGATCGCTTGCTTGGGTGTTGCGCCCAGTTCCGCGGAAATACGTTCGACCGTCGCTTGTTTTTCATCGGCGTCGACAATGCTGCCGACGACTTTGCCCGTCAGCTTGCCGTCGATAATTTCCAGGACATTGGAATGTGTATAGTCCAAGCCGAGGCGCGACTTGATACGGTCGGTAAAGAAGGTAAACCCGCCGGATACGAGCAAAGTTTTTATGCCGGCTGTTTTAACGCCGGCAAGCATTTTTTTCGCGCCGGGCGAGAGCTTCAAACGCTCGTCATAGACGCGGGCAAGCGCGGAGGCATCTAGGCCCTTGAGCAATGCGACACGCCGCGTGAGGCTTTCGCGGAATTCAATTTCTCCCCGCATCGCCGCTTCCGTAATTTCCGCCACTTGCGGTTTCAAACCCTGCATGTCGGCGATCTCATCGATGCACTCAATCGTGATGAGTGTCGAGTCCATATCCATCGTGAGCAGCTTGAAGTTCGAAAGCTTTAGATCCGGCGCGACGAAAGCGTAATCCAGCTTGGCTGATAAACAGGCGGCATCGATTTCCGCTTTGATTTCGGGAGTGCAGACAGCGTCTTCGCAGCGATAGGCGTTGGCATTCAGCTCGACGATATGGGATGTTTGCGCAATGCGGGCGAGGCGGTCGATATCGGCTCGATTCGCGGTCAGGCCTTGAAGAATCAGATTCATAGTTTTAGTCATTGCGGGACAGAGTTTTTTGCATCGGGGACAGAGTTAAGTGAAGCGGTACTCTGTCCTTGACGAATTAAGAGAGCGGTACGCCGTCCTCAACATAATAGTAAACGAATGGCGGTTTTTACTTGGGTAACGCGTGCTGCCAAATCCGGCATGTTCGCGGAAATGCGTAGTTTATCTTGTCCGCTCAGCTTGATATGGCGGTTCTTTTGAATCAGCTCGATAATGCGCATGGCGTCGATAGGCGGATTCGGCTCGAACTGCAGTACCGCGGATTCGGTATGCGCATCGATTTTGATGATGCCTACCGGCTTGGCGGCAAGGCGCAGGCGATGCGTTTCGATCAGGGCTTTCACTGCGTCCGGCATGTTGCCGAAACGATCGATCAACTCTTCTTGGATGTCGTCGATATATGCGGCGGTAGTGCAATTGGCCAGGCGCTTATACAGCGATAGACGCTCTTGCACGTCGCCGCAATAATCGGCCGGTAACAGCGCAGGGACGTGCAAGTTGATTTCAGTGGTGGTCGCCAGTGGCGCGGCCAGATCGGGCTCCTTGCCGTTCTTGAGCGCCTTCACCGCTTCATTGAGCATGTCGGAATACAGCTGGAAGCCGATTTCCAACATCTCGCCGGATTGGTGTTCGCCGAGTACTTCACCGGCGCCGCGAATTTCCAGGTCGTGCATCGCCAGGTAAAAACCGCTGCCGAGTTCTTCCATTTGCTGAATGGCGTCAAGACGGCGTTGCGCCTGCTTGGACAAGCCTTGCGTATCGTTGACCAGCAGGTAGGCATAGGCTTGATGATGCGAACGGCCGACGCGGCCGCGCAGCTGATGCAATTGTGCCAGGCCGAATTTATCGGCGCGATGCATGACGATGGTGTTCGCGGTCGGCACGTCGATGCCGGTTTCAATGATGGTGGTGCAAAGAAGAATGTTAAAGCGTTGCGCGACGAAATCGCGCATGACCTTTTCCAGGTCGCGCTCGTGCATCTGGCCGTGAGCGACGGCAATGCGCGCTTCCGGCAACAGTTCTTCCAGCTTGGCGCGGCGGTTTTCGATGGTTTCGACTTCATTGTGCAGGAAGTAGACTTGGCCGCCGCGTTTCAATTCGCGCAGGCAGGCTTCGCGTATCACCGACTCGCCTTCGACCCGTACGAAGGTCTTGATCGCCAGACGCTTTTGCGGGGCGGTAGCGATCACGGAAAAATCGCGCAGGCCTTCCAACGCCATGCCCAGCGTACGCGGAATCGGCGTGGCGGTCAGCGTCAGCACGTCGACTTCCGCGCGCAAGGCTTTCAAGGCTTCCTTCTGGCGCACGCCGAAGCGATGCTCTTCATCGATGATGACCAGCCCCAGACGCTGGAACTTCACTTCGGATGAAAGCAGCTTGTGCGTGCCGATCACGATATCGAGCGTGCCTTCCGCCATGCCCTTGATTGCTTGCGCGATTTCCTTGCCGGATCGGAAACGTGAAAGCTCGGCGATTTTTACCGGCCAATCGGCAAAGCGATCGGCAAAAGTTTGCGCATGTTGCTCCGCCAGCAGGGTAGTCGGCGCCAGAATCGCGACTTGCTTGCCGCCCATCACCGCGACAAATGCAGCGCGCAAAGCGACTTCGGTTTTGCCGAAACCGACATCGCCGCAAATCAGGCGGTCCATCGGTTTGCCGGATGTCATATCGGTAATGACGGCATTGATGGCCGCTGCCTGGTCGGGTGTTTCTTCGAAACCGAAGCTTTCCGCAAAGGCTTCATAATCGCGTGCCGAATATTGGAAGGCGTGGCCTTGACGCGCGGCGCGGCGAGCATAGAGATTCAGCAATTCGGCGGCGGTATCGCGGATCTGCTGGGCGGCTTTTTTCTTGGCCTTTTCCCACTGACCGGAACCGAGCGTATGCAAGGGCGCGTCCTCCGGCGAAGCGCCGGCGTAGCGCGAGATGACATGCAATTGCGACACCGGCACGTACAGCGTCGTTTCTTTTGCATATTCCAGATACAGGAACTCCGTCTCGCCTTCGCCCATGTCCATCGACACCAAGCCCATGTAGCGGCCGATGCCATGATTGACATGAACGACCGGATCGCCGATCTTCAATTCCGACAGGTCGCGCACCATGGATTCGACTTGCGTGACGCCTTCTTGTTTGCGGCGGCCTACGCGGCGTCCCGAACCTGCGTATAGCTCGGTTTCGGTAATGAAGGCGAGGTTGGCGTCGTCTGCACGTAATTCGAAGCCGGCGTACAAGGGCGCGACGCCGAGCATCAGCTTATCGGTCGAGGCGAGGAAGTCTGCAAAATTGTCGCAGGCGACCGGCGATAAATTGTATTCATTGAATACTTGCTGCAGCGTTTCGCGCCGGCCGCCGGATTCGGCGCAAATCAATACGCGCTTGTCGGTTTGCATCAAATAGGAACGCAGATTGGCCAGCGGATCTTCGATACGCCGATTGACGGCGATATTCGGCAAGGGCGCGGAAAGCTCGCTTGCAACGTCACTCGCCTGCATCACCCAGCGCGCATGCGGCTTGGCGAGTGTGAAAAAGTCTTCGTCGGTCAGGAAAACTTTTTCCGGTTCTAACAGTGGACGTTCACGATCCGATTTAAGGAAGTTGTAGCGTGAGCGCGTATCGGCCCAGAAGCGCTTGATCGCCACATCGACGTCGCCGATCAAGGCCAGCGTCGTGTCTTCCGGCAGATATTGAAATAAGGTGGCGGTTTCGTCGAAAAACAAAGGCAGGTAATACTCGATACCCGCGGAGGCAATGCCGTTGCCGATATCCTTGTAAATCATCGAGCGGGATGGATCGCCCTCGAATACTTCACGCCAGCGACTGCGGAATGCAGAGCGCGCGGCGTCATCCATCGGAAATTCCCGGCCCGGCAACAGACGCACTTCTTTCACCGGATAAAGCGATCTTTGCGAATCCGCATCGAAGGTGCGAACAGTTTCAATCGTATCGCCAAATAAATCCAGGCGATAAGGGAGCGCCGAGCCCATCGGGAATAAATCGATCAAGCCGCCGCGTACCGAATACTCGCCGGGCGACATTACTTGCGCAACATGGGTGTAACCGGCCAAGCTCAATTGCGCTTTCAGCTGCGCTTCGTCGAGTTTTTCTCCTTGCTTGAAGAAGAACGTATAGGCGGCGAGAAACGAGGGCGGGGCCATGCGCAAAAGCGCGGTGGTCGCCGGCACGATCATCACATCGCACTGGCCGCTGCGGATTTCATGCAAGGTAGCTAGTCGCTCCGACACCAAGTCCTGGTGCGGCGAAAAGGCGTCATAGGGCAGCGTTTCCCAGTCAGGGAGCAAATGGCAGCGAAGAGGCACGCCGCTGCTTTCGCCGAACCAGCGAATTTCGGCAAGAAGGCGCTGCGCATCGGTTGCATTTGCCACGACCACGGCCAGCATGCGCTTTTGCGCAACGAGCTCGCGAGCGGCTTGCGCCAAGACATAGGCATCCGCCGAGCCATGCACGGCTGGCAAGGCAAAGCGATGGCCTGGTTTGGGAAGAGATTTGATGAGTTCGAACGGCATCAACAAAAGCAGTACAGCCAAAGCGCGATCAACACGGTTTGGCGAAGGAAGTGAAGGTGAAATTATAAACGAAGGGGCCTATGACGGCCGATACATAGGCGGATACAGGCTGCGATGGATTGCCATCCTGTCACGCTCGTGCGGTATCATCTTGCTACTCATTGTTTTGCCTATAAACTCGCATGCTTGCTCCTCGTTATTTCGCTCTTGTCCCTGCCGCCGGTGTCGGCGCGCGCGTCGGCGCGGATTGTCCCAAGCAATATTTGCAGATCGCCGGCAAGCCGATGCTGATGCACGTGCTTCAGACTTTCGCGGAATCGCCCGCCATCGAACATTGCTTCGTGGTGGTAAGCAAGGAAGATGGCTATATCGCGGCGGCATTGAAGTCGGTGCCGCTGCCCAGCGAACGTCTCACAGTGATTTTTAACGGCGGCCCGACACGCCATGTTTCCGTGATGAACGGTTTGCAAGCGATACGCGATCGCGTCAATGACGACGATTGGGTAATGGTGCACGATGCGGCGCGCCCCGGTTTGACGAGTGAATTAATCGATAAGCTGATTGGCGCACTGCGTGACGACGAAGTCGGTGGTTTGCTGGCGATGCCGGTAGTCGATACCTTGAAGCGCAGCGACAGCAATGACCGCGTGCAGCAGACCGTGCCGCGCGCCGGCTTGTGGGCGGCGCAAACACCGCAAATGTTTCGCTACGCTTTACTTAAGCAGGCGCTGGAACAGGCGACCGATGTAACCGACGAAGCCAGCGCGATTGAAGCCCTGGGCTTGGCGCCTAAACTGGTCGAAGGCAGCGCGCGCAATTTCAAGATCACGCTGCCGCAGGATGTGGCACTGGCAGAACTGTTATTGAAAGGCATGTCATGAATCTTCCTCCTTTTCGCGTCGGCCAAGGTTACGATTGCCACGCGTTGGTATCGGGGCGCAAGCTGATCATCGGCGGGGTAACGATTCCGCATGCGACTGGTTTGATGGGGCATTCCGATGCGGATGTTTTGCTGCATGCGATTACCGATGCACTGATCGGCGCGGCCGGCTTGGGCGATATCGGCAAACATTTTCCGGATACCGATCCGCAATTTGCCGGCGCGGATTCGCGCAAGCTCTTGCAGGAAGCCGGCAAGCGCGTGTGCGAGACTGGTTACGTGATCGCCAATATCGACGCCACCATCATTGCGCAAGGGCCGAAAATGGCACCGCATATTCCGCAGATGGTGGCGCATGTCGCCGAGGATCTGGGCCTGTTGCCTGCGCAGGTGAATATCAAGGCGAAGACCAATGAAAAGCTAGGTTATCTCGGGCGGGAAGAGGGGATTGCTGCAGATGCGGTGGCGTTAATCTTCAAGGGCTGAGCTAGTGTAGTGACTCACTACACTAGGCATATGCAAAGATTTTTTTCGAGATTCGTATGGTTATGGCATCAGAATGCTTCTAATCGGTAAAATTAATTAGCTAAGGGTCATTTAACCTATTGATTTTTAAAGATTGGCCGTATAAATTTAAAATTTGTAAAATATACGGCCATGGACTACATTCCTCTTTCCGATGCCGCAATACGGCAAATCATAGACGCCTCCACCATCTATGAAGAATTTGTTCGCGTCGAAAAGCGGACTCGTGATTTTTCCGGCGGCATGTATTGGAAGCGCCAGGGGGCATACGAATATTTGGTGAAAACTACTCCGGATAATCGCCAGATCCGCGTTGGACCGCGTAACGCTGAGACAGAAAACACGTACCAAAAATTTGTCGAACGAAAGCGAAATACCGAGGACCGCCTGCGCTCCCTCAGGCAGGCGCTGACGGAAGCTGAGCGGCTCAACAAGGCAGTCAAGGCTGGTCGCGCACCGACCATACTGATCTCCGTTCTGACGGCACTGGATAAAGCCGGAATAAGTCGACACTTTACCGTCGTCGGTACACACGCCTTATATGCCTATGAGACTGCCGCTGGCGTACGAATTGCACAAGGAGCATTGGCAACCCAGGATATTGATCTGCTATGGGATGCGAGAAAGCGCGTTCAGTTTTTCATGGATATGGACCGCTTGGATATGTCGATGCTGCGCTTATTGCAGAAAGCCGATCCGACGTTCGAACGCAAAGAGGGACAACTTGAAACGGCAATCAATGCCAAAGGATTCGAGGTCGATTTTATCCGTCGACAGCCGGAAGGCGACGACCCGCATCCTGTTCGATTTTCAAAAGATGAAAACGACCTTTGGCCGATTCAAGCGTTGCGCGCATCTGTGTTGACCAGTTCACCGAAGTTCAAGCATCTCGTCATATCCGCAACCGGTCGAATGGCAATGATGCAGACCATCGCACCCGCAACATTTGTAAATTTTAAGCGGTGGATGGCAGGCCAAGCGCTGGATCGCCCGGACCCGAAACGGCGCCGCGATGCTCGTCAAGCGGCAATCGTGCAAACCCTATTGGATGAGAGATTGCTGGCCGATGATGACGCATCAGGCGAGCATGATCAGGAAATGAAATGACGTCGCAAGAAAAGAAATGAGTGGCCAACGCCCTAGTGTTTCCATCCCCGCACAAATTCTTCGATGCCATGCCTGTCGTACCAAGAAATATCCTTGTCGATTTCGTCGGCCACTAATTTTTGCGCTTCCTTGCTTAGGTTCTTGCGCAGCAAGCCAAGAAATTTCGGCGGCGCGATTACATATAATTTTTCGAAGCGATGCTCATGATGGGCATTGTCGAGAAAGTCGCTGATTGCTTTTGAAAATTCTTCGTTTTCATGTTCGAGAGGATCGGTCTCGGGTTGTCCGTCATGGATACTGCCGCGATTGCCGGCACCGCCTTTCCCAGGGCGCCCGCCTTTTCCTGAATTGCGCCTGAGCGGCGCGCCGGTCAAGACTTCGCGCCCTTGTGCCTTTCCTGCAGGATTGGCGAGATCTTCAATTTCCATTAGATGATGTTCTTCGTCGACTTCCTCGAAAATGCGGGCACGATAACCGTCGGCTGCGAGTATCCAGGTGGTTTGCATGGCTTGCCTCTTTGAAAACCTTGTCACGGTTGGACTTACGCGGCGGCGCTTTGTTCTATGCCATAGAGACTGTCTTTAAAGCTGCTCGATGCGATTACAATTGCCAATTAAGCGCATTGAAATTGACAATTTGAGCATTTGCTCAGACCGGATCACAATACGCCTGATTTCATCGGAGAAGGCTTTGCTTGCTTCGAGTAATCCCATCACTGTCTGATTGATTTTGACCAACTAGGAGAAACCATGGCAAATCTCAAGGGCTCGAAAACCGAAGCCAATTTGAAAGCCGCTTTTGCCGGCGAGTCGCAAGCTAATCGCCGCTATCTGTATTTCGCAAACAAGGCTGACATCGAAGGTCAAAACGACGTTGCCGCCTTGTTCCGCTCCACCGCTGAAGGCGAGACCGGTCACGCCCACGGCCACTTGGAATATCTGGAAATTGTCGGCGATCCGGCTACCGGCTTGCCGATCGGCTCGACCCGCCAAAACCTGGCAGCTGCCGTCGCCGGTGAAACCCATGAGTACACCGACATGTACCCAGGCATGGCCAAGACCGCGCGCGATGAAGGTTTCGAGGAAATCGCCGATTGGTTCGAGACGCTGGCCAAAGCCGAGCGTTCCCACGCCAACCGTTATCAGAAGGCCCTCGACGCACTGGTCGACTAAGCTTCTCACCATGGACTCCGCCTTTCTCGGTGTCGGGAAAGGCGGGCCGCACAATCATGTTTGCACATAAAAAGGTAGTGATTACCGGCGCGTCCAGAGATTTTGGCGTCGCACTCGCATGGAATTTTGCGAAGCAGGGCGCCACGGTATTTGCAAGCGCGCGGCGCTTGCAGGATGCGCAAAAGACCTGCGATCAGATTCGTTCGCATGATGCAAATGCGGATGTCCGCCCCTTGCAATGCGACTTGACCGACCCGGCGGATATTCGTGCCGCGGCGGCTTTAATTCAAGAGCAAACCGATTCGATCGACCTTCTTGTTCATAACGGTTCGCAGTGGCTGCAGCAGGATGATTTCATCGAAACATCGGATGACAAGATCGTCAGTGTGATCAATTCCGGCACGACGGGGCCGATTTTATTGACCAAGCATTTGCTGCCGTTATTGCAGCGCTCGCCCGGCGCCGATATCGTCAATATGATTTCCAAGGCGGCTGAAAGCGGCTTCGTCGGCGACGGGCCGCACGAAGCGTTTTATGCGATGAAGCATGGCCATGCGGGTTTCGCCGATGTGTTGGCGCATCGCTTGAAAAAAGATGGCATACGCGTGCTATCGCTATTCCCGCCGGATTTTCACAATACCAGCCCCTTTGATTCTGATTGGGGCAAAGCGGATGACAAACTGCTGCTTAATGCGAAGAACTTGATCGATACGATCAACTTCGCCTTATCGCAGCCGCGCAACTGCACGATAAGTAAAATTTATTTCGACGGTAATCGACGCTAAGCGGCGGCCATTCAACCTAATAGCAATACGACGACATTTTCTATGACTCATTCCCATCGCGAAGGCAACCTCGAAGCGCCCACTCGTCATCCGCTCGATTGGAAGAGCGAGGATTTTTACAACGAGGAATCGCTTAACAAGGAGCTGGAACGCGTCTTCGATATTTGCCACGGTTGCCGCCGTTGCGTGTCGCTGTGCGGGACATTTCCGACGCTGTTCGACTTGGTCGATAACTCGCCGACCTTGGAACTCGATGGCGTAGACAAGAAAGATTATTGGAAGGCAATCGATCAGTGCTACTTGTGCGATGTGTGCTACATGACCAAGTGTCCGTATACGCCGCCGCATTCGTGGAATGTCGACTTTCCGCATTTGATGTTGCGTGCCAAGGCGGTCAAATTCCAGAAGCACGGCATTTCGGCGCGCGACAAATTTTTATCGAATACCGATGGCCTCGGCATGTTTGCCGGCATTCCCATCGTCACGCAAACGGTTAACGCGGTCAACAAGACCAAGGCCATGCGCGGCTTGGTAGAGAAGACGCTGGGTGTGGACAAGAATGCATGGCTGCCTGAGTTTGCACCGAAAAAATTCCGTTCGGGTGCTGCGGCATCCAAGTCATATCCGGTGAAAGACGGTGAGCTCACGCCCGGTAAAGTCGCCATCTACTCGACTTGCTACGTCAATTACAACGAGCCGGGCATCGGCCATGATTTGCTGGCGATTCTCGACCATAACGAGATTCCCTATGTGATGGTCGAGAAAGAAGCCTGCTGCGGCATGCCCAAGCTGGAGCAGGGCGATCTTGCAGGCGTTGAGGAAAAGAAAAATATCAATATCCCGCACTTGGCGAAACTGGCTAAGGAAGGTTACGCGATCCTGACGTCGATTCCCTCCTGCACGCTGATGTACAAGCAGGAATTGCCCTTGATGTTTCCGGATGATTCCGATACGCAATTGGTGAAGGAAGCGATGTGGGATCCCTTTGAATACTTTATTTCGCGCAATCGCGATGGCTTGCTGAAGACGGATTTCAAGCAGTCGCTCGGCAAGGTGTCTTACCATATTCCTTGCCATTCACGCGTGCAGAATGTCGGCAGGAAAACCGCAGAGACCTTGCAACTTGTGCCGGAAACCAAACTCAATATTGTTGAACGTTGCTCAGGGCATGCGGGGACGTTTGGCGTTAAAAAAGAATTCCATGCCACGGCGATGAAGATAGGCAAGCCGGTTTTCAAGGCGATGACGAATGACGAGCCGAATTACATTTCATCGGATTGCCAGTTGGCCGGGCATCATATTGAACAAGGCATGAGTGAGGCCGGTTTGAAGCACGCAGAGCTGGCGCACCCGCTGTCGCTGCTGCGCAAAGCATACGGAATCTAAGGAGAAAACATGGCCAACGAAGGCTACCACGAACCGTTAGAAAAATTATCCGATGCGACGATGGACATGCATCGCGCGATCACCTCGCTGATGGAAGAGCTGGAAGCGGTGGATTGGTATAACCAGCGCGCCGAGGCCTGCACCGATCCCGATTTGAAAGCCATCCTTGAGCACAATCGCGACGAGGAAAAGGAACACGCGACCATGGTGCTGGAGTGGATACGCCGTCGCGATCCGAAAATGGACCAGGAATTGCGCGAGAATCTGTTCGGCACAGGTCCGATTACCGGCCAACATCATAGCTGAGGAAAAGCATGGCACTGACACGCGATAGTCTTTTAAGCTTGGAAGCATATGCCAAGGCGCGCCCGGCGATTCGGGCTGAAATCATCGCACACAAGAAGATCCGCAACGTTCATCTCGGTAATCACATGACGCTGCAATTCGAAGATGAAAAGCTGTTGCGCTATCAAGTGCAGGAAATGCTGCGCATTGAAAAAATCTTCGAGGAAGAAGGCATTCAATCCGAGCTGGAAGCCTATGCGCCTCTCGCGCCGGATGGGAGCAACCTGAAGGCAACGATGATGATCGAATACGGCAATGAAGCGGAGCGCAAGGCTGCATTAGCCAAGCTGATCGGCGTGGAAGACCGAACCTTCATTCAAGTCGAAGGGCAGGAGCGCGTATATGCGATTGCCGATGAAGACCTGGAGCGCGAAAACGCCGAAAAAACGTCTGCCGTGCACTTCTTGCGATTTGAACTTGCGCCGGCGATGAAACAGGCGCTCAAAAACGGCGCGCAGCTGATGATCGGCTGTGATCATCCCAATTATTTGGCGCACTTGGAAGAATTGCCGCCGGAGACCTTGGCGTCGCTGCTGAGCGATTTGAATTAACAGCGTCAGAGCTTTAGACGTTTCATATTGGCCATCGCACTGCGATGGATCGGCGCCAATCCGTGGCGAAGGATGTTGTCCGCGGAACGGCGAAAGTGCTCGCTGCCGAAAACGGGAGTGAATCCGCCGCCCAGATAGACGGCCCAGGATGAACGCATCATGGACAGGCAAAGCTCTTGATTGATGCGAAACGCTTCCATGTACATCGCATTCCATGATTCATAAAATGCGGTGACTTTTTCCGAACTCATTAAGCGAAACTCGCGTTGGTCGTGCGTCGACGGAATGCTGCCTGCGAACGCCAAACGCATGAGGCGGTGCGCCATGATTTGCGGCGTGGCAAAAGCGAGTTCGGAGGCTTGAGTGCCGAAATGTTTGGGACGAAGGCGAGAAGAAGGCATGCAGATACTTTAACAGAAAAAGGCGGCATGCATAGTTCCCCTGCCCGGCAACACAGGCTAACCGATTAAGACCGAAACGAAATTAAATCATTTTGCGGTTAATGATGCGTTCGGCCCGAGCCGGATTTCTTGCCGCCGCCGGAAATTTTGTTTTCCGTTGCCCAGGCGCGGCGCTTGGCTTCGGTTTTCGGAACGCCGCGCGTCTCATATCCTTCTTCAATATGGCGCGCTTGACGCTTTTGCTTGTCCGTATAGGCGGATTTGTCACCTCGCGGCATGATTTTCTCCTTGCAAGTTGGTCGGCTTAACAAATGCTAAGAGGTATTCGCCTTGAGTTGGTTCCCGTGCTAGTCTTGGTTGGAACGAAGCTGCGTGAAAAAAATGGAGAGCGGAAAAAATATCAAAACGCATCGTGTCTACGATCCGACTCGGCATGAAAAGATGACGGATCGGGCGTGGCAAGCGGATGTTGCGCAAGATGCCGTTCAACTTATAGTGCGCGACTTCGAGAGTGCAATAAGCGCAAGCGGCAGTTGGCCGACGCACCCATTGGATGACGAAGGCAGCTCGCCAAAATGGGCGCTATACTCCGGCGCGGCAGGGGCTGTTGTATCACTGCGAATTCTGAAGCGTGCCGGCTATATGGCCAAGGATTGGTCATCCATTCTGAGACAAATTCACTCGGCTTATCTTCTCAGTCCTGATTACGGCTATGAAACGGGACTTCACTTAGGGGAAATCGGCATCCTCGCGCCAGCCTACCTGGCTGATCCGAGCGATCATTCCATATTTGAGCGCTTGGTCAAATGTATGAAAGAGACCGCGCATCATCAAGCGAGAGAAATTACTTCGGGTGGAGCGGGCATGATGCATGCCGCTCTTGTTCTCCACGAAAAGACCGGCGAACAGATTTGGATAGACCTTTATCGGGAAGCTGCATACGCGCTTTGGGAAAGCTGGGTAGAGAACCGCGAAACGGGAGAATGGCTATGGACAAGCAAAATTTTTAAAGGCGTTCGCTCGTACTATGGCGCGTGTCACGGCATTGCTGGAAATGTACAGGCACTATTAAAAGGAATTGAATTTCTCCCGAGCGAATGGGCAGGAACCATTGTCCGACGAGCCATTCAGACCTTAAGGCATTCGTCGGTAAGACAAGGTGCAGACATAAATTGGCCGCTAAGCGCAGAGACGGATGCAGCAGGGGTAAAGCGGTTGGTGCAATGGTGTCATGGGGCGCCGGGAATCGTGAATGCACTCGCCAACTTGGAAGCATTCGAGCATGAGGAATCGAGCGAATTTGAATCCTTGCTCATGGATGCCGGCGAATTTGTCTGGAAAGCCGGCCCGCTTGCAAAAGGCCCTGGAATATGCCACGGGACTGCGGGGAATGGCTACGCGTTCTTAGCGCTCTATCGCCGTACCGGTCATGCGCTTTGGCTGGAGCGCGCGCGCAAATTTGCCGTGCACGCAATTCAGCAGTCGAACGACGCACGTAAAAAATACGGCCGCGGCCGGTATACGCTTTGGACAGGCGACGGAGGTCTTGCCGTGTATCTTCTGCATTGTCTTCGCCCTGAAATATTTGCATTGCCCGGGCTGGATGAATTTTAAAATGTCTGCGCATTTCATGCGACAGAGAAATCTGTTCGCTATCGCCTCATTGGGCCGACGCAACCGTCGAAACGGAGAAGCAAATAGATGATTCAAAAAGACAAAATTACGTTCACGATTCGTAAGCTGCAATCTACTGACGCTGCATCGTTTCTGTCAGTGCGATTAGCCGGCTTAAAAGACTGTCCTGCAGCGTTTGGCTCGAGCTACGCGGAGGAGGAATCCCAGTCGGTAGAGGAGGTCGCGCATCGCTTGCCACCGGCACCCGATGATAGTTATTTCTTCTTAGGCGCCTTCATTAACAGCGCCCAGTTGGCGGGTATCATCGCTTTTCAGCGCAACGCCAAGCTGAAACAGCGCCATGGCGGTTCGCTATATGGTGCTTATGTCGTCCCCGAGTACCGCTGTTTTGGAATTGGCCATGCACTTGTGGCTACCGCGATAACGGAGGTCAAATCGCTACCCGGCATGCGACTCCTGCAGCTTTGGGTGGGGCTTGAAAATCAACAGGCCCGGTCGATGTACGAAAAAGCGGCTTTCAAAGCGTCGGGCATACTTCCCAGCGCTCTATGCGTTGACGGTAGATTCTATGACGAGGCGCTGATGGTACTTGATCTGCTTGCATCGCCTTGAAGCGCCAGCAAAATGAACTGCTCAACTGCACCCCGAAAAATGGCGTTAAGCGTTTGCCAGAGGCAGTACAATCCGCACCGACAATCCGCCTTCGGTGCGATTGCGCAATTGAATCCGGCCGCCGTGGCGTTTTACGAGCCGTTCGACAATCGCTAGACCCAGGCCGGCGCCGTTGGCTTGGCTGCGTGCGGTATCCAGGCGCGTAAAGGGGCGCAGGAGTCGCTCCATATCTTGCTCGGGTATGCCTGGCCCATCGTCTTGAATTTCAATGACGGCATTGCCGTCTTCTCTTGTACAGCTGAGATTGACTTTTACCTTATCCGCTTCCGTCTTCTTGCCGTAGCGTCGCGCGTTTTCGATGAGGTTGCTGAAGACGCGGCGTAAATCCACTGGATTTCCCATTACAGTGAAATTTGCGTCGATGTGCATCTTCATGTCGATATCCGGCTGACGCTCCGCTTCACGTGTCGTGTCTGCTAGCAACGCGGATAAATCGATTTCCTTGAAGTTGGCAGGATCGCTCGGCCGTGCGTAGTCAAGAAACTGTCCGATGATGGCATCCATCTGCGCCAAGTCCGATTGCATGCCGCTGCGCGCTTCCGCCGACAAATTCGCCAATTCGACTTCGAGCAGCATGCGCGAGATCGGCGTGCGCAAATCATGGGAAATGCCCGCCAAGATGACTGCGCGATCGGATTCGACGCGGTTCAAGTCTTCCACCATGTGATTGAAGCTGCGATTGGCTTGCCGAATTTCCTTCGGACCTTTTTCGGGTAACGGTTCGGGCCGCCGGCCTTTCGCGATGGCGCGTGTTGCCGCGCTTAAGCGGGCAAGCGGCTGGTTGATCAAGCGTGAAATAAAGACGGCGCCGATCAAGGACAGCAGCAGGGTGACTGCTGCCCACCCGGCCCATTGCACGCCGGATGCGCGGTCGATGCGCTGGCGATCGAGCATGAGCCAGTAGGCATCGTCTTCGATATTAAAGCTGACCCAGAATCCCGGTACCTCGTTGACTTTGCTGGCAAAGCGCGTATCCGGTCCCAGCTTGGCTTGCACACCCGACTTAACCAGCGGTGTCATGCCGCTCTCGGCCAACGGCTCGACGCGGTCATTGTCTTCCAGGGGATAGATGCGAATGCCTTCGTTGCTCGCGAGATCAAACAATAGTTCGCGTCGCAGTTCCGGAGCGGAATGCGTAAGCGCCGCGCGCGTGATGGTCACCATCGATACCACTTGCGCTGCAATCTGCCGCGCACGCGGTTCGCGTTCCACCATCCGTACGCCGCTTACCCAGGCTGCCATGCTGACCGTGATGAGCAAGGTAAGCAGAATGAAGGTGCGCCAAAACAAGCCGCTCTTGAGCCAAGCGAGCCGGTTCAGGAAGGGCGCCATGGGAGAGGAAAATGAAGCAGCAGCGAGGGGCACCGCTTAGCGCGGCTGCCCTTCGGGAATAAACACGTAACCCAGGCCCCAAACCGTCTGGATGTAGAGGGGATTGGACGGATCGGGCTCGATCAGCTTGCGCAAGCGCGAGATCTGCACATCGAGGCTCCGGTCGAATACTTCATACTCGCGGCCGCGCGCAAGCTCCATCAGCTTTTCGCGCGACAGGGGCTGGCGCGCATGGCGCGCAAAAACTTTGAGCACGGAAAACTCGCCGGTGGTGAGCGGAATGGTTTGTCCATTTTTCTTTAGCGTGCGTGTACCGAGGTCGAGCACGAACTCGCCGAACTCGACGACTTGCGGCTTGTCCGACGGCGCTCCCGGCAGTTCATCTGCACCCTTGCGGCGCAATACCGCATTGATGCGGGCAACTAGTTCACGCGGGTTGAAAGGCTTGGGCAGATAATCGTCCGCGCCCATTTCCAGGCCGACGATACGGTCGACATCTTCGCCTTTGGCGGTGAGCATGATGATCGGCGTTTGGTCACCTGCACCGCGCAGGCGGCGGCAAATGGAGAGGCCGTCTTCGCCGGGCAACATCAGGTCGAGCACGACCAGATCGTAGCGCTCGCGCAGCCATAGCTTGTTCATCGCCGGCGCATTCTCGGCGGTAATGACTTGAAAGCCTTGTTCCGACAGGTAACGCCGCAACAAGTCGCGCAGGCGCGCATCGTCGTCGACAACTAAAATCTTGCCCTGTTTGGCTGGCGTTCCAGCCGGTTGACTGTTGGAATTTGTAGTATTCATGCCGCTATGGTAACGTCAGAACGCGCCGAACAAACGCTTTAGAATCAACCCATTACAAACTGTTACATCCTTTACGAATCTGTCCTTCTGAGCAAGCCGCAAGAGGCATACACTGTCATTCATGATGATATTCCTCAAAAAACTCGTGTTGGTGCCCCTCCTGCTGGCAGGCATGATGAATGCATTTGCCTATCCTGGCAATAGCCAAGAGGCGGACGCAAGGCGCCAGGAATGGGCTCAATCCTCCGAGGCTAGGCGGGATAATGACGAGCGTTGGCAGCGTGATAGTGAGCGCCGTGGCGGCCGGGATGCGCGGCAGTACGCTGACGGCCAGTATCCACCTAATCGTTTCCCTCCCAGCCAGGGTGCGGACGACGGCCGGCGCGGCAAGATGTCGCCGGAAGAGCGGAAAGCTCTACGCCGTCAGATCGATGAAGCCGGTCGCGATATTTACGCACCCCGCAGGTAAGCAGTTATGCGATTGCTCCGCATCGGACTTGGCTTCCTGGTATGGAGTATCGCTGTTCTGGCGGCCGCCCAACCCTTGGGTGACGAAGACGCGCGGTTTTTCCTGACGCGCGTCGGTTTCTCTCCCTCATTTTCTGAGGTTCGCCAATTCGCTGGCTTAAGTCGCCAACAGGCAGTCGATCGGGTACTGATGCCGCAGGTAGTAGCGGTCGTTCCGGCGCCGGCCTGGATCGATCAGCCGCTGGTCACGCGCAAGTACCTCAATTCATTATCTCCGGAGGAGAAAAAAGCACAGGTCGAACTCGACATTCGGCAGGGCATCGAGTTGCGCGGCTGGTGGTTGCGGCAAATGCTGACGACGTCTTCGCCGCTGAGCGAGCGCATGACGCTGTTTTGGCACAATCACTTCGTCTCCAGTCAGAAAAAGGTGCGTTCGTCGCTATTGATGTACCGGCAGAACATGCTGTTGCGTCAGCATGCGCTGGGCAATTTCGGCGATTTGCTGCATGCGGTCTCCAAAGACCCGGCGATGCTGATTTATCTCGACAACGCCAATAGCCGCAAAGGCGCACCGAATGAGAATTTTGCGCGCGAAGTAATGGAGCTGTTTACGCTGAGCGAAGGGCATTACGGCGAGCAGGATATCAAGGAAGCGGCGCGCGCTTTCACCGGCTGGAGCATTGATCTCGAAAACGGCGGGTTTAAATGGCGGCCGATGTTCCATGACGGCGGCATCAAGACCGTATTGGGTAAAAGCGGTAATTTCAAGGGCGACGATGTGCTCGATATTTTGCTCGCGCAGCCCGCGTGCGCCGAATTCATCGTGACTAAGCTGTGGCGTGAATTCGTTTCACCGGCAGCGGAGCCTGCAGAAGTTGCGCGCATCGCAAGACGCTTTCGCGACAGCGGTTATGACACTAAGATTGCGTTGCGCGAGCTGTTCCTTTCGCCCGCATTTTGGAGCGAAAAAAATCGCGCCACATTGGTCAAGTCGCCGGTTGAATTGGCTGTCGGCGCACTCAAGCAATTCGAATTCACTTATGGCGATCCTTTACCATTTACCTTTGCGGTCGCGCAGCTTGGTCAAAATTTGCTTAATCCGCCTAACGTGAAAGGCTGGCCGGGCGGCGAAGCTTGGATCAATAGCACGACGCTCTTGGCGCGCAAGGCTTCATTGGAGCGGCTGTTCCGTGCGGTGGAACCGGGCGGCGGAAAAATCGCGCGTACGACCGACATGATGTTGCGCACCGCACGCGCGGAAATGAATGCACTCGGCAAAGTAAAAGGGCGGGCTGCTCTGGGCATGGAAGGAAAAATTCAATATGCCAATGCCGTCGCCGAAGTCGGATTTAATCCGGATGCCTGGCTTGCGCAATTCGGTACGAGCGCCGACAAAATTCCCGATGCCACGCAACGCTTGGCGATGCAAAGGGCGATATTGGCGATGCCTCCGGTTGCCCCAATTTCCAGTGACTTGAACGGGCTCGCTTATTTGCGCGCGCTGGTCATGGACCCGGTCTATCAGCTCAAGTGATGATATGAATCGACGAGAGTTCATACAGTTTGCAGGCGGGCTGGGCACGGCGATGCTGGCGCCGCAATTCGCCTTTGCGCAAGAGCGCGGCGGCTATCAGAATCTCTTGATCCTGGTGGAGCTTAAAGGCGGCAATGACGGCTTGAACACCGTTGTGCCTTATACCGACTCCTTGTATCACAGCCTACGGCCGCGTATTGCGATCAAGCGCGACGATGTGCTGCAGCTGGATCAGACTCTGGGCTTGCATCCGGCCTTGGAGCCCTTGATGGCACTATGGCGCGAGCGCGAATTGGCGGTCGTGTTGGGCACAGGGTATCCGCAGCCGAATCTTTCGCATTTCCGTTCGATCGAGATTTGGGATACGGCGTCCAAGGCCGATCAATATCTGCATGAAGGGTGGATGTCGCGCGCTTTTCGCTTGCGTGCGGTACCGGCGGCTTTCAGTGCGGACGGTGTCATTATCGGCAGCCAGGAGTTGGGGCCGCTGGAAGGCGGTGCGCGAGCGGTGGCGTTGGCCAATACCGAACAGTTCTTGAATACGGCGCGCTTAGCGCGGCCCGCGGGTAGCGCCAATAACCCGACGCTGGAACATATCTTGAAGGTCGAAGCCGATATCGTAAAAGCAGCCGACGGTTTGAAACCGGTGCAGGGCAAGATCGATTTTAAGACGCAGTTTCCGGGCAACGGGTTCGGCAACGTCGTCAAAGCCGCGGCGCAAGTGATTGGGAACGGCGAGCAAACCGGCAAGCGCGTTGCAGCGTTGCGGCTTACCTTGAATGGATTCGACACGCACCAAAATCAGCCGGGCACGCATGCCAATTTGTTGAAGCAGCTGGCCGAAGGCTTAGTCGCATTGCGTTTGGCCTTGGTGGAGTTGAAACGCTGGAATACTTCTTTGGTGATGACTTATGCGGAGTTCGGTAGACGCCCGAAGGAAAATCTTTCCAACGGCACCGACCATGGCACTGTGGCGCCGCATGTCGTGATGGGTGGCCGCGTCAAAGGCGGTTTGCTCGGCGCGATGCCGGATTTAGCGCGCTTGGATGGCAGCGGCAATTTACAGCATACGGTCGATTTTCGCAGTCTTTATGCAACCGCCTTGGATAAGTGGTGGGGTGTGAATTCGACGGATGTGTTGAACGGAAAATTTCCCTTGCTCGATTTGATTAGATAAATTCTTGTGCAAGCCGGGCCTGCACAAGAATTTATTTGATGCAAATTACTTGTTGCTCGAATCGGTGGTGCTGCCGGAAGACGTTGCACCGGTGGAGCCTGACGTGCCAGAGCTGCTGCTTGCGTCAGTCGAACCGCTGGAGGGCGGAGCGCTGGAAGAGCTGCTGGACGAAGGTTGCTGCGAGCCATACGAGCCGCTGGACGAGCCCATGCCCGAGCTGCTGGAACTGCCGGAGCTGTCGCCGCTGGAGGACGAGCTGGTGGACGGCGAAACCGATCCACTGGCCGTGCCGCCGGCAGAGCCCATGCCGGAGCTGGAGCCTGACATCGTGCCGGAACTGCTCGGGGGAGTGCTGCTACATGCTGCAAACAAGAGTGCACAAGCGATAGGCGATAACCATTTCAACATACGACCTCCTTGAGTTTTGGCATTACGAACGTGCAGAAACACAATAATGCGCAACGGCAGCAAACCTTCCGCTACGCATGCCTCATGTAGAAGTTAATAATTACGCAAAGTTCCGCGTAGCGTATTGATTCGCTTCTACGAAAACTGAAGGAGATGAAGAGATAAGGAAAGTTTTAGAACATCAGTGCCGCAGTTAATTCGCGGACTTCTTCGGCTGATTCTTCCAGGATATTGCTTAAGGTACCGTCGCCCACCACAAAATCGATGGTGGATGCAGATTGCGGTGTCGTCGCGCCGGCGCTGCCATGCAGAGGAGAGGGAACCGGTGAAAGGTCGTTTGCCAACATCAGTGTATCGCCCAAGGTCACGGGCGGAACTGCGCGGAAGCCGTACCACAAAGCTTCAACAGCTTCCGTGACCTGGTCAGGCACAGAGAGCTTTTTCAAGACGCCGCGTCCGATAATTTTTTCACCGTATTCGGCCCAGTCTTCGCGGTCGCCATCAAGAATGCCGGGAAATTCGGCGGCACGCGACAATAGATAGAATCCGCCGACTTCATGAACGATGCCGGCGAACATCGCCGTTTCCGGATCGACGTGTGTTACACGACGCGCGATGACGTGCGCTAGGGCGGCGACGTTGGCGGTGTGTTCCCACAGTTGGGACGACATCTTTTGTAAAACGGGGTCCGAGACCTTGCTGCTGAGCTGGCGCACGACCACGGCGGCAACCAAAGAGCGCAAGGTGCGGAAGCCCAAGCGCATGACGGCGACGCTCACGCTGGTGACTTCCATGCCGGAGCGGTTGTAAGCAACCGAATTGGCAATCGCAACGGTGCGGGCCGACAGCAAAGGTTCCGCCATCACCAAACGTGCCGCCGCTTCCAAATGGCAGTCCGGGTCGTTTAATGTTTGTTGAATCTTGAGCGAAGCATTGACATTGGTCG
Organism: Burkholderiales bacterium; assembly: GCA_016177875.1. GTDB lineage: Bacteria > Pseudomonadota > Gammaproteobacteria > Burkholderiales > Burkholderiaceae_D > Paucimonas. Next base: position 32,414 of record JACOUL010000028.1, read on the forward strand.
GGAAAATCAAATCTCCCCGGCTGGCTTCAGCGGCGATTGTCTTAAATGCTTCGAGTTTGTCCATTCGGAAAATTATACTCTTGGCTTGCGGGTAGGCAAGCGTAAATGTTGTGGAATATTTCGCACTGCTTTGATACTAAAGTATTAATTTCTACTGCATTCACGGTAGTCGGGCTAAGTTGAAATCGGTTAGGACCAACTGCTCCGCGTCAAAGAATTTGAGCACGCCCGTGACGACGGCTTGCCGCTGGCCGACCAATTTTTTCGCGGCATCGCGCGGCAGCGGTATGGCAATGCTGGCATCGCTGATTTTCACAGTATAGGTTTCCGTATCGGCGTTATAGGCTGCTAAATCCGCTACCGTGGAATAAGGCGAACTCCAGTTCGCTAAACGCTTTTGGTATTCGACGGTCGATTCGAATTGGTCTTTGACCAATTGCTTGCCGTCTTTAATGTCCGGTATGCCCCACAACTTTGCAAAGTTGTCCGAACCTACGCTGAATAGACGACGGCCGTCGGCTGAAAATGTCGCCGATGCAATCGCGTCAAGATGGCCTTTCAACTGGTTATTGACTGCTTCGCCGTTATCGAAATTCCATAATGTGAGGGTGCCGTCCGAACCGGACGTGGCGAATGGATTGCCCGGACTGCGCGGCAAGAAAGCATGTACCTGGCCGGGCATTCTGCCAAGCGGCGCCATGGTTTGCATATCCATCAGGCGCAGGCCTTCGGATGACTTGACCAAGAAGCGCCGTCCATCGGGTGAAAAGTCCAGCAGTTCCATGCCGTTCAGGGTATTGATGCGCTTTTTCGCAGCGAGGTTGAATACGTGGGTCGTCTTGTCGGGACTAATGACGAACATGCGTTCCAGGTCGCGCGACAGCCGTATGGACCTTGCCGGCGAGCCGTCCGCCATAAAGGTAACAATCGGCGTGCCGCTTGCGACTTCCCATATGCCCAGCTGCATGGGGCTATTGGCTGTTTTGGCCGACTTGGCGGCGTAGGCAAGAACATGTTTTCCATCGTTGAGGAATTCGACTTGCGCCGGCACCGGGCTGTTGTCGCCGAAACTGAATTTATGGAGATCTTCTCCATCGGAGGTACGCCACATGATGGCGGCGTCGTCATGGGCGACCGTCAACAGTAAACTGCCGTCCTTGTTGAATTTGGCAAAGCCGACGGCATGCCAATGGGCACGCATTTTTTTGATTTGCGTGCCTTTATCGGGGGCCCACAGCTTCAGGTTGCTCTCATTGCCGCCCCAGGTAACCAAGCGGTCGCCGGAAGGGGAGAAGGCAAACATCGGCGTCCCATCCGCCGACTCCGCTTCGCCCATCCATTTGCCCGAGTCGAGATTGAATAGCGCGAATCCATTGCCGCGCGTATGTATAAGCAGGCGCTTTCCATTCGGCGACATCGCCATCGCCGTGATATCGACAGGCAAACCCGTGAACGCCTTGCGCGCGGCATCGCTGTGCATGTCCAAAATCGTCAAGCTGCCGGTGTCGGTCAGACCGATTACATAACGCTTGTCCGCAGTGACGGTCACTTCGCCGAAATGGGTTTCGGTCGCAATCACGTTGCCGGTATGCGTATCCAAGACCTTTAGCGATTTATCGCGATAAGCAACTGCCAATGAGTGTCCGCTGGAAGAGAATTGCGCGGCGACGATAGGCGACTGCACCGGCATACTCGTCACGAGCTGATAATTATCGATCAGCTTGCGCGGAATTAAGACAGGCAACAGTTCGCGCTGTAATTGCGGTTGCGAAGACGCCGCTGTCGACGCGGGCAACGACGCCATTTGCGTCAATTGCACGGAAGTCGGATTGAAATAAAAGTCGCCGACGACGGAAGACATTTCCCAAGGCACTTGTTTGCCGCTTGATCTTTCCATGACGGACACGCGCACGCGCTTAAAAACGTCTTCCATTTTTAAACCCGGTTCGGACATGGCGCGCAACAACTGTTCCGTGTAGAGGCCATTCGAGCCGGAACCGTCGGCGGCCGTCGCCCCGGGCGAGGTCGCATAGGCAACCAGGGTGCCGGTCGGCGCCTGTTCGATGCCGGCCAAACCGCGTGCGCTTGAGCGGAAACTGCGCGCGAATGGATTGTCGCGGCATGCATCGAGGATCACCATGTTGATGCGATTTTTTGCCGTATCCATTTTTTCCAGCAATTCATTGGCGTTGTAGGCACGCGTTGCCAACTCGTCCTCGTGACGGATATTTGCGTTGATCGGAATGAGATAGTTGATGCCTTTGGATTGCACGCCATGGCCGGCAAAATAAAATAAGCCGACGCCGCCGTTTTTTAATTGATTGCCGAATTCGCGCACGGCCGCAATCATTTCTTCGAGATCGGCATTTTCTTTTTTGAGGACCGTGAAGCCGAGCTGCTGCAGTTTGATCGTCATTGCGCGCGCATCGTTAGCCGGATTGATCAGAGGCGACTGCTTGTAGCTGGAATTGCCGATGACGAGGGCTAAACGCTGTTCCTTGGCGGCAGGCGGTGCTGCGGGCGTTTCATTTTTAGTTTGCGCCGCCTCGCCAATCGGCTTAAGGGGCGGCGCCGCCAAGGCCGCGGCGATGCGTGCGCGGCGCGCTTCTGCCTCGACCCGGACTTCGGCAGGCTCCTCCGGCACGGCGGGGACTGCTCTCATGAACTTTGCTGAAGACGTACGCGATTTGCTTGACGTCTGAGTGAAGCCGGCTTGCGGACTCAATACAAGAAAGATAAGGGCGACTGCCACGATAACAAACGGCAGGGTAGAAAGGGCACGCAAAGTCTTCATCGGAGATCCATCAATCAGCGTTTTGTTTCTTGAATTCTATTGCTGATTTGTAAATCGTTACAAGGGCTGCGTCGATGAATTACACAGTTCGTCACAAAACCTTTGTACTTCTGTCATGCCCCAGGGGCTATCCAGCGTAAACGAACGTAGCGAACGTCCAAATCGCAGCCGGCTGACGAGCCGGAATACATATTCCATTTCATGACGGAAGAAGAATTCATGGAAATGGCTGGAAATAGCCAGCGTTGTTTTCAGCTCAGCGCCGCGATTGCCGATGCGTTGCCGTAAGGGCTCGAACAGCATCTGCAGTTCGAAGACTTCCAGCGGCGGTCCGCAAAAGGTGGCAAAGGCGCCGATACGTTTCCCCTCCAAACCCTCCACTTGCCGCAGGTAACGCGCGATCGGATAGGCGATGTAGAGCCACTTCGGACCGCCCAGGCAAATGGCATCGAATGCGGCGACGTGCGGATGCGATAGCGGCTTGATCGGCATTTCCGGCTGTGGATAGTGTTGCAGCCACCAGCGGCGAAACGGCGCGATCCAAAGATAGAGCGGTAACACGGGCAGAGTGGACAACAAGGGCAATGCGAGCCGCCATTTGTTGCGTCGCCGTTCGACTTCGATTTTCTCCAGCGTGATTTCATGGCCCCGCTTGCGTAGTTCTTCCGCGAGAACATGCGCTAAACGCTCAGTGTGTCCGGAGCGGGAATAGTAGGGAATCAGGATATTCATCGGGTACGCCGCATTCTCGCCGCTATTTTTGTTGAATTGAGCTAGATCAAGCGAATTTTAACGGGCAAGGCTTAAGGTCGAGATGTCTTTTACTGTGGAGATGCCAAATGAAAACTTTGTTCGCTGCATTACTGATTGCTTTTTCGTCGAGCGCCGCGCTGGCGCAGGACCCCGCTTCTCAAGCTGCACCTTCTCAAAGCGCAACGGCGCGTTCGCAGCAGCCCGGCCCCGGCCCGGGAATGATGGGACAGAACGGCCGACGCGGGTCGGGGCAGGGCATGATGCGCTTCGGCAAGAGCAATACGCCGGGTTGGTCGATGATGACATCGGAGGAGCGGCGCTCACATCAAGAGAAAATGATGGGTTTTAAAACGGTAGATGAATGCCGTGCTTATCACGAGGAGCATCGAAAGCTGATGCAGGACCGGGCCAAAGAACGCAATAAAACGCTTCCTCAATTCCGCGGCGATCCTTGCGCGCAAATGCAAAAGCGCGGCTTGCTGAAGTAACCGCTATAGCACGGCGGCGTGCAGAATCATGCCCACCGCGATTATCGTCAATATCGATGCAAATCCGTATTGCACATATTGAGCGGATAAGCGGCGGGCGAATTTTCGGCCTAACAACATGCCTGATGCGGCGGCGCCGGTGAAAACGAAGGTCGCTTCTAAAGGCGGAATGTGATGATGCATCAACGTGTTTATCACGCTGCTGGTGCTGACCAAGGCGATAACGAGCAGAGAGGTCGCTACGATGCCATGCATCGATACGTTGGTGAATCGGCGCAGCAGAGGCACCATGATGAAGCCGCCGCCGACGCCGAGCAGACCGGTGATAAAGCCGGTGGCCGCGCCAATGGCGCCGAGTAATGCGGCTGTCGGCCAATTCCAGTCGAAACGGCCGGTGTGCGGATGCAAAGTGCCGGGCAGCGGCCATTCGATGCGGGCGATTTCGGGATCGGCACTTTTGAAAAGGCGCCACGCGGCAATCAACATCGCGATGGAAAATAGTAGAGTAAGCCAGCGTTGCGACAGCATTTGCGCTGCGCGCATGCCGAGCGGTGTGACGGCCATGCCGGCTGCCGCCATCAACAATGCTGCACGGTATCGCACTAGTCGTGTCCGCAAGCCTTCTATTGCGCCGATTGCCGCGCTGACGGCTACCGCGATCAAGGCAACCGGGGCGGCTTCTTGCATGGCCCATCCCATGCCGAACACCAAGGCCGGCACGCCCAGAATGCCGCCGCCCGCGCCGGTAAGTCCCATTACCGCGCCGACTAGAACGCCAAGTATGAATGCAGCAATCATTTAAATTTGTTGAGGACAGAGCACGCTGCGCGTAGCACTGTCCCGCAATTATTAAGAAAGAGGGATTAGTGTGCAGTTGCGTTTGCGCGTACGGCTCGCGCTTTTTCCAAGAATTCGAACAATGCCATTCCGGCCAGCATGGCTAACACGAAGACGATTCCTTGCGTTGCGCCGGAACCGAGCAACACCAGCGCCGGTCCCGGGCAGATGCCGGCCAAGCCCCACCCGGTGCCGAACAGCGCGTTGCCGATGATGAGCCGCTTATCGATATGGCGTGCGGTCGGCAATTGCATCGGCAAACCAATCAAGGACATCGACCGGCGTTTGGCGAAAGCAAATGCGCCTGCGCCGACGGCGATCGCGCCTGCCATCACCAGCGCGAGGGAGGGATCCCACATGCCAGCCAAGTCGAGAAAACCCAATACTTTTGCAGGATTGGCCATGCCAGCGACGATTAAGCCAAGTCCGAACACCAGGCCCGAGATGAAGGCGAAGAAAGCGTTCATACGTATTACCCTCCGATCAGATGGCGCATCACATACACGGTGGCGAAGCCGACGCCCATGAAGACGAGTGTCGCTACTAAAGAACGTACCGACAGGCGCGATAAGCCGCATACCCCGTGGCCGCTGGTGCAGCCTGAGCCATACCGTGTGCCTATCCCGGTCAATACGCCGGCGACGATCAGCAAAGGTGTGCCGGCTTCGATACGGATGTCCGGCAACGTCGTGAATATGCGATACAGAATCGGCGCGGCAATCAATCCTGCAATGAAGGCAGCCCGCCAAGCGGTGTCGCCTGGCTTGGGGCGCAGCAGCCCGCCGAGTATGCCGCTGATGCCGGCGATACGGCCGTTGACCAGGGCGAATGCCGCAGCGGCGATGCCGATTACTATGCCGCCGAGTAGAGCGGTCCACGGTGTGAAATGGAGAAGATCGATCGTCATGGTTTTATTTGGGGCAGTAAAGAATGTAGAGCGCTTGCAGGAGGGCCAAGACTTTGTCGTCGGCGATGGAATAAAAAATTCGCTTGCCGTCGCGCCGCGTATTCACTAAGCCTTGATTGCGTAATACGCCTAGCTGTTGCGAAAGAGTCGGTTGGTGAATATCCAACGCCTCTTCCAATTCACTGACGGATTTTTCGCCTTGGCTTAACTCGCAAAGAAGCAGAAGGCGGTCTTCGTTGGCGAGGACGAATAGCGTGGCGGTTGCTTCCGATGCAGCTTTGCGCATTTGTTCAATATTGAATGGCGCTTGTTTGGTTTTCATGAAAGCTCACTTTGGAAAATCTGCTTGACTTCAATATATCATATGATATTATGTAAGTCAATATAATGTTTAATCCTTGGAGGTCAAGGTGAAGCCGCAAATAGAAGCGTTTTACGATTCGGTAACAGGAACGGTGACATATGTACTTTTCGATGAGCCGAATGGCCATGCTGCGGTCATCGATCCGGTGCTCGACTACGATGCAAAATCCGGCCGCACGAGGACCGGCAACGCCGACAAGGCGCTTGAATTTATTCGGACACGGAATCTCACGCTGGACTGGATACTTGAAACACACGCGCATGCCGATCACTTGTCGGCAGCCAATTATTTCAAGCAGCAATTAGGCGGAAAGATCGCCATCGGCGATCGTATCGGGCAGGTTCAGCGCACGTTCAAAAAACTGTTCAATCTGGGTGAAGACTTGCAGGCAGACGGTTCGCAATTCGACCATCTCTTCGCAGACGGCGAGACATTCAGTTTCGGCAAGCTGAGCGGGAAGGCGCTGCTCGTTCCCGGTCATACGCCGGCGGACATCGCTTATCAAGTCGATGATGCCGTATTCGTCGGCGATACCTTATTTATGCCTGACGTCGGAACGGCGCGCTGCGATTTTCCCGGAGGCGATGCGCGCACGTTGTACGGTTCAATTCAAAGACTGTTCACGCTACCGAGCGATACCCGTTTGTTCATGTGCCACGACTATCCGCCGGACGGCCGCGCACCACTTTGGGAAACAACTGTCGCAGAGCAGCGCAAATTCAACATCCATATTCATGACGGGATCGGCGAGGACGATTTCGTCGCCATGCGTAAAGCGCGTGACGCGACGCTGGAAGTGCCGATTCTGATCTTGCCTTCGGTCCAGGTGAATATCCGCGCCGGTGCGATGCCGCCGCCGGAAAGTAACGGTGTCAGTTATTTGAGGATTCCCTTGAACCGCTTATAGGCCGATTATCGAATTGTTTAACCAGGAGGAAATCATGAAAGCAAACGTAGGAAGTATTGACCGTACTGTTCGCATCGCCGTTGGATTGACATTGATCGCTGGCGCTTTATCCGGCGTCATTGGGGCATGGGGTTGGATAGGCATCTTGCCCTTGGCAACGGGGACCGTAGGCATTTGTCCGGCATATTTGCCGTTTGGTCTAAACACCTGCCGTAGCAAACACTGAAAAAGGATCTCATCATGAATGCAGCGAATGCGATGTACCGCGACTTGACTCAATCAGTATCGAAAAATCTCGGCGTACTGCGCAGTGACCAGCCGGACTTGATGAAAGGGTTCAACGAGTTGGCGAAAGCCGCCACTCGCGACGGCGCACTGGATCAAAAAACCAAAGAGTTGATCGCCATGGCGCTCGGCGTGGCGGCGCATTGCGATGCTTGTATCGGCTTTCATACGAAAGCGCTGGTGCAGCTGGGAACGACGAAGGCGGAACTGGAGGAAGCGCTTGGTATGGCTGTATATATGGGCGGCGGACCGTCGTTAATGTACGCGAGCAATGCCTTGAACGCATTCGACGAATTTTCTGCTGCGGCGGCGTAATAAGAAGAGCCGGCATGCCGGCTCTTCTTTCTTCTTAAACTTACTTAGGCGGCGTCGGCTGCGGGAGATTCTTTTAACATCGCCTTGATGCCGCGAAGCGCCTGACGAATGCGCGCTTCGTTTTCTATCAGCGCAAAGCGCACGTATTCGTCGCCGTATTCACCGAAGCCGATGCCCGGCGATACGCAGACCTTGGCTTTTTCCAGCAGCAGCTTGGAAAATTCTAATGAACCGAGATGACGGTATTGCTCGGGAATGCGTGCCCAAATGTACATCGATGCTTTGGGCTTTTCCACCGGCCAGCCGGCTTCAATCAATCCCTTGACCAGCACGTCGCGCCGTTTTTGGTATTGGTCGCAAATCTCTTTCACGCAAGTTTGATCGCCTTCCAGCGCGGCGATCGCCGCAACTTGCACGGGTGTGAAAGTGCCGTAGTCGTGATAACTCTTGATGCGCGCCAGCGCCGCCACCAGGTCTTGATTGCCGACCATGAAGCCGATGCGCCAGCCCGCCATGTTGTAGCTCTTGGACATCGTGAAAAATTCCACCGCTACGTCGCGCGCGCCCGGCACTTGCATGATCGAAGGCGCTTTCCAGCCGTCGAAAGTAATATCCGCGTAGGCCAGATCGTGCACCACCAGGATGTCGTGCTGCTTGGCGAGTGCGATCACGCGTTCGAAAAAATCGAGTTCCACGCATTGCGCCGTCGGATTCGAGGGAAAGCCCAGCACCATCATCTTGGGCTTCGGGTAGCTCTCGCGAATCGCGCGTTCCAGCTCTTCGAAAAAATCGACACCGGGCGTCATGCGCACCGAGCGGATATCGGCGCCGGCGATCACCGCGCCCCAGATGTGAATCGGATAACTCGGATTAGGCACCAGCACCGTATCGCCGCGATCGAGCGTCGCCAGCATCAAATGCGCCAAACCTTCTTTCGATCCGATGGTGACGATCGCTTCGCTATCGGGATCGATATCGACGTCGTAACGCTTTTTGTACCAATGCGAAATCGCACGGCGTAGACGTGGGATGCCCTTGGATGCCGAATAACCGTGCGTATCGGGACGCTTGGCGGTTTCGATCAGCTTATCGACGATATGCTGCGGCGTCGCGCCATCCGGGTTGCCCATCGACAGGTCGATGATATCCTCGCCGCGCCGTCGCGCAGCCATTTTCAGATCGGCGGTGATTGCAAAAACGTAGGGGGGAAGGCGATTGATGCGCGAAAAGCTGCGCTTAGCTTGTGAGCCAGACATGATTATCCTTGTACGTAAGCGCCCGGAACCGTCCGAGCGACGTTGGAACGAAAACGTTCCGGGGAAAATTCTAGCGAAGGGTTTTTAAAATAACAAGCGAATTGATCAAGCGAGTGTTGGAGGGCGTGCACGGCACGCCTTCTTGCCGATCACATTTCTTTTTTAAGAAGACTGATTGCGGCGGCGACAGCGGCCGATGCTTGCGAATATTCGGTTCCTGCGCCAAGCATATTTTCGGCGGCGTCATATTGTTTGGCGTTGATCGTGTCCGCCACTTTCCCCGCTGCGCGGTGGAATTCGGCATGCTTGCCGAGCAACGTGATGAACGAAGCGCGGCTTCCTACTTGCGATTTACCTTCTCCATGCAACCATTTTCCGAGATCGCAACAATGATCTTTTTTGATCGTTGCGGCATCCAAGGTTTCTTTTTTGTTGATGGCGGCACGGAACTTCACTTTCCATGCTGCGTGTTTTTCGATGGCGTCATCGAGATTCATTGTTTTCCCCAGTATTAGAGTCGTTTTAAGATGTCATAGATAATTCCATGTACATCATAGGGATATTAATTCATGAAGCGGCTGGGGCGGGTATTGCCAAGTAATTTTCTAAGGTATTTTTTGCAATGATGTGCAAGTCAATTATTTTGACGCCGCGCCGCCAACGTCACTGTTAAGTCCATCAACTGCTTGTACAGATCGCCATGCGCAGCATCGGCGTCATTGACCGCGCTCCATTGCTTGTTTGCCGTCGCCAAATCGCCGCGCGCGATCGGGCCTGTCAATGCTGTTTCCGGGCCTAAGCGAAAAACGTTTTCGACGGTCTCGCGTACCAGCGGCGCCATAAGCTTAAGCGCAATATCGGGTGCGATGCCGGCGCGCGCGTAGGACTGCCTCGCGACATCGAGTAAAGTGACAAGGTAATTGCAGGCAAATACCGCGGCAGCGTGATAATGGATTTTCGCTTCGGGTTTAATCGACACTAATTGCGTGCCGATAGAGGTGAAGGCGGGAATCAAAGCGTCGAGCGCGACCTGATCGCCTTCCATGCCGCACCATGTACCGGCGAAATCTTCCGCGATTTTTTCAGGGGCAGCAAAGCTGCGGATCGGATGAATACTGGCGACCGCCGCTCCTTGATCGATCGCAGTCCGCAATGCCGAAGAGGACAGCGCGCCGCTGCAGTGAAATACGATACTTCCCGGCTGCAGACGATTTGCGCGCACCAATGCGTCGCAGACCTGCGAAATCCGATCGTCAGGAGCGCCGATGAAAAATATGTCGGCTCGCTCCAGGCTCGCATAATCGGATACCGGCCGCCCTGCGCCGACGAACGCGGCAGCTTGCTGTGCGCTTTTCAAGGAGCGATTGAAGACATCCTGCAGTGCAAAGCTGCCATGCGATACGAATAAACGCCCCAGCGTCCTTCCAACGTGCCCGCAGCCGATAATGGAAAGCGTCTTTTGCAATTTGGCCGCCTATGTCAGCAATGATGAGGCGCTAGTATAGCCATCTCCATTGCGGGAAAATATGTCAAAAACAACAATTCTTCGCAATGGCGCCACAAAAGAAGCGCGATTGACATTGTGCATATAGGAGGCATTTGCTAGAGTCAAAGAAAAAGGGGGGAGAAATGCCATGACTGGTATCTCCGCTACACAATATGGATGAGACGGCCGCCTCTCCGGCGGAAGGCGCACCCCAGACCGGCGCGCAGTCCACCAATTCGCCGGCTCAGCCCGCGCTAGTGCTGCTGCCCAGATTCATGATGCGGCTGAATGACGGCCTATACGTCGCTTTAAGCCTATTCGAGTCGCGTACTGCCTTTCACGATTTCGTTGACGGCGTTTTTACCTCCAACCATTACTTTTCCGATCTCGATTACGGCTGCCTGCAAAAGCTGCTTTACGATTGTGAACCGGCCGAGATCGTTCATATCACGGAAAATTTGCAGCAAGCAGGCAAGCGAACCATGTGGCGACTTGCAAAGGAAATCCTGCCGTTTCCTTCTGAACGACAGCAGTGGTACCGCAATGCCAAGGTGAAGGATGGGGGGCAGGTGGCGGAATATTTGTTTGAGCCGATCTTCTTTGAAAAGATTTCTGAGCAATCGGGGAAAACCGTTTCCGTACGCGCCGACCCTAACGTCGACGAGTTCATCGCCGCGATGTGGAATCGGTACGTGCGATTCGGCATCGATTCGGCCGCCGTCAAGAAGGCGCTTGCCGCCGGCAAGCCTGACGCAGTGATTGTCGCGCGCATGCGTGCGGCGACTGCGGGACGCGACGCTCACGTGCAGGAATTGGTCAACAGCCTACATCGGGACAATACGCCAAAGCTATTGGCCGATGGCAGGGTGGATCTGCGCCAATTCCAGAATCGCTTTCCCCAGGTTGAAAAGAACTCCCGGCTCATCAAAAAGATTCCGCGCGAGCCCGGCAAGTCGGGCTGGGAAATCTCAGGCAATGAAATCATTCCGGAATCGCCGCGCGACATCGACATGGCGCTATTGGCCGGCGCCGGAATCAAGGTAGACCGTGCCGCCGACGGCGAATTTCTGATCGCCACCCTCAGCGGATTTCTGCAGATCGACAAGGCAACCAATACCATGTCGATCACGGAAAAGATCATCAATCGCGAAGGTGTCAGTCTCCACACAACCGGCAATCTGACGCTCGCCGGCGAAGAATACGAAGAACACGGTGAAGTGGAAGAGCATACCCAGGTCGAAGGCAAGCACATGACCTTCATGGCGAACGTCTTCGGCAATATCATTTCGCACGGCGGCAATGTCGTGTTCAAGCAAAATTTGTCGGTGGGCTCAGCCAAAAGTCCAGGCGGGACAATTGCCGTGGAAGGCTCGGCGTCGCAGGTAACGATAGAAGCGATCGGCGGCGAGATCACCATGCACCATGCCGAAGGCTGCCTCATCATGGGAAAGAAAGTTGTTATTACCGAAGCAATTCATTGCGACATCGTTGCCGAAGAATTGATCATTGAATTGGCGAAGGGGTGTGCCCTAGCCGGCCAAAGAGTACAGGTCGGCAGCAGCATGGCATGGCACGATGATGAGACCACGATTTCCATGCTGATCCCCGATCTTTCCGCATTCGACAAGGAGCTGGAGCAGCTCAAAAAGAAACAAGCCGAGTGTGAAGAGCTCGCGAAGTGCAGAAGCGAAAAAGCCGAAGAGGTGGCCAATCAACAGGAAGTAAAAAATTTTACGCTCATCAGCACCAAGCTGCGTGCGAAAGAAATTGTCATGACGCCGGAACAGGAAATGAACTGGGCGAAGATGCAGGCGCGCATCCTGCCCTCATTGAGGCAATTGAAGGAGCTCGGCGCCGAGATACGTTCCATACGCGGCGAAGCAGAGCAAGCGGAAAAAAAGATGCAAGAGATTGCGCACAGCTGCCAGCAGCTATCCGCAAATATCGAATGCAAAGTAGATGCAATCGCCGGCGATACCGTGGTTCGAACGCTGAAGGTGCGTCCGGACGCACCTGGCCTCCACACGCTGCCGCATCGCGATTTGCGGGCACGCTTGCGCGGATCAGGCGTCAACACCGCTAATTTATTTGCCGGTGGAGAAGGGGAGTTTGCATGGCAATTTCAATCAATGGAAGCGGATGACAATAATGGCTAAGCCTTACATTTTTAAACTGATTTTTTGTATTGCGGTGACGTCGGCATTGTTCAATATAGGTTCGGCCTGTGCATCAGCTTCCCCTCTTGTCGATATACCTCAGCTAATGTCCCAACCTAATATGGCGCTCGCAGAACAAAAGCGATTGGGAAAATTATTGTCCAACGAGAAAAAGTTGGCGAAGGCGGGCGCGAAGTTCTACGGCAAAGCCCCCGAATACTTGCTCGCATTGGATGCGAAATCCCGGATTTGCCTGGCGGCGCAATACATGGCATATGAGGAAATCCGGCGCGCCCATCCTAAACCTGCGTACATCGCATTTGCTCGTGACAAGCTGAGCAAGGAAGACTGGTGCGAGAAAACGGTTTTGGAGGCCACCGGCGGCATGCCGGTGGATCAAGTAATTGTCTTTAAGGGGATTTATTCGCTTTACTATGTTTTGAGAAAAGACATGGAATTGCGGTTGTCGGCGCTGCAGGAGACGGTTGCGGCAAAAGCCGGCAAGCATTGACAGCTTCGGTAATGACGGTGTCTTCGAATGCCTCAGGCAGAAATTTTTTCCAGCTCGTCCTGTTGCGCAAGCCATTCGGATTCCAACTGCTCCAGTTCCTTCGCAAAATACGCTTGATCGGTGAGCAGCGTTTTCAATTCTTTTTTGCGGGCGGCGTCATAGATTTCCGGGTCGGCAAGCTGCGTATCGATTGCCGCTTTTTGCGCGGTGCGTTTGGCGATCTGTTCTTCCAGTTTTTTGATGCGCGATTCAATCGGCTTTTTAAGAGCAGCCGTGCGCTGGCGCTCTTCAGCTTCGGCGCGTTTTTGTTCGCGTCGGTCGGGATTCGCGGCTGGTGCTGAGGCAACGGCGGAAGACGTTGCAGTCCGGCTGGTAGTCGCCGGCAATGACGCGGCGGCGCCGGCTTTGTTGGCCAGTTTGGTCTTGAACAGCCAGTCGCGGTAATCGTCCAGATCACCATCGAATGCTTGTAGCTTGCCGTCGGCGACGATGATGAACTGGTCGGTGGTGGCGCGTAGCAGGTGGCGATCGTGCGATACCACCACCAGCGTGCCTTCGAATTGGGCCAGTGCTTCGGTCAAGGCTTCGCGCGTTTCCAGATCGAGGTGGTTGGTCGGCTCATCCAGCAGTAGCAAATTCGGCCGCTGCCAGACGATCAGCGCCAACGCCAGACGCGCTTTTTCTCCGCCGGAGAACGGCGCGATCTTGCTGGTGACCATATCGCCGGGAAAATTGAAGCCGCCGAGGAAATTGCGCAGCTCTTGCTCGCGTGTGGTCGGGGCGATTTTGACTAGGTGCCAAAGCGGCGATTCGTCATGGCGCAGCATCTCGACCTGGTGTTGGGCGAAGTAACCGATGTTCAAGCCCTTGCCGATGTGGCTCTCGCCGGCGAGCGGTTTCAATTCGCCCGCGATGGTCTTGATCAGGGTCGATTTGCCGGCGCCGTTGACACCCAACAGGCCGATCCTTTGGCCGATCTGCAGCGAGAAATTGATGCCGGAGACAATGGTTTTTTCCGTGACGCTGTCGTCTTTCTCGTTCACGATCCGGTAACCGGCATTGACGTCTTCCATCACCAGCAGCGGATTCGGCGCGCTTAAAGGTTCGCGGAATTCGAACGAGAACTCGGCGGCCGCTCGCAGCGGCGCGATTTCCTCCATCTTGGCCAGCGCCTTCATGCGGCTTTGCGCCTGCTTGGCCTTGCTGGCCTTGGCTTTAAAGCGGTCGATAAAGGATTGCAGGTGGGCACGCTGGCGCGCCTGCTTTTCCATCATGCCTTGCGCCAGGATCATTTGCGCGGCGCGCTGCCGTTCGAATGCGGAATAATTGCCGGCGTAGCGCTTCAACTTGCGCTCGTCGATATGCACGATGACGTTGACCACGCCGTCGAGAAAATCGCGGTCATGCGAAATGATGATCAGCGTGCCTTGGTAGCGCTTCAGCCAGTCTTCCAGCCAAATGATCGCATCCAGGTCCAGGTGGTTGGTCGGCTCGTCGAGCAGCAGCAAGTCGGAAGGGCACATCAGCGCTTGCGCGAGGTTCAAGCGCATGCGCCAGCCGCCGGAGAAGCTGGCGACCGGTTGCTGCATCTGTTCCATCGAAACGCCCAGACCGAGCAGCAATTGCTCGGCGCGCGAACGCACCGTGTAGGCGTCGGCATCGGCCAGGCTGCTATACAGCTCGCCGATCAGCGTGCCGTTGGCCGCGCTTTCCGGTTCGCTCTCGAGAAAGGCCAGCTCTTCTTCCAGGCGGCGCAGGGTGGTGTCGCCATCGATTGCATATTCGATGGCGGGCCGGTCGAGCGCCGGCGTTTCCTGTGCCACGTAGGCCACGCGCCATTTCGCCGGATAGTCGATTTCGCCCTGGTCGGCATGCAGCTCGCCGCGCAACATGGCGAACAGGCTCGACTTGCCGGCACCGTTGGAGCCGATCAGGCCGATTTTATCGCCGGGGTTGAGGGTGACGTCGGCCGCTTCGAATAGCGGCTTGACGCCCCGCATGAGGCTGACTTGCTGAAAACGGATCATTTCTTTTTCTTTGGCTTGAGCTGGTCGGCGGTCAGCAGGAATACCATGTCGTCGCCGGCGGAAGTGGAAAGCCAAGTCAAATCGAGATCGGCAAATGCGGCTTCGGCGTAATCGCGCTCATTGCCGATTTCCACCATCAATACGCCTTGCGGTTTGAGACGCGAGCGCGCGCCGTCCACGATTTTTCGCACTAAGTCCATACCGTCAGCGCCGCCGGCCAAGGCGATTTGCGGTTCGCGCCGGTATTCCTCCGGCAGCTTAGTCATCGAGTCAGCGTTGACGTAAGGCGGGTTGGAAATGATGAGGTCGTATTTCTTCGACGCGAGCTGGGTGTAGAGATCGGAGTCAACTAAGTTAATGCGGTCTTCCAAGCCGTAGTCGGCGACGTTGCGGCGCGCGACTTCCAATGCATCAGGGGATATATCGACCGCGTCGATTTGTGCGTTCGAAAAGGCGTCGGCCATCATGATCGCCAGACATCCGGAGCCGGTACACAGTTCCAGGATATCGGTCACTTCTTCCGCATTGCTTACCCATGGTGAAAATTGCTCGGGTATCAGTTCGGCGATGAACGAGCGCGGAACGATGGTGCGTTGATCGACGTAAAAACGATAGTGACCCAGCCAAGCCTCATTGGTGATATAGGCAGCGGGCAAGCGTTCGGTCGCGCGGCGTTCAATGACGTTTAAGATCGCCTCGATTTCTTCCGGCAGCAGTTTTGCGTCTAAGAAGGGATCGAGTTTGTCGATCGGCAGCTTTAATGTATGAAGCAACAGATAGGCCGCTTCGTCGAAGGCGTTTGCGGTGCCGTGGCCGAAGAAAAGCTGTGCGGCGTTAAAGCGCGTCACTGCGTAGCGCAGCAAGTCGCGCAGGGTAGAGAAGTCTTTTGGAGTCACAGCAATAGGTTTTCCAGCGTGCGCCGATAAATATTCTTCAGGGGATCGATATAGCGCAGCTCGATATGTTCATCGATTTTGTGAATGCTGGCATTGGGCGGACCGAATTCAATCACTTGCGGGCAGATTCGTGCAATGAAGCGGCCATCCGACGTGCCGCCGGTGGTGGAGAGCTCGGTATCGATGCCGGCTTCTGCTTTGATCGCTTTGCTCAAAGCTTCGCTCAAGCTGCCGCGCGGCGTGAGGAAAGGCAAGCCGCCGACGGTCCACTTTAAATCGTATTCCAGACCATGCTTATCGAGAATCGCATGTACGCGTTTTTGCAAGCCTTCCGGCGTACTGGCGGTGGAAAAACGGAAATTAAAATCGATTACGACCTCGCCCGGAATCACGTTTGATGCGCCGGTGCCGCCGTGGATATTCGACATTTGCCAAGAAGTCGGCAGATAGTATTCATTCCCTTCGTCCCATTTTTCCGCCACCAGTTCCGCCAGTGCGGGTGCTGCTTGGTGAATCGGGTTGCGCGCCAATTGCGGATAAGCGATGTGTCCTTGAATGCCCCTGACGGTCAGCTTGCCGGACATGGTGCCGCGCCGGCCGTTTTTAATCATGTCTCCGAGCTGATTTGCCGAAGTCGGTTCGCCGACGATGCAATAGTCGAGCTGCTCGCCGCGCGCTTTAAGTTTGTCGCACACCACAACGGTGCCGTCGGTCGCCGGACCTTCTTCATCGCTGGTGATCAGAAAGCCGATCGAGCCTTTATGGTCCGCATGCGTCGCGAGAAATTCTTCCACTGCGACTACCATTGCCGCAATCGACGTCTTCATGTCCGCCGCGCCGCGGCCATACAGTTTGCCGTCGCGCTGCGTCGGTTTGAACGGATTGGATTGCCATTGCTCCAGCGGTCCGGTCGGCACCACGTCGGTATGTCCGGCAAAAACAATCAGCGGTTGCGCCGTACCTTTGCGTGCCCACAAGTTCGTGACGTCGCCGGATTGAATCGTTTCGCATGCAAATCCGAGCGGCGCGAGCAATTCAATCAGCCGTGCTTGGCAGCCTTTGTCTTCGGGCGTGACGGAGGAAAGGGAAATGAGCTCTTCAGTGAGCGCGAGCGTTCTGCTCATGGATTACTTTTGAAAAATCTGTTGATAGAGGTCGTCGGAAAAGCCGACGTGCGTCGCGGTGTCCGTGCACAGCACAGGGCGTTTGATGACGGAGGGCTGCTCCAGCATCAAGGCTTTGGCGGCGTCGAGGTCGGTGATCGATGCTTTCATTCCTTCGCTTAAACCGCGCCAGGTTGTGCCTTTGCGATTGATGAGCGTTTCCCAGCTGACGTGTTTCAGCCAGCCATCGATCAGCAGCAAATTGATGCCGGATTTTTTGAAATCATGAAAAGTGTGCGGCACTTTGCGGGCGGCCAGCCATGCGCGCGCCTTCTTGACTTGGTCGCAGTTGGGGATGCCGTACAGGGTATTGGGCATGATAGAACTCATTTCATCGATAAACGTGTGTGCGAACGGACTATTTGGGATGGCGCGCTAGGCGTCGTCGCGACGCATGGAGTGGTGCTCCATGCTAGCGGCGCAACAACGCGCGGCGCCCAAATAGTCCGTTCCCTCCGGGTTCTGCTCAGAAAGGGCGCTGGCTGCGTTGCGCTCCTTGTCAATAGTCCCGCTATTGGTCGCGTCGCGGCCTTTGCAAGGCGCGTACTGTCTTGCAAGACAGTACTGCTACGCAGGCAAGCAGCATGCTGCTTGAATTCCCTGCTTCGCCCTTGCCAGTGCCCTTTCTGAGTAGAACGCATCATACGTTTATCGATGAAATGAGTTCTAAACGTTCAAATTGAATTCGGTGAAGGATGCGCCGCCTTCGTTCTCTTCTTCTTTCGGCTCCGGCTTCATGCTCTTGTCCGACTGCTCGTTGTTGAGCAGCCAGTAAAGGTTGGTGGCGGAGTCGGCGTAAGCAAGACCGTCTTCCTGGGTGATCAAACCTTCCTTGATGAGCTTCAGCAAAGCTTGCTCGAAAGTCTGCGAACCCGGCGACATACTCTTTTCGATCGCTTCCTTGATCTGGCTCATTTCGCCTTCTTCAATCAATTCGGCAATGTGCTGGGTATTGAGCAGCACTTCCACCGCCGGCACGCGCTTGCCGTTGGTGGCCGGTACCAGGCGCTGCGAAACCACAGCGAGAATGGAAGAAGCCAGATCCTGCAGCATGGCGCCGCGCGTTTCCAGCGGATAAAAGCCGATGATGCGGTTCAACGCGCGATAGCTGTTGTTGGCGTGCAGGGTGGCTACCACCAAGTGACCTGACTGTGCGTAACCAAGCGCCGCGGTCATCGTATCCTTGTCGCGGATCTCGCCGATCAGAATGCAGTCTGGCGCTTGGCGCAACGCATTTTTCAGTGCGATCTGGAGGTTCGCGGCATCGACGCCGATTTCCCGCTGGTTGATGATCGATTTCTTATTCTTGAACAGAAATTCGATCGGGTCTTCCAGCGTAAGGATATGCCCGGCCATATTTTCGTTACGGTAGTCGAGCATCGAGGCGATGGTGGTCGACTTACCCGAGCCGGTCGCACCGACTACAAGGATCAGACCGCGTTTTTGCTTGATCAAATCCAGCAGCACGGCCGGCAGATGTAAGTCTTCCAGCCGCGGAATGGTGCTGGGGATGTAGCGAAACACCGCGGAAATCGTGCCGCGCTGACGGAAAGCGGAAAGACGGAAGCTGCCGACGCCCGGCACCGGGATGCCCATGTTCAGCTCGCCGTTCTTGTCCAGGTCATCCAGCTGGGTATTGGAGACCACCTCCGACAGGAGGGACATGATGGCGCCATTGTCGATTTTCTGTTGATTGATCGCAATCAGGTTGCCATTAATCTTCAGCTGGATCGGTGAGTTGACCGCCATGAACATATCCGACGCATTTTTTTCTTGCATCAGCTGAAACAATCGATCCATCGCCATGGTGCTCTCCTTATTCGCGTTATTTTCTTAGTCGCGCAACAATTCGTTGATGCCGGTTTTGGCACGGGTCTTGGCATCGACGCGTTTGACGATGACGGCGCAATACAGGCTGTACTTGCCGTCCGCGGAAGGCAGGTTGCCGGACACTACGACCGATCCCGCCGGAATGCGGCCGTAAGTTACTTCGCCGGTGGCGCGGTCATAAATTTTGGTCGATTGGCCGATGTAGACGCCCATCGAAATCACGGAATTTTCTTCGACGATCACGCCTTCGACGATTTCGGAGCGTGCGCCGATGAAGCAATTGTCTTCGATGATGGTCGGATTGGCTTGCATGGGTTCGAGCACGCCGCCGATGCCGACGCCTCCGGACAGGTGCACGTTCTTGCCGATCTGTGCGCAGGAGCCGACCGTGGCCCAGGTGTCTACCATGCTGCCTTCATCGACATAAGCGCCGATGTTGACGTAAGACGGCATCAACACGACGTTCTTGCCGATGAAGCTGCCGCGGCGGGCGACAGCCGGCGGTACCACGCGAAAACCACCCTTGGCAAAGTCGTCTGCCGTGTAGTTGGCGAACTTGGTCGGCACTTTGTCATAGAACTGCATGTTCGCGCCGGCTGGCAGCGGCTGATTGTCTTCCAGACGGAAGGACAGCAGCACGGCTTTTTTCACCCATTGGTTGACGATCCAATTGCCATCGACTTTCTGCGCAACGCGCAAGCTGCCTTGGTCGAGTTGCGCCAGCACATGAGAAACGGCGTCGCGCACTTCTGCGGGCGCGGACTTCGGCGAGAATTCGGTACGGTTTTCCCAAGCCTGATCGATGATTTGTTGCAGTTGTTGAGTCATGTTGATGTTGTGTTGATTGAAAAGATTACGCAGCCAGTTTGCGGGTGAATTCGACGATGCGCTGCGCGGCTTCCAGGCATTCTTCGACTTCAGCCACCAGCGCCATGCGGATGCGGTTTTGGCCGGGATTGATGCCGTGCGCATCGCGTGCCAGATAACTGCCCGGCAATACCGTCACATTATATTCGGCGTACAGGCGTTTGGCGTATTCGGTGTCCGAAATGGGCAGACGCTTGTCCACCTTTGCCCACAAGTAGAAACCGGCGTCCGGCAAATCCACTTCCAATACTTCCTTCAAAAGCGGCGTGATTTGGCTGAACTTGCGGATGTACTTTTCGCGGTTTTCCAGCACATGCGTCTCGTCGTTCCATGCGGCGATGGAAGCGGCTTGGATCGCCGGGCTCATAGCGCTGCCGTGGTACGTGCGGTAGAGCAGGAATTTTTTGAGGATATCGGCGTCGCCGGCAACGAAACCGGAACGCATGCCAGGCACGTTGGAACGCTTGGAGAGACTGGAAAAAACGATCAAGCGCGCAAAATTGGCACGGCCGAGTTTATGCGCAGCTTCCAGCGCGCCCAGGGGCGCTTCGCTCTTGAAGTAAATCTCGGAATAGCATTCGTCCGCCGCGATGACGAAGCCGTAGCGATCCGAGAGTTCGAACAGGCGTTTCCAATCGTCGAGCGACAGCACAGCCCCGGTCGGATTGCCCGGCGAGCAGACATATAAGAGCTGTACGCGCGACCAGATTTCGTCCGGCACTTGGTCATAGTCGGGGGCAAAATTGCGAGCCGGGTTGGAATTGACGTAATACGGTTCCGCCCCGGCCAAATAGGCCGCGCCTTCATAGATTTGGTAGAACGGATTCGGACAAGCGACCAGCGCGCCGCGAGAAGGGTCGATGACCGTCTGCGCTAATGCGAATAAGGCTTCGCGCGAACCGCATACGGGCAAAACTTGGGTTGCTGCGTCGACTTTGGGCAAGGCATACCGGCGTTCCAGCCAGCCGGCAATCGCCGCGCGCAGCGCATCGGTGCCGATCGTGGTCGGATAATTTGCCAAGCCCGCCAGATTATCAGCAACCGCTTGCTGGATGAAGGCAGGCGTCGGGTGCTTCGGCTCGCCGATGCCGAGGCTGATGGGCTGATAAGCGGCATTCGGCGCTATTCCTTCAAATAGCTTGCGCAATTTTTCAAAGGGATAGGGATGCAGCTTGTTTAACAGGGGATTCACGGAATGGAAATAAATGCAAGAAAATCAATAAAATACAGCAGTTTTCGGTAGCAGCGCCATTATACCTGCCGCGCTCTTAACCATCAGGCAAATGCCCTGAAGAAACGGCTTTCCGGTGCATCAAAATGATATGATGTGACCCTTTCCGAGCGGCCGCCCGCTTTTTGTCGAATCCTCATTGCAATAAGTTCAAACGTGCGCCTCACATCCATCAAATTATCGGGATTTAAATCCTTCGTCGATCCGACCAATTTCCAAGTCCCCGGCCAGCTGGTCGGCGTGGTCGGCCCTAACGGTTGCGGCAAATCCAATATCATCGATGCGGTGCGCTGGGTGTTGGGCGAGTCCAAGGCTTCGGAACTGCGCGGCGAATCGATGCAGGACGTGATTTTCAACGGCACCACCAGCCGCAAACCGGCGGGCCGTGCGTCGGTTGAGTTGGTATTCGACAACGCGGATGGCAAGGCGGCGGGACAGTGGAGCCAGTTTGCCGAGATCGCAGTCAAGCGGGTTTTGACGCGTGACGGCAATTCGACCTATTACATCAACAACCAGGCGGTGCGCCGCCGCGACATCCAGGATATTTTCCTCGGTACCGGCCTCGGCCCGCGCGCTTACGCGATCATCGGCCAAGGCATGATTTCGCGCATCATCGAAGCGCGTCCGGAAGAATTACGCATCTTCTTGGAGGAAGCTGCCGGGGTCTCGAAGTACAAGGAACGCCGCCGCGAAACCGAGAACCGCTTGCAGGATACGCGTGAGAATTTAACGCGCGTCGACGACATCTTGCGCGAATTGAACGCCAACTTGGAAAAGCTGGAAGGCCAGGCGGAAGTCGCCAAGAAATTCCATGAGCTGCAGGCCGATCAGGAAGAAAAGCAAAAGCTCCTGTGGCTGTTACGCAAGAATGAAGCGAAGGCTGAGCAAGAAAAAGTATTCCGCGATATCGAACGCGCGCAGATTGATTTAGAAGAGCAAACCGCGAAGCTGCGCCACGTCGAAACCGAACTCGAGCATATGCGGCAGGCACACTACGGCGCCGGCGACCGCATGCACCAGGCGCAGGGCCATCTGTATCAAACCAATTCCGAAATCGGCAGCCTGGAAGCGCAGATCAAGTTCGTGATCGAATCGCGCAACCGTTTGCAGTCGCAATTGAATTCCCTGAAGGCGCAACGCGATCAATGGGATCGCCAGGGCACGCAATACCAGGAAGATCTGGCCGAAGCGGAAATTCATCTGGAAGAATTGGCGGCGCGCGTCGAACAGGCGCAGCAGCTTGCGCACCAGCAGCAGGATTCGCTTCCCGCATTGGAGCAAAACTGGCGCGAGGCGCAGTTGAAATCGACCGAATCGCGCGGCAAGATCATGCAGGTTCAGCAGCAGATCGAGCTGGAATCGGCACATCAGCGTAACGCTTCGAACATCATTTCCAATCTTGCCGTGCGTCGTGAGCGTTTATCGCAAGAAAAGAACGGCATGAATTTGCCTGACACCGCGTTGTTGTCCAATCTGAAGCTGCAGCTGGAAGAAAAGCAGATGGCACTGGAAGAAGCGCAGCATCAGCTGGAAGAAGCGCAACAACAGCATCCTAAGCTGGAAGAAGAACGTCGCGCCGCGCAGGAGCAAGTCAATACCGAAACTGCCAATAATGCGCAGCTGGACGCGCGCTTGGCCGCGTTGAAGCAGCTGCAGGAAAACGTGCAAACGCAAGGCAAGGTTCAACCATGGCTCAAGAAACATGAGCTGGGCGAACTACCGCGCCTGTGGCAAAAGCTCCATATCGATCAGGGCTGGGAAACCGCGCTGGAATCGGTCTTGCGCGAGCGTACTTCCGCGCTGGAGATGTCGAATCTGGATTGGGCCAAGGCGTTTTTCAGCGATGCGCCGCCGGCCAAACTGGCGCTCTTTTCAGCGAATGCGACCGGGCCGACGACGGCCCAGGACGCACCGCCCGGTTTAAAGCCCTTGCTCAGTTTGTTGCAATTGAACGATCCTGGCTTGCGCGCCTTGATGCAGGATTGGCTGCACAACGTCTACATCGCCGAAGACACGGCTGCCGCTTTCGTCGACCGCGCCAAGTTGCCGACCGGGGGGTATTTCGTCACCAAGCAAGGCCACGTTATCAGCCGCTCCAGCGTGCGTTTTTACGCGTCGGATTCCGAGCAGGACGGCATGTTGGCGCGTCAGCAGGAAATTGAAAATATCACCAAGCAATTGCGTGCCCAGCAGATGCTGGCGGATGAAGCAAAGTCGCGTGCCGTGCGCGCCGATGCGGCTTTGAGCCAGGCGACCCAGCGCTTGCAGGAATTCCGCGTGCGCGTACAAGCGCTGACGCAAGCGGCGCACAGCCTGCAAATCGAGGTGATGAAGCTTTCCGAAGTGCAGGAACGCTTCAATCAGCGCAGCACGCAAATCGAAAGCGAATTGGCCGAAATCGAAGCGCAGGAAGCCGAGCAACAGCAGATCAAGGCGGAATCCGAAGCGAAGTTTGAGCAACTGGATATCGAACTGGCTGAGCTGCAGGAAAAACATGAAGACGGGCAAACCGACTATTTGGGTAAAGAACAGCAATTGAACGATGCGCGCGTGCGCCTGCGCGACCTGGAACGTGCGGCGCAAGAAGCGGAGTTCGCCGAGAAATCCCATCGCAACAAGATTGAGGAATTAAAGCGCAGCATCGCCACCGCGCAGGAGCAGTCCACCCAGCTGTTTGCCAGCATGCAGCAAGGCCATCTGGAGTTGGAAAGCCTGGATGACCAGACTGCACAAGCCGGTTTGCAATCTTTGCTGGAAAAACGCAGCCTGCAAGAGCGGGCCTTGGCCGATGCGCGCCACGAGCTGGATCAGTTGACGCAAAAACTGCGTCACCAGGAAGAAGCTCGCATGCAAGCCGAGCGCAGCCTGCAGCCGCAGCGCGATCGCATCACCGAATTGCAGCTGAAAGAGCAAGCCGCGCGTTTGAACCAGGAGCAATACGCCCAGCAGCTGGCCGAGGCGCAGGCCGACGAATCGGCGCTGGCCGAGAAACTCAACGGCGATATTCGTCCGTCGTACTTGCAGGGCGAGGTTACCCGCCTTACTAACGCAATTGCCGCGCTGGGAGCGGTCAACTTGGCAGCTTTGGATGAGCTGGCGCAGGCATCGGAGCGTAAAAACTTCTTGGATGCACAGAACAAGGACCTTACCGAGGCGATCACCACGCTGGAAGACGCGATCCAGAAAATCGATAAGGAAACGCGCGACCTGCTGCAAGATACCTTCGACAAGGTCAATCACCATTTCGCCGAACTGTTCCCGATCCTGTTCGGCGGCGGCCAGGCCAAGCTCTTAATGACCGGCGATGAGATTCTCGATTCCGGCGTGCAGGTGATGGCGCAGCCGCCCGGCAAGAAGAATGCGACGATTCATTTGCTCTCGGGCGGCGAGAAAGCACTGACGGCAACCGCACTGGTGTTCTCCATGTTCCAGCTGAATCCCGCGCCGTTCTGCCTGTTGGACGAGGTGGATGCGCCGCTGGACGACGCCAATACCGAGCGCTTCTGCAACATGGTCAAGCGCATGTCGAGTCAGACGCAATTCCTCTTCATTTCGCATAACAAGATCGCGATGGAGATGGCGCAGCAGCTGATCGGCGTGACGATGCAAGAGCAGGGCGTGTCGCGTATCGTTGCGGTGGATATGGAGTCGGCGTCGAACTTCGCGACCGAAGCGCAGGCCGCTTAAAAGAAAGGGCAGGCATTACGCCTGCCCTTTTGTTTTGTATTGCGGGACTGAGGTACGTAACAGCGATACTCTGCTCCCAACTATATGGAAGTTAGTTGGGCGGCGCGCGCCAGAGCGGCGCGCTTTTGATAGTAAGCGACATTCATTTGCGCTTCGCGAACGCGCTCTTGCTCCACATCG
This sequence comes from Burkholderiales bacterium, assembly GCA_016177875.1. Taxonomy (GTDB): domain Bacteria; phylum Pseudomonadota; class Gammaproteobacteria; order Burkholderiales; family Burkholderiaceae_D; genus Paucimonas. The sequence goes on from JACOUL010000028.1 coordinate 57,354, forward strand.
GCGCAAATCAGATAATGGCGCTCGGCGCGTTGCATCCACCAGCGGCGAACGTTTCGAAGCACGGGGCTAACTGAGAGCATAGCCAGCTCTTGAAATTTCAGGTCTTTGCGAGATTTGATCATCACACACCTTGTCAGCAGTAGCGTTCAATAATGAATTGCATTCAGTTCTCTGAGTCAATGCAATTGTTGCCAGTTTATTACGCTACGAAATTTATATTTTGATAGCTGTCAATTTTCGGTTTGCGAAGAGCATTGATTCATTTCAGAAAAGCAGCGATACGCGCGGCTTCCGTATAATGCTATTGATTAATCTCATTTGCTTTCAGACCATTTCACAGATATAAGCCGCATGACAGATCTTCAAACCAGTTTGATCGCCATCGGAAGCGCCATCGTGGTTGGCGTGATCGTGTACAACAAATGGCAGGAATATAAGGCGCGCAAGACGGTGGAGCGCGCTTTTGCCACGCCGACGGACGACGTCTTGATGCAGTCCGACGTATCGCATGGACAGTCGAACGCGCGCGTCGAACCGAGCCTACACGCTCGCGCGGGGGACATTCCCCTATCTACCTCGGAGACTGCGGCCGCCAACGTGGCCGACAGCATGTTGGCAGCCGGAGTGGAAGCTTTGCGGGAATTGCCGGTCGATCCTTTAATCGATTGCGTTATTCCATTGTCTCTCGAGACGCCGGTGCATGGGGAAAGGCTGGTCCCGATTCTGCAGACGTTACGGCATGTCGGCAGCAAGCCGGTGCATTTCATTGGGCAAAGCAGCGATGGGCATTGGGAATCGGTCGTCCATCGCGGCGCGTACGTCGCGCTGCAAGCCGGCGTCCAGCTTGCGTCGCGTAGCGGCGCATTGAACGAGCTCGAATATTCCGAGCTGGTGATGCGGTTGCGCCAGATTGCCGACGAAATCAATGCCGAGCCGGATGTGCCGGACATGACGCATGTGATGGCGCAAGCGCGCGCCTTGCATCACTTCGTGCATGAGTACGATGCAAAGCTGAGTGTAAACATTCAATCCAACGGTGCGCCGTGGGCGATTAATACCTTGCTGGCGGCGCTTGAGCGTCAAGGCTTCGATATCCGGCCCGACGGTTATCTAATGATGCCGGACGGCGATGGCGGCATATTGTTTACTTTATCCACCAACGTCACGCCTGCGGCCGAGTCGACTTCGCGCTTGACCTTGCTGTTGGATGTGCCGTCCGTTGCACCGTTGCGCGATGGATTCGGGGCCATGGTGGCGTGTGCCCGCGTATTGGCGACGCGATTGGACGGCACGGTGGTCGACGATACCAACCAGCCTTTGACCGAGCATGCAATTGCAGAGATTGCTCAGCAAGTAAATGCATTTTATAGCGGCATGGAGGCTTCCGATATTCCGGCAGGGGCCAGCCGCGCATTACGACTATTTAATTAATGCAATCCGATTTGTTTTCCGATTCACCGAAAACCAATGCGGATTCGGCAAATGCGAATCCCGCAGTACGCGCAGCGTGGCTGCGTGCCGAATTGACTAGGCATAACCATGCCTACTACGTTCTCGATAACCCGAGTATTCCGGACGCCGAATACGATAAGCTTTTCAGCGAACTGGTTGCACTTGAAAAACGCCATCCAGAACTGTGCACGCCTGACTCGCCCACTCAGCGCGTGGGCGCTGCCCCTTTGCCGCAATTCGAACCGGTGCATCATTCCGTGCCGATGCTGTCGCTGGGTAATGCTTTCGATGAAGGCGATATCGCTGCTTTCGACCGCCGCGTGCGCGAAGGTTTATACACCGACAGTGAAATCGAGTACGCCACCGAATTGAAATTCGATGGCTTGGCAATTAACTTGCGCTATGAAGACGGCGTGTTAGTGCAAGCCGCTACGCGCGGCGATGGCGCCACCGGCGAAAACGTTACGCCCAACATTCGCACTATCAAGGCGATTCCCTTACGTTTGCATGGCGACAATCCGCCGAAGGTCATCGATATCCGCGGCGAAGTCATGATGTTCAAATCGGATTTCGCCAAGCTCAATGCCCGTCAACGCGAAGCCGGACAAAAGGAATTCGCCAATCCGCGCAATGCGGCGGCGGGGAGCCTGCGTCAATTGGATTCACGCATTACGGCACAACGCTGCTTGCGCTTCTTTGCCTATGGCATCGGCTTGCTGGAGGGGGGCGATATGCCGCCTTCGCATGCGGCGTTGATGGAATGGTATATCGCGCTCGGGGTGCCGGTTTGCCCGGAACGAGCAGTCGTGAAAGGTGCGCAGGGATTGCTCGATTTTTTTAACGGCGTGGCCCTCAGGCGTCCCGACTTACCGTATGAAATCGACGGTGTTGTCTATAAGGTCAACCAGCTTTCTGAGCAGCAAAGATTAGGATTTGTTTCGCGCGCTCCGCGTTTTGCCGTCGCCCATAAATTTCCCGCTCAAGAAGCGACCACGATTGTGCAAGACATCGGCATTCAAATCGGCCGCACGGGCGCCGTGACGCCGGTCGCTCGGCTCGCTCCGGTGGTAGTGGGCGGCGTAACCGTGACGAATGCCACGCTGCATAACGAAGATGAAGTGAAAAGGAAAGACGTGCGCATCGGCGATACCGCGATCGTGCGGCGTGCAGGTGACGTTATTCCCGAAATTGTCGCGATCGTGCCCGAGCGGCGTCCTGCCGACGCGCGCTATTTCGTCATGCCGGCCAATTGCCCGGTGTGCGGCTCACCCATCGTGAAACCCGAAGACGAAGCGGTTGCGCGTTGCTCGGGCGGCTGGGTCAAGTGCCCGGCGCAGCGCAAGGCGGGTTTGCTTCACTTTGTGTCGCGCCGCGCGATGGATATCGAAGGTCTGGGCGAACAATTGGTCGAACAATTGGTCGACAAGCACGTCATCAACACCGCGGCGGATTTGTACCGTCTTGGATTAACGGCATTGGCCGAACTCGATCGCATGGCGGAAAAATCGGCGCAGAATGTGTTGAATGCACTGGAGCAGTCGAAATCAACGACGCTGGCGCGTTTTATATATGCTTTAGGGATTCGCCATGTCGGCGAAGCGACGGCAAAAGAGCTGGCCGGCCATTTCGGTAAGCTCGATGTCTTGATCGATGCTTCGGAAGAGCAATTATTGGAAGTGGCGGATGTCGGTCCGGTAGTGGCGCGTTCGATTCGGCAGTTTTTCTCGGACTCGATTAATCGTGAGCTGGTCGAACAATTGCGCGCAGCTGGAATTCGCTGGGCCGAACATGAACCGGCAGCGAAGGAAGAAAAACCTTTACAGGGAAAAACCTTTGTTCTCACCGGAACCTTGCCCAACTTAATGCGCGACGAAGCCAGCGCTTTGGTGGAGGCGGCCGGCGGTAAAGTGGCAGGTTCTGTGTCGAAAAAAACAAGCTACGTCGTGGCCGGCGAAGAAGCCGGCAGCAAACTCGCGAAGGCGCAAGAATTAGGGATTACCATACTGGATGAAGACGCTTTACTGAAGCTATTGAAAAGCCATGAAAAAAATTAGAAAAGCTGTTTTTCCGGTTGCCGGCCTAGGTAGCCGCTTTTTGCCGGCGACAAAGGCGCAGCCGAAAGAAATGCTGCCGATCGTCGACAAGCCCTTGATTCAGTACGCTGCGGAAGAAGCAGCGGCAGCGGGCATAACCGAGATGATCTTCATCACGGGCCGCAACAAGCGCGCAATCGAAGATCACTTCGACAAGGCGTACGAATTGGAAGCCGAGCTTGAAGCAGCGGGAAAGGATGCGTTGCTGGAAGTGATTCGCAGCGTCATCCCTAAGGAAATCAACTGCATTTATATCCGTCAGGCGCAGCCGCTCGGTCTTGGGCATGCGGTGCTGTGCGCGCGCCCCGTCGTCAACGATGAGCCCTTTGCGGTTTTGCTCGCCGACGATTTCATGGATGTCGATGCAGGTCAAAAGCCGGTTCTCGCTCAAATGACCGAGATCTATGAGCGCGAGGGCACTAACCTGCTGGCGGTGCAAGACGTGCCACGCGCCGATACGCGTCAATACGGCATCGTCAGCGTCACACCCTATCAGCAGCGTTTGGAAAAGGTTAACAACATCGTTGAAAAGCCGCAGCCGGATGTCGCGCCCTCGACCTTGGCGGTGGTCGGTCGCTATATTTTGAATAGCAGAATATTCGATTATCTTGAAAAATTAGGCAAAGGCGCCGGTGGCGAGATTCAATTGACCGACGGCATTGCCGCCTTGATGCAAGCAGAGCCGGTGTTGGCCTATCGTTATCTGGGACAACGCTACGATTGCGGTTCCAAGTTGGGTTATTTGAAAGCGACCGTTGCGATGGGCATGAAGCACCCGGAAGCCGGCAAAGGATTTGCAGAATTTTTGCAGGGCATACGATGAGCGTTAGGGACATCCTGAAAATGGGCGATCCGCGCCTATTGCGCAAAGCGGAGCCGGTGACTCGCTTCGGCACGCGTGAGTTGGATACGCTGATCGAAGATATGTTCGACACCATGCACGCAGCGAATGGCGCCGGTCTGGCTGCGCCGCAAATCGGCGTCAATCTGCAATTAGTGATTTTCGGCTTTAAGCAAAATCCTCGCTATCCCGACGCGCCGACAGTGCCGGAAACTATTTTGATCAACCCGGTTTTAAAACCTTTATCCGAAGAATTGGAGGAGGGCTGGGAAGGATGTTTGTCGGTACCGGGTTTGCGGGGTATGGTGCCGCGCTGGACGCAATTGCATTACGAAGGCGTCGATCAACACGGTAAGACGATCAGCCGCGACGTCGACGGCTTTCACGCACGCGTCGTGCAGCACGAATGCGATCATCTCGCGGGCATTCTTTATCCCATGCGGATCAAAGACTTTTCCAATTTCGGTTATACCGATGTCTTGTTTCCGGGTCTAGATAAGGATGACTAGGCTTAGAGATCGTCGCTGAAACGACCGGGTAAACCGCGGCGCTCAAGCTCAATCTTAATGATATGGCGCTGAATTGTGACACCCATTGCGCCCGGCAAATTGTCGAAAGACAGGCCAACCCGGAATTGAGCGCCCTCGAATTTTTCGGCGATTTGAGTGACATGACGCACCACTGCAGCGCACGTAATATGCTTTTGTTTCATCAAGGGTAAATGCAGGCGCGAAACGATTTGGCCCGGCGTGAGAGGCGGCTCTCCTATCGCGTTAAATCCGAGACCCCCAACGCTTAAGTCGTGAGCCGGCCATTCGCCCAAAACCGCATGGCCTTCGCCATACAGTTTCACCATGAGCGGCTTGGCGATGGGTAGCAAGATGCGATAGCTTTCGCGTCTTTGCAGCCGGACGATTTTTTCCGGCAGCGGCGCCCAAAACGCCTCACCGCCACCCCACATGAATCGATTCACCTGCGAGCATGAAAATTGAACGCGAATACCGTTCATGCGAGCCACAAAGACACAAGTCGGGCTGGAATGAATGCGGTTGTTTGCACTGACATCACCGCTTAAATCAAAGATAAGCGCTTCAGGGCGTGCTTCCAGCAGGGTGGTGACGAGCACGTCACGTCCGCCGCTGAAGTACACGGTCACCAATTCGCGGCGATAGATTAATTCATTGAGGACATTGATGATTTCCATCCGGCCGAGCAGGAAGTAGCGATCTTCAATTTCATCGTCACTTAATGAGGGAATCATTTACAGATTTTTTCGTTATTCGTCTTGGTCTAAATTATTTCCTGCTTCAGTCCGGCGCTTTTCGTACTCGGATTGAATGATGTAACGTTGGATCGAGGCACGCATATCGATTGGCAGATTCGAAAACTTCATGCCGATCCGATGCGAATAGCCGGAGATTTCTTTGTTCAGCACGGTTGCATGACGCAACGCAATTCCGCAATCGACGTCGCCATAATCGGCTGGAAGCGTAACGGCGACGCCGCCGATCGTTTGCGCAAATACCAGAGGATCCGCTACATCGGTCGTGATCGCCAGGCCATCTGTGCTGATGTCGTGCAGCGGCCATTGGCCGAGTTTTACGCCGTCTGCGGAAAACAAGCGTACCAAGGGCGCATTCTCGGGCTTGAAATGAACGCGAAAACTTTCCTGACGCTGCAAACGGGCCAAACGATCGGGCAATGCAGCGCAGAAGACGATCTTGTCATCCCAAGGAATCGGAGAGATTTGGGTGGCGGCAAATTGAACGCGGATGCCGTCCGGGAAGGCGCTGAAGACGCACCGGGAGGATTCGGATAAGCGCTGGTTAGTCTCAGGGGCGTCGTCGCAATCGAAGACAAACATACGCTCGCGCGCGTCAAGGAGTCTCGTTTCGCGCCGTTCTCCACCGCCGTTAAAGCAGACGGTTATCGGCTCGTCGCGAAATACCAAATCGGTAAGGATGTCGAGAATTTCCATTCGGCCGTGCACAAAAAAGCGCTCGTCGATCTTGTCAATATCCCAATCCTCGTTCACCACTTTTCTCCATTTGACGCTTATCCGTAGCCGTCATTTTGCGAGGTTCAACCCGATGCCGATTGTTGTAGCCAAATTGCGTATTGGCAAGGATTAGTCTAACAGGGAGAAGTTGAATCTGAAACGGCAATTCAATAGGATTTTCGCCATTTTCCGATTTGTGGTTCTCATCGAGCGATTTACGGACGAATTCAGTTGTTTTTGTCAGACAACGCGCAATCCGTCTCACATAAATTTTCGCCGGCGGCAATAACGAAAACTATTGGTAAAAAATAATTTGTGCCCGCCAAGGGTGCATTCCTCTTATCGAGTTAGAACGGTTCCTCTGAGCCAAGATAGCGCCATTGTCCGGGCGGGAGGTTGCCGAGCTTGACGCGTCCGATGCGGACGCGTTTTAAGCCCAGCACTTTCAAACCGACCGCTTCGCACATGCGGCGTATCTGACGCTTTTTTCCTTCGCGCAAAATAAAGCTTAATTGATCTTCATTTTGCCAGCGGACCTTGGCGGGCAAGAGTTTTTTGCCGTCCAGCGACAAGCCGTGATTCAACAGACGCAGATCGGCGTCCGGCAGCTTGCCCGGTTTGGCGTATTGAACGCGGACGAGATACTCCTTTTCAATGGAGGTATCTTCGCCGATCAATTGTTTGGCGATTCGACCATCTTGTGTCAGTACAAGTAATCCAACCGAATCGATATCGAGACGCCCGGCCGGCACCAGACTACGCAACTGACTCGGGTGAAACGCAAGCGGTGCTTTATCTTCTTTCCAGCGGGTGTCCGCCTTGATCAAGGTCACTGCGGGTTGATAACCGTCTTCCGCTTGGCCGCTGACATAACCCATCGGTTTATTCAGCAGGATCGTGACCCGCCGCGCTTGTTCTGCGCTGGCTTGGCGCTCCACGGTGATGCGCTGATGCGGAAAAATCTTGCTGCCGAGTTCCGAGATAATCTTACCGTCGACGCGCACCCATCCGCGTGCGATCCATTCGTCGGCCTCGCGCCGCGAGCACAGGCCGAGTTCAGACATGCGTTTGGAAAGGCGAATCGGTTCTGCCATCGATGGGATTGATTAAATGCGCAAGGCTTCGAGCAAGTCGGTTTCGAGCTGGATTTGGCTGCGTGCATGACTGAGCATGGGGCCGTCGACCAAGAACACGTCTTCGACGCGTTCGCCCAGCGTCATGATTTTCGCGGTATGCAAATTGATTTTATAGCGTGCGAGCACGCTGGCGATGGAGTACAGCAGGCCTGTGCGGTCGCTGGCCGAGACGGATAGCAGGTAGTATTGTCCGCGTTCGTCCGGACGCAGATCAACCGTCGGGGTGATAGGAAAGGTTCGCGATAGGCGCGACAAACGTGCCTTGGTCGGAACCGGTAATGGACCTGACGCAACCAAAGACTCGGCAAGGTCGTGTTCGATCAAGGTAATGATGTCGCGATAATTGTCGGCGAACGTCGCTTCGGTGATCAAAAAAGTGTCGAGCGCGTATCCATGCCTAGTGGTGTGAATCTTGGCATCGAGGATGCTGAAATTCTGTCGGTCGAAGTAGCTGCAGATACGCGCGAAAAGATCGGGCTGATCTTTGATATACACCGTAACCTGCAAACCTTCGCCGATCGGCGCCAGGCGGCACTTGACGATAGGCGCTTCGCTTTCGATGCGATCGCACAATGCGCGTGTTTGCCATGCGATATCCGATGCATCGTGTCGCAGGAAGTAGGCGACGTCGAGCTTCTGCCAAAGCTTTTGGTGCGCACCGGGCGGCAGTCCGTAAAGGCGCAGCTCTTTCAGCGCTTCTTCCTGGCGGTTCTGCAATTCATGATCGGCCGATGGCGCTTCGCCGCCGAGCACACGCAAGGTCATGCGGTAAAGGTCTTCCAGCAGTTTCGCTTTCCACGCATTCCACACTTTCGGGCTGGTGCCGCGAATATCGGCCACCGTCAGCAGATAGAGAGCGGTCAGATGCCGTTCGTCTTTCACCATCTTGGCGAAATTGAGAATGACGTCGGGGTCGGATAAGTCTTGCTTTTGCGCGACTTGCGACATGGTCAGATGCTGCTCGACCAGGAAGACCACGAGTTCCGTGTCTTCCTTCGTCAGCCCATGATCCTTGCAGAATTTACGCGCATCGTCCATGCCCAACTTGGAATGGTCGCCGCCGCGCCCTTTGGCGATATCGTGGAAGAGCGCGGCGATATACAAGATCCACGGCTGCGCGAAATTCGCCATCAGTCGGCTGCAGAAAGGATATTCATGCGCATGTTCCGTCATCGTGAAGCGGCGCACGTTGCGCACCACCATCAAGATGTGTTGATCCACCGTGTAGACGTGGAATAAGTCATGCTGCATTTGGCCGATGATGCGGCGAAAATTCGGCAAATAGCGTCCGAGAATGCTCGTTTGATTCATGGCGCGCAGTGCATGGGTGATGCCTTGCGGCGCTCGAATAATTTGCAAGAACAGCGTGCGATTGGCAGGATCGCGGCGGAATTTGCCATCGATCTTGAAGCGTGCATGCCACAGTGCGCGCAAGGTATGTGCAGTCAATCCTTTCATTTCCGGATGTTGCGCACGCAGCAGAAACACTTCCAGCATCGCAGAGGGCGTCTTTTCGAAAGTGTCGTCAGCGGCAATATCGATCAAACCGTTGACTTCATTGAAGCGTTCATTGATCGGCTTGGGAATCGCGGGTTGCGGGAAAAGCTGGGCTTCGATGTTTTGCAAAAGAATGGTATTCAACTGCGTTGCCGCTTTGGCTGCCCAGTAGTAGTGCTGCATCAAATATTCGCTGGCACGGCGCGTATCGGTCGTCTTGAAACCGAAAGATTCAGCCAGTGGCGTTTGCACGTCGAAGATCAAGCGGTCTTCGCGGCGTTTGGTTTGCAAATGCAGGCGCACGCGAATGTCCTTGAAGGTATGTTCGGTGCGCATGAGCTGGCGCGCTTCGGTATTGGTGATCAAGCCGCGCTGTGCCAGCTTGCGCCAGGAGTCTCCTAAGCCCGCTGCTTTGGCGACCCATAAGATGACCTGCAGGTCGCGCAGTCCTCCCGGGCTTTCTTTGCAATTTGGTTCCAGGCTGTATGGCGTGTCTTCATACTTCACATGGCGTTGCCGCATTTCCAGCGTTTTCGCCTGGAAAAAGGCTTGCGGATTCATCGCCGCATTGCAGCGGTCGCGCAAGAATTGGAATAGCTTGCGATTGCCCGTGATGAAGCGGGCTTCCAGCAAGCTGGTTTGCACCGTGATGTCGGCTGCCGACTCCGTCAGGCATTCATCGACGGTGCGGATGCTATGACCGATTTCCAATCCCATGTCCCAAAATAATTGGACGAGTTCTTCCAACTTGGACTGCAAGGAAGGGTTAGGCGGGGCATCCAACAGGACGAGCACATCGACATCGGAATAGGGAAACAATTCGCCGCGTCCATAGCCGCCGACAGCCACAAGTGCCGCGCGGCCAGGCAGAGCGCGCGCGTGCCAGGCTTGCGTAAGTACGCGATCGACAATCTGTCGAAGTTTGACGAGGAGCTTTTCCGGCTGGTGATCGGCGTTAAATGCGTCGATCGCCTGTTGACGTTCGGTTTTCAGTTGCTCCTTAAGGGACGCAGTTAGCGCCACCATTAAGCGGCAACCGGACTGGAAGCGGGAGCTTGCTTGATAAAGGCAGGCGGCGGCGGCATGCCGGGGGACACAGTCAAGACTTCATATCCCGTTTCGGTGACCAACACGGTATGCTCCCATTGGGCCGACAGGCTGCGATCCTTGGTCTTGATGGTCCAACCATCGCCCATTTCGCGAATATCGCGACGTCCGGCGTTGATCATCGGCTCGACCGTGAAAATCATGCCGGCTTTTAACTCGAGGAGCGTGCCCGGTCGCCCATAGTGCAAAACTTGCGGGTCCTCGTGAAATACTTTGCCGATGCCGTGACCGCAAAATTCGCGGACCACGCTATAGCCGGCTTTTTCGGCATATTGCTGAATGGCAAATCCGATATCGCCTAAGTGGGCACCCGGTTTGATTTGGGCAATTCCAAGCCACATGCACTCGTAGGTAATTTCGGTGAGACGCTTGGCCAATATCGACGGCTCCCCGATGAAGAACATGCGACTGGTATCGCCGTGGTAACCATCTTTGATGACTGTGATGTCGAGATTGATGACATCGCCGTTCTTTAAAACCTTATCGCCCGGGATGCCGTGACAGACCACATCGTTCACCGAGGTACAGATCGCTTTTGGATAGGGCGTATAGCCAGGTGGACAGTAGTTTAGCGGGGCGGGAATGCAGCCTTGGACGTTGACCATGTATTCATGGCAAAGGCGATCGAGTTCGCCGGTGGTGATGCCCGCTTTGACGTAGGGTGCAATGTAATCCAGCACCTCGGCGGCCAATTTGCCCGCAACGCGCATGCCTTGGATATCTTCCGGAGTTTTAATGGTTACCATATCTTGCCCGAATGCTGCGTAAGTTCGCTCAAGGCACAATTATAGTCGAGCCGCCTAGGACACGTCCGCAGTTACCAGAGGCAAGCTTGAAAGAAATTGGCAATCTAGGGTAGAATCTCGGGTTATCTTGAATTGTGTTCAAGATAACTTTTTGTAAATCCCGAATCTGCCCGACAAGGGTGCCTGCTTAACGATGATAGTGAGGCGGGTGACTGGGCGGATTCAAGACCTAACCCTGGAGAAAATATGTCCGTTACCATGCGTGAAATGCTGGAAGCCGGTATCCATTTCGGCCACCAAACCCGCTTCTGGAATCCCAAGATGGCCCCGTATATCTTTGGCCATCGCAACAAGATCCATATCGTCAACCTGGAAAAAACCCTGGGTATGTACCAGGAGGCGATGAAGTACATTCGTCAGCTGGCTTCCAATCGCGGCACCATCCTGCTGGTCGGCACCAAGCGTCAAGCGCGCGACATCATCGCGGCCGAAGCGCAGCGTGCCGGTATGCCTTACGTCGACCAGCGCTGGCTGGGCGGCATGCTGACCAACTTCAAAACCATCAAGACTTCCATCAAGCGTCTGAAAGACATGGAAGCTGCCGTTGAAGACGGTTCGCTCGAAAAAATGAGCAAGAAAGAAGCGCTGATGTTCCAGCGCGAGCTGGTCAAGCTGCAGAAATCCATCGGCGGCATCAAGGATATGAACGGCGTGCCGGACGCGATCTTCGTGGTCGACGTCGGTTACCATAAAGGCGCAATCACTGAGGCTGCCAAGTTGGGCATTCCCGTGATCGGCGTGGTCGATACCAACCACTCGCCGGAAGGCGTGACCTACGTCATTCCGGGCAACGACGATTCGTCCAAGGCGATCCAGCTGTACGCCCGAGGCGTGGCCGACGCCATCTTGGAAGGCCGTGCCAATGCCGTGAACGAAGTAGTCGAGGCAGTTAAAGGCGGCGCCGACGAATTCGTCGAGGTAAGCGAGCAGGCTTAAGCCCCGCTGGCCGTAGCGGCTGAAACGAAGGGGCAAACGATCGTTCGCCCCTTTTTTTTGAACGAATTACTTTAAAGGACGTCGGATAGACGTCAATTTGATTAGGAGTTGAACATGGCGGCAATTACCGCAGGGATGGTAGGCGAACTGCGCGCGAAGACCGACGCGCCGATGATGGAGTGCAAGAAGGCACTGACCGAAGCCGATGGCGACATGGAAAAAGCGGAAGAGATTCTGCGCGTTAAATTGGGCAGCAAGGCTTCCAAGGCCGCTTCCCGCATTACGGCTGAAGGCGTGGTTGCGGCATTTATTTCCGGCAGCGTAGGCGCCCTGGTGGAAGTCAACTGCGAGACCGACTTCGTGACTAAGAACGATGACTTCATCGCCTTGGCAAACACGGTCGCCAAGCTGGTCGCGGAAAAAAATCCGGCGGACGTAGCTGCTTTGTCCGCCCTGCCGCTGGAAGGCAAGACCGTCGAAGAGGTGCGTGCCGCATTGGTCGGCAAGATCGGTGAGAACATGTCGATCCGCCGCTTCAAGCGTTTCGAAACCGGCGCCAAGCTGGTCTCCTATCTGCATGGCACCCGCATCGGCGTCATGGTCGAATTCGACGGCGCCGATCAGCAAGTCGGCAAGGATGTTGCCATGCACATCGCTGCGATGAAACCGGCTGCACTGTCGTCCGATCAAGTGCCGGCCGATTTGATCGAAAAAGAGCGTTCGATCGCATCGCAAAAGGCTGCCGAATCCGGCAAGCCGGCAGAGATCGTCGCCAAGATGGTTGAAGGCACGGTGCAGAAATATCTGAAGGAAGTCTCCTTGTTGGATCAAGTGTTCGTCAAGGCAGCGGACGGCAAGCAAACCGTCGGCCAAATGCTCAAAGCGACCAACGCCACCGTGAAGGCATTCACGATGTACGTGGTCGGTGAAGGCATCGAGAAAAAGCAGGACGACTTTGCTGCCGAGGTGGCAGCGCAAGTTGCCGCAGCCAAGCAGCAGGCTTAATCGAAGAAGCGGGCCGCAAGGCCCGTTTTTTTGGGCGCTTTCTTGAGAGAGCGTCCAAAAAAATTCCTGAAACTCAGAAGGAGCCCAGTTCATGACCCAGACTGCTTACAAGCGCGTTCTCCTCAAACTATCCGGTGAGGCATTGATGGGCGATGATGCCTATGGCATCAATCGTGCCACCATTGAAGGCATGGTTGCCGATGTGGCAGAGGTGGCAAAGCTGGGTGTGGAGCTGGCAATTGTGATCGGCGGCGGTAACATTTTCCGTGGCGTCGCACCCGGTGCGCAAGGCATGGACCGTGCCACCGCGGACTACATGGGTATGCTGGCGACCGTGATGAATGCGCTGGCCCTAGCGGATGCGATGAAACATGTGGGCTTGACCGCGCGTGTCATGTCCGCCATCGGCATCGAGCAGGTGGTTGAGCCTTACGTTCGTCCCAAAGCATTGCAATACCTGGAAGAGGGCAAGGTCGTTATCTTCGCAGCGGGCACCGGCAATCCGTTCTTCACGACTGACACGGCTGCGGCTCTTCGCGGCTCGGAAATCGGTGCGGAAATCGTTTTGAAGGCTACCAAGGTCGACGGCGTCTACAGCGCAGATCCCAAGAAGGATGCCAGCGCCACGCTCTATTCAACGATTACCTTCGACGAGGCTATCGCCAAGCATCTTCAAGTGATGGACGCCACGGCCTTTGCACTGTGCCGCGACCAGAAGTTGCCGATCAAAGTATTTTCTATCGTCAAGCCGGGCGCCATGAAGCGCGTTATCCTCGGCGAAAACGAAGGCACATTGGTTCATTTGTGAATAATTGCGGGACAGAGTTAAGCGTAGCGGTACTCTGTCCCCAACATTATTTAACTGGAGTTGAGCATGAGCATCGCTGACATTAAAAAAAATACCGACCAGAAAATGCACAAGACCATCGACACGCTGAAAGCGGATCTGGCCAAGGTGCGTACCGGTCGTGCCCATACCGGCATCCTAGATCACATCACCGTCGATTACTACGGTACGCCCACGCATATCAACCAGGTGGCTAACGTCACGCTGGTTGATGCGCGCACGATCGGTGTGCAGCCTTGGGAAAAGAAAATGGTGTCGGTAATCGAGAAAGCCATCCGCGAATCTGATCTGGGCTTGAATCCGGCAACGCAAGGCGACTTGATTCGCGTGCCGACGCCTGCATTGACCGAAGAGCGCCGCAAGGAAATCGTGAAGCTGGTCAAGCACGAAGCTGAAAATGCCAAGGTCGCCATCCGCAATATTCGTCGCGACGCCAACGAGGCGCTGAAGAAGCTACTCAAGGACAAGGCTTGCTCGGAAGATGAAGAGCGCCGCGCGCAAGACGAAGTGCAAAAGCTGACCGACAAATTCGTCGCCGAAGTCGATAAGCTCTCAGCCGAAAAAGAAAAAGAGCTCATGACTGTCTAGGCGTGTAACCCTAGCGGCGTATATTTTTTATTCTCTTTTCGGCACTGCCCATCCATGACTCAAGCGAGCTCAACGCAAACCATTCCGCAGGTGACTGAGGTTCCCCGACATATTGCGGTGATCCTGGATGGCAATGGGCGCTGGGCCACCAAGCGTTTTTTGCCGCGCGTCGCCGGTCATGCTAAGGGCGTGGAAAAAGTGCGTGACATCGTCGAAGCCTGCGCATTGCGCGGCGTCGAATATTTGACGCTGTTCGCCTTCAGTTCTGAAAATTGGCGCCGGCCGGTGGATGAAGTGTCCTTCTTAATGAAGTTGTTCGTCAGTGCGTTGGAGCGTGAAGTCGCCAAGATGCATGCCAACAATATCCGCTTGCGCGTGGTGGGCGACTTGTCGCGCTTCGATCCGAAGCTGCAGCAGATGATCGCCGAGGCGGAGCGGAAGACTGCTGAAAATACGCGGTTGACGGTCACGATTTGCGCGAACTATGGCGGACGATGGGATATTCTGCAAGCGGTCAACAAAATGATGGCGGCGAATCCGGAGACCACAACCTATACAGAAGAGCAATTGGCGCCGTATCTGGCGATGGCCTACGCGCCCGAGCCTGATCTTTTCATTCGGCCCGGCGGCGAGCAGCGCATATCGAATTTTCTTTTATGGCAGCTCGCGTATACCGAGCTGTATTTCACGGATACGCTGTGGCCAGATTTCGACGCCGCGGCGCTGGATGCCGCGATCGCGTCCTATCAGCAGCGCGAACGTCGTTTCGGCCGCACCAGTCAGCAGCTGGTCGAACATAAGAAAGCTTCCTGATGCTTAAGCAGCGTGTCATTACCGCGGTGGTATTGCTTGCGCTTTTGGTCGCAGTACTGTTTTCCGGTTCGTTCATTGCATTTGCGCTGACTGCCGCGGTGTTTTTCGGCGCTGCGATGTGGGAATGCTTTCGTCTTTTCGATAACCGCCATCCGCAAGTTGGCGCCGCCATCTGGACGGCCGCGTTTCTGATTTTAATTTTCAATTTGCATCAGTTCGCCGCACCCTTGCTATTCGTCGTATGCGCGGCGATTTGGGCCTTGCGCCTTGCGCCTTCGCTCGGCATCGGCTTGCCGCCGCGCGAAGGAATGAACAATCGCCTGCTGAGCGGCGTGTATGGAATTTCCATCCTCGGCTGTTTCGTGGCGATAACGATCTTATTCAAACATTCTGCGCTCTATCTGCTTTCGGCCATGGCGATCGTGTGGATAGCAGACATCGGCGCCTATTTCACCGGTAAAGCGGTCGGCAAGCGTAAGCTAGCGCCATCCATTTCGCCGGGAAAATCCTGGGAAGGCGCGATCGGCGGATGGATCGCCGTGATGGTATTGGCGATGGCATCGATTTATGTCCCTGCATTGCATGATACGTTTGCCGTCAAGCTGGCAGCCGCATGGAACGGCCTCGGATTTTTGGCCGTGCTCACCGTTTTGGTTGCGGCAAGTATCGTCGGCGATTTGTTCGAGTCTCAGTTGAAGCGTCGCGCCGGCATGAAGGACAGCAGCAATCTGCTTCCGGGGCATGGCGGGGTGCTCGACCGCATCGATGCCTTGATCCCCGTCTTGCCGCTGGTTGCACTCGTCGATTTTCGCTTGTAGAAAAAATGCAAAGAGTAACCATACTTGGGGCGACGGGTTCTATCGGCGCATCGACACTGGATGTGATTGCCCGTCATCCGGATCGCTTTACGATTTATGCCTTAACCGCGCATTCGCGCGTGGACGAATTGGCGGCACAATGCCGGCAGTTTCGCCCTCAGGTAGCTGTCGTCGGTTCGGCTGCAGCGGCCGAAAAGCTTTCGCGCCTGCTGCGGCAGCAAGATATCGCCACACAGGTGGAATACGGCGAGCAAGCCTTGTGTTCGGTTGCGTCGGCAGATGAGTGCGATACGGTGATGGCCGCAATCGTGGGTGCCGCCGGTTTGCTGCCGACTTTAGCCGCCGCTCGGGTCGGCAAAAAAGTCTTGCTGGCGAATAAAGAAGCCCTGGTCATGTCCGGCCAGCTTTTCATGGATGCGATTTCCGGTAATGGCGCCACCTTGCTGCCGATCGATAGCGAACACAATGCCATTTTCCAATGCCTGCCGGCCGCGTACGGCAGAGCACCCGCAGCGCATGGTATCGCCAGGATATTGCTGACGGCGTCAGGCGGTCCTTTCTTGCATCGTCCGGTTGAGTCGCTCGAAACTGTTACACCGGAAGAAGCGGTGGCCCATCCCAACTGGGTGATGGGCAAAAAAATTTCGGTCGATTCCGCCACCATGATGAATAAGGGCTTGGAAGTGATCGAGGCACATTGGCTATTTGGTGCCCCGGCCAGCCAAATCGAGGTCGTCATTCATCCGCAAAGCGTGGTGCATTCCATGGTGTCCTATGCA
This sequence comes from Burkholderiales bacterium, assembly GCA_016177875.1. Taxonomy (GTDB): domain Bacteria; phylum Pseudomonadota; class Gammaproteobacteria; order Burkholderiales; family Burkholderiaceae_D; genus Paucimonas. The sequence continues at coordinate 74,071 of JACOUL010000028.1, forward strand.
GACGGTTCCGTACTCGCCCAAATGGGTAATCCGGATATGCGCACCCCGATTGCTCACGCTTTGGCTTACCCTGAACGAATTGCATCCGGGGTGGCTGCGGTTGACTTGACCCGCATTGGCACATTGCAATTTTTTGCGCCGGATTTCGGGCGGTTTCCTTGCTTAAAATTGGCGTATGATGTTCTTAGAGAAGGCGGAACCGCTGCTACCGTGCTCAATGCGGCGAACGAAGTCGCAGTTGATGCGTTCCTGGCGCGGCGTATCGGTTTTCGGATGATTTCCCAAGTGATTGAGCGCGTTCTAAGTAGACTATCCAGTCAGCCGGCAAGCTCTCTGGACGTTTTATTGGAGCAGGACAAACTGGCTCGCGAATCGGCGGAGAGTTTCATTACATCATGATGCTGCTGCAAACCATACTGGCGTTTTTTGGCGTGCTCGGTGTGCTGATCATCGTGCACGAGTTGGGACATTATTGGGTTGCTCGCTGGTGCGGCGTAAAAGTCTTACGGTTTTCCGTAGGCATGGGCAAGGTCGTATATTCACGCAAAATCGGACCGGATCAAACCGAATGGGCGCTTTCCGCTTTACCTTTCGGCGGTTATGTGAAGATGCTGGATGCCCGAGAAGGAGATCTGGGCGACCTTCCGCCGGAAGAACTCAAGCGCGAATTCACCAGGCAAAGCGTATGGCGGCGCATCGCCATTGTCGCTGCCGGGCCGTTAGCCAACTTCTTGTTGGCGATTGCGGTGTTTGCAGGTTTGTACAGCTATGGCATTCCGGAGCCAACGCCTAAATTGCGCGCGGTTGCCGTGAAAACGGTCGCTTACCAGGCGGGTTTGCGCGGTGGGGAACTGGTGACTGAAGTCAACGGCGAGCAAATCCAGATCTGGTCGGATTTGCGATGGAAGCTGATGCGTTTGGCATTGGAAAAACAGCCTGCGGTCCTCACGGTAGTTCCTAACGGAAAAAGCGCAGCTTCTGCTTACACCGTCACGTTACCCTTAGACAGTCTTACTCTCAAAGACTTAGAGGCAGATTTCCTCACGAAACTCGGCGTGGAGTTAGGCCGGCCAAAGGCGGTATTGGGCAAAATTTTGGCGGGTGGACCGGCCAGTCAAGCTGGATTGCGCGATGGAGATGTGATTCTTTCCGTCGATGGAGCGCTGGTCACCGATGGTTTAGCTTTTGTGGAATTAGTGCGTGCGTCCGCCAATAAGCCTTTGGAGATCCGTGTATTGCGCGGTACGCAAGAGTTAAGCGCCAACGTAACGCCTGCGGCGCGCGTTGAAGGCGGGCGCACTTTTGGGCAAATTAAGGTGGAAATCCCTGTTGCCCCGGAAATGATCAATGCTAGCAACCCGCCCCATATCGCGCTGGTTAAAGGCATCGGCAAGACCTGGGACACCAGCGTTTTAACCCTCAAAATGCTTGGTAAAATGCTGGTCGGCGAAGTTTCCTGGAAAAACATCACCGGTCCGATCACGATTGCCGATTATGCCGGCCAAACCGCGCGTATCGGGTGGGTCAGTTACTTGAGCTTCATTGCCCTGGTCAGCATCAGTTTGGGCGTGATGAATTTGCTACCGATACCCGTGCTGGATGGTGGACTTTTACTGTATTATTCGCTGGAAGTTTTGACAGGCCGTCCATTGTCAGAACGCGTTGGGGAGATCGCACAGCGCGCTGGCTTGGGAATCCTCATGGCCTTGATGATGGTGGCCGTCTTTAACGACATTGCACGTCTCTTGTCGTAGCCTCCTTTGTGTATCTGAAGCATGAGCGTGGTACCTGCAGTTTCAGGCGCCAAGTAAAATATTGAATAACGAAAGCTGATGAAATACCATCCCGAGCATTTTTTCCTGCCCGTCTTACCCCGCCGTGTCATCGCAGCTGCCGTATTTGCACTCTGTTCCGGACAAGCATTGGCTATCGATCCGTTTGTCGTTAAAGACATTCGGGTAGAAGGCATTCAGCGCACTGAAGCAGGAACGGTATTCAGCTATTTGCCGGTCCGTGTTGGAGAGACCTTCAACGACGAGAAAGCCGCTGCTGCTATCAAGGCTTTGTATGCAACCGGATTTTTTAAGGATGTACGGGTAGAAGCAGAAGGAGATGTATTGGTCGTGATGGTGGAAGAACGTCCCGCCATCGCCAGCGTGGACTTCTCCGGCATCAAAGAATTCGACAAAGAGCAGCTTACCAAAGCGCTGAAGGAAATCGGGCTGGCCGAATCGCGCATCTTCGACAAATCGCTGGTCGATCGCGCCGAGCAGGAACTGAAGCGCCAATATCTATCGCGCGGTTTATACGGCGCCAAAGTGACAACCACCGTTACGCCGGTTGAACGTAATCGCGTCAATGTCAATTTTTCCGTCGATGAAGGCGAAGTTGCACGCATTCGGCAAATCAGTTTCGTCGGCAATAAGGCGTTTTCCGATGGCCAGTTGCGCGATCTGATGAATTTGCGCACCCCAGGCTGGTTCACTTGGTACACCAAGGCCGATCAATACTCCAAGCAAAAGCTTTCGGGCGATATCGAAACTTTAAAATCCTTCTATCTCAATCGCGGTTATATAGAGATGCAGGTCGAGTCGACCCAGGTATCGATCTCGCCGGACAAGAAGGACATTTATATTACCGTCAATATTAGCGAAGGCGAGAAATTCGCGGTTGCGGACGTCAAGCTGGAAGGCGAAATGTTTGGCCGCGAAGACGAGTTGAAATCGCTGGTGCAATTGAAAAAGGGCGAGACCTATTCAGGCGAAAAGTTGGCAGACAGCGTGAAGAAAATTTCGGAACGAATGGGCACCTTCGGCTATGCCTTTGCCAACGTCAATGCCAATCCCGAAATCAACCGCGAAAAGAAAGAAGTTTCCTTCACCGTCTTTGTCGACCCCGGTAAGCGCGTTTACGTACGGCGCATTAATATCGGCGGCAATACGGTAACGCGTGATGAGGTGGTGCGCCGCGAGTTCCGTCAATTCGAAGGCTCTTGGTATGACGGTGACAAGATTAAATTGTCGCGCGATCGCGTGGACCGTCTTGGCTATTTCAAGGAAGTTAACATTGAAACGCCCGAAGTTCCGGGCACTGTCGATCAAGTGGATGTCAACGTCAATGTTGCTGAAAAACCGACCGGCAACTTGATGCTGGGCGCCGGATTCTCGAGCAGCGATAAGCTCACGATTTCCGCATCCGTCCAACAGGCCAATGCATTCGGCAGCGGCAATACCATCGGTATCGACGTCAATACCAGTAAGCTCAATCGCACCATCGCGCTGGCTTATGTTAATCCGTATTTCACTGATGAGGGCATCAGCCGCAGTTTCGAAGTGTTCCATCGGACCAGCCGCCCACCTCTCGTTAATAGCGGCGATTACGTGATTAAAACATCCGGCGGCAATATTCGATTCGGCGTGCCGTTTACGGAAGTCGATACGGTTTACTTCGGTGCCGGCATTGAACGTACCAGCGTGCAAACTTATCAAAATGTCGCCGGACTGAACGACAGCCCGAATTTGTATGTTGATTACGTGAATACCTTCGGCGGCTATGCGCCTTGCGCTACGGATGCGACCGGCAAATTTACTGAGTCTTGCGACCGCCGGGCGACCACAACCAGCTTCCCGTTGACGATCGCTTGGCAAAGAGATAGCCGCGATAGCTCAATTACGCCGAGCAAGGGCCAGTATCGCCGCGCCAATTTTGAAATCGCGCCGGTTGGAACGCAGAAATACTACCGCGCCATTTACCAGCATCAGGTTTTTATGCCGATATTCAGGACCATTACTTTGGCCTTGAACGGTGAGTTCGATTATGGCCGAGGCATGGGCGGCAAGCCTTATCCGGTATTTAAGAATTTTTACGCCGGTGGCATCGGTTCCGTTCGCGGATTCGAAAGTTCTTCGCTCGGTCCCCGTGATCCGGTCAAGGGTGACCCGTTGGGCGGCAGCAAGCGCCTGGTCGGTAACATAGAATTGCAATTCCCATTCCCCGGTTCAGGGAAGGACCGTAGCTTGCGTTGGTTCACCTATTTGGATGCGGGCACGGTTTACGGCGAATCGGACAAGATTCGGTTCTCGGATTTGCGTTATTCGGTGGGCGTAGGCATTAGCTGGATTTCACCGATCGGACCATTAAAGTTGAGTTTTGGCAAGCCTTTGAACGCGAAGACTTATCCAGGCAGTCCGCAACTGGATGACAAGGTGCAAAAATTCCAGTTTCAGCTAGGTACTGGTTTCTAAGCGCGAGATGGCATAATACGGATTGTCCAGCTTTTTGAATTGCGGAGACATGATCTTGAAGTTGATTAGTAACGTTACTTATTCCCTAAAGCAGCTTAGCGTGTTCGCTGCTGTTTGCGTATCTTGCGCGGCTGTTCAGGCACAGGAATCTCGCATCGGTTTTGTCAGCACCGAGCGCATCTTCCGTGAGGCTGCGCCCGCGAAGGTGGCGCAGGCCAAGATTGAGCAAGAGTTTTCCAAACGTGATCGCGAATTGCAGGATATGGCGGCGCGTTTGAAGGCGATATCGGAAAAGCTGGACAAAGACGCAGCAGTTCTGAGTGATTCCGACCGCCTGCGCCGTCAGCGGGAATTGACTGATCTCGACAAAGAATTCCAACGCAAACAACGTGAATTCCGCGAAGATTTGAATCAACGCCGCAATGAAGAGCTGGCTATCGTACTTGACCGAACCAACAAGGTGATCAAGCAGATTGCCGAGGCTGAAAAATACGATATCGTTTTCCAAGAAGCGGTTTACGCCAGCCAGCGTATCGATATCACCGACAAGGTGCTCAAAGCACTCAATAAGTAATTTCCTTAAAGGCCGCCATGAGCACTCGGCTGAAAGAACTGGTCGAACGCCTCGGTGGCCGGCTCATTGGCGACGAGACGATAGAAGTCATCGGCATCGCTCCCTTGAGCGAGGCGCAATCGTCGCACATCACCTTTCTTTCCAATCCTAAATTTAGGGCACAGGCGTCGCAAACTAAAGCGGCAGCGCTTATTTTATCGGCCGACGATGACAAGATTGTCGGTGCAGGCTATTCAGGCGCTCGCATCATCGCTGCCAACCCTTATGCCTATTTCGCTCGCGCTGCGCAGCTGTTCGCGCAGAAGCGCGCCGTACCCTTGCAGCCTGGAATACATCCCAGCGCCAGCGTAGACCAAACTGCGCAAATTGCACCGGATGCTAATATCGGGCCGAATGCGGTAGTAGAGGCGGATGCGGTGATCGGCAGCAGGGCACGAATCGACGCCGCCTGCTTCATCGGCCGTAGCGCAAAAATCGGGGCCGACACGCATTTATATCCTCGTGTAACCATATACGAAGCTTGCGAAATCGGGCAGCGCGGCATTATTCATTCGGGGGCCGTGATCGGCGCGGATGGATTTGGTTTCGCCAATGAAGCCGGGGTATGGATTAAGATTCCGCAAGTCGGACGCGTATTGATCGGCGACGATGTCGAAATCGGCGCCAACACTTCCATTGATCGCGGCGCTTTGAACGATACGATTATCGAAGAGGGCGTCAAGCTCGACAATCAAATTCAAATCGGACATAACTGCCGTATCGGTGCGCATACACTGATGTCGGGATGCGTAGGGGTGGCAGGAAGTGCGATCATCGGTAAACATTGCACGTTCGGCGGCGCGGCAATGATCCTCGGCCAGTTAAGCATTGCCGACCATGTCACGGTGTCCTCCGGAACGCTGGTATCGCGGTCGATTACCGAACCTGGCATGTACACGGGTTTTTACCCTCTGGCGAAAAATGCGGATTGGGAAAAAACTGCCGCCATCGTGCGCAACTTGCCGACGATGCGTGAGAAAATTCGGGAACTTGAAAAAATCATCAAATCGCAAAACGACGACAACAAATGAACACTTCAGAAAAGAAATCGCTGGACATCAATCAGATCAAAGAATACCTGCCGCATCGCTACCCGCTGTTGCTGGTGGATCGTGTGTTGGAGTGGGAGTCCGGCAAGTCGATCGTCGCGATTAAGAACGTTACCGCCAATGAGGAATTTTTTAATGGGCATTTTCCTCACAAGCCGGTGATGCCAGGCGTATTCATGATTGAGGCACTGGCACAGACAGCGGCCCTGCTATCTTTTTTGACGATGAATTTGAAGCCGGATGACAGCAGCGTGGTGTATTTCCTTGGCATCGACGGCGCGCGCTTTAAGCGGCCGGTGGAGCCGGGAGACCAGTTGCGAATGGAAGTGGAAATTCTGCGTAATGCGCGGGGCATCTGGAAATACAAGGCGACTGCGTCAGTTGACGGTCAAACTGCAGTCGAAGCCGAACTGATGTGCACGATGCGCAGTGCAACCGACGCCAGCCAGCCAGTGGGGCAGTAATGACGACAATCCATCCGAGCGCGATTGTCGATCCAAAGGCGGAGCTCGACGATTCGGTCGAGGTTGGCGCGTATGCGGTTATCGGGCCGAACGTCAAGATCGGCGCCGGTACTAAGGTCGGCCCCCACGTCGTCATTGAGGGCGATACGACAATTGGGCGTGAGAATAAATTTTTTCAGTTCTCGTCCATCGGTGCGGTACCTCAAGATTTGAAATACGCGGGGGAACCGACCAAGCTGGTGATAGGCGACCGCAATACGATACGCGAATGCTGCACATTCAATCTGGGCACTATTCAGGATCAAGGGATTACCCGAATCGGTAGTGATAACTGGATCATGGCTTATGTCCATATCGCGCATGATTGCGTGCTTGGCGATCACCTGATTCTAGCCAACAATGCGACACTGGCCGGCCATGTGCATTTGGACGATTGGGTTTACCTTGGGGGGTTCACAGGCATACATCAGTATTGCCATGTCGGCGCGCATGCCATGACGGCGTTTTATGCTGCCGTCAGCCAAGACGTGCCACCTTTCGTTACTGCCTCAGGCAATCGCGCCGTGCCAGCCGGTATTAATTCCGAAGGCCTCAAGCGGCGCGGCTTTACGCCGGACCAAATCGCTGCAATTAAGCGGGCTTACAAAACAGTCTATCGTTCCGGGTTGTCGATGGATGACGCCAAAGCGGCGTTAGCTGCCGCAGAAGCCCAGGACGTCGACTCTGCGCCGCATATCCGCATGCTGCGCGAGTTCTTGGAAAACAATACGCGTGGCATCATCCGGTAATTTGTCGATTGCCATGGTCGCCGGCGAAACTTCCGGCGACTTGCTGGCAAGCCGGCTCTTATCCGGTCTGCGTCCGCAATTGCCCGACGCTCATATGCACGGCATCGGCGGTGCGAACATGGCACAGCATGGCTTCGTCGCTGATTGGCCGATGGAAAAGCTCGCGGTGCGCGGGCTATTCGAAGTCCTCGCCCATTACCGCGAAATTAAGGGTATACAAAATGCCTTGCGCGATAAGTTACTTGTGGAACGACCGGCTGCTTTTATCGGTGTGGACGCGCCGGACTTTAATCTTGGCCTCGAGATGCAACTGAAAGAGGCCGGCATCCCCACGATGCATTTCATCAGCCCGTCGATTTGGGCGTGGCGTGGCGGACGTATTAAGAAAATTGCGCGTGCCGTGTCGCACATGCTGGTGATATTTCCGTTTGAAGAAATAATTTATCGCGAGGCAGGTATACCTGCTACCTATGTCGGGCACCCGCTGGCGGAGGTGATTGCCTTACAATCCGATGTCGCGGCTGCGCGTAAGGCGCTGAATATTGCGGAGAACGCGCGCGTCGTCGCGATCCTGCCCGGGAGCCGCTTGTCGGAGCTGAAGTACAACTCCGCAGCTTTCATCGGCGCGGCGCGCATACTTGCAAAACGCGACCCGCAGTTGCAGTTCGTGGTGCCGATGGCAGGGGAGCGGCAACGAGAGTATTTTGCGCAATTGCTTGTACAAGCGGGATTGAACGACATGCCGCTCCACGTCACGAATGGACAGTCGCATACGGCAATTGCCGCCGCTGATGCAGTGCTGGTCGCTTCCGGGACCGCAACGTTGGAGGTTGCCTTATTTAAAAAGCCGATGGTGATTGCCTATAAAATGATGGCCGCATCTTGGCATGTCATGCGGCATATGGGTTATTTGCCTTGGGTTGGGTTGCCTAACATCTTGGCGCGTGAATTTCTGGTGCCGGAATTATTACAAAATGCGGCAACGGCGGAGACATTGGCTGAAGCCTTGTGGAAGCAGTTAAACGACGAACAAAATCGTGCCATGCTGCAGCTGCGGTTTACGGATATGCACCATACCTTATTGCGCAATACCGCGCGCGAAAGTGCACAAGCGGTATTGAACCTGATCGGTCGACCGGCGTGAAATCTCGCGAAAATAATTTATCTCTATTCGACTATGCCGGCGAAGTCATCTGCGGTGTCGACGAAGCCGGTCGCGGTCCTTTGGCCGGGCCGGTGTTTGCCGCGGCGGTCATACTCGACCCCGCACGGCCGATTGATGGTTTGCGCGACTCTAAAAAATTGACTGAAGCAAAGCGTGATGCACTCGCGATTGAAATCAAGGCTTGCGCTTTATCGTGGGCGATCGCGCAATGCTCCGAGGCCGAGATCGATGCGCTCAATATTCTGCAAGCCAGCATGCTGGCAATGCGGCGGGCGGTGGAAGGCTTGCATGTCAAGCCGACACTTGCCCTCATTGACGGTAACCGCTGCCCGGTGATGCCTTATCGTTCCGAAGCAATCGTGAAGGGGGACGATAAGGTGCCGGCCATCTCCGCGGCATCCATTCTTGCTAAAACTGCGCGCGATGCCGCGCTGATGCAGTTGCACGAGCAATATCCTCATTACGGTTTCGATCAGCACAAAGGGTATCCCACTGCTTTGCATCTGGATAGGCTCAAGCTACATGGCGTTTCGCCTGTGCATCGCAAATCGTATGCGCCGGTGCGCAATTTACTTCATTGCGGGACAGAGTTAAGCGTAAGCGGTACTCTGTCCTCAACTGATTAGAATGAAAACGATTTCTTCCAGAGACAACCCGCTCTACAAGGAGTTAAAGCAGCTTGCCACTAGCGCTCAGGCGCGTCGAAAGGCAGGGCGCACGGTGCTGGACGGCATACATTTATGCGAAGCTTGGCTGGATCATCGCGGAATGCCGGCGATATGCGCGGTAGGTGAAACCGCTCGCCGCAACGGCGAAGTAGCCGCCTTACTTGAACGTTGCGAGGCTCAGAGGGTTCAATGCATCGAGTTGCCCGACGCGCTTTTCCATCCATTGAGTCAAGTGGAACATGGCGTCGATATTTTGTTTGTGATCGATACGCCGCATGAACAAGATCTGCCCGCACTAACGGAGAGCGCTGTATTGCTGGATAACTTGCAAGATCCCGGCAATCTAGGATCTATTTTGCGAAGCGCCGCGGCCGCGGGAATTAAACAGGTAATCGCCGGCGCAGGCACTGTGGCTGCTTGGTCGCCCAAGGTGTTGCGTGCCGGGATGGGATCGCATTTCTTATTGCGAATCCATGAATCCGTCGACCTGGAGAAATTGCTGGCTCAGACGAGCATTTCAGTGCTGGCAACAAGTTCGCATGCGCGACAAACCATTTACGACCTTGACTTAACGAAGCCGGTCGCCTGGCTTTTTGGGCATGAAGGGCAGGGCGTCTCGGAAACGCTGTTGGCTAAAGCGACCCATCAAGTCGCCATTCCGCATGTAGGTAAGGTCGAGTCTTTGAACGTGGCGGCTTGCGCTGCCGTATGCTTCTTCGAACAAGTCCGTCAGCGGCTCGCAGCTTAGTAAGCGCGTTTCAGTACGCTCTTTTATCCGATTTAATTTCCTGCAGGATCATCGTCGCGATTTCTTCAATCGATTTCGCGGTCGAAGACATCCAGCGTATGCCTTCGCGATGCATCATCTTTTCCGCTTCGTTCACTTCATAGCGGCAGTTTTCCAGGGAGGCGTATTTACTTCCCGGACGCCGCTCGTTGCGCACTTCCGATAAGCGATCGGCCGCGATCGACAAGCCAAAGATCTTGCTTTTGTGCGGAACCAGCTGGCTGGGCAGTTTGCCGCGCTCGAAGTCTTCCGGAATCAAGGGGTAGTTGGCTGCCTTGACACCATACTGCATCGCCAAATACAGGCTGGTCGGCGTCTTGCCGGAACGCGATACACCGACCAGGATGACATCGGCGGACGCGAGATTCGCATTCGACTGGCCGTCATCGTGCGCCAGCGAATAATTGATGGCGTCGATCCGCTTGTTGTATTCACTCGAATCCGAAATGTTGTGGCTGCGGCCGATGGTATGCGAAGACTTCACTTCCAGCTCTTGCTCGAGCGGCTCGACAAAAGTTTGAATCAAATCCATATGCATGCCCTTGGATTGACGCAACACCGAAGACAACTCCGACTTGACCAAGGTGGAAAACACGATCGGTCGTTTGCCGTCTTTGTCGAATGCCTGATTTATTTTTTGCACGGCTTCGTAAGCTTTGTCTAAAGAATCAACAAAGGGCAAACGAACTTGCCGAAATCGCAAATCAAATTGTGTCAATACCGAGTGGCCGAAGGTCTCCGCCGTGATGCCGGTGCCGTCCGACACAAAGAAAACGGTGCGGTCAGCTGGTTCGGACGGGGAGGAAGATGCATTTGAGAAATTCATTGTCGACGCGAATTCTTAAACTTTGAAAAATCGCCACGCAAAATGCGATTTCAGACTGTAAAATGAGATTTAATTTAATTACGGAATTCAATCCTTCGCCTCAAGAATAACAAAAAGACGCGCAGTGAGAAGACCAACGTGAAGATTTCTTATCATCAAACTAGAGGTTGTTATGTCCAACGCAGTGAATGCCGGCGCGTCGAGCGCATCGGCACAGGGGGGGATTTACGTCGCCTCCTTTGAAGCTTTACGAATGACGGACGTCGAGTCCGTCGGCGGAAAAAATGCATCATTGGGCGAAATGATCAGCCAATTGGCTGGCGCCGGGGTACGCGTGCCCGGCGGCTTTGCCACGACGGCACTGGCGTTTCGTGATTTTCTCAAGCATGGCATCGATGGCGGCCCTTCGCTCGAGAAACGCATCGCCGATCGGCTGGAGTCTTTAAATATTGACGACGTGCGCGCGTTGGCAGCTGCCGGCGCGGAAATTCGTCAATGGATTATCGATACGCCGTTCCAGCCGCGCCTGCAGCAGGAAATCACCGAGTTTTATCATCGCCTGGTCGCCGATTCCGCGAGCGAAGTGTCATTCGCCGTTCGTTCTTCCGCAACTGCAGAGGACTTGCCGGACGCCTCGTTTGCCGGCCAGCAGGAAACTTTCTTGAACGTCGTCGGCATCGATAATGTCTTGGAAGCGATCAAGCACGTCTTCGCCTCGCTCTACAACGACCGCGCCATTTCTTATCGCGTCCACAAAGGTTTTACGCATGCGGAAGTGGCCTTGTCTGCCGGCGTTCAGCGCATGGTGCGTTCCGACTGCGGCTCTGCCGGCGTGATGTTTACCATCGATACTGAGTCCGGCTTCAAGGATGTGGTGTTCATTACCTCCAGCTACGGCCTGGGCGAAACGGTGGTGCAGGGGGCGGTCAATCCCGACGAGTTTTATGTGCACAAGCCCATGCTGGATCAGGGCAAGCTGCCCATCATCCGCCGCAATATCGGTTCCAAGCTGATCAAGATGGAATTCACCGGCGAAGCCAAAGCCGGCCGCTCGGTGAAAACCGTGGATGTGCCGATCGAGCTGCGTAACCGTTATTCTTTGAACGACAACGAAATCATCGAACTCGCCAAGTACGCGATGATCATCGAGAAGCATTACGGCCGGCCGATGGATATCGAATGGGGCAAGGATGGCCGCGACGGCAAGCTCTACATTTTGCAAGCGCGTCCGGAAACGGTGAAGTCGCAGCAGCAGGCAGGCGATGCACAACAGCGCTTCAAGTTGAAAGGCAGCGGTACGGTACTTGTCGCTGGGCGCGCTATCGGCCAGAAAATCGGCGCCGGTCCCGTGCGCGTGATTCACGATCCTTCGGAAATGGAACGGGTTCAACCGGGCGATGTTCTGGTAGCGGACATGACCGACCCGAACTGGGAGCCGGTGATGAAGCGCGCTTCCGCTATCGTCACCAATCGTGGCGGCCGCACTTGTCACGCCGCGATTATCGCCCGTGAATTGGGTGTACCGGCGGTAGTCGGTTGCGGCGACGCGACCGAGATCTTGAAAGACGGTACCTTGGTCACCGTTTCCTGTGCCGAAGGCGATGAAGGCAAAATTTACGACGGCTTGCTCGAAACCGAAGTGACGGAAGTCGCGCGCGGCGAATTGCCGAAGTTGCCGCTGAAGATCATGATGAACGTCGGCAATCCGCAGCTGGCTTTCGATTTCCAATCGATTCCGAATGCCGGCGTCGGCTTGGCTCGTTTGGAATTCATCATCAACAACAACATCGGCGTACATCCCAAAGCGATTCTCGAGTATCCGAACATCGATGCCGATTTGAAGAAAGCGGTGGAATCCGTCGCACGCGGCCACGCTTCCCCCAAAGCCTTCTATGTCGACAAGCTGGCGGAAGGTATTGCCACGATTGCGGCGGCGTTCTGGCCGAGGCCCGTCATCGTTCGTCTATCCGACTTTAAGTCAAACGAATACAAGAAGCTGATCGGCGGTTCGCGCTACGAGCCGGATGAAGAAAATCCCATGCTCGGCTTCCGCGGTGCCGCACGTTACCTGGCGGCCGATTTCGCCGAGTCGTTCGAAATGGAATGCCTGGCCATGAAGCGTGTGCGCAATGACATGGGCTTGACCAACGTCGAGATCATGGTGCCTTTCGTACGTACGCTCGGCCAAGCGGAAAAAGTCGTGGCGTTGTTGGCGAAGAACGGTTTGAAGCGCGGCGAGAACGGGCTTCGTTTGATCATGATGTGCGAAGTACCATCCAATGCGATTTTGGCTGAGCAATTCCTCGAACATTTTGACGGCTTCTCGATCGGTTCCAACGACCTGACCCAATTAACCTTGGGGCTGGATCGCGATTCCGGCATGGAATTGCTGGCGGCGGATTTCGATGAGCGCGATCCGGCGGTTCGCTCGCTGTTATCGCGCGCAATTGCCGCTTGCCGGGCACAAAACAAGTACATCGGCATCTGCGGCCAAGGTCCGTCCGACCATCCGGATTTTGCGGAATGGCTGATGAAGGAGGGCATTGCCTCGATTTCCTTGAACCCGGATACGGTGCTGGATACCTGGCAAAAGTTGGCTTCTGCTAAGTAAGTCAGCGTTGTATTACAGGAACAGTTTGCCTCAAAGAATTTGACGCAAAGTAATTTTCCGCTACACTGTGCCGGTGCTTAATCGGCATAAGAAGTTGAAACAAGTTTTTTGCAGTAGCTTGAACCCTCGTCCTCTGGCCGGGGGTTTTTTATTTTGTGCATGGTATTCTGTCAAACATAATTCACTAAAAGGGAACTCCATATGGCGGATTGGGTTATGTGGGTCATATTGGCAGGGGTGCTCGTGGTTTTCGAGTTATTTACCGGCACGTTCTATTTGTTGATGATTGCGATCGGTATGATTGCCGGTTCGCTGGTGGCTGGTTTGGGCGGCAGCGTATCAATGCAATTGATTGCCGCAGCCGCAGTCGGCGTGCTCGCAACGGCACTGTTGAGGCGAAGCGGCTTCGGAAAGCTGCCTAGGACGGACGCGGCGGGCGATCCTAATGTCAACATCGACATTGGACAAATACTTAGTGTAGAAAGCTGGTCCAATCTTTCCGGTGAACATCATACTGCACGCGTCAGGTATCGCGGCGCCATGTGGGATGTAGATCTCGCTCATGGAGAAGCGGCCGAACCCGGCGAATTCGTCATTCATGAAGTACGCGGTAATCGTCTTATCGTCAAAGCACGCAGTTAAATATTTCTAGAATTCCAGCAATACCTAACGAGGAGAAATCGATGGATGCAGATACAGTAATAGTCGGCTTAATCGTCTTAATCGCCACGGTCGTATTCATTAAAGGCTGGATCAAAGTCGTTCCTCAACAGCATGCGTGGGTGGTCGAAAGGCTGGGTAAATACCATGCGACGCTCGCACCCGGATTGCAATGGGTCATTCCACTTGTCGATCGCGTTGCATACAAGCACATCCTCAAAGAAATCCCGCTTGATGTCCCTCCTCAGGTGTGTATTACCAAGGACAACACACAGTTGCAGGTCGACGGCATTCTGTATTTCCAGGTGACCGACGCGAAGCTCGCGTCTTATGGTTCTTCTAACTACATCGCCGCGATTACGCAATTGGCGCAGACGACCTTGCGCTCGGTGATCGGTAAGATGGAACTCGACAAAACTTTTGAAGAGCGCGACCACATCAACACCGCAATTGTGAGCGCGATCGATGATTCCGCCGCCAACTGGGGCGTCAAGGTGCTGCGTTATGAAATCAAGGATTTGACGCCGCCGAAGGAAATTCTGCATTCGATGCAGGCACAAATTACCGCTGAGCGCGAAAAGCGCGCCTTGATCGCAGCCTCCGAGGGCAGGAAGCAAGAACAGATCAATATCGCTACCGGTGAAAAAGAAGCGGCAATCGCTAAGTCGGAAGGTGAGAAACAGGCATCGATTAACCGCGCACAGGGTCAGGCCGCCGCGATCTTGGCGATCGCGGAAGCGAGCGCGGAAGCCCTGCGCAAGACCGCTTCGGCGATTCGCGAACCGGGCGGTTCGGATGCCGTCAATCTCAAAGTGGCCGAACAATACGTGAACGCTTTCGCCCAATTGGCGAAGACGAACAATTCGATCATCGTTCCCGCCAATTTAAGCGATATCAGCGGCTTGATCGCCAGCGCGATGCAGGTCGTGAAGGCGCAGCAAAAGTAAAGGAAATTACCGGCGGTGAGTTTTCATCGCCCGCTGGATCTCGCGCTGAACGTCGCGCTCCCGGGTAGTGTCGCGCTTGTCGTGCTGTTTCTTACCCTTGGCCAAGCCGATTTCGCATTTGACGCGGCCTTTTTGGTAATGCAGGTTGAGCGGGACCATGGTGTAGCCGGCCCGTTCTACCTTGCCGATCAATTTATTGATTTGCTCGGCATGCAGCAAGAGCTTCCGGGTGCGCACCGGATCGGGCGATATGTGGGTGGAGGCGGTGGGCAAGGGGCTGATGTGGGCACCGAATAGGAATACTTCGCCGTTTTTGACGATGACATACGCTTCTTTAAGTTGTACGCGGCCCGTGCGGATTGCCTTGACTTCCCAGCCCTGTAATACAATGCCCGCTTCGAAGCGTTCCTCAATGAAGTAATCGAAGAAGGCTTTTTTGTTGTCAACGATGGTCATCGCGCCATTTTATCAAACGGTTCATTTTTCATGGCAGTCGTGCGTAAAAGCGTTCTGTTGCCTTTCAGCGCAGAGCAAATGTTTGGCTTGGTAAACGCCATAGAGGATTACCCCAAATTTCTGCCTTGGTGCGGAGGCGCCCACATCATCGAGCGGCACGATAATGTAACGGTCGCCAGCCTGCTGATTAACTATCACGGCGTCAAACACGCGTTTACCACGGCGAATACCAACACGCCACCCACAGCCATCAAGATGAATTTACGCGAGGGTCCCTTCAGTCATCTTGACGGAAGTTGGACTTTCAAGCCTTTGCGCGCCGATGCTTGCAAGGTGGATTTTGAATTGCATTACGAGTTTTCCAGCAAGTTGCTGGAAAAAGTAATCGGTCCGGTGTTCTCGAAGATCGCCAATAGCTTTGTGGAAGCGTTTTGCCATCGGGCGGAGGCGGTATATGGCTGACATTAGCGGCAAGATTCGCGTTCAGGTTTGTTACGTTACGCCGCAATCCCCTTTGCTGATTGACCTGGAAGTATCCGAAGGCACGACGCTGGAGAGCGCGATTCGCGAAAGCGGGATTTTGCAACGGGTGCCCGACATTGATTTGAGCAGCAACAAAATCGGCATTTACGGGAAGGTCAAGACACTCGATACCATATTGCGCGACTGTGATCGCGTCGAAATTTATCGGCGATTGATTGCAGACCCCAAGGACGCGCGCCGCCGCCGTGTCGCTAAAAAAGAGCATGTCCGCTGAAGCGGTAATGCCGTTCAGTGAAGAGCTGAACGGCATTTTTGCATTGAGAGATGCAGTTTAGTTGCAGTCGTTAAGCGTTTGCTGCGTTTCCTGCAGTTCCCTGGCTCGCTGGTCGTCGCTCATAAAAGAGCGTTCGCCATTCGTGCCGGGTTGCGTGATTCTTCCGCCGGACGCAAGGGCACGGTTATAGGCGCGTGCACGCTCGCAATTCTTTTGCTTCTCAGCGGTTTTTCGGGACTTTTCCGCTTCTTCTTTTTCTTTTTTTTCTTGTTCCATTTTGCGTTTATTGAAGTCGGCATTCCGTTCTGCGGTCGTTTTCGGCGCCGAAGCGGATGCAGATGCGGACGCGCTTGTGGATTTTTCGTCGGTTGAAGAAGTAGCAACAGCCGAATAGTTGATGCGTCCGCCTTCTTTCAGTATGCGGTTTTTGGGGATCGATGATGGAGGCGGCTGATCGGAATATTGTTTGACGCCTTTTTCATCGAGCCAAATGTATTGCGCAAATGCGCTTGCCGCGAAGGAGAGGAGTGCGATTCCTGCTAATGTTTTCCAAATCGTTTTCATGGGAACCCTTACTTGTCGTTATGCCTTGATTTCGCCATGCTTTAACTGCCGTGTCAATGCATTTGCGGCTTACCGTCAACGGACTATTGGGCTGCTTGCCGCAATCCTGGCAGCAAACGCAATGGCCAATATCGTATTGCTAATGAAACGCCGGGATTTTTCGGCAAGTCCGGATGCGGTCGCTTTCATTCATCTTGTGTGCCCCTATTAATTCGATTAAGAGGTAATTTCAAGGCAATTTGATCGTCAAACTGGGGCGAAAAACGACGATTTCGATAGTTTTCTGTATAATTCGCTTTTGCGCCTATAGGAAATGCTATGCGTCTACTCCAGAAAGCACTCACGTTCGATGACGTGCTACTCGTGCCGGCCTATTCGGCCATTCTGCCCAAAGAGACTTCCCTTACCACCAGGCTGACCCGCAACATCACGCTGAACATTCCCTTGGTGTCGGCGGCGATGGATACCGTTACCGAAGCACGCCTGGCGATCGCCATGGCGCAAGAAGGCGGCATCGGCATCATCCATAAAAATATGACAGCCAGGGAACAGGCGCGCGAAGTCTCTAAGGTCAAGCGTTTCGAATCCGGTGTCGTACGTGATCCGATTGCCATCCCGCCGAACATGAAGGTCCGCGACGTGATCGCCTTGTCGCAGCAGCACGGCATCAGCGGTTTTCCGGTGGTCGAAGGCAAAACGGTGGTCGGCATCATTACCAACCGTGACCTGCGTTTTGAGGAAGAGCTCGACGCCGAAGTGCGCGCCAAGATGACGCCGCGTGAAAAGCTGGTGTACGTCAAGGACGGCGCGGAGCTGTCCGAAGCCAAGCGCCTGATGAACAAGCACCGCTTGGAGCGGGTGTTGGTGGTGAACGACGCATTCGAACTGCGCGGCTTGATCACCGTGAAGGATATTCAGAAGTCTACCGAACATCCGAACGCTTGCAAGGACGAGCAGGGCAAGCTGCGTGTCGGTGCTGCGGTCGGCGTCGGTCCCGAGAATGAAGAGCGCGTGGATTTGCTGGTGAAGTCGGGCGTTGACGTGCTCGTAGTCGATACCGCACATGGCCATTCGAAGGGCGTGCTGGACCGCGTCAAGTGGGTCAAGACGAATTATCCGCAGGTTGAAGTCATCGGCGGCAATATTGCCACGGCAGCTGCGGCGCGCGCGTTGCTTGAACACGGTGCGGATGGCGTTAAGGTCGGCATCGGCCCCGGTTCGATTTGTACTACCCGCATCGTCGCCGGCGTGGGTGTGCCGCAGATTAGCGCGATTTCGAATGTAGCCGATGCGCTGAAAGGCACGGGCATACCCTGTATCGCCGACGGCGGCATTCGTTTCTCCGGCGATATTTCCAAGGCGCTCGCTGCGGGTGCATCGAGCGTGATGATGGGTAGCATGTTCGCCGGTACCGAAGAAGCACCGGGTGAAGTCATTCTCTATCAAGGCCGTAGCTATAAGTCTTACCGCGGCATGGGTAGCTTGGGTGCGATGTCGGAAGGATCGGCGGACCGCTATTTCCAGGAAGCTTCGAACAATACCGACAAGTTCGTCCCGGAAGGGATCGAAGGCCGCGTTCCCTACAAGGGCAGCGTGCTGGCGATTCTGTTCCAATTGGTGGGCGGTGTGCGCTCGTCGATGGGCTATTGCGGTTGCGCGACGATCGACGAGCTGCGCGAGAAAGCGGAATTCGTGGAAATTACTTCTGCCGGCATGCGTGAGTCGCATGTGCATGACGTGCAAATCACCAAAGAAGCGCCGAACTACCGCGCAGAATAAGGGGCTTCGGATAAGCCGCAGCCTAGGGTCAAATGAAAATCGCCGACCGCCGTTCCCAGCCAACTCAAGCACACTTGCCTCCGGATGCGGAGGTATGGGCGTCTGCCGATCCGCTCGAACAGCAGATGGAACGAGTGAGCCGGTTGGGCAAGCAACTGTTCGGCGTGGCGGAATGCGTTGTTTTACTCAACGACGGTTTGCTGGATTCTCCTCAAGTACAAGCCGCTTCGCCCGCGGCCACATTTTGCGCGAGCTTGCCGCTGCCGGCTGAATCTATTTTCGTGCCGGACGCAAAGCTTGATCGTGTGCTGAGTCGGCACTTGTTTGTCAACGGCGCGCCGCATATCCGATTTTATGCCGCATACCCGATTCGCAATCAGCAGAATGAATTGCTTGGCAGCGTCAATCTTCTCGGATTTACGCCGCGCACGTTTTCGGAAAGCGAGAAAATTTTACTCGCCGATTTGGCTGCGTTGATGGAGCGCGAATTACAGTTTAAGTCGGTCAATGCCGTTCAGCTCGAACTGCAAAAGAAAAACAAAAGTTTGCGCCGCAAGTCACTGATCGACCCTTTGCTGGGCACGTGGAACCGCGGCGCGATTATGCGCATTTTGACGATAGAAGCCATTCGATGCGACAAGCAAGATGTTCCGCTTTCGATTATCGTGGTTGATCTTGACCACTTCAAGAAAATTAACGACACGCATGGCCATCCGGCCGGTGATAGCGTGCTGGTAAAGGTCGCAAGCCGTTTGCGTTCTTGCATTCGCCCGCAGGAAGCGCTTGGCCGGTACGGCGGCGAAGAGTTTCTGGTCGTGCTGCCGGGCGCCGACAACAAGACGGCGATGGCTGTTGCCGAGCGCATGCGCAACGCGGTTGCAAGCCAGTCGGAAGTGATCGGCAATGCGCAGCTGCAGCTGACGATTAGCGCCGGCATCGCGTCAACGGTGATATTTCCGACCGCAACGACGGAAGAATTGATTAGCCGTGCCGACGTCGCGCTGTATGCCGCCAAGGATGCCGGCCGCAATCGTGTCATGGAAGCGGTGCCAGAAGCGGCCTGATTTCGTTTTCCAACCAATTTTTGATTATCGAGAAGAACTGCTTTCATGCACCATTCCAAAATTCTCATTCTTGATTTCGGCTCGCAAGTCACGCAATTGATTGCACGCCGCGTGCGCGAAGCAGGCGTCTTTTCCGAGGTGCATCCCTACGACGTCAGCGATGAATTCATTCGCAGTTACGGCGCGGCGGGCATCATTCTTTCGGGCGGTCCGAGTTCAGTGATTGAAGGCGATACGCCGCGCGCGCCGCAGGCAGTGTTTGAGGCGGGTGTGCCGGTGTTCGGCATTTGTTACGGCATGCAAACCATGGCTGCGCAATTGGGCGGCAAGGTGGAAAACGGCTTGGTGCGCGAGTTCGGCTATGCGGAAGTACGCGCGCGCGGCCATACGGCGCTGCTGAACGGCATCAACGATTTCGTCACGCCGGAAGGGCACGGCATGCTCAAGGTGTGGATGAGTCACGGCGACAAAGTGATCGATATGCCACCCGGCTTCAAACTGATGGCGTCTACCGACAATTGCCCGATTGCGGCCATGGCCGACGAAGAGCGTAAGTTTTACGCGGTGCAGTTTCACCCGGAAGTCACGCATACGTTGCAAGGCAAGGCGATGCTGAGCCGTTTCGTTCATGAGATTTGCGGTTGCAAGTCGGACTGGAACATGCCGGACTATATTTCCGAAGCGGTCGAATCGATACGCGAGCAAGTCGGTTCGGATGAAGTGATTCTCGGCCTTTCCGGCGGCGTAGACAGCAGCGTGGCTGCGGCCTTGATTCATCGCGCCATCGGCGACCAATTGACTTGCGTGTTCGTCGATCATGGCTTGCTTCGCCTGGATGAAGGCAAGATGGTCATGGACATGTTCGGCAAGAACCTGGGCGTAAAGGTTATTCATGTCGATGCGACCGAGCAATTCATGGGACATCTGGCCGGCGTGACCGATCCTGAAGCCAAGCGTAAGATCATCGGACGCGAATTCGTCGAAGTATTCCAGGCTGAATCGGGCAAGCTGAAAAGCGCCAAATGGCTGGCGCAAGGCACGATTTATCCGGATGTCATCGAAAGCGCCGGCAAGGGCAAGAAGGGCACGCACACCATCAAGAGCCATCACAATGTCGGCGGTTTGCCGGAGACGCTCAATCTCAAGCTGCTTGAGCCGCTGCGCGAATTGTTCAAAGATGAAGTGCGCGAACTCGGCGTTGCTTTAGGTTTGCCGCACGATATGGTGTATCGCCATCCGTTCCCAGGTCCTGGCTTGGGCGTTCGTATTCTGGGTGAAGTGAAAAAGGAGTATGCCGATCTGTTGCGCCGCGCCGATGCAATCTTTATCGATGAATTGCGCAAGACAAAAGATGATGAAGGCAAGTCCTGGTATGACAAGACGAGCCAGGCGTTCGCAGTATTTTTGCCGGTGAAGTCCGTCGGCGTAATGGGCGACGGCCGCACCTACGAATATGTGGTGGCCTTGCGCGCCGTTCAAACGCAAGACTTCATGACGGCGCATTGGGCACATTTGCCGCACGACTTGCTCGGCCGCGTGTCCAATCGCATTATCAACGAAGTGCGCGGCATCAATCGTGTGGTGTATGACATCTCGGGCAAGCCGCCTGCGACGATCGAGTGGGAATGACCTACAGCGTCAAAGAGATTTTTTACACGCTCCAAGGCGAAGGAACGCACGCTGGGCGGCCTGCCGTGTTTTGCCGATTTTCCGGATGCAACTTGTGGTCGGGCCGGGAAGAAGACCGCGCCAACGCCGTGTGCAAATTTTGCGATACGGATTTTGTCGGTACGGACGGCGAGCGGGGCGGCAAATTCACGGATGCGCAGAGCCTTGCAAAAGTCATCGACAGCTTGTGGCCGGCGAATTATCCGGTAAACAAATTCGTGGTCTTCACCGGCGGCGAACCGCTGCTGCAATTGGATGTTGCGCTGATAAACAGCATGCATGCGCAGGGATTCATCATTGCGATCGAAACCAACGGCACCTTGCCGGTACCTAAGGGTGTTGATTGGGTATGCGTGAGTCCGAAGATGGGCGCGGAGCTGGTGTTGAAACAAGGGAACGAATTGAAAGTAGTGATTCCCCAGCTCGGCCAGCAGCTTGAGCAATACGAGAAACTGGCGTTCGAACATTTTTACTTGCAGCCGATGGATGGCCCGGCGTTGGACTGCAATACGCAATTGGCGATAGAAACATGCAAAGCGCGCCCTCAGTGGAAGCTGAGCCTGCAAACCCATAAACTGCTGCAGATACCTTAATGCTGACGATTACACGAAAATTGGAGTTCGATGCCGGGCACCGGATTCCCGATCACAAAAGCCAGTGCCGCAATCTGCATGGGCATCGCTACACCGTTGAAATTACGCTGGTCGGCGGCGTCATCCAGGAAGAAGGCAACTCGGACAACGGGATGATCATGGACTTTTCCGACGTCAAGGCGCTGGCGAAGCAGCACCTGGTCGATGTGTGGGATCACGCGTTTATCGTCTATGCCAAAGATGCGAGCGTGCGCGAATTTCTCGACTCGCTGCCTGGGCACAAGACGGTCGTTATCGATCAAATTCCTACCGTGGAAAATTTGGCGCAGACGGCATTCAACATCTTGAAAGCAGCCTATAAAGACCGTTACGGCACGGGATTGCGGTTGCATAAGCTGGTGCTGCATGAAACGCCGAACTGTTGGGCCGAGATTACGGAATGACGGACAATATTTTCATGCGCCAGGCGCTCGACCAAGCGCACAATGCGTGGGCGCTGGGCGAAGTGCCGGTCGGCGCGGTGGTGGTGCATGAAGGGAAGGTAATTTCCACCGGCTTCAATCAGCCGATCGGCACGCATGATCCCACGGCGCACGCGGAGATCATGGCCTTGCGTGCCGCCGCTTCCATACTAGGCAATTACCGCCTTCCCGGATGCGAACTGTATGTCACGCTTGAACCCTGCGCCATGTGTGCCGGCGCGATGATGCATGCGCGCTTGGCTCGGGTGATTTTCGGTGCCTCGGACCCCAAGACCGGCACTTGCGGTTCTATCGTTAACTTGTTCGAACAAGAAAAGCTGAATCACCATACCGAGCTGGTCGGCGGCGTGCTTGCCGAAGAATGCGGCAAGCTGCTCAAAGAGTTCTTCACGGAACGGCGCCTGGCGCAGCAAAAGGCGGCGCTCCTGGATTCCGGCAACGCATAAGCGAAATGCAGGCAACGATTTCCATACCTGCCGGGATAGGCGTTGCGATCGTCGCCCCGAGTGGATATACGGCTGACGAAACCGCTTTGGCACGCGGCATCGCTCGTCTCGAACGGCTCGGCTGTGTCGTGCACAACTACTATGATCCCGAGCGGAAGTTCCAACGGTTTGCAGCAACGGATCGCGAGCGGGCGGCACAGTTGCATGCGGCCGCGGATAATCCCGATGTGCAGATCGTACTTGCCATGCGCGGCGGCTATGGCATGTCGCGCATTCTGGACATGCTGGATTTGACGGCCTTGGCAGCAAGCGGAAAGCTTTTTATCGGGCATAGCGATTTCACGGCGCTGCAGTTGGCAATGCTGGCAGCATCGGACGCCTGTACTTTTGCGGGACCCATGGTTTGCGACGATTTTACGCGCGTCTCCTTCAGCGAATTTACGCATGCCAGTTTCTGGAACTGCGTGACCGCAAACAGCGCTTATAGGATTTCCGCGGCATCGACGCCCGGTAATCCGGATATCGATGTGGCCGGCGTGCTGTGGGGCGGCAATTTGTCCATGGTGGTCGCCTTGATCGGCACCGTATATTTTCCGCGCATCAACGGCGGCATCCTGTTTTTGGAGGATGTCAACGAACATCCTTACCGCGTCGAACGCATGTTGCTGCAACTCGAGCAGGCCGGTGTTTTGGCTCGGCAATCGGCAATCGTGCTGGGCGACTTCTCCAACTACAAGCTCAACGAATACGATAACGGTTATGATTTCGAAACGATGCTGGCATACCTGCGTTCGCGTCTTTCGGTGCCGATCGTGACCGGCTTGCCTTTCGGGCATATCCGCGACAAATTAACGCTGCCGGTCGGGTGCCGAGCGATCCTGCGTTGCGATAGCCGCACACTGGAACTCATCTTGAAGGATTATCCGACTCTGCATGCAGTCGGTTAAATTCTCGCCTCAAAATAGTGTTTCCAATGTGCGGAAAGACTTGCGCATTATTAGGCAAGCCTTTAACGCCGCCCGATATGGCGGCTATCGCCATAATCCGGCCGAGGCGAAGCAGCTTTCCCTTACTTTTCACGTAATCGCCCATGCACTGAGCAAAAGCAATTAATTCAGGACTTTCTCTCTGATTGCTGCAGTGCGCAATGATAAAATAGCGGGTTATTTCTTTCTTTTTTAAGGTATTTCTTGTGCTGTCCACTGCCAACATCACCATGCAGTTCGGCCCCAAGCCGCTGTTCGAAAATATTTCCGTCAAATTCGGCGAAGGCAACCGCTATGGCTTGATCGGCGCGAACGGTTGCGGCAAGTCGACCTTCATGAAAATTCTCGGGGGCGATTTGGAGCCGTCCTCGGGCAACGTCATGCTGGATTCGAATGAACGACTAGGCAAATTGCGCCAAGATCAGTTCGCCTTCGAAGACAAGCGCGTGCTGGATGTGGTGATGATGGGACACACCGAAATGTGGGCCGCGATGACCGAGCGCGACGCCATCTATGCGAATCCGGAAGCGACCGATGAAGATTACATGAAGGCGGCCGACTTGGAGGCGAAGTTTGCCGAGTACGACGGCTATACCGCTGAAGCGCGCGCAGGCGAGCTGTTGTTGGGCGTGGGCGTACCTATCGAGCAGCACAGCGGGCCGATGAGCAATGTTGCGCCGGGTTGGAAGTTGCGCGTATTGCTGGCGCAGGCGCTGTTTTCGAATCCGGATATTCTGCTGCTGGACGAGCCGACCAACAACCTCGACATCAATACGATTCGCTGGCTGGAAGATGTGCTGAATCAGCGCAATTCCACCATGATCATCATTTCGCACGATCGCCACTTCCTGAACCAAGTGTGTACGCATATGGCGGACATGGATTACGGCACGCTGAAGATCTATCCCGGCAATTACGACGACTATATGCTGGCGTCTTCGCAGGCGCGTGCCCAATTGATGGCGGCCAATGCCAAGGCGAAAGAGCGTGTCACCGAGTTGCAGGAATTCGTCCGGCGCTTTTCCGCCAACAAATCCAAGGCACGCCAAGCGACTTCGCGTGCCAAGCAGATCGAGAAGATCAAGGTTGAGGACATTAAACCGTCCAGTCGCCAAAACCCCTTCGTCCGTTTCGAAGGCGAAAAGAAATTGCATCGCCAGGCGGTGGAGGTGGAAGGACTGTCGAAAGCCTACGATAGGCAGATATTCCGCAACTTCAATATCATGGTCGAAGCCGGCGAGAAGATTGCCATCATCGGCGCCAACGGCGCAGGTAAGACTACGCTCTTGCGCTGCGTAGGCGGACCGGACATTTGCGGCTTGGCGCCCGATAGCGGCAAAGCGAAATGGGCGGAAAACGCCAATGTCGGCTATATGCCGCAAGACCCGACCGAAGAATTCGCAGCTGAAAAAAATCTCACGGATTGGATGGGGCAATGGACACAGGAAGGCGATGACGACCAGGCGGTGCGTTCCATCCTCGGGCGTTTGCTGTTTTCCGGCGACGACGTGAAGAAATCGGTGCAGGTGTTGTCCGGCGGGGAAAAGGGCCGCATGATGTACGGCAAGCTCATGCTCGGGCGGCACAACGTGCTCTTGATGGATGAACCGACCAATCACATGGATATGGAATCGATCGAATCCTTGAACATCGCGCTGGAAAAATACGCGGGCACCTTGATCTTCGTATCGCACGACCGCGAGTTCGTTTCATCGCTGGCGACGCGCATCCTGGAAGTGAAAGAGGGCGAGGTGATCGATTTCCGCGGCGGCTACGAAGATTACTTGGCCAGCCAAGGGATTGAATAGTTAGGGGGTGCCGAGGATGCGGAGCAACTGCCGATCCAGTTCTTCGGCATGGGCATCGCCTTGTGCCTTGCGCACCGCCGCTAAATAATCCGGCCGCATCGCGCGAAAATCTTCCACCGAGCGGGCACGTTCGACTTTGAGCTGCAAGGCGTAGCCGCGCAAGCCGATGGCGCTTCGAATCGTATCGGAATAGAAAGCGTATAAGGCTTGCAAATGCGCCTCTGTATCTTGCGAGGCGGGTTGTACCGGAGCGGGTACTTTGGGTTGAGGCTGCGCAACCGCCTGAGTCGTTTTGCCGGCGATAAAGCCGCCTTC
The DNA here is from genome assembly GCA_016177875.1 of Burkholderiales bacterium. Classification (GTDB taxonomy): domain Bacteria; phylum Pseudomonadota; class Gammaproteobacteria; order Burkholderiales; family Burkholderiaceae_D; genus Paucimonas. The sequence goes on from JACOUL010000028.1 coordinate 99,811, forward strand.
CACCAATTCCTTGATGTGTTGTTGACTCAATCCCAAGCCATTGATTTTGGAGAGCACATCTTCGGCGGATTGTTTGCCGTCGAATAACAGCAAGAGCGTGCGCATGCGCGGCGGCAAGTTATACCGGCGCGTCGCAATTTCATCACGTCCTTTGTCCGTCTTGTCGAAAATCGATTGCATCATACCGATTGGTTTTGTTGGCAGCGCGATGAATGAGTTCAGCGGCCGTTGAAGTTGAATTCAGGAGCGCCAAGAGGCTAAAGTATGCAGTCGAATTTGCCGTACGTAAATGCTTTGTTGCATGCATTTTTTATAACAGCGTTGGCTTCCGATTCGCTTTTCGGCCCCCATATATAATTCTAGGTTCATTCGCCACTCTGAAGACCCATGCAAAGCCAGCAAATTAAGACGGTTGAATTCGAGCGCCCGATGATGGAGGCGGGAACCAGTTGTGTGTCCAACGCCTGGGCACGCTTGCCGGCGGCGCCGACTCCAGCCGAAAAAACTGAGCTCAAGGAGCGCATCCGCCGGCTCTTGAAGGAAAAGCAGGCTGTGCTGGTGGCGCATTATTATGTCGACGCGGATCTGCAGGATTTGGCGGAAGAGACCGGCGGCTGCGTGTCGGATTCGCTTGAAATGGCGCGTTTCGGGCGCGATCATCCGGCGAAAACGCTGGTGGTCGCCGGCGTGAAATTCATGGGCGAGACCGCCAAGATTCTCAGCCCGGAAAAAACAGTCTTGATGCCGGACCTCGATGCGACATGCTCGCTCGATCTGGGTTGCCCGGCCGACGAGTTTTCCGCATTCTGCGATGCGCATCCCGATCGCACCGTGGTCGTCTATGCCAATACCAGCGCGGCGGTGAAGGCGCGCGCCGATTGGATGGTGACCTCATCCATCGGTTTGCAAATCGTCGCGCATTTACACGCGCAAGGCAAAAAAATACTGTGGGCACCCGACAAACATCTCGGAAGTTATATCCAGAAAAAAACCGGCGCCGACATGCTGCTATGGCAAGGGTCATGCCTGGTACATGACGAGTTCAAAGGCATCGAGTTGGAGTTGCTCAAGCGCGAGCATCCGGGCGCCAAGGTGTTGGTGCATCCGGAATCGCCGGAAGCGGTCGTAGCGCAGGCCGATGTGGTCGGCTCTACCTCGCAATTGATTGCTGCGGCCCAGACGCTCGACGCAAAAGAATTCATTGTCGCGACCGACAACGGCATTTTGCATAAGATGCGCATGGCCGCACCGGGCAAGATTTTTATCGATGCGCCGACTGCCGGCAATAGCGCGACCTGCAAGAGCTGTGCGCATTGCCCGTGGATGGCGATGAACGGTTTGCAGAATTTGGCCGAAGTGCTGGAAAGCGGCCGTAATGAAATTCAGATCGATCCGGAAACCGGACGCAAGGCCTATGTCTGCATCGATCGCATGCTGGCATTCGCCGCACGGCAAAAAGCGAATGTGCATCCATCCGGCGATTTGGCGAAAGAACAAAAACTATTTGCGGGAATCGGTCCGGCATGAGCACTCTGAAAAATCCATTTGCGCCTTTTGATGCGGCGCTTGCTAAAGCATTCGAAGCCAATATTCGGGCAGCGATCGAGGAAGACGTCGGTACCGGCGATCTTACCGGTTTGCTGGTGCCCGAAAACGAAATCGTTAAGGCGCAAGTGATCGTGCGCGAGATGGCGGTGCTTGCCGGCGCGCCTTGGTTCGAAGGCGTGATGACTCAGTTGGATGCGCGCATCAAAGTCGATTGGCGCTATGCTGAAGGCGACCTGATGCAGGCCGACAGCGTCGTGTGCGCGATCGAGGCGCCTGCGCGTGCCCTGCTGACGGCGGAACGGCCTGCGCTCAATTTTCTGCAATTGTTGTCGGGCGTGGCGACTTCGACGCGGCGATATGTAAAGGCGATCGAGGGCACGCGATCAGCGATTCTGGATACGAGGAAGACGGTGCCCGGACTGCGGTTGGCACAGAAGTACGCAGTGCGCGTGGGCGGCGGGCAGAATCAACGCATGGCTTTGTATGACGGCATTCTGATTAAAGAAAACCATATTGCCGCGGCCGGCGGCGTAAGCGCCGCCATGCACGCGGCGCTAGCATTAAACGCCGGCGTGAGCATACAGATCGAAGTCGAAACTATGGAGCAATTGAATGAAGCGCTGGAAGCCGGCGCAAGGTCGATCCTACTCGATAACTTCACGACCGATGCCATGCGCGAAGCGGTACGTGTGACCGGCGGACGGGCTGTTCTCGAAGCATCCGGCGGCGTGAATATGGATAGCGTGCGCGCGATTGCGGAAACCGGCGTTGATCGCATCTCCATCGGCAGCCTCACGAAGGACGTGAAGGCTACCGATTATTCCTTGCGCATACTGGGCTAGAACGCGGTCTAGCAAGGCACTACGGCTTCGGATGGGAATTGAAGAAATTCCAGAGGATGTCGTTGGTCGTAAACCCCGTCGTCGTATTGAAATTCGGGTTGTACGGCGTAAAGCCTGCGGGATAGGTACCTAAGGGGATCGACCAATTGCCGGGCGAGTTGTGCCAGCCATGAGTGCCGTTCACGAGCGGATAGAACTGCACTTCGGTTGAGCCATTGCAGTTCTTCGCATTTTTCGTCGTCAACTGAAGCGCACCGTTGCTGCAAATGTTTGCGGTCGTATTGAAGTTCGAACAGTTATTGGCTTGCGGCCCGGTCCAATAGTTGAACATGACATCTTGCGGCGGCACCTGGCCGTAACCGCACACAAAGAAGCTCGCTCCAGCCGGCATATCGCCATGCAACATGAGAACCGAGACGCTTGCTTTCGCATTCGGCACCGTGGATGGAGTCGGTCCTTCGTAGAGAACACCGTCTACCGGCGCAATCGCCGCGACGACATCGCTCAGTTCAACGCCGACGCGATGCGTCATTTCAGCTCCGTCCGAATAGCCGGTCACGAAAATGCGTTTCGGATTTGCTTTGATTTTTGCCTGCACGGCCGCAATAACGGTGCGAAGCGCCGGAATATGGTCCAGGCCATTGAAGTACCAGCCCCAAAAAGTGCCGCCGGTCTGTGGATAAACCACGGCAAATCCCGCTTGGTTCGCTTTTTCATTCAGACGGGTCAGGCTTTCCATTCCGGCTGCCGATCCGACACGAGGATGCAATGCCAGAACCATGGCGCCGCTGTCCGGAACGAAGTTGGACGGAACATAGAGAATGTAGCTCATGCCGCCGGCACTCTCGACGCAGCGGCTGCCGGGTTGACCGCAGTCTGCAGAGGTACTGGTGCCCGCACTTGAGGAGGTGCCGCTATCGCCGCCACCGCCTCCGCCGCATCCAAACAATCCGAACGCAATGCCCGCCGCAAACGCGAACTTGTGCAAAAGTTTGTTCATCATATTGTCCCCCTATGTTTTTGAAGCGTGCCGAATGCCTAAATTTTGCACTTTTGGCATTTTTTTATTGTAACTTAAAGTGGATTTTTTTCGCAAAGAGAGCGACTAGCTGTTTTGGATTCGCCCATCTACCAGCAGAATTTTGCGGTCTGCCGCCTCGGCAAATGCGGCATCATGTGTAACTGCGACGACGGTGCGCTTTTGGGTATGCGCCAGATCACGCAAAATATCGCGCAGATTGGCGCTGGCGGCGCTATCTAATGCGCCGGTGGGTTCATCGGCCAACAATATGGCCGGGTCGTTTGCCAGCGCGCGTGCCACAGCGACGCGTTGGCGCTGACCGCCGGACATTTGGCTCGGGCGCTTTGCCGCATGATCGCCTAAGCCAAGAGAGTCGAGCAGATGGAGCGCACGTTCTTTTGCCGCCGCCGGGGAAAGCCGGCCAAGCTTGCGCATCGGCAGCATGACGTTATCCAGTGCGGAAAATTCGGCGAGCAGGAAATGGAACTGGAATACGAAGCCAAGACGCTTAAGGCGGATATCGGCCAATGCCTCTTCATCGAGGGTTTCGGTATCCATATTATCCAGACGCAGAATTCCCGCGGTGGGCCGGTCGAGCAAGCCGAGCAGATAGAGCAGGGAAGACTTGCCTGAACCGGAAGGTCCCATGATGGCGACGAATTCACCTTGTTCGATATCGAGGTCGATGCCGCGCACCAGCGTGACCGGGACTTCGCCAGGCAGTTCACGCGTCAATCCCCGTGCAGACAGCACGCTCATGCGATGCCTCGCAGGGTTTCAACAGGTTGAAGACGTCCCGCTTTGCGCGCGGGAAGATAGGCGGCGGCAACGGACGAACCGATCGCAAATGCCGCGGCCAAGGCAATCTGATCCCAGCCCCAATACAGCGGCATGTGCGTCATGCTGGTGTCGAAAGGCGTTTTGATTTCGATGCGCGACAGCGCCGTCATCAATCCGAGTCCGAGCGCAGCCCCGAACACGCTGCCGAGCACGCCGACGATGACGCCTTCGATGAGAAAGATGCGCCGAATATCGTAAGTGTGAAAGCCGATGGCTTTGAGTATGGCGATATCGCGCGTTTTTTCCAGTACCACGGTCGAGATGACGTTGTAGATGCCGAAGGAGGCGACCATCAGGATCGCGCCTACCACGCTGTAGAGAATGATGCGGCGCGTCTTTACCAAGTTGAGCAAGTCTTGACTGGCTTCTTGCCAGGATTGCGCTTTGTAGTGTGTGGCGCGTTCAATCGTGCGAGCGGCGTCGCTGGCGAGATTAGGATCTTCCAGTTTGAGGATGAGGCGGTTGACCACGTTGGGGCGGTTCAGCAGGTTTTGCGCGCGTTTGAGAATGACAAACGCTTGTCCTTCGTCGTAGGAAGCATTCCCCGTGCGGAACATGCCGACGACTTTCATCGTGCGTACCGCGCCGCCGGTGGCGGAAACCGTCAGATTGGCGCCCATTCTTGCTTTGAGTTTGTCCGCCAATTCCGTGCCGATCACAATGCCGTTCGGGTTGCCTGCAAGAGTGTCCAAAGACCCGGCGGTAAATTTTTCTTCGATCGTGCTGACGTGTTTCAGTGAATCGGGAACGACGCCGTTGAGCGCAACGCCCATGTCTTTGCCCGCATAACTCACCAGGGCTTGGCCGACAAGCGCCGGTGCGACGCGCATGCCGGGCAACTCCTGGATAAAAGCCAGCTTGTCAGGGTAATGGCGAATGCCGCGTACTTCGGTGCGCGGCTTGACGTTGCGCACCTCGATCGCGCCTTCCGGAAAAGCGGAAGCAGCCGGCTGCAATCGCGGTTCGCGGAATTCGTCGTAGACGGTGATGTGCGGCGCGTTGTCCACCAGCCGCTTGATGAAGTCGTCGTCCGATCCGCGCATGAGGGAAGAGACGGCGAGAAAGAAGCCCATGCCGAGCACGACGCCGAGTAAGGACACGATAGTTTGCCGGCGGCGCGACAGTAAATGACTCGCCGCAATCGACGCGGCTAAATTCACTTGCGTTCTCCTGTCGCCGCTTGGATACGAACGCGTTGGCCGGGTTCCAATTTATCGGGAGGCTGTGCGATGACCGTGTCGCCTTCGCTTAAGCCGTTCAGAATTTCAATGCGTTCGGCGCCGCGCGCTCCGGTTTTTACCGTTTGCCGGACTGCGCGGCCATCGCGTACCAGCCAGGCCGCGTTATCCGTCACCGCAGTGGTCGGCACCAGGAGCGCGTTTTGGCGTTCGGCAACGACGATGTTGACGTCGGCAGTCATGCCTATCATCAGCGGCGCGTCGGCAGGCAACCGGATACGTACACGATAATTACGCGCAACGGGATCACCCTTGGGCGTGATTTGAGCGACCTGCCCCGCGAAAACTTTGCCCGGAAATGCGCCTGTGCTGATCAGACATTTTTGCCCAGGCTGAATTTGCGCGATGTCTTCTTCGTCGACATCCGCTTCGATTCGCAGCGCGGCATTCTCGGTCGAAAGATAAAACAGTACTTGGCTGACAGCGATGAAGTCGCCGACTTCACCATCGCGGCGAATGATTACTCCGTTGCTTGGCGCTTTAATGGTCATGAACGCGGTTTGCTCTTTTACGCGCGCCAGCCCCGCACGTGCGGCCTGCATGTCGCTGTTTGCTTGCTGCAATTGATCGCGCGAGGCGAATCCTTTGTCGCGCAACTCTTGCAATCGTTGCTGGCGTTGTTCTGCATAGCGTGCGCGCGCCTCTAATTCTGCGACGCTGGCAAGCAAATCTTTATCGTCGAGGCGCGCTAAGATTTGGCCCGCAGCGACTTTTTGGCCTTCGTCCGCTTTAAGTTCTATCAAGCGACCGGCGACGCGAGGGGTGAGACGGACCGTAATACCGGCTTCCACGGTGCCGGTTGCATAAACGGCCTGGATCGCTGGGCCGCGGCTAGGTTTGGTTGTAACCACGTCGATAGGCGCTAGAAAGTGCAGGCCGGCAAAGATGCCTCCAGCGATCAGCAATGTGAAAAAAACGATACGGCCGAGCAGTCGACGATGCATTCGACGTCCTTTTGCAATTAATTGTTAGCACTCGATTCTGGGTGATGATTAAGCATCTACCCATTGATTCAAGTCAACGGCGCTCTGGCAAAGAGAAAAACCTCTCAAACACGCAGTTGTAGTTTTATTGCATGTCTGGCAAAATAATAGCAAATTGATAACTTAAAGAATGCTTCATGATTTCTTTTGTACGATATTTATTCGCTTTACGCTTTTCAATCATTTTTTGGGGATTCGCCGCCGCGGTTCAAGCAGCTACGCCACAATCCGGCTGGTGGTGGAATCCCAATGAGGGAGGCCGAGGCTATACCATCGAAGCTCAAAACAATACGATTTTCATGGCGGCTTATATGTACGACAGTTCAGGCAGGGCGGTCTGGTACGCAGCCGGACCCGCCGCGATGAGTGGATCGACTTTCACAGCGCCACTCAACACCTACCTCGGTGGCCAAACGCTCACGGGCACCTTTAAATCGCCAACCGGCACGCTCAACAACGGCAACATCGGCATCACTTTTTCCGACAGCACGCATGGCATGATCACGTGGCCGAACGGTTCGACCACTGCCATCGAACGCTACAACATCGTCGCCGGCGGAGTGAACACATTGCCTTCGGCATCCAGCCCGCAAAGCGGCTGGTGGTGGAATGCGGCAGAAGGCGGCAGAGGATTTTCCATTGAAGTTCAAAACGGCACGATGTTCATGGCCGGCTACATGTACGACGACTCGGGCAATCCGATCTGGTACGCTTCCGGCCCGACGCCCATGGCAAGTTCCTCAGCTTACTCGGGTACTTGGCAGCAGTATGGCAATGGCCAAACCTTGACGGGTGCGTATAAATCTGCCGCCGTCGCCAACGCAAACGTCGGCAATATTTCGGTTTCGTTCGCCAGCCCGACATCCGCCACCCTGACACTGCCCAACGGGAACACCATTGCATTGGCGCGCTTTGGCTTTGGCGGTTCGTCCGGTTCATCCAACCCATTGGGGTTGAATCCGGCTCCGCAATTCACACCGAGCGGACGCAGCGTTTATTACGACGATTGCTTCCCCAAGTACAACGATGTGATCGTAGGCGATGTCGCGGTAAGCAATGTCGAAACCTATTCGGCCGTCAGTAAGACAATCAGCAATTACAACACCACGGCAACGGTCACGTCAGTGTCGCCATATAGCTTTAATGGCGCGCAGGGTGTGAGCGTCGTAACCGACATTCCTTCTCAACGCTTGCCAGACTTGACGCAGATGTATGCAACCGAGACAACGACGGCATTCTTGAAGGGGAGTGCCATGGATTTGATTTCCAAGACTTACATGAATGATGCGTTTGGCGTTCGTACGATCACCACCGCCACACCTATCGCACTCGGCGATCTGTCTTCAGGTCACACGGTGATTCCCTTCAATATTGGTGACAATGTTACAAACAGCGCCTCGTTCAAATACGAAAACAAGTCCGCTCCGAATTACAACTCGCAAGGGACCTATACGGAAAAAATCACCTTCATCGGTGTAGAAGAGAATACGATTGTCCAGGCGGGACGATTCGACTATACCTGCGTATTCCGCCGCGAGTTTACCGGCCCGTACGGGACGACCGTGAACGACACGTATACACACAAATGGACGCCCGTGGTGAAAATGGTGAACTATTCTTCCAGCTACCCAAGGCCTTTGGTGTACCAAGTAGTTTCCGATGCCGCCATTGCCAGACGCGCGGCGGCGCCGCAGTAATCCTTATTTGCGGCGTTTAGGCGTCAGCACGGTTGGTAGGGCACGCGGCAAAGTCTCAGGATAATCCCGGTTGAAATGCAATCCCCGGCTTTCGCGGCGGGAGAGGGCACTGTTGACGATGAGCGAAGCGACGTCCACCAGGTTGCGCAATTCGAGCAAGTCGCCCGTGATGCGGAAGTTCGCGTAGTACTCGTCGATCTCTTCCTTCAATAATCGAATGCGATGCTGAGCGCGCTCCAGGCGCTTGGTTGTCCGCACGATACTGACGAAGTTCCACATGAAGCGGCGCAGCTCGTCCCAGTTCTGGGTGATGACCACTTCTTCATCGGCATCGGCGACGCGGCTTTCGTCCCAGGCGGGTAAGTCAGTCACTGCTGAGGCCGGTTGTTTTTCAATGTGTTCCGCCGCAGCTTGGCCAAGCACCACGCATTCGAGCAAAGAGTTGCTGGCCAGGCGATTGGCGCCGTGCAAGCCGGTGTACGCAGTTTCTCCTACCGCATATAGGCCCGGCAAATCGGTGCGCCCGTTCAGGTCGGTAACGATGCCGCCGCACGTGTAATGGGCCGCCGGCACGACCGGAATCGGCTGCTTGGTGATATCGATACCCAATTCCAGGCAGCGTGCATAGATGGTGGGGAAGTGCTCTTTCAAAAACTGAGGGGTCTGGTGGCTGATATCGAGATCGACGTAGTCCAGGCCGCGCTTTTTCATTTCGAAGTCGATGGCGCGCGCAACGACATCGCGCGGTGCAAGCTCGGCACGCTGGTCGTGCGTCGGCATGAAGCGCTCGCCGGCTTTCGCGCCTGCTTCCTTGGGCAGTTTCAGCACGCCGCCTTCGCCGCGTACGGCTTCGGTAATCAGAAACGACTTTGCATAAGGGTGATACAAGCACGTCGGATGGAATTGAATGAATTCCATGTTCGCAACGCGGCAGCCGGCGCGCCACGCCATGGCGATGCCGTCGCCCGTCGCGGTGTCGGGATTACTGGTGTAAAGATAAACTTTGCCGGCGCCGCCCGTGGCCAAGACGGTTTGTTCCGCCGCCAAGGTGAGGACCTTGCCGCTGGCGACATCTTGCACGTATAAGCCCAGGCAAGTCGGCATGGCGGCCTCGACGCCGACTTTGTCCGACGTGATGAGGTCGATGGCGAAATGGTTCTCCAGCAAGGTGATATTGGGATGCTGGCGCACTTTTCCTTCCAGCGTGACCTGTACCGCGTGGCCGGTGGCATCGGCGGCGTGGATGATGCGGCGCTGGCTGTGGCCGCCTTCGCGTGTCAGGTGATAGCCCAGCTCGGCATTGGGATCGCGCGTAAACGGCACGCCTTGATCGATCAGCCAGTGAATCGCTTGCGGACCGCGCTCGACGATGAAGCGTGTCGCCGTTTCGTCGCACAAGCCGGCGCCGGCGATGAGGGTGTCGGCGACGTGCTGATCGGGGCTGTCGCCCGAATCGAGAACCGCGGCTATGCCGCCCTGTGCCCAGTTGCTGGCGCCGTCAAACAAGGTACGCTTCGAAATGACAACGACCTTGCGCGTTTCAGCCAAATGGAGCGCGACCGACAATCCTGCCAAGCCGCTGCCGACGATTGCGACATCGAATTTCATGTAATCGAATCATTTGGGGAGAGAGTATTTTGCATCGGGGATAGAGCTGAGCAACGCGGTACTCTGTCCTCGACGAATTAGGTAAGCGCTACTCTGTCCTCAATATATTAGTTAGGATGCAAGCATGACTATATCATGACGAATAGCAATTTTTGCCGCCGCCGTCTCTATGATAATCTCCTACTCCCATTCCAGCAGGCTTCGCTTCTCCTCCGAACGGTATGAAGAATATTTTGAAATGGATTGCCTTAGCGCTGTTGATTGCCGGCTTAGTCTTGGCCCTGGCGCTGCTTTGGTACCGAAGCGCCAGCCAGCCCCAAATTAAGGGCAGGCTCAAGCTCGCGGGTCCTGCGGCGGCGATCGATATCATCCGTGATGCCGAAGGCATTCCCCACATCTATGCGCAATCCGCTGCCGACGCTTACTTTGCGCTGGGTTTTGCGCATGCGCAGGATCGCTTGTGGCAGATGGAAATGAATCGACGCATTGCAGCCGGCCGCGTTGCCGAAATCCTCGGCTCCAGCGCGCTTCCTACCGACCGTTTTTTGCGCACACTAGGTATTCGACGCAACGCCGAAAAAATCCTTGCCAATCTTTCGCCTGAAGCGCGCATGGCTTTGGAGGCGTACAGCCGCGGCGTCAACGCTTATCTCGCCAATCGCAAAGGGCCGTTGCCACCGGAATTCATTATTACCGGCGCACCGGCGCCGGCCGCATGGAGCCCGGCCGATTCGATTGCCTGGCAAACCATGATGGCGTGGGACCTGGGTGCGAACTGGTCGCAGGAAATTTTACGGATGCGCATGGCGCAACGCATGAGCCTTGAGCAAATCACGCAGTTCATCGCTCCCTATCCGGGCGACGCGCCGGTGAAGACACAGGATTACACCAAGTTTTATCGCGAACTGGGCGGCGTTACACAACAGCTGGCGGCAGTGGCGGCGATTGCGCCGCCATCCTATGTGCAAGGCATGGGTTCCAACAACTGGGTTGTAGCCGGCGGTAAATCCGAAACCGGCAAACCTTTGCTCGCGAACGATCCGCATCTGGGTTTGTCGGCGCCTGCGCTCTGGTATTTTGCCCATCTCTCCGCGCCGGGGCTTAACGTGATCGGCGCGACGCTGCCTGGAATACCCGGCGTGGCGCTCGGCCGCAATGACCGTATCGCCTGGGGCTTCACCAATACGGCGCCCGATGTGCAAGACCTGTATATCGAGCGCATTAACCCGAGCAGCGCGAGCCAATACCAGACGCCGACGGGATGGGAGAATTTCCAGATACGGTTGGAGACCATCCGCGTGAAAGGGCAGCCTGACGTGCAAATGGAAGTGCGTGAGACGCGCCACGGTCCGGTGATTTCCGGGGCACTGCCGATACTCGATAAGGCGAATGTCGATGCACGCAAATATGCGGTGGCCTTCGCTTGGACCGCCTTGCGATCGGACGACATGACCTTCCAGTCGGCGATGATGCTGAATCGCGCGCGCAACTGGCAGGAGTTTCTGGAGGCAATGAAATATTTTCATTCGCCGCAGCAAAACGTCGTGTATGCCGATGTCGACGGCAATATCGGATTTATCGCGCCGGGGCGGGTGCCGATGCGCAAGTCGGAAAACGATTTGAAAGGATTGGCGCCGGCGCTGGGGTGGGAGAGCCGTTACGACTGGACCGGGTTTATCCCCTTTGAAAAGCTGCCGCGGCAGTTCAATCCCGCTTCACAGCAAATCGCCACGGCAAATGAAAAAATCGTCGGCAAGGATTATCCGTACTTCATTACCAGCGAGTGGGATTTGCCATATCGGGCGGTGCGTATCGCTGAATTATTGGCGGCCAAGCCGCAGCACAATGTCGATAGTTTCGCCGCGATGCAGAAGGACGATATTTCGCTCGCTGCACGCGAACTACTCCCGATTCTGCGTCAGACCAAAGGGCGATCCGCGCGCGCGCAAGAATTTATCGCAAGGCTGGGCACTTGGGATGCGAAGATGGATGCCAAGCAGACCGATCCATTGATTTTCCAAGCGTGGCTGCGTGAAATCTCGCGGCGGATTTTTGCCGACGAATTGGGCGACGATCTCATGCAAGATTTTTGGGCACACCGAAATTTTCATCGCGCGATGGCGAATGTGCTGAAAAACGTCGATGGCCAAGCGAAATGGTGTCATGACGTCGGCAAGAAAGGATCGGCGCAGTCTTGCATCGAACTCCTTGCCGATGCGCTGGAGGCCGCGTTGGCCGATTTGGATAAACGCTTCGGCAGTATGGCGAAGTGGCGCTGGGGCGAAGCGCATATGGCGCGCTCCGAGCATCGGCCGTTCGGCAAGGTGCCTGCGCTTTCCTGGCTGTTCGATATCCGCCTACCGAGTTCCGGCGACAGTTTTACGATCAACGTCGGCCGCAATAATTTACGCGACGAAGAAGAGCCGTTCACCAGTCGCCATGCCGCCAGCCTGCGCGCGTTGTACGACTTGGCCGATCCCGAAAATTCGCGCTTCATGCATTCGACCGGGCAATCGGGGAATGTTTTTTCGCCGCTTTACCGGAGCTTCGCGGAACGTTGGGGCAAAGTGGAGTATGTGCCGATGCGCATGAAACGTGAGACGGTGGAGAAGAATAAGCTCGGTACGCTGACCTTGTCGCCTTGATTCAACTGCAGCGCCGTGCATTGCGCAATGATAAATTTGGTCATCCACTCGGCTGGATGCTTAAATCAAGTATGGGTGAGCCAAGTATGAAAATTGGGGCGATATTCGAAGAGGAGCCGATTCAGTGGGGCTTCAGGGGTGATCCTTATCTATGGCGGGAACTTAAAGAGCGTCTGGCAGAAGTAGGCCTGCCGGCAACGTCGGAAAAGCTAAAAGAAATAATCGAACAGGCATACGAAGACGCAACCGGATATAACATCAGTCATAACGAGACAATCATTATTGAAAGATTCCAGCATGGAGGCATGTCCAGCGGCGGGGTCAGCCCAAACTTTTGGAAAGAACGGGCCATCCCACTGCTTCTGGCACGCCATGTCAAACCATAACACTTATGAGGCAGCAGTACGTCCATAGGTAAAACGTACTCGTCGCGAGATTTATCTCAGTTTCGCTACGTCACCCGAAACCGCTGCTTAGACCGAAACAGCCGCTCCGCTTCTTCCGCATTCAGCGACGCTGAAAATGCATAGCCCTGGCCGAGGCTACAACCCAGCTGGGTGAGTTGCACAATTTGAACCGGATTTTCAACGCCTTCGGCCACGATGTCGAGGTTCATGGACCGCGCCAGGGCGATGATCAGGCGCACGATGGCTGCGTCGCCGGCGTTGCCGCTTCCCAGTCCGCGCACGAAGGATTGATCGATCTTGATGACGTCCAGCGGCAGTTTCTGCAATTGGGCGAGGGAGGAATAACCGGTGCCGAAGTCGTCCAGCGCAAGGCGTATGCCCAGTTTTTTCAACTGAACCAGGGTCTCGATGGTTTGAAGCGGATTGGACATGGCCAGCGATTCGGTCAGTTCCAATTCAATCGAGGCGGGATTCACGCCGCTTCTTTGCAGGACGCCGGTGACTTCGTTTAAGAATGAGGCTTGCAGCAGCTGGCGCATGGAGACATTCACTGCGATCGTCAATGCATTGCCGCCGTCGCGGCTTTCCCACGCCTTCAATTGCTTGCAAGCTTGTTCCAATGCCCACATGCCGATCGGCATAATCATGCCGGAAGATTCGGCAATGGGAATGAATTCGTGCGGCGGAATCACGCCGTACTGCGGGCTGTTCCAGCGCAAGAGCAACTCGAATCCTTTGACCGACCCATCGATCAAAGAAATTTTGGGCTGATACGCCAGCGCCAATTCGTTGCGTTCCAGGGCAAAGCGCAGCGCTGCATCCATTTGCGCCAGACGGGCGGACTGGCCTCTTAACGTCACATCGAAAACCTCGGCGCGGTTGCGGCCGCTTTCTTTTGCCTGATGCATGGCGGTGTCGGCCTCGCGGATCAGATCGGAGGGGCTCTCATGATGTTCGTCGAGCGGTGCAATGCCGATGCTGACTTGTAGCTTGACCATGGCGGCATCGATAACTAAAGGCGCGGCCACCGCGCGCAATACTGCGTCTGCCTTTTGCTTCGCATCCGTTAAGTCCACGTTGGCCAAGATAACGAATCCGTTGCCGGCAAAACGCGCGAGAAAATCTTTGGGGCCGAGTTGCGCTGCAATGCGGCGCGTAAGTTCCAGCAAGCACTTGTCTCCGAATTCGTAACCGTGAATGTCATTCACGCTCTTGAAAAAATCCACGTCGCACAACAGTATCGTCAGGTGAGCACTTTGTTCTCGGTACGCGATAATCGCTTCGTCGATTTTGCGCAGCAGGCAGCGCCGGTTCGGCAAACCGGTCAGTACATCATGCAAGGCTTGATGCTCAAGACGCAATTCATATTCTTTTCGGCGGGACATGTAGAGCAGGATGAGCAGGCCGGCCGCGATACTGCTGCCGTCGGACCAGCTCAAACGATGATTTACCGCCGCGACGACGACATGCAAGAGAAGGACGGCAAACAGCCCGAGCGACGCCACGCGAAAGAATTCGCTCGCGGTAAACGTTCTGCGGGAAAACAAACGAAGCAACTTCATGAGGGGGATCGCTAATCGATTCTGACCGGTTTCACGCGTTCGGCAGCTTGTTTGGCGATCGTCCTTGCTTCGTCGATGGAATTTGCCGTTGCCAAGGCCACGCCCATGCGGCGGCGGGCGAAGGATTCCGGCTTGCCGAATAGGCGAATGTCCACCCCCGGCAATCGCAGCGCGTCGGCCACACCTTCGAAGGCAATCGCTTTGGCTTCGTGCCGGCCGTAAATAACGGCTGAGGCACCCGGGGATTTCAGCGCAACATTGACCGGCAGGCCAAGGATGGCTTTCGCATGGAGTTCGAATTCGCTTTGCACCTGGCTCGCCATGGTGACCATGCCGGTGTCGTGCGGACGGGGACTGACCTCGGAAAACCAGACCATGTCGTCCTTGACGAACAGCTCGACGCCGAAAATGCCGAGGCCGCCGAGGTTGTCCGTCACAGCCTTGGCAATGTCGCGTGCGCGGGTAAGCGCGGCCGGCGGCATCGGATGCGGTTGCCAGGATTCGACATAGTCGCCGTGTACCTGCACATGGCCGATCGGTTCGCAAAAATGGGTTGCGACCTGGCCGCGCTCGTCGAGAGCACGTACGGTCAATTGCGTGATTTCGTATTCGAAGTCGATGAAGCCTTCGACGATCACGCGGCCGGCATCGACCCGGCTGCCGGCGGCAGCATAATTCCAGGCGGCTTCGACTTCTTCTGCGTTGTCGATTTTGGATTGTCCTTTGCCGGAAGAAGACATGACCGGCTTGATCACACAGGGAAATCCGATTTCCGCGCAAGCGGCTTTCAACTCCCTCAGGCTGTCGGCAAAGCGGTAAGGCGAGGTCGGCAATCTCAGTTCTTCGGCCGCGAGCCGCCGGATGCCTTCGCGATTCATGGTGAGCCAGGCGGCGCGCGCGGTTGGTATCACTCTGGCCTTGCCGGCCTTTTCCAATTCGACCAAGGTCGGTGTCGCAATCGCCTCGATTTCCGGCACCACCAAATCCGGCTTTTCTTGCTCGATTAAAGCGGCCAGCGCCGCACCGTCTGCCATGTTGATGACATGGGAACGATGCGCGACTTGGTGGCCGGGTGCGTTCGGATAACGGTCGACGGCAATCACTTCGACCCCCAAGCGCTGCAGGGAAATGATGACTTCTTTACCTAATTCGCCGGAGCCGAGCAGCATGACTTTGACGGCGGACGGTGACAAGGGAGTGCCAAGGCGGTGCGGAATTTTCATTGGGCGATTGCAAGCGGTTCAGTTGAGTGGCCTGACATTACCAAATCCTGAGGCTTTTGGACAGAGACAAAGGTACTACTCTAATTCGTGTAACCGGCGGTATGAGCGCCGGAATAAAAAAACCGCCGTAGTGCTACCGGCGGCAAATGGGAGAGGAGAAATTTATCTAGTCTTGCGCATAGATGTCGTTGTCCTTGGTTTCGCGGATGAATAGCGAACCGATCACGAAGGTCAGCACCGCCACGCCGATCGGATACCAGAGGCCGTAGTAGATATCGCCTTTCTGCGCCACCAGGGCGAAGGAAATGGTCGGCAACAGGCCGCCGAACCAGCCGTTGCCGATGTGATACGGCAGCGACATCGAGGTATAGCGGATACGGGTCGGGAACATTTCAACCAGCATGGCGGCAATCGGACCGTACACCATGGTCACGTAGATCACCAGGATGGTCAGCAATGCCAGAACCATCGGCTTGTTGATCTTGGCCGGATCTGCCTTGGCCGGATAGCCGGCTTCTTTGATGGCGCCTGCCAGAGTCTTCTTGAATTCGCCTTCCTTCTTTTTGCTGTCGGCGTCGAAGTTCAATCCGTCCGGCGTCAGCTTGGCGTTGAATGAATCGATTTCCTTATTGCCGACCATGATCTTGGTGACGGTGCCGGCAGGTGCGTCCTTGGTCGAGTAATTCACCGAGTTGGCAGCTAGGTTTTGCTTGGCGATATCGCAAGAGCTGGTGAATTTCTTTTGACCGGTCGGATTGAACTGGAAGGAGCACTCATTCGGATCCGCAGTGACGACCACAGGAGCGTTCTTCTGTGCCGCTTCGAGTGCCGGATTGGCATAATGCGTGATCGCGCCGAAGATCGGGAAGTAGGTCAGCGCGGCGATCAGGCAACCGCCCATGATGATCGGCTTGCGGCCGATCTTATCGGATAGCGAGCCGAATATGATAAAGAACGGCGTGCCGATCAAGAGTGACGCGGCGATCAAGATATTGGCGGTAGCGGCATCGACTTTGAGGGTCTGGGTCAGGAAGAACAAGGCATAGAACTGACCCGTGTACCACACCACGGCTTGGCCAGCGGTCAAGCCGATCAGCGCCAGGATGACGATCTTCAGGTTCTTCCATTGACCGAAGGATTCGGTGAGCGGCGCCTTGGAAGTTTTGCCTTCCGCTTTCATGCGGGCGAATGCCGGCGATTCATTCATCGACAAGCGAATCCACACTGAAACGGCAAGCAGGAACACCGATACCAGGAAGGGAACGCGCCAGCCCCAGTCGGCAAATGCGGCCTCACCGGCTGCGGTACGGGTGCCGAGAATCACCATCAAGGATAGGAACAGGCCCAACGTTGCGGTCGTTTGAATCCAGGCGGTGAAGGCGCCACGTTTTCCGTGCGGTGCGTGCTCGGCAACATAGGTTGCCGCGCCGCCGTATTCGCCGCCCAGCGCCAAGCCTTGCAGAATCCGCAGCGAGATCAAAATCACCGGAGCGGCTAAGCCGATAGACGCATAGCTCGGCAAGAGGCCGACCACGAAAGTCGACAAGCCCATGATCAAGATCGTGACCAGGAAGGTGTATTTGCGACCGATCATATCGCCCAGCCGCCCGAACACCAGCGCGCCGAAAGGACGCACGATAAAGCCGGCGGCAAATGCCAGCAGGGCGAAGATGAAGCCGGTGGTGGGATCGGTGCCCGAGAAGAATTGCTTGGCGATGATCGGGGCGAGCGATCCGTATAGGTAAAAGTCGTACCATTCAAAAACGGTACCGAGCGAGGACGCGAAAATAACCTTGCGCTCTTCGCCTGTCATGCCGCGTTCAGCAGTCTGTATATTGGCCATGAGTGTCTCCTGAAAGGATTGATATGGGTCTACAAAAAAATGGTTGTTCACTTTTTTGCATGGCCAGAGTGTGCGATTTCAAACTTACGCAATGCTTGCTAAAAACTTACAGAACCTTACAGTGCGCGTGCTATGCTGCGGCCCTCAATCTTTGCGGAAAATCGGTATGACGGACGGCGAAAATTTTCCTTTGGAAATCCCCTTTCTGAGAGAGTTGGGCGTTGAGTTATTAGAGATGGATGCAGGCGAAGCGCAACTCGCCTTAACTTTAGAACCGCGCCATTTAAATAGTTGGGAAGTCGCGCATGGCGGCGTAACGATGACCTTGTTGGATGCGGCGATGTCTTTGGCCGGCCGCTCTTTGCATCCCGACGCGAAGGCCGGCGTAACGGTGGAAATGAAGACGAGTTTTTTGCAAGCCGGCGGCGAAGCCGGCAGCCGCCTGATCGTCAGGGGAAAAGCTTTTCACCGTTCCACCACCATGTGTTTTTGCGAAGCGGAGGCGAAAAACGGCGATCAATTGGTAGCCAAAGCAATGGGTACATTTAAATATTTGAAGCGGCTTGATATCAAGCGCAAGGCCGGCGGCAAATGAACTATCAGGTTGTGCTCGGCGATTGGGCCGCCATGGCGGCTGACGCGCGGCCATTGCGCGAGGAAGTATTTATTATCGAACAGCAGGTGCCGGTCGAGCTGGAGTGGGATGAATTCGACGAATCATCTGTGCACGCACTTTTCTATGATGAAAACGGCGTGGCGCTGGGCACCGGAAGGCTTTTGCCGGATGGGCATATCGGCCGCATGGCGGTGAGGAAAGCAGCGCGCGGGAATGGGATCGGCAGCGCGATTCTTACCGCACTCATGAATGCAGCGCGTGTCCGCGGCAACGTAGAAGTTGTACTGAATGCGCAAGTGCACGCCGAATCGTTTTATGCGCGTTTTGGCTTCGTGCGGGAAGGAGACGTTTTTTCGGATGCCGGCATTCCGCACATCCGCATGCGTCACCTGTTCGAATAAAGAAAAATTATTTAACCGGCCGTTCGTAGAGTTCGGCGCTGTGGTCGGTGCTCAGTTTGACCACGGTCGAGGTGCGTGTGCCGTAGGTAGGTGATTCTATGCATACCGCCGACAGAATTCTTTCCAATTCAAGACTGACGCCGGTTTTGGGCAGCCGGCAATCGGTCGCGTGCGTGGTGTCCGACAGCATTTCAAAGAACGCGTCTTCCGGCGCGCATTGGCAGAGCAGGCTGGCAAACTGCGCCTTGGTCCGCACCACCTTGGGCCAGCAGCAATCCAGGCTGGCGTTCGACAAGCCATAGAGACCAGGCGCCAGCGGTTTGCCGTTGCGCGCATCGTCGCTCGCCTTGTTCGAATACCAAATCAAATGCTCGGTATCGCCGATCAGCAAATTGAATCCGTTGTAGCGCGATCCGATTTCACGCACTTGCTCGACGTATTCTTGCGCGCTGAGTTTTTCGGCCAGGTAGTTCGCCACCAGCATGCCGCGCGAGGGGGCATTGGTTTTGACGTCGGCCGGGTTGCGGATATTGGTGATGGCGGCAAAGCGGCCGTCGCGCGTGATCCCCATCCAGGTGCCGCCGCCTTGCAAGTCGCGTCCTGCATAGACATCCGGATAATCTTCCCACCAATGCGCAGGCTGCGCCGGCCGGTCATAGTATTCGTCACGATTGCCCGCAGCGATCAGCGGCATATTCGGAATGACTTGCCAGGCAAAGACTATCAGGCACATGGGGTACTCGTTGCGTCAATAAATACTTCCGTGTGGCGCTCGCCGTCGATCAGGGCTTGCACGCCGCTTGCGACCACTTCATGCGCTAGTATCGCATCAAATCCGCTTGGGACGCTGTTGTAGATTTCCATCCAGGTGTGCTGATTGTTTTGCGCTTGCGGGCGGCGTTTGAGTTCGGCGACGATGCCATGACGTTTGGATAAGTTCGCTTGCATGCTTGTTACTCGTTTTAGCAGCTCAGGCTCGCGATCGCACGCGGCACGGTAATAGATATACAAGTTCATTTATCGGGTCAACCGGCGTCGGGCAAGTCGTAGGGCAAGACTTGCATCGCGAGCGTCGGACCGCTTACCGATCCGAGATGGATGGGACTGCCGAGTTCCGCGGTTTTCAGTTCGACCAGAACGGCGGATCGCCGGCCCGTTCGCGCGGCGTTGACGATCATGCCGCAGGGCTGTTCCGGATCGGCCTCGGAAAACACCTCCATACCCGCCGTCGCGTCGCCATCGATCAAGGCGGGCATCATGCGGCGCTTCAGTTTGCCCAGATATTGGCTGCGGGCGACGATTTCCTGGCCGGGATAGCAACCTTTTTTGAAATTGACGCCGCCCACGACTTCGAAGTTAATCATTTGCGGCACGAATTTATCCTGCGTTTCCAAAACAATCTGCGGAAGCGCAGCTTGAATATCGGTCAGTCGCCATGCGCTTGTGCCGAGCGCCTTTAGCTTCGCTGTCAGAGACGGCCAAGCCGCAATTGCACGCTCGGCTGAGGCGATCCACACATACCGCGGCAGGCCGGCCGCATCGGCGACACGAATCAGCGTTCCGCCTTCCGCCTCGATTTTGGCGTACGGTGCGCCGGGCAAATCGGCGAAATGCGCTTTTAATGCATCCGCGGCGAGGCTGCCGCCAATTCCGAGCAAAGCGGAATCGCCGGTAATATCGGCGACGTTGACTTTGGCGCGCAGGACGTACATTTGCAAGCGTTTTTGGATTGCCGGGAGGATTTGGCGCGGCATCAGAAGCACGATGGCGTCCGCGTTTTTCCACATCAAAAACGTCGCTAACAGTCGGCCCTTCGGTGTGCAATAACCTGCAAGCCGCGCTTCTTCCGCGCCTAAATGTTCTACATCGTTGGTCAGCTGATTGTGCAGAAAATGGGCGGCATCTTCGCCGGTAAAAGCGATCAAGCCCAAATCGGTTAAGGGCACAACGAATCCTTCGGGCATTGCCGCAGGATCGGAAGAAGCCAACTCGGTTTGGGAGGTCGCTTCATCGATGCGCGCGCCTTGATCGGCGAAGAATTGCAGCCATTTATCCATGGAAAATAAGAAATTAATCAGCCAAGCGATTATCATTAGCACCCTGTCCCGACGGGACGGCGCAACGCGCAAATTATAGATGCGGTAAAAAAATCGCGTCGGTTACTGCCAAATCACCATGAAGTTAATCGGGAATCTTATTGCAGGCGTTATTGTTTTGGCAGTCATTGCCATTGGCGGCTTGGCCTATTGGGCCAAACAGCCGATTCTTGAAGCCGGTCAGCCCCCCATTGCCTTTAGCATTGAAGCAGGTGCCGGCGGCCGCGTGTTGGCAAAGCAAATTGCCAAGGCGGGGGTGCCGATCAACCCGGACTTATTCGGGCTATTGGCGCGTGCTGTCGGCAAGTCGGGCAAGATGAAAGCCGGCAGCTACGAGCTCAAGCCCGGCACGACGCCATTAAAGCTGGTCGACCAATTGGTGCGCGGCGAATTTGCCCAGGAATCGTTGGCGATTATTGAAGGCTGGACCTTTCGCCAGATGCGCGAAGCCATTGCTCAACATCCAGGGCTCAAGCATGACACGGTAGACATGTCGGAGCGAGAATTGCTGGAAAAGGCGGCGCCTGGATTCAAGATTGCCGAAGGTTTGTTTTTCCCCGACACCTATATGTTCGCCAAAGGTTCAAGCGAGTTACAGGTATATAAACAAGCGCATACCGCTCTGATCAGGCGCTTAAATGAGGCGTGGGCAAAGCGCGATATGTCGTTGCCGTATAAGACACCCTATGATGCCTTGATCATGGCATCGATCGTGGAAAAGGAAACAGGGAGAAGGGCTGAGCGCAGCATGATTGCCGGGGTATTCGTTAATCGCCTAAAGCAAGGCATGCTTTTGCAAACCGATCCGACCGTCATTTATGGCATGGGCGGCAAGTACAATGGCAATATTCGCAAGCGCGACTTAGAGGCCGACACGCCGTACAACACCTATACTCGTGCCGGCTTGCCGCCGACGCCGATCGCTTTGCCCGGCGCGGCTTCGCTGGAAGCCGCGTTAAATCCCTTGAAAACGGATGCCTTGTATTTTGTGTCGCGTGGGGATGGGAGTAGCCATTTTTCCAACAATCTGACCGACCACAATCGGGCGGTGAACAAATACCAGAGATAGTCATGCGCGGCAAATTCATTACCTTCGAAGGCATCGATGGTGCCGGCAAATCGACCCATCTTGGACATGTGGCGGAATTGCTTGCCCGCCGCGGGATCAAGGTGGTGGTTACCCGCGAGCCGGGCGGTACGGCGCTCGGCGAAAAACTGCGCGATCTGCTTTTGCATGAAAAAATGCACCTCGAAACCGAGGCGCTTCTGATGTTCGGCGCACGCCGCGAGCATTTGGCGCAGGTCATCGAGCCGGCTCTTGCGCGGGGTGATTGGGTGATTTCCGATCGCTTTACCGACGCCACTTTTGCCTACCAAGGCGGTGGCAGAAAATTGTCGCTTGATAAATTGGCTGCCTTGGAACAATGGGTCCATCCGCATCTCCAGCCGGATTTGACCTTGCTGTTCGATGTGCCTTTGGAGGTGGCGCGTGCACGACTCGATGCGGCACGCGAGCCGGATAAATTTGAGCAGGAGAAAGCGGATTTTTTTGCGGCGACGCGGGCCGTTTATTTGCAAAGAGCGGCGCAATTTCCCGAACGATTTCGGGTTATCGACTCGACCCAGTCGATTGATTATATTCGCAAATCACTTGAGAAATTGATTGTAACTATTTGAATTAAAAGATTTTATCTTAAATTCTCATGTTTATGATTAAGAAGGCTCTGTAAGCAATTGAAATTAAATGAGTAATCCTCTTTTTTCTTGGCAAAATCAGGCTTGGCGCCAGTTGCAACAGATGCGCGATCGCCTGCCGCACGCGATCCTGTTGCATGGGCCGACCGGCATCGGCAAGACCGTGTTCGCCGAAGCTTTTGCGCAATCGCTTTTGTGTGAAACCCCCACGGCTGAGGGCTACGCCTGCGGCAGTTGTTCATCGTGCGGCTGGTTTGTCCAGTACGGACATCCCGATTACCGCCGGTTGCGGCCCGAGGTTCTCGAAGAAAGCGATGCGGACGGAGAAGGTGAAGCGGAGGAGGGGGAGCGGAAAGCGGGCAAGTCCGCCAAGGCGCCATCCAAGGATATTCGCATCGACCAAGTGCGTGCTCTCGCCGATTTCATGAATGTATCGACGCATCGGCAGGGCAAGCGGGTCATCATGCTGTATCCGGCGGAAGCCTTGAATGCCGCAGCCGCCAACGCTTTGCTGAAAACATTGGAAGAACCGCCGCCGAATACGGTGTTTTTGCTAATTTCCAACAGCTTGGACCGCTTGCTGCCGACCATCCTGTCGCGTTGCCGCAAATTTGCCTTGGCGATGCCGCCATGGGAAGACGCTCTTGCCTGGCTGAAGGCGCAAGGCGTTGCCGATGCGGATGTATGGTTGGCGGAACAAGGCGGTGCGCCTTTGGCGGCGCAGGAAACGGCTCAGTCCGAATCCCGTGAAGCCATGGATGAATTCCTGCGTCAACTGGCCAAGCCAGGCGTCGAAGGTGCGCTCAGAACGGCGGAGCGTCTGCAAAAAACGCCCGCAGTGCAGCAAGTCGAATGGTTGCAGCGTTGGCTGTACGACTTGTTTTCTGTAAAGCTTTGCGGAAAAATCCGGTATTATCCTCGATATAAGAACGAGCTTGCTTCGCTGAGCACGCGAGTGGATGTCGATCGTTTAATGTCCGCTTTAAAATCGGCCAACGAACGCCGCGCGATTGCCGAACATCCTTTGTCGGCGAAATTGTTCATCGAAGACATGCTGTTGGATTACACGAAAATGTACTGATTGCGGGAAAGAATTTTTTACATCGGGGACAGAGTTGAGCAACGCGGTACTCTGTCCTCGACGAATTAAGCTGAGCGGCACTCTGTCCCCAACATTATAGAAAGAAGAGAAGAAGACCATGGCTGAAGCACCCGCCGTCGCCGCAACTGCAGGAGCCGCCGGCGTCGCTCGTCCTTCGGTTCTGTCGCTTGCGATCAAGGAAAAATCTGCCTTGTACGCAGCCTACATGCCTTTTCTGATCAACGGCGGCATCTTTGTGCCGACTAATAAGCCGTATAAGCTGGGCGATGAAATCTATCTCATCCTGACGCTGATGGATGATCCCAACAAGTATCCGATTGCGGGCAAAGTGGCTTGGGTTACCCCGGCAGGAGCGCACAACAGCAAGGCCCAAGGCATCGGCGTCCATCTCCCGGCCGATGAAAGCGGCACGCGCGTGCGGCAACGCATCGAGGAATTGCTGGGCGCCGCCCTCGGTTCGTCGCGGGTTACTCACACGCTGTAACGCCGTTTCCCGACGGCGGCGTAAAATAGCGCCATGTACGTCGATTCCCACTGTCACATCAATTTCCCCGAATTAGCAGCGCGCTTGCCTGAAATCTTCGGCAAGATGGCTGAAAACCAGGTCAGCCATGCATTGTGCGTGGCGGTCGATTTGCCGGAATTTCCCCAGGTTTTGGATTTGGCCGAACGCTATCCGAATGTTTATGCATCGGTCGGCGTGCATCCCGATTACACGGATACGCCGGAACCGAGCGTGGAGCAATTGGTGCAGCTCTCACAGCATCCGAAGATTGTCGCGATCGGCGAAACCGGCTTGGATTATTATCGCCTCGAAGGCGATTTGGAATGGCAGCGCGAGCGTTTTCGTACCCACATCCGGGCGTCGCGCGAGACCGGCAAGCCACTGATTATTCATACCCGTTCGGCAGCCGAGGATACGATCCGCATCATGCAAGAAGAAGGTGCAGGATTGGATAAGGGCGGAGCGGGCGGCGTCATGCATTGCTTTACCGAGTCGTCGGCAGTGGCGGAAGCGGCGATGGCGATGGGCTTTTACATTTCGTTTTCCGGCATCGTTACCTTCAAGAGCGCCAAGGAATTGCAGGCCGTCGCCCTCGCCGTGCCCTTGAACAAAATGCTGATTGAAACCGATTCGCCCTATTTGGCGCCCGTGCCTTTTCGCGGCAAAACCAATGAGCCGGGATATGTAAAGCACGTCGCGGAATACATCGCCAAACTCAAAAGCCTGCCGCTCGAAGAGGTGGCGCAGCAAACCACTCAAAATTTCTTCAAGCTATTCAAAATTGCATGAAATCGTTTCCTTCTCTATTGTTGCGCGCTTGGATGTTGCTGATTGCAGCCGGTTTGCCGGCGGTCTGTTTCGCCGGTGCCTACGATGATTTTTTTTCCGCGGTGAAGTCGGACAATGCCGACGAAATCCAGGCCTTGCTCAAGCGCGGCCTTGACCCCAATCTGATCGAAGAAGAACGCAACGATACCGGCCTCATTTTGGCAGTGCGCGAAGGATCGATGAATGCCTTCGATGTGCTGGTCAATGCGCGCGGCATCAATCTCGAAGCCCAGGCGCGCAATGGCGATACGGCGCTGATGATTGCTGCCTATAAAGGAAATGCGCCTGCGGTGGCGGCGTTATTGGTCAGAGGCGCGCTGGTGAACTGCACTGGTTGGACGGCCTTGCATTACGCTGCCGCCAGCGGTAGCAATGACGTCGTTCATATGCTGTTGGATAAGAAGGCCGATATCAATGCCCGTTCGCCCAACAACACGACGCCGATCATGATGGCGGTGTTCGGCGGGCATATCATGACCGTTAAGCTGCTGCTCAATAGCGGTGCGGATGCCGGCTTAAAGAATGACGCGGGAATGACGGCGATCGATTTTGCCGTGAAATACGGCTATAAAGATATCGAGGAAGGCTTGACGTATCGCCTCAAGCGAGCGGGGAAACGGTAGCTAGGACTTACGCAAAACCGCCCCAGCGGCGTTATGGCTCCTAGCCGTACAATGTGTACTGTCGTCGTCGCCATCCTTGCTGGGACGGCTTTGCGTAAGTCCTAGAAAATCCAGGCTACTTGATATTGTCGCCGACCCGATCGCCCCAGACCGTGAAATGCTGGGTAATGACTTTGGTCGTGTAATACACATTTAGTACCGCCAACTCCGCCGCAACGGCGGGGGGGAAACCCTGACGGTCTCCACGCTCGTCGATCATCAGCTCATTCAAGTATTTTTCACATGCCGCCGGGCGTTTCCACAGCTCGGCGAGCTTGTTGGCAATACGGGCGTAATGCACGATCAGCTCATGCGGCCGGATTTCCGGAGGCAACTGCGCAATCCAGGGCATCAAGAGCTTGATATTTGGTGCCGTTGGCTGCGTTCCCTTATCGGTCGCGGAAGACGAGCTTGCCGAGGGCTTGGTCTCTTGCGGCGGTACGTGTTTGCTCGGCATTTCGTCTTTCATCGCTGCCCCGGCTCGTGTTTCTAGTTCATTACGGCAATTCGTAGCTTAGCAGAGATCGCGCAGGGCGCTGTAAATTTTTCCCACTCATGTAGTTTCTTCTGCTGCGAAGCTTCCATTCAGCGGTTATAGAGCAGTTATCGTACTAGTAATGCATGGCACACGCCTTGCCTGATCACTTAGCCGAGTCAGCTTGTGCTCATTCAAGCATTTCCTCATTACCTTCTTTTCGGAGCAGACATGTCTACAGCAAATAATTGTGCACGATGGATCGCCGTTTTAGCACTTGCCCTGATGGCGGCGACGGCAAATGCGGGCGGAGAAACCACCGGTCAAATGCAAGACGACACAAGTAGCTCGAGTAGCGGGGCAAGCGGCGCCGCTTCGGCATCCGGATCCGGCGCGGCCTCGAGTCAAGCGGCATCGCGCAAGGCTGTCAGCGCGGCGGACCGGAAATTGATGATCGAACTGGCTCAGGCGAATAATTCTGAAATTGCCATTTCCCAGCTGGCCGAGCAACGGTCGAAAAATGCGGATGTGCAGGCATTCGCCAAAAAAATGATTGATGACCACACCCAGGCGTCGAATGATTTGCAACAGCTGGCGCAGCAAAAAGGAGTGAAATTGCCTGAGACGCCGGATGCCAAGCATCAAGCCATGGCCAAAGAACTGAGCCGGCTGTCAGCTGAGCAATTCGATCGCCAATACATGGCACGCGCCGGAACGCATGACCATCAATCGACGAAGGCGCTGTTGGAACGCATTCGCAAAAATGCCTCTGATCCGGATTTGAGAGCGTTGGCGGATAAGGTGCTTCCGGTCGTTGAAGAACATCTTCAAGCCGCCAAAGAGCAAACGAGTACACGCTCAACCGGCCAGTAATCCTTCGTCGTAAGGAGAAAGAAATGGAAAACAGCAGGGTGGTTTCGATACTGAACGACTTGATAGAGACTTGCATCGATGGGGAAGAAGGATTTCGCAGCTGTGCCGACAATATTCGGGACAGCGAAATGAAAGCCTTTTTCTCCAGCCGTGCCAAGACATGCCGCGTGGCGGCGACGCAATTGCAAGACTTGGTCGTCTCCTTAGGCGGGCGCGTCGAGTCGAGCGGCAGCATGTCGGCGACCATGCATCGCCGCTGGCTCGATATCAAGTCCCTCATCACAGGCAAAAGCGATGAGGCAATTCTGGATGAGTGCGAACGGGGTGAGGATGTGGCGGTGCGCCGCTATCGAGAAGCCCTGGACCAGGATTTGCCGGAGCATATCCGCATCATCGTCCAGCGCCAGTACGAAGGGGTGCTGCAGAATCACGATCAAGTCCGCACTATGCGCGATCGTGTTCATGCCCGGCATCATCCGCACTGATTAAGCGAAAAAGGGAGGCACAACATGCCCATTAGCGAATGCTGCAACATCGGCGTCGTCTGTTGCAAGCCGGAAGACTCCATTCCTTACGTCGCCGGCCTCATGCGTCAGTATCATGTCGGCGATGTCGTGGTCGTCCGCCAGGAAGGCCATGAGCGCATCCCCTTGGGCATCGTGACCGACCGCGACATCGTGGTCGAGACTATCGCTCCTGAAGTCGACATGGGGCTTGTGACTGCGGGCGACATCATGAGTACCCCATTGGTCACCGTGCGTGAGGACGAGGGATTTGCCGAAACATTGCGGATGATGCGCGAACACAAAATCCGCCGCCTGCCGGTGGTCGCTGAAAACGGCGGTTTGCGCGGCATCGTGACCACGGAAGACATCATCAATCTTTTGACCTTGGAATTATCAATGGTCAGCATGGCGATGGCGGAACAGCCGGTGGCTGAAAGCCATCTAAGACGTTAGGTAATCTGCCATTACGGAGGACATCATGGCCAATATTCAACCCCGTTTCGATCCTTTTCGCTCGCTCGCTCGTTTCGATCCCTTGCAGGAAATGGAAGATTTTTTCCGTGAAGGCCGCTGGTCTCCCATGTTGCGTCGTTTCGGCAGCGAATCGGGTATTCGCATGGATATTACGGAAAACGACCAGAACTATGTCGTGAAAGCCGAAATTCCCGGCGTATCCAAGGAAGACATCAAGGTGGCCATTGACGGCAACCAGGTCTCGATCAGCACCGAGACAAGGCAGGAACGTGAACAAAAAGAAGGTGAAAATCTGATCTGCAATGAGCGCTATTACGGTCAAATGTCGCGCAATTTCACGCTGCCGCAGGACGTGGAAGACACGAAGGCCGAAGCGCATTATCAAAACGGCGTATTGGAATTGACGCTGCCGAAAAAAGAGGGCGGCGGCCGCAAGCAAATCGCCATCCAATAAATAAGCCCTGAAAATGGCGCTATCTCCGCCCTTTGACTTTGGGGGCGAAGATGATAATGGCTCTACATCCAGGGAGGAGCCATGCTAAACGAGCGCGAAATCGAAAGCTGCTATTTGGGCCAATTCATTCCGGTCCACTATCACCACAATATGCTGATGGACGAAAACCGCATGAAGAACTTTCGTGCGGCGATCGACCACGCGGTATTTCCGGGTGCAAAAGTCTTGGAGCTGGGAGGCGGCACCGGTGTGCTTTCTTGGTTCGCGGCCCAGAAGGCGGAGAAGGTGTGGTGCGTCGATTTCAATCCGGATCTCGTGGCCGAAGCGCGCCGCATGCTGGCGCAAAACATCCACGGCAACAAAGTGCAAGTCATCCATGCCGACGCCTTCGAATACTTGCCGCCCGAGCCCGTGGATATCGTTATCTGCGAAATGATCCACGTCGCGATGCTTCGTGAAAAGCAGGTGGAAGTCATCGAATCCTTCAAGAAGCGCTATCGCGAACGCTTCGGCGGGCCGCTGCCGCGCTTCATCCCGGAAGCGGTCGTGATGGCGGCGCAACCGCTGCAGCAAGATTATTGTTTTGAGGGCTACCATGCGCCGATCGTGCAATTCCAGCCCCATACGATTCATTCCGGCACGGTGGAATTGGCCGAACCGGGTGTCTACAGCATCCTGGATTTTAGCCAACCGACCGATACTCTGATTCGCTGGCAAGGCGAATTTCGCATGGCGCGGGACGGTAAATTGAACGCCATCCGTTTCATCACCAAGAATATTTTGGCGATACAGGAACAGCAGGGCAGCACCATCGATTGGCTCAACCATTACATGGTATTGCCGCTGGCGCAGCCGATGGCGGTCAAAGCAGGCGAACTGATACAGCTCAGCTTCCAATACCGTGCCGGCAGCGCGATCTCTTCGCTGCAAAACAATTTGCGCGCACATGTGGTCAATCAGGCAAGCAAAGCGGTTGAAGGCCTCGCGCTGGCTGTCGTATAAGCTGCGCGAAACCGGCTCGCTAAAACTGCTTGCCTCAACGCTCCCGGTGCGTAGTATGATGTTTTCCAGAATAAATACTGCACGCAAGGGAGCGGCATGCCGATTTTTTTCGACGAAAACGAGCTGACGCCGGAACAGCGTTCTCGATATAGCTGGGCCGTCGCCGAATACACGCGCATTCAGAAGGAAAATCACGAGCGCATTGTCGGCATGGGCAAGGTGCCCAAAGCGCATGCTCCCAGTCCACAGTCTGCGTTATTCGCCCGCCTGCTTGAAGGTAAGGCGCCATTGCCGTACCCGCCGCCGACCACCTATTCCTATCCTTGGTACGACATCATCGAAAAGCCGGGCAAGTACCATGTGTCCGTGAGCGGCGTACATGTCGAGGATGGACACGAGTCGATTGAATTGAATCAATGCACCTGGCCGATATTGCGAAAGAGCGGCGGGGCATCCGACTTCCTTGCTTTTCTCAGGCAAGCCGCGAATCGGCTCTCGGTAAGCCCCGATGCGCTTGCGCTGCTTGAAAAGGCGCTGGCAAATCAACCGGAATTCATCGTCACTTACGGCCATTGGGGCGAGTTCCGGTTATCGATGGGACGCATCATCCGCCAGGGCCGGCGCGTGATGGTGGAAGGCAGCCGCTTTGATCTGCAAACGCTTGAGGGCGGTAATCCGGTCATCGTGAGAGTGTTGCGTACCGGGGCGGAAATTCGCGCCAAAGCTGATGCCACATTGGCCGACGTCCGCAACCGCGTGCAGGAAGCGGGGGATGAACTGCCGCCGATCGATCACATTACGCTGGCATCCGAAAGCAGTATTCCGCGCTCCGACTCCCCGGAAGGAGACGATATCGTCGAATATGATTGCGACGGCTGGATACTTGAGCGGCTAACTAATTTGTAAACTTGAGGCCATAGGGGCAAGCACAAGGCTGAGGACGTGCAATGCCGTAGCCCTGCGCGTAGTCCACCCCCAGGGCGCGCAGTCGTTCGAGGATGGTTTCATTTTCGACGAACTCGGCGATAGTTTGAATTCCCATCACATGGCCGATGCTATTGATTGCCTCAACCATGGCGGCGTCCACCTCGTCATGCGCCATATCCTTGACGAAGCTGCCGTCGATTTTCAAGAAGTCGACCGGCAAATGTTTTAGGTACGCGAACGATGACATCCCGCTGCCGAAGTCGTCCAGCGCGAAGCGGCAGCCGAGCGTCTTCAGTTCCCGGATCAGTGCGGCGACTTTGGTTAAATTGGATATCGCCGCGGTCTCGGTAATTTCGAAGCAAATGCGTTCGGCAGTGCCCGGATAGCGCATCAATTGCTCGCGGATGAAGTCGAGCATGGTGTCGTCTGACAGCGAAGTACCCGACAAATTGATGGCGCACATATCGAGCCGTTCTTCCTTATTCGGACATAGCTGGTCGAAATGGCTCAGCGCCTGCCGGATGACCCAGCGGTCAAGCACCGTCATTAGATTGTAGCGTTCAGCAGCGGGAATGAAAGCCATCGGCGGTACGATATGGCCGTTTTCATCTTCCAGCCGCAGCAGCAATTCGACATGCAGGCTCTTATCGCCATCGATAGGCTCAATCCTTTGGAAGTAAAGCCGCAGCCGGTTGCTCGCCAACGCGCTGCGAATGCGGCCTACCCATTGCATTTCACCATGGCGGGACGCAAGTTCTTTATCGTCGGGGCGGTAGACATGCACGCGGTTGCGCCCACTGTCTTTCGCCACGTAGCAAGCCGTGTCTGCGGCGCTGAGAAGTTCCGACTCGGACAATGCATTGTCGCCAAAGCACACCAGGCCGATGCTGACGCCGACGGTGAAGGTTTTGTCTTGCCACACAAAATGAAATTCGCTGATCGCCTGGCGCAGGGCGTCGGCAATTTTGAGCGCGGGTTCCGCATCGCAGTTTTCCAGCAGCACGCCGAACTCATCGCCGCCCAGGCGCGCCAATGTGTCGTTGGTGCGCAACTGCGCTTGAAGGATGCCGCACAGAAGCCGGAGCAATTCGTCGCCTGCGATATGGCCGCACGTGTCGTTGACGACCTTGAATTGGTCCAGATCTAGATACATCAGCGCATGCTGGCGATTCGTTCCGGCCAGTCCAGCCAAAGCATTCTTCAGGCGTGCGTCGAATTCGCGCCGGTTGATGAGGCCGGTTAGCGCGTCGTGACGGGCCTGATGCGACAGCTGGGCGGCGATGCGCCGCGCTTCGCTGACATCGTGGAAGACCAGGACGGCACCGATAATATGGCCTTCGGCATCGCGAATCGGCGCGGCGGAATTCTGAATGGCGAACTCCCGGCCGTCGCGCCGCACCAAAATGCATTGCGTCGCCAAGCCGACAATGTCGCCGCTGTCGAACACCATCGTCACCGGGTTAGGCGCACGTTCCCGTGTCGAATCGTCGATGATGCGGAACACTTCTTCCAGCGGACGGTTGCAAGCTTCGTCTTTGTTCCACCCGGTCAAGCGTTCCGCCACGGGGTTGAGATAGTCGATCAAGCCGGTGGTGCTGGTGGTGATCACCGCGTCGGTAATTGCCTGAAGCGTCACTTGCGCTCGTTCTTTTTGCTCAAACAGTTCACGCGTTCGGTCGGCTACTTTCAGTTCCAGCATTTGATTCGAGGTTTTCAGGGCCGCTTGAGCAGCCTCTTTTTCCCGACGCAAGCGAATAACGGTAATGCCGTAGCCGATATCGCTTGCCACTTCACTCAATAGGTCGATTTCTTGCTGATCGAAGCCTTCCACGTTATCGGAATAGAAACCGATGACGCCGATAACCTTATCGTTGACGACGATCGGCAAGCCGAGAACGGAATGGAAATTGTAGCGTCGCGCAAATTCATGCCAAGGGCTGAAGCGCTCGGTTTCATGCACGCGTCGGATGACGGCCGGCTTACCGGTATGAATTGCTTGTCCAAAGACACCCTTGCTCAAGGGCGAATCGGGATGCCAGGATACCGAATGGCTATCCAAGAAGCCTGCCCGGAATCCTGTGTGCGCCACGGGCTGGACCGTTTTTTCTGCATTGTCGAGTGCGTAGCCGACCCAGGAGTGGGTGTAGCCGCCGACCTCCACCATGATGCGGCAGATGTCGTCGAGAAGGGAAAATTCATGGGTCGCCCGCATCACCACGCGACTGCAGGCGCTGAGCGTGCGTAAAACACGCAGGTAATGGTTCGAGACGGTAGTCGCCGGCCCAGGCGTTTCCCGAGAAATAAGGGAGGTATCGGCAATGATCGACGACAGAACATCGTCGGCGCTGCCTGCGACAGTCGCGTTTTCAGACGTGAGCTGCTTGTTCTCTTTATCTTCCGTCGAGGCGACCATTGGCGATTTGCTCATTGTCTCCCAATCAATCCAATGTTAATTCTAAGCAACATTGGCCATAGTAATCCAATATCCCGATTGAGGAAAGAACTCCAGAATTACTCTATTTACGCGATAACGGATCACGCCTGCAAAGACGGAAGAAACGGTGATTGTCGCCCACGGTTTTTTCGGAAACCACAAACGAGCGAACTTATTCCCACAGGAATCTCTACTAAGATATTATTTCAACACTTCCCGTTTACCAAGAAACACCTTACGAATGCAGTTAATTAAGCGCGTTACTCAAACGGCAAAAGATCATGCGCAAATCAAATTTGTGGCATTGATCCGTACGATGGCTTCGGAAGCCGAGGCTTCCATTCTGAATGCGTTGGCTGACCCTAAATCCGGCGTCAACTCCAAAGTGGCGAACGGAGCAATCGTTTTTCTCCGGACGGAAGGCACTGCGTTTTTGTATAAGATGGAAACGCTGTTCCGCGAAAGCGTTGAACGGGCTGTGCGAACCATGTACAACGATATGCGGCAAGGGATGATCAGCAGCGTATCGGCTGACAGGCTATCGCTGGTGGATGACGAGACTGTAATCAAGCAGATGGAAGTCGGCCACCTGGTGCAGCGCTTGCGCGATGCCTGCGACGAAAATCTGGGGCGGCTCAATATGATGATCGCCCAGGTACACGGCGACCCGGACGTCAACGAGCGTGAAAACCCGTTCCGTCCGTACCTGATTGCCCGCCCCTTGTACGAGGCCTTGCGTGAAAGGGTCACGGACGAAGAAGTCAGCAAGCTGCTCTTCAATCAATTGGCCGATTCGCTGGCCAAACATATCTCCGGATTTTATGCATCGATTTGCGACGTGTTCGATGCAAGCGGCATCCAGGTAAGGCTGGCGGCACGGCCGACGGCAATGAAGAAGCATCAGCGCGACTTCCTGGCCAGGCAGCTCGCCGAAATTAATTCGAATAATTCCGGAAAAGGCGGCGGCAATGCGATGGGCGGCATGCCGATGATGCAGTCTATGGAATTTAATGAAAGGGTCATGCCATCCCTTCAGCGCATGCAAGATTTGCTGCGTGGAGGGGCAGGCGGCGGTTCGGGCGGCAGTGGATCAGGCGGCGGTGTAAGTGGCGGAGCGGGCGGAGGCGGGCATCCGGACGGTGGCCATGCGGGGGGCGAATCCGCTCATGCCGAAGAATTCCAGGATTATGTTTGGAACTTGTTCAATCAGTCGCCGCTCGCGCCTGGCGGCTTCGGCCTTGCGCAAGATTCCGCTGACGAGCAGCGAGCATCCAATTCGCCGTTTGCGCCGGCTTCGGCTAATTTATTGTCGCAGCTGGATCGCTTCCAGCAATTGGCCGCAAGCGGTCAATCTATCTCCGACGATGTCGATGCCGACAAAAATCAGCTTTTTGCCGTGGGCGACAAGCTTGCGACGGAAAAGGCAAGTACGAGCGAACGTATCGCCATCGACGTCATTGCGGTCCTGTTCGAATTCATCTTGGAAGATGAACAGATTCCCGCAGACATGCGTTTGGTGATCGGCCGGCTGCAGATTCCTTTCCTCAAAGCGGCCATGCTTTGGCCCGACATGCTCAGGGAAACCGATCATCCCGCACGCAAACTGCTCAATAGAATGGGATCGGCGGCGATCGGACTCGATTCGTCGACGCCGATGGGCGGCGAGCTAAGCGCCGAGATCGCTCGCTTAGTCAAAAAAGTATTGCAGGGTTTTGAAAAAGACGTCGCGATATTCGAAGAATGCCTGAAGGAGCTCGAGGCCTTCCTCGGCGCGCAGCTGCGCCGCACCGACGCCGGCTCCGCCTTGAGTATCGAAGCGGTCGAAGAGGCGGAACGGGCCGGCGTCATGCTGGTCAATACCGTCAATT
Organism: Burkholderiales bacterium; assembly: GCA_016177875.1. Classification (GTDB taxonomy): domain Bacteria; phylum Pseudomonadota; class Gammaproteobacteria; order Burkholderiales; family Burkholderiaceae_D; genus Paucimonas. The sequence goes on from JACOUL010000028.1 coordinate 134,186, forward strand.
TAATCCGCGAAATTTTAGCCGATTTGGAGCTTGATCCGCGCGTGACGGGCTTCGTTATCGAGATCTGGGCGCGGGTTATGGTACGCGCCTTGCTGCAGGACGCGAAGAACGAATCTTCCGCCCCGCAGTTGGCACCGCAATATCGCGATGTGCTGCCCGAACTTGTTTGGAGCGCGCTGGAAAAGCAAACGCAGGCGGATAGAAATGCGCTGATTCGGCTATTGCCGAGCCTGGTGAAACGCTTGCGCATCGGGATGCTGATGATTCATTTGTCGGAAGACGAGTGCAAGCAAGCGCTGGACAGACTGGTTGAGCTGCATACTCAAGTGTTGCGGGCGAACCAAGTGGCAAGCGACAAACAAGTCCCGCCTCTCGATGAATTGCGTCAAAAATTCGCCCGGTTGGTGATCAATGAAGACGAGTCGGAATGGACCGTAGCGGAAGCGCCGCCGATCGAAGAAGAGATCGTCGAAACGCTGCTGGCCGATAAAGGCACGGAAGCGGACCTGGAGCTCGACGCCTCGCCGTCGGCTTCCCAGCCGAGCGATAACGAATCCCTGAAATTAATTCAGCTCGGCACCTGTGTTCAGTGCTGGGCGGCGGACACCCATGTCATGGCGCGCACGATCTGGATCAGCAAGCATCACTCGCTGTTCATCTTCAAGATCGACCAGGCCGCCAAACCCTTAGTGTATTCGGCAGCGTCCTTGATCAAGGCGCTGCGCGACGGAACGATACGCTTGGTGGAATACGCGCCGACATTCGACCGCGCCGTCGATACGCTCATGATGGGCGCCGAGCAGGTGGCGCGGCACTGATCAAAACCGCCCGGCGCGGAAATCTTCCACTGCCTGAAAAATCTGCTGCTCCGTATTCATGACGAACGGGCCGTATTGAACGATCGGCTCGTTGAGCGGCAGGCCGGCGATCAGAAGAGCACGAGTGCCTTCCATACCTTGCAGTACTACGCCATCGCTATTCGGCTGATTGCGCAGAATTGCCATGCGTTGCTGGGGAATATCGGTTTCGCCTATACGCAAGTTGCCTCGATACACATAGACGAAAGCATTGAAGGAGACGGGCAATGCCTGCGCAAACTCGGCCGCCGCATCAAAGTGCAAATCGAGATACAGCGGCAGCGTGGTTTCTCTTTGAACGGCGCCGGCGACGCCGTGACTCTCTCCGGCAATGACGCGTACGGTCACGCCATCGTCGCTTGCGTATTCGGGGATTTCTTCGTTCCGGATGTCGCGGTACCAAGGCGCGCGCATTTTTTCGGCGGCAGGCAGGTTAAGCCAAAGCTGAAAACCTTCCATGCGCCCGTCTTCTTGCTCAGGTAATTCAGAGTGAATGACGCCGCGGCCGGCCGTCATCCATTGCACGCTGCCGTTTTGCAGCAAGCCCTCATTACCGGCACTGTCGCGATGGCGCATGCGGCCCGCGATCATATAAGTCACGGTCTCAAACCCGCGATGCGGATGATCGGGGAATCCGCCGATATAGTCTTGCGGATTGTCGGTGCCGAAGGCATCCAGCATCAAAAACGGATCCAAGCGATGCTGCAAGTCGTGGGTCAGCACGCGCGTCAGCTTAACGCCGGCGCCGTCCGAGGTGGCTTTGCCTGTAATGAGCCGTTCGACCTCGCGCGGCGCTAGAACGGTTTCGGATTGATTTGCAGTCGTGGTATGCATTCGTTGCTCCTGCTGATTACGCATGAAGGGCTTCTGCAATTTCGGCATGTGCCGCTGCTAAGGCTTGCTGTTCCGCTTCCGGACCCATCGCCAAGCCTTCCGCATAGATCAATTGGACGTCGGTCATGCCTAGAAATGCCAGCACCGTTTTCAAATAAGGCACTTGGGTGTCCGCGGGGGTGTTGCGATAGACGCCACCGCGCGTCAATACGACATAGACCTTTTTACCTTTGAGTAAGCCTTCGGCACCTCGATCAGTATAGCGAAAGGTGACGCGTGCCCGCGAAATGGCGTCGATCCAGTTTTTCAGCTGAGCCGGCACGCCGAAGTTGTACATCGGCACGGCTAGCACCACGGTATCGGCGGCCTGAATTTCCTCGATCAACGCATCATCAAGCGCAACGCGCTCGGTTTGTTCCGGCGTCCGTTGTTCCGCCGGCGTGAACAATGCCTGCAAGGTGCTTTCATCCAACGTCGGATGAGGTGTGCGTGCCAGGTCGCGCACGGTAAGCCGTGCATCGCGATCGAGACTGAGCAGTCGCTCGACCATCGCATTCGCCAATCGGGTGGAGTGTGAACCGTCGACGCGGGCACTGGAATTGATTTGCAAGATATTCATGATGGTTTCCTTTTTTCTGAGTGTTTATAGATGGAACAGCGACATGAATCATTCTAGTTATCCCATAAACATGCCGGAAGACTGTAAATTGGATATCATTGTTCTATCAATGGAACAATCGAGCCTATCATGTCTATCGAACCGAATGATTTATTGCTATTTGCCCGCGTGGCGGAAGAAGGAAGTTTTAGCCGTGCCGCCCAACGCTTAGGTGTGCCGAAGTCCACCGTATCGCGCAGATTGGCGCTGTTGGAGACCGAATTGGGAGAGCGGCTGTTATTGCGTACCACGCGCAAACTGACGGTGACTGATTTTGGCCATGGCGTGCTTGAACACGCCTATCAAGTGGCGGCAGAAGTCGACGCGGCGACTTCTTTGGCGCATCACCGGCAGGCCAAACCGAGCGGACGTCTACGCATTTCCATGCCCGGCGACTTTGCAATCACCATGCTGGAGCCGTTATTGGCGAAGTTCATCGCAAAGTATCCAGATATCGCGTTGGAGTTGGATTTGTCGCCGCGCCGGGTCGATTTAATCGGTGAGAATTTCGATATCGCCATACGCATGGGGCGCCTGGAAGACGATGCCTCCTTGGCGGCGCGGCGGCTGGCCGTATTTTCCACGGGCTTGTATGCCGCGCCGAGTTACTTGGCGCGCCGAGGACATCCGTCGGAGCCGGAAGCGCTGATGGAGCATGACGGATTGCAGCTATTGTTGCGCAGCGGAGGACGAATGCCATGGGTGCTGGAACAGCGCGAAATGCATTGGGAAGGCACGCCGCCGAGCAGGGCAGCTATCAATTCGCCGGAATTGCTGATACGGCTGGCGCGTGCCGGCCTCGGTATTGCCGCGGTATCGGTTCATTCCGCAGAGCCGTACGTTAAAACCGGTGAATTGGTGCGCGTACTATCGGAATGGACCATGCCTCCCGTAGCGGCATGGGCGGTTTTTCCAGGGCGGCGCTTGATGCCGGCCCGAACGCGCGTCTTTCTCGACGCCTTGGCGGAAGAATTTTCCGGGCCGGAGTGCCAAGCAAAAGCGCGGGACGGCCGATCCTAATTACCCGAGGATGTGATAGCCGGCGTCGATGTATTCATTATTGCCGGTCAACGCGCGTGCGGCGTCACTGGCGAGAAAGGCCGCGACATTGCCGACATCTTCAATGCCGGCGAGCATGTGCTCCGGTGTGCGTTCGCGTGTGCGGTCGAGCAATTCATCGAAGCGGTCTAAGCCTGAGGCGGCGCGGGTTTTGAGCGGTCCGGGAGAGAGGGAATGAACGCGTATGCGCTGCGGGCCGAGTTCGGCGGCCAAATAACGCACGCTTGATTCCAACGCGGCTTTCACCGGTCCCATCAAGTTGTAATGCTCGACGACTTTTTCCGAGCCGTAAAAGGTGACTGTCATTAAGCAGCCGCCGCCTTTCATCAATGGTCTAGCCAGATTGGCCATGCGGATAAAGGAGTGGCAGGAAACGTCCATCGCCATCGCGAATCCTTCGCGCGAGCTGTTGACCAGATTATTGTGCAAGTCTTCTTTAGGTGCGAATGCAATCGAATGAAGGAGAAAGTCGAGCTTTCCCCATTTCTGCTCGATTTCGCTGAATACCGCTTCCAGTTGGCCGGCTTCGCGCACATCGCAGGGCACGATAATCGGACTGCCTAAGGATTCGGCTAATGGACGCACGTATTGCTCCGCTTTAGCATTGACATAGGTGACGGCCAATTCGGCGCCGGCTTCGCGGAATGCCTTTGCGCAGCCATAGGCGATGCTTTGATCGTTGGCTATGCCTACTACCAAGCCTTTTTTTCCTTGTAACGAGATCATTGTTTTCTCCGGCATGATGGGGAACTGTAGCGCCTTGCAGGCCAGGACTTCGATTTAGCCTAAGGCGCATTAAGCACTACGTTAAAATGCGATTGGTTGATCTATCGCAAGGAATGACAGATGTTGGATGTGGATGTAAGGAGGCTCCTGGACGTTGTCAATGCCAGGAAAATGCGCGCCTACGACGAAATGACGCCCCAGGAAGCCAGGGTAAGTTTCAAAGCTTCGCGTTTCTCATCGCAGCCGGATCCTCAAGATGTGGCGCATGTCGACGATTTCACAATTTCCGGCCCGCATGGCGAGATTCAGGTTAGATCGTATCGCCCGCTCGGTGCCCGCTTGGATGAGGTCATCCCGGCGCTCGTGTACTACCATGGCGGCGGATTTACGATTGGCGACCTTGATACCCACGATTCGCTCTGCCGCGAGCTATGTAATCTTTCCGGCGTCGCGATCTTCTCGGTCAATTACCGTAAAGGGCCGGAATGTAAATTCCCGGCCGCGCACGACGATGCTTACGCTGCTTTGCGATGGGTGATCGAGAATGCCGCCAAGATGCGTATCAACCCGGATCGCATCGCGGTAGGCGGGGATAGCTCGGGCGGCAATTTGGCGACCGTTTCGGCCATCCGCCTGCGGGACGAAGGCGGTCCGCCGTTGGCTTTTCAATTGCTGATTTATCCAGGCACGGATTTCCGGTTCGGCACGCCCTCGCACGAGCGTAACGGACACGATTACATGCTCACCAAGAAAACGTTGGATTACTTTTGCGCCTGCTATCTCAATTCGGATGAGGACAAGCTTGATTGGCGTATGTCACCGACGCTGGCGCCGAATTTGGCCGGATTACCGCCGGCGCTGATTTTATCCGGCGGATTCGATCCGCTGGTGGATGAAAACGAAATCTACGCTCAACGCCTAAAAGAGGCAGGGGTCACGGTGGAGTATGTGTGTTATTCCGGGCAAATTCACGGATTCATCACCATGGGACGCATCATTAAACAGGCAAATGAGGCGGTCGCCCTTTGTGCCGACAGATTACGTGCACTGCAGCGCTAAATAAGCTATAAATACAAAAAAGTAAAAGATATAACTGAGATACGTGGAGACGAGACAATGAGTGGAGCTGAAGGCGCCGAGAGCGCATCCGCCCAGAAAAAGCTGCGCGAGCTGGAGAAACGTGTCAAACAGCTAAGCGAGCAATTCGCGGAAAAAGAAGCAGAATGCGAACGGCTGCGTCAGGCGCATGCATCCTATGCATTGGCGCAGTACGCCGACAAATCCACCGATTTGAATGAACTGCTGGACGCATACGGCGACCAGATTCTGTCCATCCCCAACGTCGAAGGTCTGGTCGTCAACCTGCTCAATGAAACCGGCGATGCACTGGTAACGGCTTACCTGCGTTTGCCGGAAGAATTCGACGGCATCCGCAATACCTACAAGGGCTTCCACTATCCGCTCGATCAGCCGGACGTCAACGTCATCGTTTTCCAGGAAGCCAAACCGCGCATCGTCACGCACGACGACTTGAGCGAATACGCGGAAAACACCCGCATGCGATTCGAGCGCTGGAAGATGCGTAATCTTTTGGTTTTGCCGCTCAACGTCAAGACCAAAGACGATGCGCTGCAGCCGATCGGCTCGGTCATGGTGTTCAGTCAGGAGCATTTTCTCGATCTGCAGCTGGCGGAGAGCGTCGACACCATCGGCGAACTGTTTGCCCGCCGCATCCTGCTGCACTGGAACCGGCAGCAGGCAATCGAGTCGGCGCAGACCGTCAAAACGCTGTACGCCGAAATTCATCAGTTCATTTCGTATATGACGTCGATGAATAGTCGTACCACGGTCGAGGAAGTATATGCCGTCGTGGCGGAGCAATTCATCAAACGCTTCGGATTTGATATCGTCGGGATTCTTTTGGAGGAAAACCGCCGCTTGTCGATCGAGCATATCGCGTTCAGCAAACCGTTCGTATCGCTATCGGAGAAATACGAACCTTTTCGTCTCGATACCAAATATGCGCTGAATGCCCGAGACGGCGCCAGCGCGATGGCTTACGTCAATAACCAGCGCTTTCTGTTCGACGATTGCTTAAAACTGATGCATCTGCCGATGTCGGCCAAAGACAAGGCATCGCTCACGCTGCTTAAGACGCCGCGCACGTTCTTGATTGTGCCGATCCGTCTCAATACCAAGCCGATCGGCGTGATGTGGCTGGGTACGCTTGCGCAAACCATGCCTTTGCCTGAAACGAATCTGGCGCTGATCGAGCTGCTGATTTCCTTCATCAGCACCGCGATCCGCAATGCGCAAGCGCATGGCTTGGTCGAGCAACAGCACGATCAAATCGAATCGCTCAGCCAGGACTTGCAAGAGAAGATTGCTTTGCTGGACCAGGTCGCCGGCAAAGACCGCGTGACGGGATTGAATAACTTTAGCAGTTTCGAAGACGAACTCAAGCGGCGAACCAGCGAATATCAGCGAGCCGGAGAAGACGGTGCATTGTCGATCATCTTGTTCGACATCGATGAATTTGCGCAATTGAGCGAAGCGTACGGTCAGCAGGCGGTCAATCAAATCCTCCAAGAGACCGGTGCCAAGATTCGCAGCTGTGTAAGAGATATGGACTTTGTCGCACGTTACGGTAACGAAGAGTTCGCCGTGTTATTGCCACAGTGCGATTTGGCCAATGCCATCGCCATTGCGGAACGGGTGCGGAACAAGATGAACAGCGAGAAGTTCGTCATTGACGGCAAACGCAAGACAGTGACCATCAGCGGCGGATGTGCGCAATTTCACGTCGATGAAAATTCGCGCGATTTTATTTCCCGCGTCGACGAAGCGCTTTATGCGGCAAAGCGCCAAGGCCGCAATTGCATCATCACGGCAGGCGACACGATTAGCGAGAGCACGATTTAGTCGCTAAGAATCAACTCGCGGCAAACGATAGGGGAAGCCGGTTCGGTGCCTCGACTGGCGAGCGCAAGGCTATGCATCGCCGTCGCTTGCTGCAAATGAAAAAACCAAGAAGCCCGGTCATGTGTCGCCGGATAGCCGATTTCCAATCGAAGCGCGGTCATGTCGAATGAAATTTTAGGCACCGGCGCTGAAAATCCCAAGCCGATCGCCTTGATATAGGCTTCTTTCAAAGTCCACAGCGAAAAAAACTTTCGCGGCAAATCCGCCTCGGCATGCGAATTGAGCCAAGCAATTTCCGATGGTGAAAATACCGTTTGCGCAACGCCCTGCATATCGCGCATCGGGCGTATCGTTTCGACATCGATGCCGCATTCGCGGTCGAGCGAAATCACACAGGCGACAAGGCCCTTGGTATGACTCAGATTGAAGCATAGCGGCGGCAAGTTCGAGTCAGGCGCTATTGCCGGCTTTCCGTGCGAGCCGCGGACAAATCGCCATTCGGACGGCGGAAGCGGTGCATAACGCGACAGAGTCAGGCGCAGCAAAACATGAGCGGCCAGATAATGATGGCGATCGGGATCGAAATGAAATCGATGAAAGCGTTCCTTTTCTTCCGCATCGAGCACGGACAGATATCGCGCGCTCAATCGCTCCAAAGAGATCTTTTCCGGATACGCGAGCCAGACATGAACCGTGTCCTTCAATGCATCCTGGACTTGGGCCTCACTCACCGGCACACGCCCGCACGATGATGTTCAACATGGCGGCATGTTGCTGATGCAGGAAGAAATGATCGCCAGGGAACATGTGGCGCTTGAAGCGGCCGGCGGTGTGGATGGTCCAGGCGTCGAGATTTTCCAGCGGCACGCCGTCGTCGGCAATGCCGCCGAAGACAGAAATTGGAATATCGAAAGGCGGCGATGGTTGATACTCCCATGTCTCCAGCGCTTCAAAGTCCGCTCGTATGATCGGCAGCATCATTTCCATCAACTCACGGTGCTCAAGAATCTCGGCAGGGGTGCCGTTGAACTCGCGCATCGCGTCCACGAATTCGCTGTCCGACAGCGCATGAATTTGACGTTTCACCGGTGGCAGATGCGGCGCGCTTCGTCCGGACAGGAATAAATGTTTCGGCAGCGGCCGGCCCGCTGCTTGTAAGCGCCGCGCCAACTCAAAGGCAACGGTCGCACCCATGCTGTGTCCGAAAAATGCATAAGGCCGGTCGAGCAGGGGAGTCAGCGCGCTTTCGATGTCGTCGAGTATCGGACTTAGCTTGGTATGAGGAGCTTCGCGCATGCGAGTCGCGCGTCCGGGATATTGCACCGCCAGGAGCTCGATTTCGGCAGGCAGGGCCGCCGGCCATTGATGATATACAGCTGCCGATCCGCCGGCGTACGGGAAGCAAAAGAGGCGCAGTCGCGGTTGTCCTACCGGACGTGGGCGGAGAAAGCAGGCATTCGGTGGGGACATCGGGATGTAAGTTTCTTTGTTCCTTAGTGGTGAGCCATTTTTTCTCTTAGGCGCTGCGGACGCATATCGGTCCATATCGCTTCGATGTGGGCCAGGCATTCTTCCATGCTGCCTTGTTTGCCGACCTCGCTCCATCCTAACGGACTTTGTTTATACGCCGGCCAAATCGTGTATTGAGCGTCTTCGCTCATGACGACTTTATAAGAAGCGGCATCACCCTTGTGATTGGAATTCATCATTTTTTGTCTCCTTGAAGCTTTTTTATATTTGCCGGCTATTTTCGCTGGTAATGGTCATTTCTGCGTGTCAATATAGTATTTCTACTGGGAAGATGAGGCTAAATGTTAACTAATTTGCCGTGTAATTGTTAAATTATTGTCAAATTGCTCTCAAGCCATGGTGCATTGCAGCACAATTCTTTATACTGCAGCGCAGCATAATTATTAAATTGCAAGTTGATATGCGGCAATTCATCAACTGGCAAAGGAGACTCGCTTGACGGCATTTAGGAGATAGTGAGGCAACCATGACCAATGCAGTACCTGAACGGATCAAAACCTTTGTCGAGTTGCTTGCCCATTGGGCAGCCGTTCAGCCTCAGGCCATCGCATACCGGTTTCTTTCCTATCCGGCGAGCGGCGCCTCAGAGGAAACGATCACCTATCTAGAACTTCATCAACGCGCTCGCGCCATTGCGCGGCACCTGCTATCCGTCTGCCGTCCGGGCGACCGCGCGCTCATGCTGTATCCGTCCGGGCTCGACTTCGTCTGCGCCTATTTCGGCTGCTTGTACGCCGGCGTTATCGCCGTGCCGGGTTATCCACCTAAGCGCAACCAAAAGCTGGGCCGCCTAAAATCACTGGTGCAAGACTGTCTGGCGAAAGTCGCCATGACCGACTCGCAAACGCAGGAAATCGCCGAGCCGCAGTTTGCCGCAGTCGACGAACTCAAAAATCTCTCGTGGCTCATCACCGATACGCTTGTAGTAGGCACTGTAGAAGACCAACAACAAACCGGCATTGATTTACCTCAAGTAGCTGCCGGCGATATCGCATTCTTGCAATACACCTCGGGTTCCACCGGCGATCCGAAAGGCGTGATGGTCACCCACGGCAACCTGATGGCCAACTCGCAAGCGATCTACGAGGCGATGGGTAATGGACCGGACACGGTGGTAGTCGGTTGGCTGCCGCTGTTCCATGACATGGGTTTGATCGGCAACGTTCTTCAGCCGATGTACACGGGCACGCCGGGGACGTTTATGGCCCCCGCGTCCTTCCTGCAGCGGCCGCTCAGATGGATGGAGGCGGTAACCAAATACCGTGCCACCGCGAGCGGCGGTCCTAACTTCGGCTACGACTTGTGCGTCGAAGCGATCAAGGACGAAGAGCTGGCCCAGCTGGACTTGAGTTCTTGGAAAGTGGCTTTCAACGGCGCCGAGCCGATCCGCCCCGAGACCTTGCGCGCATTCAGCAAACGTTTCGCTGCATGCGGATTCGATTCGCGTGCCCACTATGCCTGTTACGGCATGGCTGAAACGACTCTCCTCATCACTGGTGTGCAGCCGGGAGCCGGCACGCCGACGATGTGGTTCGACGAGGAAGAGTTGCAGGCAAATCGCGTTGTGCCGGCAAGCGGCGACGCAGGCGCTTTGCATGAATTGGTTAACTGCGGCAGGCCGCGCGGCGATCAACGCGTCGTTATTGTGAATCCCGAGACACTGAAGCGATGTGCTGAAGGTGAAGTGGGCGAGATATGGACCGCCGGTCCGAGCAATGCCATGGGTTATTGGCAAAAACCGGAAGTCACCGAAAAGACATTCGCCGCATGCGTTTCTGACACTGGCGAAGGCCCCTATCTCCGCACCGGCGACCTTGGCTTCGTGCATGCCGGCGACCTGTATATCGCCGGACGATTGAAGGATGTGTTGATCATCCGTGGCGCCAACCATTATCCGCAAGATATTGAATTGACTGCGTTCGAAAGCCACGAGGCTTTCATGCCCAATGGCGCAGCCGCATTTACGGTTGTCGAGGACGGCCAAGAACAATTAGTGCTGGTGTTGGAAGTGCGCCGCACCTTCATACGGAACCTCGATGCAGAAGCGCTTGCACGCGCGGTCCAGCAAGCGGTCGTGCTGCAGCATGAATTGCAAGTCAAGAGCATCGTCTTCATCAAGCCCGGCCAATTGCCCAAGACCTCCAGCGGCAAGGTACAGCGTCAGGGCTGCAAGAAGCAATTCCTGGCAGGAGAAATTGAGGCAATCGCTCGCGTCGATAAAGCAGCCGGCCATGCCGTCGGCGAATTGAAGGCATTCAACCGCGAACTATGGCAGACGCAATCGAACAGTGAAAAGCAGCTGGTAGTCGGCGAATATTTGGCCGGCATATTCGAGGCCTATATCGGACTGCCAGCAGGCACGCTTCAGCGCGATGTGCCTTTCATCGGCTACGGCCTGGATTCGCTGCGCTTGACGCAAATTGCCGCGCGCGTCGCAGACGAGCTCGACATCAATTTACAAGTGCAGCACCTGTTCGAATGCGACAGCGTGACCGCGCTTGCCGCCCGCTTGAATGCATTGCTGCTCGATCCGGCAAGCAAACGTCATCGCATCGCACGGGTTGGAGGAGAGAGCCGGCACACGCCTTTGTCTTTCGCACAGCAGCGCATGTGGTTCTTGATGCAGTACGAGCCGAGTAGTTTGTACAACATTTCCGGGTTGTTGCGCATACAGGGCGAGCTGGACGCCGACGCGCTCAATCGCGCATTCCAAGAGATTATTCGCCGCCACGATGCCTTGCGTACGCGCTTTATCGAGGAAAACTTCGAGCCGGTTCAAGTCGTCGAGAAAGAAATCGATTGGAACCTGTCGCTTGTCGATCTCAGCGATCGCAGCCAGCAAGAGCTGGATCATGCAATTGCGCAGGAATTGCACTTCGTTTTCAATTTATCGGAAGACATTCTGTTCCGCGCCACTGTCTACAAACAAGCGGAAGGCGTGCATCTTCTTGCAGTGTGCATGCATCACATCATTTCCGACGGCTGGTCGGTGTCGGTGCTGATGAATGAGTTGTCCGCGCTTTATGCCGCCTTTGCCAAGGGGCAGGTATCGCCCTTGATGCCGCTGCCGATCCAGTATCCGGATTACGCGGTTTGGCAGCGCGCGTATTTGAGCGGTGAGGTGCTGGCGCGGCAAGAGCAATATTGGCAAGGCAGCTTGCAGGGCGTCGCGCCGATTGCACTGCCTACCGATAAGCCGCGGCCGGCGACGCCGACGTATGCGGGACATTCGATTCCTTTGCAGCTTGGCCATGAGTTGACCGAGCAGCTTAAAGCGCTTGGCAAGCAGCACGGCGCCACGCTGTACATGACGCTGTTAGCCGCGTTCGGCACTTTGCTGCATAAATACAGCGGCCAGGACGATTTTTGTGTCGGTACGCCGATCGCCAACCGAACGGCTGCGGAAACGAAAGATTTGATCGGATTCTTCGTCAATACCTTGGCATTGCGCGCCGATTACGGCGGCAATCCGTTGTTCCGAGATTTGCTGCAGCAAGTGAAAAAGCGCACGATCGACGCCTACGCGCATCAAGATCTGCCGTTTGAGAAAGTCGTCGACCTGGTGCAGCCGGAACGCGATCCGGCGACGTCTCCGCTGTTCCAGGTGATGTTCGTGCTGCAGGATCAAGACCCAGGCTCGCTCGCGTTGCCGGGCGTCGAGGTACGCAAGGAAGAAACCGCTTCGGTAACCTCCAAGTTCGATATCACGCTGGAACTGCGCGAGGGCACTGATGGCCTTATTGGGCACATCGAATACAAGACCGATTTATTCGACGAGTTGACGATTCTGCGCTTGTCGTCGCACTTCAAACGATTGCTCGGCGAAATCGTCAAGGCGGCCGATGCGAAATTGAGCGACTTGTCCTTGCTGGATGAGGACGAGCGCCATACTCTTCTGGAACTTTGGAACGACACGGAAAAAACTTTCCGTCAACCTGACCGTTTGCACCTTCTGTTTGCCCGTCAAGCAGCCGCCACGCCGAATGCGGTTGCGGTAGCGGCAGGCCAAACGTCATTGAGTTTTGCGGAACTCGACGCTAAAGCCAACCAGCTTGCGCATCGCCTGATCGAAAATGGCGTGGGACGCAAGATGCTGGTCGGATTATGTGTCGAACGTTCGATCGACATGGTGGTCGGCATGATCGCCGTTCTTAAAGCCGGTGCGGCGTACGTACCGCTCGATCCGACTTATCCGCATGACCGTTTGAATTACATGCTGGAGCAATCGAAGGCTGCGGTACTGATCACCCGGCCGGAGCTGATTCCTATTTTTGCCGGGCAGGATGTGACCTCGGTCATGATCGACCAAGCCGACGCGCATGCATTGGACAAGTATCCGGCAACTGCGCCGGCAGTTGAAGCAGCCAAGGAAGATTACGCTTACGTGATCTACACGTCTGGCTCCACCGGCAAGCCGAAAGGCGTGCCGATCAGCCATGCCGCCATTTGTAATCAAATGGGCTGGGTGTTGAATCTATTCCCGATGAATGCGTCGGACCGGATGCTGCACAAGACGCCGTTCAGTTTCGATGCATCGGTGTGGGAGATTTGGGCACCCTTGATCAGCGGCGCGCAGCTGGTGCTGGCCTCTCCCGAGGGACACAAGGATGTGCAGTATTTGGTTGAGACCATCATCCAAGAAAAAATCACGGTGATTCAATTGGTGCCGGCATTGTTCCGCGCGATGTTGACCGTCCCGGAAATCAACAAGATCACGACGCTGCGCCGCATCTTCCTGGGCGGCGAAGCTTTGCCGGTGGATTTGGCTAAGCAAGCCATGCGCATCGGCGGCCGCGCGATCAACTTGTATGGTCCGACCGAGTGCAGCATCAATGCGAGCTACTACGATGCTGCCGCCTTGCCGGAAGGCGCGCAAGGCTATGTGCCGATCGGTAAGCCGGTCAGCAATCTACAGTTCTATGTGCTGGATGCAAATTTATGCCCGGTGCCGGTCGGTGTGGCGGGTGAGCTTTATATCGCCGGCGCCGGTTTGAGCGATGGTTATTTGCATCGTCCTGAGTTGACCGAAGAACGTTTCATCGACAATCCTTTCAATACCTGGGACAGCCCCAAGCTGTACAAGACCGGCGATTTGGTGCGCTGGACCGCTTTGGGGGATGTGGAATTCCTGGCGCGTATCGACGAGCAGATCAAGATCCGCGGCTTTCGTATCGAGCTCGGCGAGATCGAGGCTGTGCTGGCGAAATTGCCGGGCGTGACGGAAAGCGCCGTTGCCGTCAAAGGCAAGGAAGCGCAGCGCCTGGTCGCTTACGTCGTGGCCGAAGATGAACACGTTTCGCTCGACGCTCTGCGTGCCCGGATGGCCGCGCAGCTACCGGAATACATGGTGCCTTCGGTTTTCGTCAATATGCCGGTGCTGCCGAAAAACAGCAGCGGCAAGGTCGACCGCAAAGCGCTGCCGGAACCGACAAAACCGAATTTCACCGAATATCAGCCGCTCGACACCAAGACCGAAAAAGCGCTGGCGCATATCTGGACCGAAGTTTTGCAGATCGATGAAGTCAACGCCAAGTCGAACTTCTTTCATATCGGCGGCCATTCTTTGCTGGCGGCACGCATGGTGGCGCAGATCCGCGAGCGCTGGGGTATTGCATTCCCGATCAAGCATGTGTTTGAAGCGCAAGAATTGCATGCGCTCGCCGCGTTGATCGATGCGGCTGCCGGCACCGGTGCCGTGCGTATCGAGCGCATTCCGCGCGATGCGCCGCTACAGCTTTCATTTGCTCAGCAGCGCCTGTGGATCGTCAACCAAATCGATGCTGACTCGGCGCAGTACAACATGCCGGCGGCGATCGACTTGCATGGCCCGCTGAATGTGGTGGCATTGGAGCGGGCAATCGATGCCTTCATCCATCGGCATGAAATTTTGCGCAGCTTGTATGTCGAACAAAATGGCGTGCCTTACCAAGTCATTCCGGAAGAAGTCGATTTTTCGCTCAAGAACATCGACTTGTCGGATCTTGATGCGACAGAGCAGGCAGCCGCACTCGCGGCCAACACGCGCCAGGAAGCGCTGACGCCGTTCGATTTGGCGCGCGATCTCATGCTGCGCGCCACGCTGGTACGTCTTTCTTCCTCGCGTCATACGCTGCTGATCACCTTGCACCATATCGCCAGCGACGGTTGGTCGACCACCGTGATGGTGCGCGAGCTGAACGAGTTGTATAACGCCTTTGCGGAAAACCGCTCCGCCGCCTTGCCGCAGCTGTCTTGCCAATACGCCGATTACGCCGCCTGGCAGCGTAAGAGTTTGTCCGGCGACCGTCTGCAATCGCTCTTGTCGTATTGGAGCGGGCAATTGGCGCAGCTGCCTTCCGTGCATAACCTGCCATTGGATCGTGCACGTCCCGCACAGCCGAGTTATGAAGGCGGCGTGGTGGTGCGCCACATTCCGTCGGCGACGCTCTCGGGATTGCAACGCTTGGCGCGGGAAAACAGTGCGACGCCGTTCATGCTTATCCATGCCGCTTTCGCCGGTCTTTTGCATCGCTACAGCGGCGAATCCGACATCGTGGTCGGCACGCCGATCGCGAACCGTGAATTGACCGAACTCGAACCTTTGGTCGGCTTGTTCGTGAACACCTTAGTAGTGCGCAGCGATTTCTCGGAAAACCTGAACTTTCTTGATTTGCTGGAACAAAGCAAAGCTACCTTGCTTGGCGCTTATGATCATCAGGATCTGCCGTTCGAGATGTTGGTCAACGAGTTGCATGCGGAGCGCAGTCAAAGCTTCAATCCGCTGTTTCAAATCATGCTGGTGTTCCAGAACGGGGAAGAGAATCGCTTGCATTTTTCCGGTATGGATGCCTCCGAAATTCGCGAAACGGCCGGCACCACCAAATTCGATTTGACCTTGAACGTGGTTGAGTCCGGTAAGGAATTAAAGCTAACGTGGGAATACGCGAAAGATTTATTCGATGAAGCAAGCATCGTTCGCTTGTCGAATAGCTTCGCCACCCTATTGGATGCGGTCGTTCAGGCGCCGCAATCTCCCATCAAGCGTCTGCCGCTGGTGGATGCTGCGGAGCGCGCAGCATTGCTGGCTCATTGCAACGCAGACGCCGATGACGCATACGCGCCGGTATGCAGTCATGTTCTGTTTGAAGAGCAAACGAAAAAATCGCCGGACGCGATTGCCGTGCGCTTCAACGGTCAGGCAGTTACGTACCACGAACTCAATACCCGCGCCAATCAGCTTGCGCATTACTTGCGTGCTGCCGGCATCAAGCCGGACACCTTGATCGGCTTATGCGTCGATCGGTCGGTTGAAATGGTGGTGGGTTTGCTTGCCATTTTGAAAGCGGGCGGGGCATATGTTGCACTCGATCCGACCTATCCGTCCGAGCGCCTGCGCTATCAATTGGAAGACTCCGGCGTTGAGTTGATCGTCACCCGTAAGAGCCTGGTGGAAACTTTGCCGTTAACGCGGCAGCGCATGGTATTCGTCGATGATCAAGCCGCGTTCGCCGCACTGCCGGCAAACAATATCGCGGTCGATGACATTGGTCTCACGCCGGATTCGCTCTCTTATGTCATCTATACGTCGGGCTCTACGGGTAACCCGAAAGCATCGCTGCTGATGCACAAAGGATTGTCCAACCTGGCATTGGCGCAAATCGACTATTTCCGCGTCGACGGAGCCAGCCGGGTTTTGCAATTCGCCTCATTCGCATTCGACGCGGCCACGTCTGAGATTTTCATGGCGCTGTGTGCCGGTGCGACACTGCATATTGTTTCGAAGGACGTCGTGCAATCCGGCCTGGAATTGTCCGATTACGTTCTCCAAAACAAAGTTACGCATGCGACTCTGCCGCCGGCCTTGTTGCCGGTCCTGGAAAAAGATAAGTGGCAGTCCGTCCGGCATTTGACGGTAGCCGGCGAGCATTGCCCGCTCGGTTTGATGCAGGAATGGGCGGTCGACCGCCATTTTTACAATGCCTATGGGCCATCGGAAACCACGGTGTGTTCGAGCATGGCCTTGCTTACGCCTGATTCGGACGTGGTCCACATGGGCAAACCGATGCGTGGCGTGCAGCTCTTCGTGCTGGATGAATTGATGCAGCCGACGCCGATCGGCGTCGCCGGGCAATTGTATGTGGGCGGCCGCGGCGTAGGCCGCGGTTACCTGGGGCGCGACGAACTCAACCGTGAAAAATTCGTTGCTAACGCATTCGGCGAAGGCCTACTGTATGCAACCGGCGACCTTGCGCGCTGGCGTGCCGATGGTAATTTGGAATTCATCGGCCGTGTCGATAACCAAGTCAAGTTGCGCGGCTTCCGTATTGAGCTGGGTGAAATCGAAGCGGCCTTATCCAAGCAAACCGGTGTGATCGACAGCGTGGCGATCGTTCATAAAGATCGCGACGGTAATCAGCGCCTGGTCGCTTATTTGGTGGTGGATCAGGGATCGTTCAGCACGGACGAGCTGCGCAGCCGCTTAGCCGAAACCATGCCGAACTACATGGTTCCTTCGGCATTCATCCTGGTCGATAAATTCCCGTTGAATGCCAACGGCAAAGTCGACCGTAAACGCTTGCCTGTCCCCGACTTGAGCTCGCTCGCCAAGGCCGAATACGTCGCGCCGAGCGATGCCGTCGAAGAAGGCCTAGCGGTAATCTGGGGAGAATTACTGGGCTTGAAACAGGTCGGTATTCACGACAATTTCTTCGACCTGGGCGGGCATTCGCTGTTGGCGATTCAAGCGATTTCGCGCATCAAGGAAAAATTCGGCGTGCAGTTGAAAGTAGCCGACTTGTTCGTGTACGCGAGCATCGCCACGCTGGCCAAGCATATTGCCGTTGCGCCTAAGAATGCAGCAGCGCTGCCTGCAGTCGCGCCGCGCCAAGGCGGCGACGTCTTGCCGCTTACCTTGGAACAGCAGTCCTACTGGTTCTTGTATGAATTGGAAGGCGGCACCTCGACTTACAACATTCCAGCCGCGTTGCGCTTGACCGGCAAAGTGAATCTCGCAGCGCTGGAACATAGTATTGCGATGCTGATCAAGCGCCATGAAAGCTTGCGCACCGTGTTGCTCGTGGAGAATGGACAGCCTTCGCAAAAAGTGTTGACCGAAGTCGACTTTAAGCTGCAGATAGACGATCGCAAGGAAAATCGCAACAAGGATTCCTTGCGCAAGCAAGTCGAGCTCGATGCCCATTACGTGTTCGACTTGAACAAGGAAATTCCGATTCGCGTCGTGCTGCATAAGGTGCAGGAAGACGATTACGTGCTGACGGTTTTGCTGCATCACACGATGGCAGACGGCTGGTCGCTCGATATTCTCATTCGTGAACTGGCGGCGGTATACAACGCGATTTGCGCAGGGAAGGGCAGCCCCCTCGCTGAGCTATCGGTGCAGTACGGCGATTATGCGTTGTGGCAAAAGCAGCATCTCGCCGGCGATTACTACGAAAACCAGGTTAATTATTGGCGGCAAGTGTTGAAGGGTGTGCCGCCCATGCTGGAATTGCCGACCGACTACCCGCGTCCTCCGGTGCAAAGCTATCGCGGCAAGGAAGTCGGCTTCGTTCTGCCTTTCGAGTTGACCAAATCGCTCAACGCTTTCTCGCGCAAGCAAAATACGACACTGTTCAATACCTTGCTGGCCGGATTAAATGTGCTGCTGTCGCGCTATAGCCGCAGCGAGGATATCGCGGTCGGTACTGCGATCGCCAATCGTAGCCAAACCGAACTCGAAACCTTGATCGGTTGCTTCGCCAATACCATCGTATTGCGCAACAAGGTTGACCAGACTGCAAGCTTCATGGATCTGGTGGAACGCGTTAACGGCGCGGTATTCGATGCCTATGAACATTCCGGCGTGCCGTTCGACGTCGTGGTCGACGCGGTCCAGCCTGAGCGTAGCTTGGGTGTGCCGCCTATCTTCCAGGTGATGTTCCGCTTGCACAATCACAAGACGGGGCATGGCATTACTTTCAGCGGCGTCGAAACCGAGCGCATCAATATTGAAACCGATAGCGCCAAGCTCGACTTGAACTTTTCGCTGATCGAAACCGACGGCTGCATGGAAGGCGTGATCGAGTACGCAACCGACTTATTCTCTGAAAAGACGGTCAGGCGCATTGCCCGCCATTTCCAATTGCTGCTCGAATCGGCGATGGCCGAGCCGCAATCCGCAGTCGAGCGGCTCAATTTGCTGTCCAAAGAAGAATTCGAGCTGGTCGAGAAATGGAACAGCACGGATGTGCCGTATCCGCAAGACGAATGCGTCTATCAGCTTTTCGAGAAGAGCGTCGAGCGTGTGCCGCAGAAGATCGCTTATGTGATGGGCGATACGCGCCTGACCTATACTGAATTGAACCAGCGTGCGAATCGTTTGGCGTATTACCTGCTGTCCAAGGGCGTCGGTTCCGAAGTGCGGGTGGGTGTCAGTACCGGCCGCGATCCGTGGGCACCGATTTGCATGCTCGCCGTGTTCAAGGCAGGCGGCACTTATGTTCCGCTCGACCCGAATTACCCCAGGGAGCGCATCGACGTCATGCTCGATGTGGTCAAGCCTAAGATCATCCTGACGCGTACGGAGATTGCCGGATTATTTGATGGGGTCGATGCGGACGTGATTCACTTGGATCAGGTCGAATCCCAGATCGCTGAATATGCGTCCGACAATTTGCCGTCCATCGGCGCCGACCACTCCGCTTATATCTTGTTTACTTCCGGAACGACCGGGCGCCCGAAGGCAATCCTGATCGGCCATCGGGCCTTCCGCAATATGCCGGTCGCGCACGAATGGGCGAGAGTGCATTCGCCGGACAGCCGCGTGCTGCAATTCGCATCACTGAGCTTCTCGATTTCGATGTGGGATAGCTTCATGGCATGGGTGCCGGGCGGCACCGTCATCGCCGTGACGCAGGAAGAAAATCTTCCCGGCGAGCCTTTATACGCCTTGCTGGAACGCGAAAAAGTAACGCATGCGACATGGCCTGTGTCATTATTGTCGACCGTGCCGGTGGATCGCATGCCGACCAGCTTGCAAACCATTATTTCGTCGGCGGAGCCGTGTAACGATGCGGTCGTGGCGCGCTGGACTGCGCGCGGTGTGCGCTTCCTGAATATGTACGGCAACTCGGAAGTGTCGCTCGGCTCGACTATTTACGAGTATCACAAGGTCGGCCAGAAGCTGACCATCGGCGTGGCGTTCCCCAATACGCGCATGTATTTGCTGGACAAGTATTTGCGCCAAGTACCGATCGGCGTCATCGCGGAAATTCATACGGCGGGCGCGGGTCTGGCAACCTGTTATTGGGACAATCCGGTCGCCACCGCCAAGAGTTTCATCCCCAATCCGTTTGCGAAAGGTCGCCTGTATAAGACCGGCGACCTCGGGCGTTATTTGCCCAACGGCGAGATCGAGTTTATCGGCCGCGAAGATTTCCAAGTCAGTATCCGCGGCTTCCGCGTCGAGTTGGTTGAAATCGAAAATGTCTTGCGTGCCGTTCCTGCGATTGCGGAAGTTGTGGTGGTGGCGCAGGACGATGCAAACAAGCTTGCGCGCCTGGTGTGCTTCTACGTCGAACAACCGGAAGCCAAAGTCGACGTCAATGAGTTGCGCGCGCTTGTTGCGCGCAAACTCCCGAGTTATATGGTGCCGTCGCTTTTCGTGCGGCTGGACGCCATGCCGCTCACGCCCAACCGCAAGATCGACCGCCTGGGACTGCCCAAGCCGAGCATGGCCGACGACGAGAATATCGTTCAAGTTGCGCCGCGCAATCCAATGGAAGAGTCGATCGCCGCAATCTGGTCGGAAGTGCTCGGGCTGGAACATATCAGCGTCAACCGCAACTTCTTTGAAATCGGCGGACATTCGCTGTTGGCGGTGCAGGTGGTGGCGCGTATCAAGGATAAGCTCGGCTTGCCTTTGACCATCAAGGATTTGTTCACGCACACCACGATCGAATCGCTCGCCGAATTCCTCGGCAGCGTGGAGTCGTCCGGTCAAAGCGTATTGCCGCCGGTGGTCAAGCGTGAAGAGCAGGGCCGCATTCCGCTATCGCTCGATCAAAAGCCGTACTGGTTCCTGCATCAGCTTGAAGGCGGCAGCTACACCTACAACATTCCGCTCGCGATGCGCCTGAACGGCGCGCTCAATGTCGATGCATTGGAAAAAAGTTTCGATGCCTTGATCGCACGGCATGAAGCTTTGCGCACGGTGTTCCCGATGAATGACGGCGAGCCGGCGCAAGAGATTTTGCCGTCCTGGCAGTTCAAGATGCCGGTCGTCGATATCGCCGAAGAAAATATCGAAGAACAAGTCGGCGCCGATTTCACTTACATCTTCGATTTGGCTAAGGAATTGCCGATTCGCGTGCGTTTGCTGCGCATCGCCGAAGACCGTCATGTCGTCACGCTGGTGATTCACCATGTTGTCGCCGACGGCTGGTCTCTGAATATCTTGATCAAGGAAATGATCGAGACCTACACGCGTTACGCCGCCAAGCAGCTTGATCCTTTGCCTGAGTTGGCGCTGCAATACGGCGATTATTCGCAATGGCAGCATAAAAACGTTGTCGGCGACTATTACAACCGCCAAATCGAATTCTGGAAGCAAAAGCTGTCCGGATTGGCACCCTTATTGAATTTGCCGCTCGATTATTCGCGTCCGCCGGTGCAAAGCTATCGCGGCAAGGAATTGCCGATCAGCTTGCCGTTTTCGCTGACCGCCAAGCTCAATCAATATGCGCGTCAGCACAACACGACGCTGTACAACCTCCTGTTGTCCGGCTTGGCGATCCTGTTGTCGCGTTACGGCCGCACCAATGACATCCCGGTCGGTACCGCGGTCGCCAATCGTCCGCAAAAAGAATTGGAGCCGCTGATCGGCTGCTTCGCCAATACGCTGGTGATCCGCTGCCGCGTCAATCCGAAGGAAAGTTTCGGTCAGCTGGTTTCGAACGTCAGCAATGAAGCGCTGGAAGCCTTCAGCAACAGCAGCGTGCCGTTCGACGGCGTGGTCGAAGCGGTACAACCGCAGCGCAGCCTCGGTGTGCCGCCGATCTTCCAGGTCATGTTCCGCTTGCACAACCAGCAGATGGCAGCTACCGATGCCTTCGCCGGCTTGAAAAGCGAGCTGGTCAACATGCCGACGCAAAGCGCGAAACTCGATTTGAATTTCTCGCTGGTCGAAACAGCCGACGGCTTGAAAGGCGTGATCGAATACGCGACCGATATCTTCAGTGAAGAAACCGTCGCCCGTATCTGCCGCCATTATCAAACCGTGCTCGAAGCCGCCATTGCCGATACTACGCAGCCGATCGAGAAACTATCGGTGGTGACGCATCAAGAAATGGAGCAGGTGCGTCAGTGGAATGCGAATGTCATGCCCTATCCGCAAGACGAATGCATGCACCACTTGTTCGAGCGCACGGTCGAACGCAATCCCAACAAGCTGGCTTATGTATGCGGCAACGATCGCTTCACTTACGCGGAATTGAATGCGCGAGCCAATCGCCTCGCGCATTTCCTGCAGTCGGTCGGTGTGGGGCCGGAGGTGCGTGTCGGCGTCTCGGTGGAACGTTCCACTTGGGCCGGCATCTGCGGCCTGGCCGTTGCGAAATCCGGCGGCACCTATGTGCCTTTGGATATCAATTATCCGAAAGACCGCATCGAGCGGATGCTGGAAGTCGCTAAGCCGAAGATCATTCTGACGCTTGAACATTTGAAGCCGCTGTTTGCCGACACCGGCGCACAACTCATTGCGCTCGATACGCAATGGCGTGCGATTCAGTCGCAACCGATTACCAATCCGCCGCGGATCGGCGCTGCGCATTCGGCCTACATCCTGTTTACTTCCGGTACGACGGGCAAGCCCAAAGGCATCTTGGTAGGCCATCGCGCCTTCCGCAACATGGCGAACTCCCAGCAATGGGCCGGGCTGTATTCCCAGGACAGCCGCGTATTGCAATTTGCGTCCCTGAGTTTCTCGATTTCGTTCTGGGGCGCTTATATGGCATGGGTTCCGGGCGGCACGATTTACAGCGTGACGACCAAGGAAAACCTGCCGGACGAGCCCTTGTACGAGTTCATGGAAGCGGCGCAGATCACGCACGTAACCTGGCCGGTTTCCTTGTTGTCCACGGTGCCCATCGATCGCATGCCGAAAAGCTTGCGCGTCGTCGTTTCCTCGGCCGAGCCCTGCAACGATGCGGTGGTCGCCAAATGGACGGCGCTTGGCATCCGCTTCCTCAATTTGTATGGCAACTCGGAGGTCTCGCTCGGTTCGACCATTTACGAATACCACAAGGTCGGCGAAAAACTGACGATCGGCAAAGCCTTCCCGAATACGCAAATGTATCTGCTCGATGAAAACCTCAAGCAGGTGCCGATCGGCGTCATCGCCGAGATCCATACGGCCGGCGTCGGTTTGGCGACGTGTTACGTCGATGATCCGGTGGCGACCGCCAAGAGTTTTATCCCGAACCCGTTTAGCGACGATCCGGTTTCGCGCATGTACAAGACCGGCGATCTCGGACGGTATTTGCCGAACGGCGAGATCGAGTTCATCGGCCGTGAAGACTTCCAAGTCAGCGTGCGCGGCTTCCGCGTCGAGCTGACCGAGATTGAAGATGTCCTGCGTGCCGTACCCGGCCTATTGGAAGTGGTGGTCAACGCGCGTGAGGATCAGCAGGGTGTTGCGCGCCTGGTGTGCTATTACACGCAGTCCGATGGCATCAATTTGACCGCCGCTGAATTGCGCAAGACGGTCGCGGAGAAACTGCCTAATTACATGGTGCCGGCGACTTACGTGCTGTTGGATGCCATGCCGCTCACGCCCAACCGCAAGATCGACCGCTTGGCGCTGCAAGTGTATCCGTTGACCGAAGGCGGCGACGATACCTATGTCGCGCCGCGTAACGATGTTGAGAAACGTTTGGTGGCTATCTGGACCGCAGTGCTCGACGCGAAAGAAATCGGCGTCATGCACGACTTCTTCGAGCTGGGCGGCCATTCGCTCCTCGCAACCAAGATTGTTTCGCGTATCCGCTCGGAATTCAGCGTCGATCTCTCGATCCAGCAGTTCTTTGAAAATTCCACGATCGAGCGGTTGGCCGGGTTGATCGCGCTGTCCGCAGATCAAGCGCAAAATCCGATCAAGATTCTGATCCAGCGCGACACCGTGCCGCTGTCGTTCGCGCAGCAGCGCCTGTGGTTCCTCGACCGCTACGAAGAAAACAGCAACTTCTATCACATGCCGAGCTTGATGCGCATTACGGGCGATGTGAACGTGGAAGCGCTCAACAAGGCTTTTGCGGCAGTCGTCGAGCGTCATGAAGTGTTGCGTACGAATTTCATTTCCATCGATGGACAAGGATTCCAAAAGATCCATCCATCCTTGGAATGGAAGATGGAATTGGTCGACCTTGCCGGCGGTGCCGGCGCGGAAAAAGAAGAGAATCTTGCCGCCCGCATACGCGAGCAGCTTGGCACGCCGTTCGATCTTGAGAACGATGCTTTGCTGCGCGCCGCGCTGTACAAATTCGATGAACATGACCATCGCCTGTTCATCAACATGCATCACATCGTATCGGATGGATGGTCGATCACGGTGTTGATCAATGAAATCAGCGCGCTGTATGCGGCGTTTGCCGGCAATAAGCCGGCCGCACTGCCGGAACTGCAAGTGCAGTATGCCGACTTCGCCGCGTGGCAAATCGATTACCTGCAAGGCGCTGTGCTGGAAAAGCAGGGGAACTATTGGCTTGAAAAACTGCGCGATCTCAGCACGCTGCCTTTGCCGACCGATTTCGAGCGGCCGAAGACGCAAACCTATAACGGCGACCGCGTAACATTTGCGCTCGATCAGTCGCTGGTCAGCGCGCTGGATGAGCTGAGCGCCAAGCAGGGCACCACGCTGTTCATGACCTTGCTATCGGCTTTCAATGTATTGCTGTCGAAATACGCTGGCCATGACGACATCTGTATCGGTACGCCGATCGCCAATCGCGTGCGCGCCGAAATCGAGCCTTTGATCGGCTTCTTCGCCAATACTTTAGTTCTGCGTTCCGATTTGGAGGGCGATCCGGCGTTCGCCGACTTCCTGCAGCAGGTCAAGAAAACGACGCTGGAAGCGTATTCGCATCAGGACATTCCGTTCGAGAAGGTGGTCGATCTCGTGCTGCCCGAGCGCGATGCCTCGCGTTCGCCGCTATTCCAAGTATCGTTCGCCTTGCAGAATCCACCGGCGAAGAGCTTCGACATGGAAGGCATCACGCTGGAAAACGTCGAACTCGAAAATAAGACGTCCAAATTCGATATGCATTGCCAACTGCTGAGCGAAAACGGCGGCGAAAACAGTGGCATAAGCGGCTATTTCGAGTACAACACGGACTTGTTTGCGGAAGGCACTGTCCGTTCCTACGTGAATAGCTTCCAGGCGCTGCTGCGCGCGATCGTCGCCGATCCGCAATGCAGCTTGTCGCACTTGTCCTTGAGCGGCGCCGCCTCACCTCAGCATGCCGTCTCAATCGGCATACAGAATTACCCGGTGTTGCAAGCGCTGTATGGCGACGCTATCGGCGCCGATAGCGATGTCGATTGCTGGCTGCTCGACGATACCAACCGGGCGGTGCCGGACGGCGCGATCGGCAAGCTGTATTTCGACGTCGGCAATTGCCTCGACAAGCTGGCAGTGCTATCAGGTCATGCCGGCAATCACGATGTGGCTGAAGTCGGCATCGGCGACCGTTCGCATATGCTGTTGCCGAGCGGCTTTACCGCGCGCCGTAGGAACGGTGCGTTGGAGCTGATTTCCTCAATTGATGATGTTGCGCTGATCGACGGCCGTTTGATCTACCCGCGCATCGTTGAACAACACTTGCTGGCGATGCCCGGCATGTTGGATTGCCATGTTTGCGTACGCAGGCACGGTCAGTTGGGCGACCGTATCGTCGCTTATGTCGTTTGCGAGGATGAAGAATTGCAAGCCGACGCGCTCACACGCCGATTGCAAGAATCCGATCTGGCAGGCGTCGACGTCTTCGCATGCGTCAAGGTCGATGCCATTCCGCTGAATGCGTCCGGCGAGGTCAATGATCGTGCCCTGCGCAAGCATGCGGTATTCAATTCCGGCACCCGGCAAACATGGCTGGACGCGATCAAGCAATCGGCCGCCGTCAATGAAGCGGTGTTCCTGCAACAGGTCGCCAATGAACGCCAGAAGGTATCGCATTTGCACGACTTGCTGCCGCCGGAGGCACGCGGCATCAGCAATGCGCCGGTGGTCAGCAAAGCCCGTAAAGCGGTTGCCGAAACGATGTCGAAAGTGCCTGCTTTGGTCATGGGCGGCGACATCCACGCCGCATCTCAGCATCCCAAAGTGCTGGCGGACATGCTCATCAACGCAGCACTGAAACATGGCGATAAGGGCATTCGTTTTTATCATACGGATGGCTCGACTGCGGATATTCCGTACGCCGACTTGCTGCATAAGGCGCAATGCGTGTTGGCCGGTCTGCGGCAAACCGGCTTGCCGGTAGGCGGCAAGGTGATCTTCCAATTCGATAAGAATGAAGATTTCGTCACGACTTTCTGGGCATGCGAACTGGGCGGCTTCATTCCGGTGCCGATTGCGCCGGCCAAGGATTACCGTAAATCCAATGCACAAACGGTGAAAGTGGCGCATGCCTGGAAGATGATGGATCAGGCGATCGTGGTGGCCGGCAGCAGCATCCTGGCAGGTGTCGCCAACGTGGCGAAATTGGAAGCCGTGGACGGTTTCAAGGTCCATGATGTCGCTGCGCTGGCGGCGTGCGAACCGGCCGGGGAATTCCATAAAGCCGCGTCGAACGACGTCGCGTTGGTCATGCTGACCTCCGGCAGTACCGGCTTGCCCAAAGGCGTGCAGCTGACGCACGCCAATCTGATCGGCCGCACGCTCGGCTCGGCCCAGATGAACGGCTTCCATTCGGAGATGGCCTCGCTCAACTGGATGGCGCTGGATCACGTCGGCGGCATTATTTACTTCCATATCCGCGATACTTATCTGGGCGCGCAGCAGGTGCAAGTCGACACCGACTATATCCTTGCCGACCCGATCCGCTGGCTGCAATTGATCGACCGGCATCGCGTCAACATCACCTGGGCGCCCAACTTCGCGTTCTCCTTGATCGTCGATCGTCAGGATGAGTTGAAAAAACTTTCTCTTGATCTGAGCTGTCTGCATTTCATGCTGAACGGCGCCGAAGCGGTGGTGCCGAAGACCACGCAAGCTTTCATCGAACTGATGCAGCAATTCAAGATGCCGGAAGAGACTGTCAAGCCGGTTTACGGCATGTCGGAAATTTCTTCGGGTGTGACTTATGCGAAGAAGCTGCAGCTGACTTACGGCGCGGATGAAACCGTGTTCGTTTCGGTCGGCGCGCCGATTCCGGGTGTGAACTTGCGCATCGTCGATGAAAACGACCAGGTCAAGATGGAAGGGCAGTCTGGCCGCTTGCAGGTATCGGGCGTCACGGTCACCAAAGGCTACCTTGGCGGCGACGATATCAATAAGGATGTCTTCACCGAAGACGGCTGGTTCAAGACCGGCGACCTCGCCTTCATCGAAAACGGTGAGTTGACGATTACCGGCCGCGAAAAGAACATCATCATTATCAACGGCGTCAATTTCTACAGCCATGAGATCGAATCCGTGGTCGAAGGCGTGCCGGGCGTGGTGGTGTCCTTCACCGGCGCATGCGCGGTAAGAGGCGCCGGCAGCAATAGCGATCAGCTGGCGATTTTCTTTAATACGGCCTTGCGCGGCGAAGATCAATTGGCGCTGATCCGCAAGATCCGCCAAGCGGTCATCGAGAAGGTCGGCATTAATCCTTCGTTTATCGTGCCGCTGGAGAAGGAACAAGTTCCGAAGACGGAAATCGGCAAGATTCAGTTGCCTCAGCTGGCCAAGACGTTCAACCGCGGCGACTTCAACGCCGTATTGCGCAAGCTCGACATCGCCGAACAAAACGAAAACACTTTGCCGGACTGGTTCTTCAGCAAGGCCTGGGTGCAGAAGCAGCTGGGCAACGTCGTCGAGATGGCACCGCAAGGGGCGACCTTGGTGTTCGCCGACCAAACCGGCTGTGCAAGTGAGCTGGTATTACCGGGCAAGATTATTACCGTCACGAGCGGATCGAGCTATCGTGAATCCGACGATAGCTTCCAAATCAATCCGGGCGTCAAGGACCATTACGGCGAGCTGGTCGCCTCGCTCAAGCAAAAAGAGATTGCCGTCGGACGCGTGATCAACTGCTGGGATTACGACGCCGGCCGTTCGTCCACGGATTCATTCTTGTCGCGCCCGACACTGTCCGATGCGATCGGTTTGTATTCCGGCTGGTATCTGGCGCAAGCCTTCGCCGCGCAGGAAACGCCCGGCGATATGCGCTGGATTTGGGTGGCGCGCCGCGCGCAAAAGGTCGATGCGGACGATGCGCTCAATCCCGATAAGGGAGCGGTCATCGCCTTGCTGAAAACCTTGACCAAAGAGTTTTCCTGGCTCAGCTGCCGCCATGTCGACTTGGCGGGAGACGATATCGCCGTCCATGCCGCGATGCTCGCTAAAGAAATCCAAACGCGTCATGCCGACGAGGAAGTCGCTTATCGCGGCCCAACGTCTAGTAGGCGGCTGGTATTGCGTCTGAAGAAAGAGCGCTTGGTTACCGCGGAGAAGCGGGAGTTGCCCATCGCCGCTGGCGCCGGGTATTTGATTTCAGGCGGCTTGGGCGGCATTGCCTATGAACTCGCCAAGCTTTTGCTCAAGCAATTCAACGCCAGATTACTGCTGGTTGGAAGAACTCCCCCGGCGCAACTGTCGGCGGAGAAGAAGGACATGCTCGATGAGCTGCAGCAGCTCGGCAACGTGATTTATGCAGAAGCCGATATTTGCAATCACGCGCAAGTCGAGTCCGCCGTGGACACGGCCGAGGGCCAGTGGAAGCAAAAGCTGGGCGGCATTTTCCATCTGGCGGGTCTTGCACATGAAGAAGCGATGGCTGGACAGTCGATTCAGAGTTTGCATGATGCGTTACGCGCCAAAACATCGGGCACACGCGTGCTGTACAACGTATGCAGCCGCCGCAACAACACGCTGTTCGTCAATTTCTCATCGGTGAACGGCTTCTTCGGCAGCAGCGGCATGGCTGCCTACAACATCGGCAATCGCTACCAAGCAGCGTTCCTGGAAGCGATCGGGCTGAACAAGAACGTCAACACCTTTTGCATCAGCTGGAGCTTGTGGCACGACACCGGCATGGGCGCGCAATACAAGCATGCGGAAGCCTTGTCGCGTGCACTGGGGTTCCGGCCGATTCCGGCTGCCAAGGGCATGCAATCCATGCTCGCTGTCCTGGTTCATCGTCGCCGCGATGTGCTGGTGGGGCTGGATGACACGCGACCGAATATCCAACGCATCGTGACCGGTGGCCGCATGAGCCAGCCGCGTTTGGTGTGCTGCTTCACTGCAAATGAAGAAGGTTTGGCTAGCCAAATATCGGCGAATGCAGGCTTGCTGGATGAGTTTGCCCAGCCGCTTAACGCACAGTTCGTACAGCTCGACCAGTTGCCGCGCGCTGCCGATGGAAGCATCGATCTGGCTGCATTACGCAAATCGCTCGCCGCATCGGGGCAAACCAGAGTGGAAAAGGTCGCCCCGCGCGACGAGCTGGAAGAAAAGCTGACCAAGATCGCCACCGAAATTTTCGGTGCTTCCGAACCGATCGGCATCAAGGATAACTTCTTCGATGTCGGCGCGAACTCGCTCTTGATCGTGAAACTCCATCACGAAATTCAGAAGGAGCTGGGCATCGAATTCCCGATGGTGGAGTTGTTCAACTCGACGACAGTTGAAAAATTAGCAAAATTCCTTGGCCAACAAAGCGGCGGGGAAGGCGGCGGAAATACCGCCGATGCCGCGCGCGCCGCGGGACAAGAAAGGCGCGCTGCAATGCAGCGTCGAAATCGTTCGCGTACGGCTAGAGCCGGGCGGTAAGATCAAGTTACAACAATTTCAGAACAAAACGTAATGACAAACGAAGAATACGAAGACGACTACGAAGTCAACAACGACATCGCCATCATCGGGATGGCAGGACGCTTTCCTAAAGCGGACAATGTTGAAGAATTCTGGACTAACTTGGTTAGCTCCACGGATTGCATCACACGCTTTTCGCTGGAAGAGTTGGCAAAGATGGGCGTGTCGCAGGCCGCCCTGTCCGACCCCAACTTCGTACCGGCCGCGGGATATATCCCCGATCAAGACAAGTTCGACGCGCATTTTTTCGAGATGAATCCGCGCGAAGCGGCAAACCTCGATCCGCAGCATCGTTTTGCGCTCGAAATCGCATGGCAGACGCTGGAACATGCAGGCTATACGCCGGAATCGGTGAACGGCAGCGTCGGCATTTTTGCCGGCGTCAACATGAGCACGTATTTCATCTTCAATCTGTTGCGCGGCGACGAAGCGACTCGGTCCGGCGATGCTCTGGATATGCAAATCAGTGTCGACAAAGACATGTTCGCGTCGCGCATTTCGTACAAGCTGAATTTGAACGGGCCGAGCATTTCGCTGGGAACGGCTTGCTCGACCTCGCTGGTGTGTATCCATCTCGCTTGCCAAAGCTTATTGAACGGCGAATCCAAGATGGCGCTTGCCGGCGGTTCGCATCTCGCCACGCCGAATTGCACGGGCCACATCTATCACCAAGGCGGCTACAGCTCGCCCGACGGTTATTGCCGGGCGTTCGACGCCAAAGGCAAGGGCACGGTCGGCGGCGCCGGCACCTGCTTCGTGCTGCTGAAGCGCATGGAGGACGCAATCGCCGACAATGACACGATCTATGCCGTCATCAAAGGCTCTGCAATTAATAATGACGGCTCGGAGAAGATCGGCTACACCGCACCCAGCATCGTCGGTCAAACCAATATCGTCGCCGAAGCGCAAGCGGTCGCCGGTGTCGAACCGGAAAGCATCCGCTTCATCGAAGCGCACGGCACGGCCACCGAGTTGGGCGATCCGATCGAATTCACGGCGTTGACGCGCGCCTTCCGCCTGCAGACAGACAAGAAAAATTTCTGCGGCATCGGTTCCGTCAAAACCAATATCGGCCACTTGGGCATGGCGGCCGGCGTGACGAGCGTGGTCAAGGCATCGCTCGCATTGAAGAACAAGGTCATCCCGGAAAGCCTGAATTTCGAATCGCCCAATCCCAAACTCGATATCGAAAACAGCCCTTTCTATGTTGTCGACAAACTGGAACGCATCGAAGAAGGCGAGTATCCGGCACGCGCCGGCGTGAGCTCGCTCGGCATCGGCGGCACCAATGCGCATATCGTGCTGGAAGAACCGCCGGTCGTTGAGTCATCTGACAGCCGCCCATGGCAACTCGTTTTGCTTTCCGCAAAAACGCCGAGTGCGCTGGACCGCATGACGGAAAATCTATCCGGCTGGATGGCACGAACCGCAGATGAAAAAATTGCCGACGCCGCTTTTACCTTGCAAGTCGGGCGCACAGGCTTCGATTTTCGCCGCGCGTTCGTCGTGCCGTCGGAGCGCTTAGGGCGACTTGCGCAAAATATCACGCCCGGTAAAGGTTACACCGGCAAGAAGTCGGATAAACAAAAGAAAGTCGTCTTCATGTTCCCCGGCGGCGGCACGCAGTATGTGAACATGGCGCGCGGCCTGTATCAAACGGAGCCGACCTTCAAGGAAACGCTCGATTCTTGCGCTGCTTTATTCAAACGCAAGATGGGCCTCGACTTAGTCGAGTTGATTTTTCCGACGCCTGAGCGTGCCGAAGCCAATGCGGAAATGCTGCAGCGCCCGAAGAATTTCTTCGCCGCGTTGTTCGCGGTGGAATACAGTCTTGCAAAATTGTGGATGTCATGGGGCGTCAAACCCGACGCCGTGATCGGCCATAGCTTGGGCGAATATACCGCGGCTTGCCTGGCCGGCGTGTTTAGCCTGGAAAGCGCGGTCGACCTGATTTGCTGCCGCGGTGCCCTGTTCGAGAAAATTGAAAAGGGCAGCATGTTTACGGTCGCGCTGTCCGTGCAAGAAATGGAAAGCCTATTGAAGGAACGCCCGATTGACGGCGTATCCATTGCGGCCGTCAATGATCCGGGCCGCTGTGTGGTGGCGGGTCGCCTGGAACCGATGCAGACCTTTGAGAAACTGCTGGAAGAACGACAAGTCGAATTCCGCAAGCTCCATATCGACACCGCCGGCCATTCGCCTATGGTCGATCCGATCCTGCAAGAGTTCGGACAATTCCTGTCGACCGTGAAATTCGGCACGCCGGCCATTCCGCTGATGTCGAATCTTTCCGGTAACTGGGCCGACGCGAAAGAAATTTGTACGCCGGATTACTGGAAAAAGCATTTGCGCCAGACGGTGCGCTTTGCCGACGGCGTCGCGGCGCTCTTGAACGACGATTGCATCTTCCTCGAAGTCGGTCCGGGCAACGCCTTGAGCAGCTTCGTGCGCAGCCAAGTTGCCGGCAAACCGGAAAACGTGCTGCTGACATCGATGCGGCACATCAAGGAAGAAAAAGACGACCTTTGCCATTTGCTTGAAACAACGGGCAAGCTGTGGATGGCCGGCGTCGACATTGACTGGAAAGCCTTCTATGCGCAAGAGAAGCGTAAGCGCATCGGCTTGCCGGCGTATCCTTTCGACCGCAAGCGCTATTGGGTCGAGAACCGCAAGAGCCAAACGCAGGCCGGCGCCAAGCTGCCGGTGGCGGATTGGTTCTGGCAGCCGAGCTGGCGGCTTGAGGAGCAAAAACCAGCTGCGGCCGGGATCGGTTCGCAAGACATCTTCCTGTTTTTCCTGGATAACCAGCGCTATAGCGCAAGTCTCATTGCAGGATTGCGTGCGCGCGGCGCCCGCGTGATCAGCGTGGCGCACGGTTCCGCGTATTCGGAAATTGACGAAAATAGTTTTCACATTCATTCGGCCGATAGCGCGGACTATCAGCGTCTCATCAAGCGTTTGTCCGCATTGAACGCGGCACCGAAGACCATCGTTCATTGCTGGAGTCTGTCGGAAACCGGAAGTGAAGAGCAGCAGCGCCTCAATATTCAATTGAGTTTGGTGTATTTGGCGCAGGCATTGGCGGCGGCCGAGCTGGTAGACGGCATCAATCTTCTGGCCGTCACCAACCGGCGCGAAACGGTGCTTAAAAACGACGTCATCGATTGCATGCAATCCCTGATCACCGGTCCGGCCAACGTCATCCCTTACGAGTATCCCGGTATTCGTTTCGTCACCTTGGATGTCAACATCGAGGAAACGGACGATGAGGCATTCACGGAATTTGCATTAGGCGAATTGGCTGCATTAGCCGATAACGGCGCCTCCCAAGGCGCACGTTCGCTTGCATTGAGAAACGGTTTGCGGTTTGCCAAGGATTACATTTCATTGGCGACGCCGGATAATTTCAATCAGCCCGCAGCAATCAAACCGCAGGGCGTTTACCTCATTACCGGCGGTTTAGGCGGTGTCGGTATGGCGCATGCGCAAGCGCTCGCCGCATTTCAAACCAAGCTCGCTATTGTTCAGCGGAGTAGCTTCCCCGCTGCCGAGCAGTGGGAGGCAATCGCCGCCGATGCGTCAGCCGATGCCTTGCTGCGCGAACAAATCAAGTCGATCAAGGCATTGCAGGCACAAGGCGCGCAAGTACTGGTATTACAAGCCGATGTGACCGATGCAGGGCAACTATCGAGCGCAGTCGCGCGTATCCGTCAAGAGCTGGGGCCGGTCAATGGATTGATTCATTGCGCCGGCTACGGCGAATTCGTGCCGATTAAGGATACGTCGAAAGACGTGATCGATGCCGTACTCGCGCCGAAAGTCGCCGGCACCAATCAGCTGTTGGCTGCTCTGGCGAATGAAAAGCTGGAGCTGGTATTGCTTTGTTCTTCCATGTCCGCGCAAACCACCGGCTACGGTTTGGTCGGTTACGTGAGCGCGTGCGCTTATCTGGATGCCGTCGCGCAAGCGCACAAATCCGGCGCCGCGCGTTACCTCAGCATTAATTGGGATGTGTGGAGCACGCCGCAGCAAACCATCAAAGCGCAAAGCGACAGCGCATTGGCGCAGCGTCTGCAAGACAATGCCACGGCGATTTTGCCGCGCGAAGGGGTGGAAGTAATTTACCGCGCGCTATCCTCGGATAAGCCGCAAGCGATTATTTCCACGACCGATTTCCAGCAGTTGTTGCGGAAAAACCAGAAGCTGTCCGACGCCATGTCGGTTGATAGCGAAGATGCGGCGACAGGGAGCGAGCAGGGCGGCGGCGAGCTGTACGACCGTCCCAGCTTGTCGAGTGAATATGTCGCGCCGACGACCGAAGAAGAAAAATTATTGGCATCGATTTGGCAAGAGACGCTCGGCATCAGCAAAATCGGCATCAACGATAATTTCTTCGAATTGGGAGGCGAATCGCTGTTAGGCGTGAAGATCGTGGTCAAGGCCAAGAAGATGGGCTTGCATATCGATCCCAAGCAAATGTTCGCTACGCCGACCATTGCGCAAATCGCCGCCAACCTGGGCAAGAACGAACCTGCATCGGACGCGGCCCAGGTGCGTCAAGCCGGCGACACGTACGCCTTAACACCCTTGCAAACGGAGATTTACGATCGCTATTGCGAAGCCGGACGCGCGCCTTCGAATATCATTCAAGCGCTTTCCGTCATGGAAGGTCCGCTCGATAAACAGCTGTTACAAGCCGTCTGGCAAGCGCTGGTCGGCCGCCACAAGGTTTTGCGCACGCGATTCGCCAAGGACGATAAAGGCACCGCGATGCAAGTCGTCGAACCGCATGCGAACTTCGCCTTGACCGAACTCGATTATTCGCATTTGGACGAAGCCGCTCAGCAGCAGGCGCTGGACGCCTTGATGTTTAAGGACAGAACGGCGCGCTACGACTTGACGCAAGCGCCGCCCATGCGTGTTTACTGGGTGACGCTGGATGCGCAGCGCGCGCGGTTTGCAATCCTGCTCTCTCAGCATCAAATCATTCTCGACGGCTGGACCTCAAGCTTGCTCAGCCGCGATCTGTTTGCCTGCATGATGAGTTTAGCAAGCGGCGGCAATCTGCCTGCGCCGGTAAGCACGGTCGACTTTGGCGCCTATGTTGAATGGCTCGCCACACAGAATAATGATGACAACCGTGCTTGGTGGCGCGACACATTCGCAGATTATGCGCAGACGGACCCGCTGCAAAGCATCATGTCTCTCACGCCTCTGATAGAAACCGGCGCAGATCGTTACGGTGCTCACGAGCTTGGCATCGATGACGGATTGCTCGCGCAGATTCAAGATTGCGCCAAAGCGACGCGCACAACCGGCAATGCCGTGTTCCAAGCGGCTTGGGCCTTGTCGCTCGCGCAATTGAACGGCGGCAGCGACATTGTGTACGGCATTACGATTTCCGGCCGCTCAGGCGGATTTGAAGGCGTGGAAGAAGTGGTGGGGCAGTGTACGAATTCGCTGCCGGTACGCATTCCTGTGTCCGGCGGCATGACCATCGCGCAATTGCTGCAAGCCGTGCACGCAGCCAATGCCGACGCGCAGGCGCATAATGGTTTATCCGCTTCGCAAGTCGCTGAACTGGCCGGCTGCAACGCGCCTCTGTATTCAAGCAATTTCATCTTCGAGAACGTGCCGCGCGCCGTATCCGGCGAGGGCGATATGCCGATCAAGACGCTGGCGACCAAATGGGTAGACGGCTGGCATTTCCCGCTACGCTTGTTTGTCGTGCCCGAAGAAAAAACCTGGATCAGAGTCGCCTTTGACCGCAACAAATTTTCGATGGACGATATCGCGGAATTGGCCGCCAACTATCACCAAAATCTTGCCGCCATTGCTGAACAGCCGGATGCCGCGGTGTCGCAAATGCTGCTGGGAGATCGCGTATGACCACTACCCCTGAACTCTACGAGATGCAAGAGTATGGAGAACTCGGCGTCGTGCCGAAATCCATGCATGCTTGGGTCATTAAGAAAAACCGCTTCGGCGAGCCGCTGCAAGCCTTGAAACAGGATGTGGTTCCCACGCCTGTCATCGACGATAATCAAGTGCTGGTGCGCGTGATGGCGGTCGGCGTGAACTACAATACCGTATGGGCCGGCCTCGGCCAGCCGATCAGCGTGTTTACCTTGCACGACAAGGACTATCACATCACCGGGTCGGACGCGTCCGGCATCGTTTGGCAAGTCGGCAAGAACGTCAAGAACTGCAAGGTCGGCGACGAAGTCATCGTCACCTGCTTCAAGCAATGCATGGAACACGGCAACGGCGGCTTGAACAATCCTAACTTCGTGTCCTTTGATCCGATGAGCAGCGTGAATCACGCCATCATGGGTTATGAAACGCCGGACGGCAGCAATGCGCAATTCGTCGCCGCGCAAGCGCAGCAGATTCTGCCCAAGCCGAAACATCTGAGCTGGGAAGATGCGGCGTCTTATGTGCTGACCTACTTCACCGCTTATCGCATGCTGATGACGCAAGCCGAGATCAAGTCCGGCGAATTGGTATTGATATGGGGCGGGGCAGGTGGCTTGGGCAGCTATGCCATCCAGCTATGCCGTGAAGCAGGCGCCGATTGCATAGCCGTGGTCTCCAGCGATGAAAAAGGCGAATTCTGTAAAAAGCTCGGCGCCTTGGGTTACATCAACCGCAAGGAGTTCAAAGGCTATGAAGTGACTGACGCAGAGTTCAATCACTATGAAACCATGGCCAATAACGATCGCCGCCACCAAATGATGAAGGCAATCGGCAAGCGCATTTGGGAAATCTGCGGTCAGAAGCGTTCGCCGGACGTCGTGTTCGAACATTCCGGGCGCGAGACTTTTGCGACGTCGATTTTTCTTGCCGCCCGTTTCGGACGTATCGTGATTTGCGGTGCGACCACCGGCTACGATTTGAGCTTCGATGTGCGCCATCTATGGATGCATCAAAAGCGCATTCTCGGTTCGCACTATGCCAACTTCCTTGATTGCCGCCAGGCGAACACGCTCATCACCAAGGGTAAAGTTGAAGTCATCAACAGCCGTACCTATTCCTACCGGGATTTGCCGCAGGCGCATGACGACTTGTACAACAACAAGATCATCGGCAATGCCAGCGTACTGGTGATGCCGGGCGATATTCGCGGTTTGAAAACACGCGAGGAAATCGAGGCGCGCTTTTTGAACGCGTCTAAGGAATCTTCGCTCCCTGCCTAAGCGATTTCGTCATCGCTTACAGAAAAGCCCGCACATTACTCTGCGGGCTTTTTTATTGGGCAAAAAAAAGCACCCGCTCTTTCGAGACGGGTGCTATCAGGCGGAGACTAAAGCAGATGAATTAACAGCCGCCGACCGTGTAGGTGAAATAGCCGGTCTTCTTCAGCGTGGTGGTGGTCAGCGTGGTGGCCAGGCCCATGTATTGGTTCGAACCAAGCGCATAAGCAAAGCCCCAGAAGTTGTATGCACGGCCGGACAGGATGTGCGCATAGTTGCTGGCGGTGTAGCAGGCCGATGCCAAAGTGGTCGTCGTGGTCGAGCTCGTGGTGGTCGAAGTGGACGTGGTCGAAGAAGACGACGTTGTCGAGGTCGACGTAGTGGTCGAAGAAGACGACGTGGTCGATCCGCGGGTGCTCGACGTTGTTGAGCTGGACGATGTTGAAGTCGACGACGTGGATGTGGTCGAAGAGGTGCTGGTCGTCGTGGTGTTCGGGTCACGCGATACGCGCAGGTTATTGTCGAAGAAGAATTTGGTCACGTAAGCCGGATAGTTCACGTGGGTATAGTCGACATAAGTGCCGCCGCCGCTACCGCCTGCGCCTGCCGGCCAGGCATGGCTCATGCCGGTTGCTTCGATGTAGGAAACACGGACCTTGCTGGCACTATCTTTGAACAACTCGCCCTTGCTCTTGGTTTCGGTGAAAGTGCCTGCGCTGGTAGTCGCGCCGTAGGCGAGCTTCATGCCGTCGCGGTTGGTCCAGTCATGCGTCGGATCGACCACGGTGTCGTTAGAGCCGTTAACTACCGAGGTGATCTGCGTTTGCAGATGCGTGCTGTAGTTGCCTGCATATGCTTTACAGTCGTTAGCGACTTGCTGAGCGGTGCGGGTCGATTTGGAACCGACGCCGGCAGTGCCCGGCGTATTCAACGCGGGGCCGGCATTGATGCCCATGCCGGCGAAATAATCGGGGGCCACGCAGCCGAGGTCAACCACGACGCCGCCGCCGGAAGACAGGCCGGTCACATAAATCTGGTTAGTATCGATGTCGAGTTCAGGACGTGCCTTAACCGCGTCGATCAACTTCAGAAGGATGGCTTCATCACGCGTGGAACGCGAATGGTTGGCGCCGAACCAATCCCAGCAGCCGGAGTAAGTACGGGTAGAAGTCGTGCCCGACGGAACGGTCGGCGCAATCACCACCATGCCGTATTGTTCAGCGGTGTCTTCCCAGTTGAATTTCTTGTTGATGACATTACCGGAAGCGGTTTGCACGCAGCCATGCAGGGTCAACATCAATGCGCGTTTGCCGGCCAGAACCGAGGGGCTCGGATTCTTGGGAACGTATGTATACGCGTCTTTCGCGCCGAAAGCGTTTTGCTCCTTTACCCAGGTACCTGAACCTGGGGTCAACGCGAATGCGGATGCGGACAATCCGGCGAACAGAACGGCCGCGATGCTCTTGAGTGCTTTACCTTGGCGCATTGTTTTTTCCTTTGTGTGGCAGTGTTTAACAGTTTTTTACAAGTTATTATTAGAATGAATAGCTGGTATTCATGTTGGGTGCATAATAATTCAAAAAAAATAAGATTGCACGTAGTACGGTATTTTTACCGTATTCACGATTTGAGCAAAACGGTGTATTGGTCAGGGATCCCCTAATGATTGGTAGGTTATCCCTGATAATCAATGACTTATGTGGATTTTTGGGCGACTTGAATGAAGATTGGATCGGCTGGATTGCGCTGAACTAGGCACGCGATCTGGAAAAATTTTTCGCGTTTTTTGGTCATTATATCAACTAAGAAATTAATGGATATTACGGCCTTAGTTATGCATTAAATTTATTACTCATCCCTGTTTAAGGCTGCAAAACGTAAATTCCAGGGGCCGGGCAAAGCGATTTGCCGAGAGGGGGAGGGGAGATGCGTTTTCCGGAGTGAAGGTCTAGCCACTTCTCCCAGGCCGGCCACCAAGACCCTTCATGGCTCGGTGTTGTAGTCACCCAGGTTTGCGCGTCGATGTAAGCGTCGCGATGGTCGTGCGTTGTGATTTGGTAGCTGCGGCGAGGGCGCCCCGGCGGCGATACGACGCCTGCGTTATGGCCGCCCGTGGTCAGCAAGAAGGTGACTTCGGTGTCGGCCAATAAAAGAATTTTGAAAACCGATCGCCAAGGCGCGACGTGATCGGCTCGCGTGCCGACCGAAAAAATCGGCACGCGAATATCGGTAAGCGCAATCGGATGGTCATCGGATCGATAGGCACCTTCCGCAAGTTCGTTTTCGAGAAAGAGCTTGCGAAGATATTCGGAATGCATACGGTAGGGCATGCGCGTGGCATCGCTATTCCATGCCATCAAATCGTTTTGCGGCTCCGGCAATCCGAGCAGATACTGATTCAGTCGCCTAGACCATATCAAGTCGTTCGAGCGCAGCATTTGGAATGCGCCTGCCATCTGCCGGGTGTCGAGATAGCCTTGATCCCACATGATGGCTTCCAGCAGCGCGATTTGGCTCTCGTCGATGAAGAGCGACAGTTCGCCCGGCTCCTTGAAATCGACTTGGGCGGCAAAGGTCGTCATGCTCGCCAGACGCCGGTCGCCATCGCGCGCCATGGCCGCCGCGGCGATAGCCAGGAGCGTCCCGCCTAGGCAATAGCCGACGGCGTTGACTTGCGATGCGCCGGTAATGCGGCCAACGGCGTCCATTGCATCCATCACACCCAGCTTGCGATAGTCCTCCAAGGACAAATCGTGATCTTCGGCCGTAGGATTTTTCCAGGAAATCATGAACACCGTGTATCCCTTGTCAACTAAATATTTGACCAGAGAATTTTCCGGCGACAGATCGAGAATGTAGTACTTCATGATCCATGCCGGCACGAACAGCAAGGGCGTTTCATGCACCGCATCGGTCGCGGGCTTGTATTGGATCAACTCGATTAAACGATTGCGATAAACCACTTCACCAGGCGTGACGGCCACGTTTTGCCCGACTTTATATTCAGACGCGGACGGCAGCCGCTTATGTGCGGCGAGATATTGCCAGTCGCGAAGCGCATTCAATGCACCTCTGACCAAATTAGCACCGCCGGAGCTGACGGTCTCGTTGAGAACGACCGGATTCGTCATCAGGAAGTTCGACGGCGAAAACATATCCTGAATCTGGCGCACCGTGAAATTAACGACGTCCTGATGGTGGCGCGATACGCCGGCAATGCCGGTCGTTGCGCGATGCCACCATTGCTGCGTCATCAGAAACCCTTGCGAGACGATGTTAAACGGCCATCGCTGCCAGGCCGGATCGGCAAAACGTTTGTCTTGCGGCAGCGGCGTAACGCTGGTTGCCTTGGCATGCGGATCATCGCTGATGATCTCGAAATCGTATTCGTTCCATTGAAATACTTTTCTCGCGGCCTCGATCAGCAACTCCTGTTGCTTCGACGGCGACGCCAGCAGATGAATCAGCCAGTCATAAAACGCCAAGTTGAGCGAGGTCGGCGAAATATTGCCGGACATGCGGCCGATCGCTACTTTCACCATGCGATCGAAGTTTGCTGTAGGGTCGAAATAGGGGCTGGGAGACGAAAATTGATGAGCGCGTTGGCCTAGCCATGGACTGGCGCTGCGTTCCGACTTTGCATTATTCCAAATTAATGGCCGATCCATTTGGTGCCTCGAGCATACAAATTAATGGAAGAAATCTATCGCGTAGACCCCCAGGGTGTCATCATGCCTTGGTCAATATTAAATTAAGCGCGCCTGTGAAAATTTCAAGTAATAACAGTGGCTTATGGGATTTATTTAAAGTAAATTCGCGCTGCTTTGACGGCGGGCAAATGTATCGGCACCAGCAGCAATTTTTGACGTGGGGCTTTATTACCCGCCCTAAACTGCAATGACTTCCCGCGTGAATTCCTCAATCGGCATCGGACGGCCGAAGAGATATCCCTGATAGGCCAGGCAACCATGTGTTTTCAGGAAAGCCCATTGCTCGTCGTTTTCGACGCCTTCGGCGATGACGGCAAGCCCGAGGCTTTGCCCCAGCGCGATGATGGTGCGTGCAATGACCGCATCGTTTGGATCGGTCATCACGTCTCTGACAAATGAGCGGTCAATCTTCAACTGATCAAGAGGCAGGCGTTTGAGATAGGAGAGGGAAGAGTAGCCGGTGCCGAAGTCATCCAGAGAAAATCCCACGCCATTCGCTTTCAAACTGCTCATCTTCAAGATGACGTCTTCCATATCATCCAGCAACAAGCTTTCGGTCAACTCGAGTTTCAGCCGCTCCGGATTGGCGCCGGTCTGTTCAAGAATGCACATGACTTGGTCAACAAAGGCAGGCTGGCGAAACTGGCGCGCGCTGACATTCACCGCGAGCGTGACATGCGCCAAATCGGGTATCCGTGCCCAGCTAACAAGCGCCTGGCACGCAGTTTCAAGGACCCATTGACCGAGTGGAAGAATGATCGCGGTTTGCTCGGATAAGGGAATGAATTCGGCCGGAGAAACCATGCCGCGGACCGGATGCTGCCAACGCACCAACGCTTCGGCGCCGACAATGCGGCCGGTGTTGTCCACCTGGGGCTGGCAATAGACGCGAAACTCCTGTTTGACCAGCGCTTGACGCAATTCCTCCTCCAGCGCTGCATGCGCCGCGACCACCGCCTGCATTTTCGGATCGAAGAAACGCACGCAGTTGCGCCCGGCCGCCTTGGCCTGGTACATGGCCAAATCGGCGCGCTTCATCACTTCTTCGATCGAGTTTTTATGATCTGCGAACAGGGCAACACCGATGCTGGGCGTGCAGTGAAATTTCTGCCTGATCAGGTTGTAGGGCTTGTTCAGCCCGGCCAGAATTTTTTCTCCCACGGTTTCCGCTTGGATTGCCGCTTCCTTCGGATTCGAACTCAGTTCCTCCAGCATGACCACGAATTCGTCGCCGCCCAGACGCGCCACGGTATCGCTATCGCGCACGCACAAAGGCAAGCGGTCGGCCACCTGGCGCAGCAATTCGTCACCGTGGTCATGACCGAGCGTGTCGTTGAGGATCTTGAAGTTATCGAGATCGATGAACATCAAGGCGCCCTCCCGGCCGCTGCGGGAGCTGGAGGAGAGCGCATGGCGCAAGCGATCCATCAGCAAGCGCCGGTTCGGTAATTGGGTCAAGGGATCATAAAAGGCAAGGTGGCGAATTTCTTCTTCCGCCGACTTGCGCTGCGTGATATCGGTCTGGGTTGCGACGTAATGCGTTACCTCGCCGTCGCCTTTCTTGACCGCGGTAATGGTCGTCCAGTTGGGATAAATCTCGCCGTTCTTGCGTCTGTCCCATACTTCGCCTTGCCAAGCGCCGCTCAGACGCACGCTTTCATGTATGGCGGAATAAAACGACGCATCGTGACGTCCGGACTTCCAAAGATCCGGCGTTTTGCCGATGACGTCCTGCGAGGCATATCCAGTGGTTTCGGAAAATGCCCGGTTCACGCGCAGGATGCAATTGTTCGCGTCGGTGATGACGATGGCTTCCTGGGACTCGAAGGCCGTCGCCGAAATGCGCAATTCGTCCTCGGTGCGTTTGCTGTCGGTGATATCGCGAAAGCTCCATACTCGGCCGACTACCTGGCCGTCCAAATATTGCGGCATGGTCGTCAGCTCGAAGACGTGCCCATCCTTGGCCTGCAAGATAACCCTGCTTGAGGCTTCAGGGCTTGCGGACAGATATTGATTCGTTTCGGTCAGCTTTTCCGGATTCGCAAGCTGGTCGCCGATCGCCATTATCAAGGGGCCGGCGCTTTCCGAAGCAAGAACATCGGCCGGTATATGGCACATATCCAGAAAGCGCCGGTTGCAGGTTTCGATCGTGCCGTCATTGGCGATAACCAGCACGCCCTCCGCCGTGGATTCCAGGGTGGCTCGCTGCAGTGAAATCGACCGGCGCAAGACTTTGACAAGAGCAGGCAGCGGCAACAGGATCAGCCATACCGCGAAAGCCGTAATAACCCAGGACGTAATAGGCCGATTGATGAAATACGTCTGTGGCGCCAACCCGAATTTGCTCAGGACGATGTAGGCCAGCCAAGAGGCCATGA
Organism: Burkholderiales bacterium; assembly: GCA_016177875.1. GTDB lineage: Bacteria > Pseudomonadota > Gammaproteobacteria > Burkholderiales > Burkholderiaceae_D > Paucimonas. The sequence goes on from JACOUL010000028.1 coordinate 177,102, forward strand.
AGGCGCCAACGAACACGCCGCCGGCTCGTTGGCTGATCACGACGCACAGCATGATTGCCACCGCCATGGCAATTGCAAGCGTTACCGGAGGCAGGCCGAAAAAAGTCAGTCCGGTCATCATCAACCAAACGAACCCGGCGAAGATTTTCAGCGAGCGCTCCGGGCGGCCTTGACGGCTCATGCGCCATACGTACGCGGTCATGGCAACCAATGCAAAACATACGAATCCGGTGGCGGTTTTCCTGACGAAGACGAATGGCACCCCGATAAAAAGCAGAAGGAGTCCCATGGTCATGAACACGCGGTAAAAGCTGTCCAGGAGAGCGATGTTTGGCGAATTGAAATTTCTAAGCGACATTGAATGGCTGGTTACAGTGCGGATAATGGATGCTGTAGTGTAGCGATGCGATGCTTACAGATTGCCGACGATACTTGAAAGTAAAACATAAAGGGTTGCCGCTGGTAAATAAACTTTAATCTAAGCTGGCCCATAAATTCGCATAATTTATATTATGTCAAATCGCATGCGCTGGCTAAGCTACGTCAGACACTGCAAACATGGTTTGGCTGGGGCCCTGCAGGTGTTCCTGCAACAGCTTAAAAAATCCAGAATAGCCCTTTGATCGACGCCTGCTAAGTAATCATTGAAAAGCAATTGTGTAATCTGTACCAAAACCCTGCATCAAGGCGTCGACTTCCTGCTGCAATTCGTGACCGGCCAATGCACAGAAGCGGCGCCAGAAATATTTGGCCTGCTTCCACAGAATTTCA
>JACOUL010000029.1 GCA_016177875.1 Burkholderiales bacterium
CCCTTCCCATCCCGAACAGGACCGTGAAACGACTTTGCGCCGATGATAGTGCTGCAACCAGTGTGAAAGTAGGTCATCGTCAGGCTCTTACCCAGAAAAGCCCCTGATTCCTCCGAGTCAGGGGCTTTTTGCTTTCCACCATCCATCCCTTCACCTTCAACACCCTTCTCCTCCCCGCCTCGCTTTGCCACCTCGCTTTACCACCAGTAGCGCAAACCCATTCCAAAGACATTCACTGCATCGTTCGGTGTACTTATCCGCCCATTGGAAATATGCATAGCTCGAAAGCCAAGGTCAACACCGTTTTTCCAGACGAATCCGATCCCAACATGACTGTTAAAAACCAGATGGCTACTCTGACGTTTGCCATTGTTGTCGTAGTAGTCTGAAAGGTAATGCGGACCCGTTCCCGCTTCTGCATAAAATCCCGAGGCATCGCGCTGCTGCAAGCGAAATACCGCTGCTATGCCGAAATCGTTAAACCGTTGCGTATTGTCCGGAATGTTTTGGAATTGATTTGCTCGCCACTGTGCCCAAGAAGCGTCCCAATATGCGCCTAAATAGGTGGAGCCTTCGGAAAACCATTGCGTGTTCCATTTCCATTGAAGGCCGACTCGTCCGATTTGAGTTTTATTTCCAGAGGCGAATTCAAGCGAAACACCATCAATTGCAAAGGCCGGCAATTGAATGGCCAAAAAAAAGCTAAGGGCTGCGAGCAGCCTGATTGACGTTATCATTGAAACCTCCCTGGAGGGCATGCTTCATGACAGTATCGTCAATTTGCATAAAATTCATTTGCGGAAAGATAAACTCGCCTAACATCGAAGGCGAGATATTGGCAAACATTGAATCAGTCAATTAGCCCAGGCCTTTGCGCGCTCAACTGCACGATGCCACGTATGCATTCTTTGCGCGCGTTCATCAATGGAAAGCGCCGGTTCGAAACGACGTTCCATTTGCCACTGCAGCGCGATTTCTTCTTGAGATGTCCAAAAGCCAACGCCGAGGCCAGCTAAGTAAGCCGCCCCTAACGCCGTAGTTTCGGTGACGATCGGACGCACAACGGGCACGCCTAAAACATCCGCTTGGAATTGCATCAATAGATCATTGCGCGAGGCGCCACCGTCCACGCGTAGTTCTGCTAATTCAATGCCGGAATCTGCTTGCATCGCCTGCAGTACATCCGCAGATTGATACGCAATCGATTCCAACGCAGCGCGCGCAATATGCGCTTTGTTAGTCCCACGAGTCATGCCAACCAGCGTACCTCGTGCATAGCTATCCCAATATGGGGCGCCAAGCCCGGCAAATGCCGGAACCAGAACGACTCCCCCTGCATCCGGTACGCAAGAGGCTAGGGTCTCAATATCCGAAGAGCGATCAATTATGTTTAAGCCATCACGCAGCCATTGCACCGTCGCTCCGGCCATAAACACACTGCCTTCCAGCATATAGGTAATAGACGAGCCAGAGCCGATATCCCATCCGACTGTAGACAGCAAATTGTTTTTGGATTCAATAATTTTTTGTCCCGTATTCATCAGCATGAAACAGCCTGTGCCATAGGTGTTTTTTGCTAAACCAGGCTGGTGGCATGCTTGACCAAAGGTTGCTGCTTGCTGGTCACCTGCTATACCCGCGATCGGAATTGGTGCGCCAAGTAATCGGGTGGAGGTGCGGCCAAGCATCCCGCAACTGGACACCACCTGCGGCAGGATTTTTGGTGGAATTCGCAACAGTCTGAGTAATTCTTCATCCCAAGCCATGGTATGAAGATTGAATAAAAGCGTCCGTGATGCATTGCTAGGATCCGTAAAGTGCTCGCCGCATAGCTTGTAAATCAGCCAAGAATCGATGGTGCCGAAGGCGATCTCGCCCCGTTCCGCGCGGTCTCGTACTCCAGGCACATGGTCAAGCAGCCATTGGATTTTTGTGCCTGAAAAATAGGCATCAAGCACCAAGCCGGTCTTCTGCTGAAATAGCGCGGCATGTCCAGCCACTCGTAAGTCGTCGCAAATGCCGGCAGTGCGCCTATCTTGCCAAACGATGGCGGGTGCAATTGGTTCGCCGGATTTTTTATCCCATAGCACGGTTGTTTCGCGCTGATTCGTGATGCCGATCGCTGCGATATCCGCTGATGATATCGCTTGCTCACGCAAGACCTGTTGTGCCACTCCAAGCTGGCTCTGCCAAATTTCATTGGCATCATGTTCTACCCAACCGGGTTCGGGAAAGTATTGTCTAAACTCTTGTTGCGCAACGCCTTTAATTTGGCCGCTATGGTCGAATAAAATGGCGCGTGAACTCGTCGTTCCCTGGTCGAGCGCAAGAATATAAGAAGGCATGGCTGTCTCCTCGTTAAGGGTGAACGCATAGCGGAGCCGGCAAGCAGGTATCGACACCAATGGCGCTTTTTGTGATCATACTGCACCGTTTGGGACAAACAGCGCGCAAGGATAGAAATAGATGGCAGAACAGACACTTTCTCATATTGCTTTTCTAGGCATCGGTTTGATGGGTAAGCCGATGGCCACGCGCTTATTGCAAGCAGGTTATCCAGTCACGGCCTGGAATCGCACCGTAAGCAAAGCGGAAGCGCTGCGCAATGCCGGAGCAGAAATTGCCGTGACTTTGGAAGGTGCAGTGCGCAACGCGCAGATTGTCATCACTATGCTCGAAGATGGCAATGTGGTACGTCAAGTGGTCGAGCAAGCATTGGCCTGCTTGCAGCCAGGCGCACTCGTAATCGATATGAGTTCGACACGACAATCCGAGGCGCAGCAATTCCACGCTCGCTTGCAGGAAATCGGGGTGTCCTTTGTCGATGCGCCGGTTTCGGGAGGTGTTGTCGGCGCAGAGGCTGGCACTCTCGCTATCATGGCTGGCGGCAGTGCAGCCGACTTCGTACGGGCAGAGCCCATTTTAAAAATAATGGGGCGGCCCACTTTGGTGGGGTCTGCAGGCAGCGGCCAATTAGCGAAGCTATGCAATCAATTGATCGTTGGCGGCACGCTCAACATCATCGCGGAAGCGCTGCTGTTGGCGCAAGCCGGAGGCGCAGACCCGGTGGCAGTGCGCGCTGCGATACGCGGCGGATTTGCCGAAAGCCGCATTTTGGAAGTGCATGGACAGCGTATGTTGGATCGCAATTTTATGCCGGGTGGTCAGGTGAAAAGCCAAACCAAGGATTTGGAAAATGTTTTAATTGCCGCCAGCGCCGCTGGTGTGCGCCTTCCGCTTACCGAATTGGTGACCGAGCACTTTCGCAGCATACTGAAGGACGTTCCTCATGCTGACCAATCGGCTGCTCTGCTCGCCGTTGAAAAAATAAATCTCGGCCAGCGAGTCGGCAAAAGTGCCGACAGCTTGCCGGAATGAGCCCTTGAATATTCATGTCTTACCAACCGAAAGAGCCGGCCAACTGGCGTGCCGTTTGGCGCTTGATCAGGCCTTATTGGTCTTCTGACGAAAAATGGCGTGCGCGCGGATTGCTATTTGCGATTGTGGCATTAGCGCTTGCGATGGTTTATTTGAACGTCTTGTTCAATAGCTGGAATCGCGATGCATTCAATGCGTTAGAGACAAAAAATTATTCGGCATTCAAAGAACAGCTTTGGCGTTTTTCTTATCTAGCCTTTATCTACATATCCGTTGCCATATATAAGGTTTATTTACGCCAAGCGCTAGAAATGCGCTGGCGTGCCTGGTTGACTCGTCAGCATTTACAAGAATGGCTTGAGAACCAAGCGTATTACCGTATCGAGCAAACCGGTAGTGCCGACAATCCGGATCAACGTATCGCGGAGGATTTAAATTCGCTGACGATCGGGACTCTTTCGCTGGCGTTAGGATTTTTGTCGAGTGTAGTTACCTTAGTCTCTTTTATCGGCATCCTGTGGTCGGTCAGCGGGCCGTTGGTATTCGCATTCGCGGATCATCAATGGACAATTCCCGGCTACATGGTTTGGTTTGCCTTCGCCTATGCGCTGGTTGGTTCAGTGCTGGTGTGGTGGATCGGCAAGCCCCTGGTGACCCAGAATTTTAATCAGCAACGATTCGAAGCAAATTTCCGTTTTGGTTTAATCCGCATTCGCGAATACGCTGAGGCAATTGCCTTGTATCGCGGCGAAGAACAAGAACAGCAGCATCTGGGTAAAAAGTTCGAGCAAATTCGTGCCAATTGGTGGAATATCATGCGCACTACTAAGCGCTTGAATATCGTCGCAACTTTCTACGCGCAATTTGCCATTATCTTTCCGATGCTTGTTGCCGCCCCTCGCTATTTTTCCGGTGCGATCACGCTTGGTGTCTTCACCCAAATCGGCGACGCGTTCGCTCAGGTTCAAGACGCTTTGTCTTGGTTCGTCGATGCTTTCAAGTCGCTGGCCGAATGGAAGGCAAGCGTGAATCGTTTGGCAGGCTTTCACGAAGCAGTGACCGCGGCACGCATGCAAAAATCCGGCTTGTCGGTTACGCGTAATAACGTAGGCGCGATTTTGCTCGATGAGCTTAGCTTGCACGTCCCGGGCGGAAAGGGACTGACGGTTCCGTTGACCGCCGATGTGCGCACCGGTCAGCGAATTTTGGTGAGCGGCCCCTCGGGCTGCGGTAAATCTACTTTGTTTCGTGCTTTGGCCGGCGTTTGGCCGTATGGCGCGGGTACGATTGAAATTCCCGGAAATGCCAAGCTGATGTTCCTGCCGCAGAAAAGTTATTTGCCGATCGGCAGCTTGCGCACCGCGTTGATTTATCCTGCTGCAGAAAATGCGTACCGTGATTTGGCGATTCAGCACTATCTGGAGTTATGCCAACTGGAGCATTTAAAGCAAAGTCTGGATGAAGTGGATAATTGGAGCCAACGTTTATCCCCTGGCGAGCAACAGCGTCTGGCATTTGTACGCGTGTTGCTTGCACGTCCGGACGTATTATTCTTAGATGAGGCGACCAGCGCACTTGACGCGAAGAGTGAGGATGCGCTGTATGAATTGATCTTGCAAGAGCTGCCGCAGGCGACCATGATGAGCATCGCTCATCGCGAGGCTGTTGCAAAATTTCACCAGACGCGATGGCAGTTTGTCCGGAAAGCCGAGCTCGGTCATACAATAGAAGCCGAGGTTTTATACTCGCGTTTTACCATCGAGCGTAAGGTAATTACGCCAGTCTCTTCCGCTGCTAATTCATGATTCGATTTCTTCTGCTTTTAACCGCATTGTCGATACTCGGCGGTTGTTCCGTGAATCCGCACGCTGGTCACGGCCATCAAGCGGCTGGCGATAGCGGTGTAACAACGCTTGGAGGCGTGCCGACCAGGTTTTCCTCCGGCCACGTGGGGATGGTTCCTCAAGGCTGGGAACCAATGGTCATTTTCAAACACAAGAAGCGTACGGAATATGGCTTAGTGCATGATCATGGTGAAGCGGTCATGCGTGCATATGCAGCGAAAGCTTCTTCCGGCTTGATGTATCAATTGAGCGTCGACCCCATGCAGCGGCCGTGGCTTGAATGGCGATGGAAGATCATGAATCTAAGCGGCGCCGTCGCCAACGCGCAAGATCTCATGGAAGACGCGCCGGCACGCATCATTCTTGGTTTTGACGGTGACAAGGGCTCGCTATCGTTTTCCGACCAAATCCTGTTCGAAACGGCCAGAGTCATCACCGGATATGATTTTCCCTATGCTACGTTGATGTACGAGTGGCATGGCGCCAGCCCGGTCGGTTCGGTTACCAAGAGCAAGCGTTCGGGCCGCATTCGCACTGTAGTGGCGGAAAGCGGTGCGGCAGGCTTAGGAGATTGGCGAACATTCAGGCGGAATATTGTCGAGGATTTTCAGAAAGCCTTTGGCGAAATGCCTGGTCGCTTGATTGGCGTCGGTGTATTGACGGATACTGATTTTAGCGGCGAAACGGTCGAAACTTTTTATGGCGATATCCGCCTTATGGCGCCGATCAAGTAGCATCCTAAGGATGTCTTAGAAACGTAAATACGCTTGCGCCAACTTAACCCAATAAGTTGCGCCGATCGGCAGCAAGGCATCGTTGAAGTCGTAGCTAGGATTATGCAAATTGCATGGTCCCAGACCATGGCCGGCGTCGCGATGTGTTCCCTCGCCATTGCCGAGGAAGGCATAGCAGCCCGGTTTTTTCTGCAGCATGAAGGCGAAATCTTCGGCGCCCATAGTGGGTTCGACTTGTGCATTCACGTTAGCTGGGCCGACGATGCCCTGCATGACTTCAATGGCAAACGCCGTTTCCTTGGCATGATTGATCAAGGGCGGGTAGTTGCGCAGGAAGCGGAATTCAACGCTGGCGCCGAACGCTGCTGCCGTATGTTCTGCGATTTCTCGCATGCGTTGCTCAATCAAGTCCAGCGCCGGCGCATTGAAGGTGCGTACGGTGCCGATCAAATTCGCTTCGTCGGGAAGCACGTTAGTCGCGCTGCCGGCGTGGATTTGCGTGATCGATAGCACCGCGGCGTCGAGAGGGTTGCAGTTGCGCGATACAATTGTTTGCCAGCTTTGCGCAATCTGAATCGCCACCATGATCGGGTCAATACCTTTATGGGGTTGAGCCGCATGCGCTCCTTTGCCTTTGATGATCACTTCGAATTCATTGGAAGAAGCCATCATCGGTCCTGCGGTCACGCCGAAGCTGCCGACCGGAGCGCCCGGCCAGTTGTGCATGCCGAACACCGCTTCCATCGGGCAGCGCTCGAACAAGCCGTCATCCATCATGCGTTTCGCGCCGCCGCCGCCTTCTTCGGCCGGCTGGAAAATAACATAGACGGTGCCGTCGAAATCGCGGTGCTGAGCGAGATAGTGAGCCGCGCCTAGTAGCATGGCGGTGTGGCCGTCATGGCCGCATGCATGCATGCGGCCGGTGTAGCGCGAGGCATGGGCAAAGCGATTGGCTTCCTGCACCGGCAGCGCATCCATATCAGCACGCAAACCAATGGCGCGGTCTCGCGTGCCGCCCTTGATGACGCCCACTATGCCGGTGCCGCCTAAGCCGCGAATGGTGGGGATGTCCCATTCGGTGAGCTTTGTTGCAACGACATCCGAGGTGCGCTGTTCTTGAAACGCGAGTTCAGGGTGCGCGTGCAAGTCACGCCGAATCTCTTGGAGTTCGGTCTGGAAGCGGACGATAGGGTCGATCAATTCCATGGCGGTAGCGGGGCTCAGTTGCAAGACTCTATATTACGCCAGCCGTAAGTATGGCGCTTTGATAGCTGTGAATGAATTGGCAACCCTATTTGTGCGCAATTCGCTTAAATGCGCGGCACTATCTTGCGCCAAAGCATTCTAAAGCGCATATTTTAAAACTTAGGAATTGCGGGACAGCGTTAAGCGAAGCGGTACTCTGTCCTCAACAAATTAGAGAATGCGCATTTTTTGCATCATTATCATGAAGTGGCGTATCGTTTTTTTCTGCGGCGTGGCCGCATTGGTGGGCGGTTGTGCGCAACTTGGCTATTACTTCCAAGCGGCGCAAGGGCAGCTTTCTTTGTTGTCGAGCGCGAAGCCGATCGATGAATGGCTGGCCGATCCGGGCGTGGGCGATACGCTCAAAAATAAGCTTACCAAAACTAGGGACATTCGGCGCTTTGCGGCGCAAGAGCTCAATCTTCCTGATAACGGCACCTTTACTACTTATGCCGATTTAAAGCGCCCATTCGTTCTTTGGAATGTGGTTGCCACGCCAGAGCTTTCTCTCAAGCCCAAGTTGTGGTGTTTCCCCATTGCCGGCTGCGTGAATTACCGTGGTTATTACAACAAGGAAGAGGCGCAAGCCTACGCAGAAGAGTTGCGGAATGAGCATTATGATGTGCAAGTATCGGGTGTTCCTGCTTATTCCACGCTAGGATGGTTCAGTGATCCCGTGCTGTCGACCTTCATTCAATACTCGGAAGCGGAATTGGCGCGCTTGATTTTCCACGAGCTTGCACATCAAGTGGTCTATATCCCGGGCGACTCTAGCTTCAACGAGTCGTTTGCCGTTGCGGTGGAAGAGGCTGGAATCGAGCACTGGATTTCTCAGCACGGCAACGACAAATTACGCGCTTCATATCGCGAGCATCAAGGACGCAAGCGCGATTTCCTTAGTCTGTTGGTAAAGTGCCGCAAACATCTCGAAGCCAATTACAAGAGTGATTCCAGCGATGCCGACAAGAGAAAACGCAAAGCGGAAATTTTCCAGGCAATGGTGGATGGTTACCATGCATTGAAAGAATCCTGGGGGGGATATTCCGGTTATGACCGCTGGTTTGCCGAGCCGCTGTCAAACGCCCATCTTGCTTTAGTGGCGACTTACCATGACTACGTCCCCGGTTTCCGTGCCTTGCTCGCACAAGAGAAGAGCTATGCGAATTTTTATTCGGCGGTGCGTGCTTTAGCGGATTTGGAGCCGTCGGCTCGTCAAGACCGCTTGGTGCAGTTGGCGAAAAAGCCCGATACCGATACGATGCAAGCATCGGTTGCGATAACGCAGAAATAAGTCGGCGCGCTCAATGCATTCTTTGCAATAAAATCGGTTTTATCGCACAATTCGCTGAATACCTGGCAGCGTCCAGGCCCCACATAAAAACAGCAAGGAGACGTGCATGGACAAGTTCTGGCTGAAGTCTTATCCGCCCAATATTCCGGCAGAAATCGATTACACCCAGTACCGATCGCTTGTGCACTTGTTGGAAGAGTCATTTCGCAAGTACGCGAATCGGAACGCCTACGTCTGCATGGATAAATATCTCACGTACGGCGAGGTCGATGAGTTGTCGTGCAAACTGGGCGCGTGGCTACAAGCCAAAGGTATGCAAAAAGGCGCACGCGTCGCCGTCATGATGCCGAACGTCTTGCAGTATCCGATTGCGTTGGCTGCTATTTTGCGTGCCGGATACGTGGTGGTGAACGTCAATCCCCTCTATACTCCGCGCGAGTTGGAGCATCAATTAATCGACTCCGGAGCGGAGGCGATCGTCATTCTGGAAAACTTCGCCCATACGCTAGAGCAGGTCATTGCCAAAACGCCGCTCAAGCACGTGCTGGTTGCCAGCATGGGCGAGTTGATGGGTACGTTGAAGGGCACTATCGTTAATTTTGTAGTGCGTCATATCAAGAAGCTGGTGCCGCCATTCAATCTACCCATTGCGATATCGTTTAAGCAGGCTTTATCCGAAGGTTCCGCAATGACTTTGAAGCCGGTCGAATTGAATCATGATGACGTGGCTTTCCTGCAATACACCGGGGGTACAACCGGCATTTCCAAGGGGGCGACGCTGTTGCACCGTAACTTGATTGCCAATGCCTTGCAAGCAGAGGCGTGGCTGCTTCCTGGACTTGAGCGAGAGCCGAAGGTTGAGCAGCTGATGATTTTGTGCCCGCTGCCGCTCTACCATATCTTTGCACTCACGGCGTGCTGCATGCTCGGTACGCGGGTTGGAGCGGTGAATGTTCTCATTCCCAATCCGCGCGACATTCCAGCGCTGATCAAGACTCTTGCTAAGTATCCGGTCAACATGTTCCCCGCGGTGAATACCCTATTTAACGCATTGTTGAACCATCCGGATTTTACGCAACTTAATTTCTCCGCATTGCGCGTGAGCGTGGGCGGTGGATCATCTGTACAAAAGGTTGTTGCAGATCGCTGGTTCAAAGTGACCGGCAGCCCGATCGCCGAAGGTTATGGCTTGTCCGAGACGTCGCCGGTAGTGGCATGTAACCTGGCGACTGCAACCGAATTCACCAACACGATCGGTCTGCCTTTCCCGTCAACCGAAGTGGTGTTATTGGATGAATCCGGCCATGCTGTGCCGGTCGGGCAGAGCGGTGAGATTTCGGTGCGCGGGCCGCAAGTGATGGCGGGTTACTGGAATCGCCCCGACGAAACGGCGAAGGTGATGACGCCGGATGGATTTTTCAAGACGGGTGACATCGGGATCATGGATGAGCACGGTTATATCCGCATCGTCGATCGTAAGAAAGACATGATCCTGGTCTCGGGATTCAATGTCTATCCCAACGAGATCGAGGCAGTAGTGGCGGAACATCCCGGCGTGCTCGAATGCGCTTGCGTCGGTGTGCCGGACGAGCAATCCGGCGAAGCGGTCAAGCTATTCGTTGTGCGCAAGGACTCGACACTGACCGAAGAGCAGTTGAGGGCATTTTGCCGTGAGCAATTCACCGGCTATAAACGGCCTAAGCATATCGAATTCCGCGACGCGCTACCCAAGACCAACATCGGCAAGATACTGCGGCGCGAATTGCGCGACGATAAGAAAGCGGCTTAGGACGCTCCTAATCAAACGCCACGCCGGGCTGTCCGTCGGCGACGACAAATTTCGCCAAGGTGGCGACGCCCGAGTCATCGCGCCGCACATCGTCCAGTGCCATAAATTGCACTTTCGTTTCCTTGGGAGTGACTTCCATCATCGCGTATCCTCGGCGGTCGCTGCGCCCAAACTTGATATGCGAATTCATCGTCAGATATTGCTCCGTTCGCTTTTGCGGACGCGAGCTGGACGTTACGGATGTGCCGCAGAATTCGGCGGCGATCACTGGATTGTCGGATGACGCGCCGCGGTTGAAATCCGATTTAAGGTCGGCGGCAAAGAAGGTGTGAACATCGCCCGAGATCACCACTGGATTGGCGACGCGATGCTTGACGATGCTGTCCAACAGCCGATCGCGTGCTGCGGGATAGCCATCCCAGCCATCGGTCCAGAATCGTCCGTCACCTTCCTTCCTAATTGCCAATTGCGATAGTTGCGCTACGAGAGTTTGCTGGGCCAGGATATTCCAACGCGCCGTCGAGGTTGCGAATCCTTCGTCTAGCCATTTTTCTTGTCGCGGCCCGAGAAAAGTGCGTGCGGGTTCTAGCCGTTCGCGGCAGCTGGCGGTGACTGAACTGGATCCTCCGCGTCCAGCCGGCTGGCACGCGTGGCGGGAACGATATTGGCGGCTGTCTAACACATGAAAGCGCGCAAGGCGTCCCCAATCGTAGCGATCATAAATACGCATGTGGGCGAAGCGATTTGGTCCTTCCGGCAGTGTCGGCAGGCGCACCGGCAAATGCTCGTAAAACGCCTGGTAGGCCGCTGCACGGCGCGCCAGGAAACGGGGATCGAGCCGTTCATCGCGGTCATTTCCGTAATCGTTGGCGACTTCATGATCATCCCAAGTCACAATCCAGGGCGCAGCATGATGCGATGCCTGCAAATTTGGGTCGGTCTTGTATTGGGCGTAGCGAAGGCGATAATCAGTCAGCGTAAAAGACTCTTGCTCACGGCGAGCGCTTTCCGGATGCGTGAGTTGATAAGGTCCCCATTCATAAATATAGTCGCCCAAAAACGCCACCAGCTCGGGTGCGGCTGCGGCGATATGGCGATGCGCAGCGAAGTGCCCGAACTCCCAATGCTGGCATGACGCGAATGCGAATCGCAGCCTGGCCGGCAAGGAATCCACTGCCGGCGCAGTGCGTGTACGTGCAACCGGACTAACGAAATCCCCATGCATGAATCGATACCAATACCAGCGGTCCGGACGTAAGCCTTCGACATCCACATGCACGCTATGCGCAAGTTCAGGTAAGGCGGTAGAGCCCCCTTTGCTGACGACGCGTTTGAAGGCGTCATCTTCCGCTACTTCCCATTTGACGGGTAAGGGCAAGGCTGAGATGGATTCGGCCTGCAATGGTTCGGCGACAAGCCTCGTCCAAATAACCACGCTGGTCGGTCGCGGCGAACCGGATGCTACGCCCAATCGAAATGGATAGGCATTGGTACGTCCGATCGCAACACCCGGAAAGGCCGCAGCGTAGGCGGCCAGTGTTGAAAGTCGAGCTAAGCGGGCAAGAAATTCGCGTCTATCAAGTGACATCGGCGTTTAGCGGCGGTACGGGGCGCGGGCGGCGTTGATCATCGGTGGCGACGTAGGTCAACATCGCTTCAGTTACTTTGACGGTGTCGGCTTGCAGGCGGTTACGCTCGGCATAAACTTCCACGCGCACGGTAATTGAAGTATTGCCGACTTTGACGACATCGGCATAGAAAGAAAGCAAATCTCCTACAAATACCGGATGCTTGAATACGAAGGAATTCACGGCAATCGTGGCGACGCGGCCGTTGGCGCGGCGCACTGCGGGAAGCGAGCCGGCGATGTCGACTTGCGCCATGATCCAGCCGCCGAATACGTCGCCGTGGGGATTGGCGGCGGTGGGCATAGGTACCACACGTAATTCCGGAATTCGGCCGGCGGGCAAGGAAGTGGATTCTGCAGCCATCTTGATTTTCCCTAAAACGATACAATGGTATGGAACATCAAGCATAAACCATTTGCACTAATTTCATCTTCTTCCATGCGCCGTCATTCTACTTCCAGCGAACCCTCACCGCCGCCACCAGCTATGCGCGATGACTGGGCGACGATCAAAACTTTATTACCGTATTTATGGACGTACAAGTGGCGCGTATTGTTGGCGCTTTTGTTCTTGGTGGGCGCCAAAGCGGCTCAGGTGGGTGTGCCGGTCGTCTTGAAGGAATTGGTCGACCGTATGACCTTTTCTCCGTCGCATCCGCAAGCGCTGTTTGTGCTGCCCATGGGCATCTTGGTCGCGTATGGGATATTGCGGGTATGCACGACCTTGTTCACGGAGTTGCGTGAATTCGTGTTCGCCAAGGTCACGCAGCGAGCAGTGCGTACCATTGCTTTGAAAGTATTTCGCCACTTGCACGCCTTATCGTTGCGCTTTCACCTCAATCGTCAAACCGGCGGTATGACGCGCGATATCGAGAGGGGCACACGCGGCATCGCATCGCTAGTGCAGTACTCTCTATTTTCTATTTTGCCTACGGTGGTCGAGATCAGTTTGGTGATCGGCTACATGGTATTGCATTACGATCCATGGTTTTCCGCAATTACCTTCGCTGCGCTGCTGTTATATATCGGATTTACCGTGCTGGTCACGGAATGGCGCACGCATTTTAGACGCACCATGAATGACCTCGATTCGAAGGCCAATACCAAGGCGATCGATTCGCTGATCAATTACGAAACCGTGAAATATTTCGGCAACGAAGATTACGAAGCGCGTCGCTATGACCAGGGGCTGCAGCAATACGAAAGCGCTGCCGTGCGCTCGCAAACCTCGCTATCGATTTTGAACACCGGTCAATCGATGATCATCGCCATTGCTGTCACGCTGATTCTCTGGCGCGCAACCCTGGGAGTGATGAATGGCACCATGACACTAGGCGATTTGGTTTTGGTAAATGCCTTCATGATCCAATTGTATGTTCCACTTAATTTTTTGGGCGTGATTTATCGCGAGATCAAGCAAAGCTTGACCGATATGGAACGTCTGTTTTCTTTGCTCGACAAGGAGCGTGAAATTGCCGACGCATCGCATGCCAAACCTTTGATCGCGACCGGGGGGGAGGTGCGTTTTTCACGTGTTGATTTTTGCTACGAAAGCAATCGGCAGATTTTGTTTGACGTCGATTTCGTTATTTCCGCCGGCACCACGACTGCGGTGGTGGGACACAGCGGTTCGGGTAAGTCGACCTTGTCGCGCCTGCTGTTTCGCTTCTACGACGTGAATAACGGCGGCATCACCATCGATGGTCAGGACGTACGCAATATCACGCAGAATTCATTGCGCCAGGCCATCGGCATCGTGCCGCAGGATACAGTACTGTTTAACGACACCATTGAATACAACATCGCTTACGGAAAACCGGGCGCTAGCAAAGAGGAAATTATTGCTGCTGCGCGTGCTGCGGCTATTCATGATTTTATTGTGTCACTGCCCGACGGTTACAACACCATGGTCGGCGAGCGAGGCTTGAAACTATCGGGCGGCGAAAAGCAGCGTGTCGCGATTGCCAGAACTTTATTGAAAAATCCGGCCATCCTGATTTTCGATGAGGCGACATCCGCGCTCGATTCAAAGTCAGAGCAAGCGATCCAAGCGCAATTGAAAGAAATTGCAAAGAACAAAACCACCTTGGTTATCGCCCATCGCTTATCGACTATCGCCGATGCGGCGCAAATCCTGGTGCTGGACCATGGGAAGATCATCGAACGCGGCGCACACGGACAGCTGCTTGCCGCGGGCGGTGCATATGCGCAGATGTGGGAACGGCAGCAAGCGCGGCAGCAGCAGGAGTCGTTCGCGTCGCCGTCCACTGATGGGACGGATTCCATCGAGGCGCTTGCGTGAGCGGGGTATCTTGACTCTCCCGAAAGGCGTATTGCTCCGCGCGCGGTTTTGGTATTCAATAGAAATACCGTAGCGTTATCGAGGCTAGAGCATGTTTACTCATCATCAAATTCCAAGCTATTTAACGCAGCATGACATCGGTCCGTGGGGCGTCTATCTTGAGCAAATTGATCGGGTGACGCCTTATTTGGGGCCGCTTGCACGTCTGGTCGAAACCTTAAAACGTCCCAAGCGCATTTTGGTGGTCGATGTGCCGATCGAAAAGGATGACGGCACTTACGCCCACTTCGAGGGCTATCGCGTTCAACATAATTCTTCGCGCGGACCCGGCAAAGGCGGCGTGCGTTTTCACCAAAATGTATCGCTGTCGGAAGTAATGGCCTTGGCGGCTTGGATGACGATCAAGAATGCCGCCGTCAACGTGCCGTATGGCGGCGCCAAGGGCGGCATCAGGGTAGATCCGAAAATGCTCTCGAAAGGCGAGCTTGAGCGCATGACGCGACGCTATACCAGCGAAATCGGCATCATCATCGGCCCGGCCAAAGATATTCCCGCACCGGACGTCAACACCAATGAGCAAATCATGGCATGGATGATGGATACCTATTCCATGAATGAAGGGATCACTGCTTCCGGTGTGGTTACCGGCAAGCCGATTTCATTGGGCGGTAGTCTTGGACGTCAAGCAGCCACCGGGCGTGGCGTCTTCGTGGTGGGCTGCGAAGCGGCGGTCAAGATGGGGATGAAAATCGACGGGGTGCGCATTGCCGTACAAGGCTTCGGCAATGTCGGCAGTGTTGCCGCACGTTTGTTTGCCGAAGCGGGTGCGAAAATAATCGCGGTGCAAGACCATGCGGGCACCGTGATGCGTGAGAGCGGTCTGGATATCGCGGCGCTGCAAGCACATGTGACGGCAACCGGCAGCGTTGTCGGATTTGCTGAGGCGGACCAGGTAAAAGACCCGGCTCAATTCTGGGCCGTTGATTGCGATATCTTGATTCCTGCCGCATTGGAGCAGCAAATTACCGCGTCAAATGCCAACCTGATTCGCGCCAAGATTATTCTCGAAGGCGCCAATGGCCCCACCACGCCGGCGGCGGATGATATTTTGCACGACAAGGGTGTACTGGTTGTGCCCGACGTGATCACCAATGCGGGCGGCGTGACCGTAAGTTATTTCGAATGGGTGCAGGATTTTTCCAGCTACTTTTGGACCGAAGATGAAATCAATCAGCGCTTAACGCATATCATGCGCGAAGCCTTCAACGCCGTTTGGCAAATCTC
This sequence comes from Burkholderiales bacterium, assembly GCA_016177875.1. Lineage (GTDB taxonomy): Bacteria > Pseudomonadota > Gammaproteobacteria > Burkholderiales > Burkholderiaceae_D > Paucimonas. Next base: position 15,495 of record JACOUL010000029.1, read on the forward strand.
CGAAGAGAAAAAAGTATCTCTGCGCACCGCCGCATTCATCGTCGGTTGCACGCGCGTATTGCAGGCCCATGAAATGCGCGGATTATATCCGTGATCATGATTACGCTAGATAAGGTCAGCAAGTGGTACGGAAATTTCCGGGCGCTGAAAGATTGCTCGCTTGACGTCACTAAGGGCGAAGTAGTGGTTATCTGCGGGCCGTCCGGTTCGGGTAAATCTACGCTGCTTAAGATCATCAATGGCTTGGAGCCGTTTCAGCAAGGCGAGTTGAAAGTAAATGGCGTCTCGGTGGGCGATCCGCATACCGATCTGCCTAGGCTGCGTGCCCGTATCGGCATGGTGTTCCAGAATTTCGAATTGTTTCCGCATCTTTCGGTGCGCGATAACTTAACGCTCGCGCAAGTCAAAGTATTGGGGCGAAATAAACCTGAAGCGGTCGATAAGTCTGCATGCATGTTAGAACGCTTGGGCTTACTGGACCAGCAAGAAAAATTTCCGGCGCAATTGTCCGGCGGCCAGCAACAGCGTGCGGCAATCGCGCGTGCATTGGTCATGGATCCGGATGTGATGCTATTCGACGAGCCGACATCGGCGCTCGATCCGGAGACTATCGGCGAAGTATTGGCACTGATGGAAGAATTGGCGGCGAGCGGCATGACCATGCTTGCTATTACGCATGAAATGGGTTTTGCCAGAAGGGTCGCGCATCGCCTTGTTTTCATGGATGGCGGCGCCATCGTCGAAGATGCGCCGAAAGACGTTTTTTTCGATTCGCCGCAGGCGCTGCGCACACGGGAATTCCTTGCAAAAATTATGCGTTGATGCATCCGCTTCGCCTGCACGCCGCACAGGTAAAATAGCGGCAGTCTCCAGAAAATATTGCTATGGCCACTTCAATGAATTCCATTCAAAGCATTACCATCACCCGTCCGGACGATTGGCATTTGCATTTGCGCGACGGCGCTTCGATGGCGAGTGTTTTGCCGCACACGGCGCGGCAATTCGCACGCGCCATCGTGATGCCGAATTTAAAGCCGCCGGTCACGACAACCGCGCAGGCGGCCGCCTATCGCCAGCGTATTTTGGAAGCGTTGCCTGAAGGCTTGGAATTTGAACCCTTGATGACGCTCTACTTGACCGACAATACGCCGCCCGATGAAATTCGCCGCGCCAAGGACAGCGGCTTTATTCATGCAGTCAAATTGTATCCGGCAGGCGCCACCACCAACTCCGACGCGGGTGTCACGGATTTATCCAAGTGCACCAAGACTCTGGAGGCGATGCAAGAAGTCGGCATGCTGTTTCTCGTGCATGGGGAAGTGACGGATCCTGCTGTCGATGTATTTGACCGCGAGGCGGTTTTTATCGAGCGCGTCATGCAGCCTTTGCGCAAATCCATGCCGGAATTGAAGGTGGTGTTTGAACACATTACCACCCGTGAAGCCGCTCAGTACGTGGCGTCTGCGGACAATCATGTGGCTGCCACGATTACGGCGCATCATTTGCTTTATAGCCGCAATGAAATCTTCAAGGGCGGCATTCGTCCGCATTACTATTGTTTGCCGATTTTAAAGCGGGAAGAGCATAGGCAAGCATTAGTCGCGGCTGCGACATCAGGCAATCCCAAGTTTTTCCTTGGGACCGATTCGGCGCCGCATCCGAAGGGCTTGAAAGAACATGCCTGCGGTTGCGCCGGTTGCTACACAGCGCTGCACGCCATGGAACTTTATGTGCAAGCGTTCGAGCAGGCGGGCGCGCTCAATCGGCTGGAAGCGTTTGCCAGCTTTAATGGGCCGGCTTTCTACGGCTTGCCACGCAATCGCAGCACGGTGACGCTCGAACGCCAAACCTGGACATTGCCGGCCGAATTGCCCTTCGGCGATGTCGATATTGTTCCTTTGAATGCCGGCGAGACTTTGCATTGGAAGCTCGCCTGATGCGGCATTGTTTACGATGCAAACCGATTTTTTTGTAGGAATTGATTGGGATCGGCCGTGGTTGCAGCCGTACCGATCTACCGCCGAGTCTATCTTGCAGGCGCCGAATTGGCGCGACGCGATTAATGTCATGGCAGTTGCAAGAGAGTTGCGTAATCATCGCGGCTTACCGATTCGATTTGTTCCTCAATCCGAGTTGCCGCAAGGCTTGGCCTATGAAGCCTTTATCAGCGCAACGAGCTGCGTGCCGACGCGTGAAAATTTGCACGATTTTTTTAACGCCTTGGCTTGGCTGACTTTCCCGCAGATTAAGCAGCAGCTGAATGCCATACAGGCGGCTGAAATTGAAAAAGCGGGCGGAATGAGCGTGCGCGGAAGAGTGCGCGATGCCGCGACTATCTTCGACGAGAACACGGCGCTGCTGATGACATCGGATAGGGATTGGCTTGCCGCTTTACGCGCGCATCGTTGGCAAGATGCATTGTTTGCATCGCGCTCAGCGTTCGGACGTACCGTAGATGTTGTCTTGTTCGGCCATGCATTGCTGGAGAAGCTAGTGGCACCTTACAAGGCAATCACTGCTCATGCCTGGCTAATTCCCGCGGAAGCGCCTTATTTTTCCTTGTCGTCTCGGGACCGATTGCATTGGCTTGATGTGGCTGGCGCCGCACAATTACGGTATGGCGTTACGACCGCGGATTTCACGCCTTTGCCGGTTTTGGGGGTGCCGGCGTGGACTACAGGACAGGATGCGGCGTTCTACGCCGATACCGCCGTCTTTCGTCCAAAACGCGTTTAAATTTTCTTCAGCCAGAATTGATACATGCCGGCAAAGATTTGCGGATGGACTTGTTCGATTGTGTCCCAGTTAGCTAATGAATCGCAAGCCGGATTGTCTGGAAAACGTTCCAGATAAAGCGTTCTCGCTTCGGGATTGGGCAATTCAAATCCAATGAATTGGAGGCCAAGCTGTTGCAAGTTTGCTTGAATTTCCAAAGGCGACACCACATGCTCTTGCACGTGAAAAACCAAATCGCGGCAAGCGCTTACGCTGTAGAAATCCGGGCTACCGGAGAGACTGCCAATATCTACGGGGCATTTGCCGGACAGGGCATCAGTGCGGAATTGGCGTATGCCGGCTAGCGTCGACGGGTAGTCCGCATCTTTGATCAATTGCCGCAATGCCGTGATGTCGATGCGTGCTCTTCTGCTGTACAAGCCGATGTTCATATAGCCGTTAGGACGCAGCAGTTGCGTCAACACATGCCAGCCTGCCAGCGGATCATGCATGTGGTGCAGTACGCCGCTGCATACGACCACATCGAATTGTTTGTTTAGCGTGCCTAATTCCAGGATATCCGCCTGGCCGAATTCGATGCCGGTAATACCGAGGGCTTGTGTTGCGCGTTTGGCGTATGCAAGGCTGGACAAGCTCATGTCGACCGCGAGAATGCGGGCATTGCTGAAGGAATTCGCGATTTGCACTGCATCGCTGCCGGTGCCGCATCCCGCTACCAAGATTTCCGGTTGCTGAGGCGAATCGCCGGAAAACGTTTGATACGGAAAACGACTCTGCAATCCGGCTTGAATGGTTTTGCCTTGGCTCGGATTGCCGCGCCGGCGCCAGCGCGGATAGGGGTTTTCTTCATATTGTTGGCGAACGGCTTGCGAGATCTGATTTTGAATCGCGGTGAAACGCGGCATGTCTCGTTTAAGGCTCTCTTCTTGCTGCGGCTCGATTAATTGACGCACGATGACGCGCTGAACTTGCGCTGGCCATCCGTCGGCCGGGATTTTTTCAGCGAATGGGAGCCGATAAAGTGCTTGGTAGGCTCCTATTAACATGAGAGGGGCAGCCGGACACAATGTGTTCTGATTCAGAATGGTTTGGGCATCTGCAATCAAACGAGCGGCGGCTGCTTCTTCTTCTAATGTGACGGCATACACATATTCGTTGGCAAAACACTGCAGCGCCAACGCTGCAATAAAGCTCGGCCAAGAAGGGGCAGATTCGAGTTGCGCAGCATCATTGGGAACAATCACAAGCAGCAAGGCGTGTCGTACTGCGCGAAGTAAGCGCTCAAGTGTGTAGTTGGTGACCAGAGCCTCTTCCAGCAGGACGAGCAATAACGGCATGCCGACCAGGGAAGCGAGTCTTCCTTCGGAAAACGCCTGTTCGATGCGGGCAAGCCCGCCATCCGCGTCATTTATGCAATCCAGGAGGGAAGTCACGGCGGCGTCTTTGCAGATCAAGGCGCTGGCGACGCGTTCCAGGCTTTGCGGGTCGACATGCTCTTTCTTGAAGGCTTGCACCAGGAAGGAAATATCTACAGCGTCGAGCGCATCCAAGCTCAATAGGCGAATGGTATCGGCATACAGCAGCCAGTAGCTGGGGTCCGCAGAATACAAGGTCAGCGATTTTTGGCCGCAGAGCAAAGCTTTGCGCATTTGACTGCGGTTTTTATACAGATTGGCCAAGTTGTGATACGCCTTGGCGTAATCGGGCTTGAAGGAGATGGCCTGGTGATAGCTTGCTTCAGCCTCGTCAGCCCTATTTTGCGCTTGCAGTGTTAGCGCAAGATTGTTGTGCGCTTCGGCATATTGCGGCATGAGTGCAATGGCTTTGCGCAAATAATTTTCCGCTTCCGCAAAGCGATTCATGGCACGGTAGGCTTCGCCCAAATTGTTGAGCGCAAACGGTTCAGGGGATTGCTGAATCGCCAGCGAGATCAAGTCGACAGCGTCCGCATGGCGACCCATCTGATGGCATAGAACGCCCAGCAAATGCAGAGCGTCGAAATTATGTGGGGCAGCCTTCAACACTTGCCGATAGAGGCTTTCCGCTTGCGTATAGCGGCCCGATTGATGGTGTGCCAGCGCCGCCTGCAATGCTGCGCCGATTTGCGCTGCTTGCGGCGCCATGAGGCGTTCGCTAGGGACGGCCTTGAGCATGCAACAGTGCTTGTATTTCTTGCCGCTGCCGCAAGGGCAGGGATCGTTACGACCTACGTTATTCAAAGCGATTCCGCTAACTTATTTGTGTTTTTTTTCATAAAAAACTACATAAAAAAACGGGCGCCGAAGCGCCCGTTTTCAGCCTAATCTTAACCGATTAGAAGGTGTGCTTCAGGCCCAGACCGAAGGTTTGAGCGGATTCGCCAGCCAGCAGACCAGAACCGGTTGCAGACGTACCAGCCAGGAACGGCTGATAGGTGCCAGCGGTGTCGTTGCTCAGCTTGCTGTAGAACACGCCGACGTTGGTGCGAGCGGACAGGGCATAATCCCAGCCCAGAACCCACATCTTAGCGCCGGAGTTCGCTACGCCGCTACGATCGCCTGCCTTGGTGTAGCTGAACAGGATGGCATTGTTGCCAAACACGTAGCTGATCGGCAGCTGCCATGCGGTACGGGAGTAGGAAGCGGTCGATGCGCCAGCAGCAACGGTGTCGCGAGTAGAACGGTCGATTTGCAGACCGATCTTCAAGCCCATCGGCAGTTTGTAGAAGCCATACAAACGGAATTGCTTGTCGTCGGTGCCGGTACGGCCTTCAACGGTGTTGTTGCGATAAGCCAGGTTCACAGACAGCGGGCCATTGTTGTAGCCGCCTTGCAAGAACCACTCACGGCCGTCGTTGTACATCGTGCCAGGAGCAACACCTTCGTTACCGGCGCTGTTGGTGGAAACACCAACGTTGACGTTAAAGCCACTCATCACCGGCGATTTGTAGTAAATCGAGTTCGCGCGACGGGTGATGTCCAGGTAACCGTTGTTTTGGTTCAGGATGTAGGTGCCGAACATCGAAGTCGGCATAGCGGTGACGCCTTTGGCAGCCAGAATTTCGGTGATCAGACCGGAGGTCGACATCATGGAATGCTTACCAACGGTAACTTGACCCCAGGAGCCTTTGAGGCCGAGGAAGGTGTCGCCGTTGCCCAAGCCGTTGCCCACGCCGACAGCGGAGGAGTCAGTCGTGTTCAAACGGTTTTCAATGTAGAACAGTGCGGACAAACCACCACCCAGAGCTTCGGTGCCGGTCAGCCAGAAGCGCGAGGTGTAGTCGTCGTCGACGCGGTACTCGGTTTGGGTAGCACGGCCAGCGTTTTGGCTGCCGATCGAGTAGCTCTTCCAGTTAGCCTGGACAACGCCACCGATAGAAACGTTGGTTTGCGCTTGAGCGCCGGTTGCAAATGCGCCCAGAACTGCGAGTGCGAGAAGCGATTTTTTCATTAAATTTTCTCCGAGAGTTTGTGATGCTAAAGAGTGAAGCCAAAGAGCTGATGCCTCCAGCAAGGCCACTAGTGGAAACGTCCCTGCCGGCACTTCTAATCCAATTGGTCAAGAAGCTGGGTGTCATTTCAACAAAATCCGCAAGTGGGGGCAAAGAGATTTTGGCTTTTATGGCAATATGACGAAGCTTATGTCGCTTAGCCACAACAATCTGTTTCTTCCCAATAAGAATCTGTTAAATCTCTTAAAAGACTGATAATGCCATGCGGCAAATTGATCAATTCATCACTCGCTTCGACCATGTCTTGAGGATTGTTTCAGGAGTGGCAATCGCTGCTAGGCCAAATCCTGCGCAATACTTGGAAGACGCTGCGATGGATGCATCCGAGGCACGGCTGAGTGCAGGACTGATGCGAGTCAATCATGTCGGAGAGGTGTGTGCCCAAGCTTTATACGAAGCGCAGGGGTGGTTCGCCAGTAGCGAGCCGGTTCGGCAGCAATTTCAGCGCGCCGGACAAGAGGAAGAGGACCATCTCGCCTGGACTGCGCAGCGTTTGCAAGAGCTCGGCTCGCATACTAGCTTGTTGAATCCGCTGTGGTACGCCGGCGCATTTGCCCTTGGTGCGGTGGCGGCGCGCGTCGGTGATACCGCTAGCCTCGGTTTTGTCGTTGAGACCGAGCGTCAGGTGGAGGCGCATTTGAACAGCCACCTCGATAAGTTACCGCTTCAAGATGTGAAGTCGCGCGCAATCGTGGAGCAGATGCGCCTCGATGAGGTGGCGCATGGTGCCGCCGCCGACAAGTTGGGGGCAAAGCCTTTGCCGGTTGCCGTGCAAAAAGCCATGCGCGCTATGGCGAAAGTGATGACGACGACGGCATATTACGTCTAGTCGTTCGCAGTGCTGCGTAATCAGTTTGCCGTTTCTTTCGTAGAGTCTTCTACGATTTCAAACGAATGGGACATCTCGGCAGATTTTTCCAGCATGATGGAAGCCGAGCAGTACTTTTCGTGCGAGAGTTTAATGGCGCGTTCGACTAGGTTGGTTTTCAGATTTCGCCCGCGTACGGTGAAGTGAAAATGGATCTTGGTGAACACCTTTGGATCTTTGTCGGCGCGTTCGGACTTGAGGGTCACGTCGCAGCCTCGAATATCTTGTCCGCTCTTGCGCAGGATAAGGACGACGTCATAGGCGGTGCAGCCCCCGGTACCCGCTAAGACCAACTCCATTGGTCTCGGAGCTAGGTTGCGTCCTCCGCCTTCCGGTGCGCCATCCATCGCCGCTACATGGCCAGAGCCGGTTTCTGCTAAAAACGTCATGCCGGATAAACCTGTCCAGCGCACTGTGCATTCCATTGCTACTCCCATCGTTAACGAATACGACATATTGTAGCGGCTCCCGCCAGTCGCCACCGGAGGAGCGATTTTTGGTTTGTACTGTGTGAGCGCAAATTTAACGTGCTAGGTTGTCTAATGGTTACAATTGAATGTAATGCAGCAAAAATGCAACGCTTGCTTTTTTTTCCTAACTGGCTGATTCCTAATGGATTTGTTGTCTAAGATCATGTTTTTCGCGAATTTTCATCAAAATGATGATGATATTTCTTGCGCTGCACAATGAAATTGGCTATACTTTATTTAACTGATTGTTGATGTTTAGCAAAGCAGATGCAATCGACCTGTTGTCTCCTCCACCCTCCTCCTTTGGTGTGGATTCAAACCCGAAGCTCACCGCTTCGGGTTTTTTTTCAGTCATTTTTCTCAAAATTGAATCAATTTGACGGCAAGTGCCTGAAAATACTATAATTTTCGGTTCTTCCCCCTTGCTCAGGAAGAAAAACAAGGATGCGTCCGCGATCTCGTATGCGGAACCGCCATTTGAGCAATTCACTTACTTTAGGAAGTCATCATGAAGACCTTTTCCGCTAAAGGACACGAAGTCCAGCGCGACTGGTTCGTGATTGACGCGACGGACAAAGTCCTCGGACGTGTTGCCAGCGAAGTGGCACGCCGACTGCGCGGCAAGCACAAACCGGAATTTACCCCTCACGTCGATACAGGCGATTTCATCGTCGTCGTTAACGCCGGCAAGCTACGCGTAACGGGTACCAAGTCCTTGAACAAAAAGTACTACCGTCACTCCGGCTATCCGGGCGGTATCTACGAAACCAATTTCGAGAAAATGCAAGCGCGTTTTCCCGGTCGCGCGCTAGAGAAGGCAGTCAAGGGCATGCTGCCCAAGGGGCCGCTCGGCTATGCGATGATCAAGAAGCTGAAAGTGTATGCGGAAGGTTCTCACCCGCATTCCGCTCAGCAGCCCAAGGCACTGGAAATCTAAGGAGCGGATATGATCGGTAACTACAACTATGGAACCGGCCGCCGCAAGAGTGCAGTGGCGCGTGTGTTCATCAAGGCAGGTTCGGGCAAAATTACCGTCAACGGTAAGCCGGCGGCAGAGTATTTTTCACGTGAGACGGGTTTGATGGTCATTCGCCAGCCTTTGGAGCTGACCAACAATCTCGAACGCTTCGATATCATGGTGAATGTCCATGGCGGCGGTGAGTCCGGCCAGTCCGGTGCTGTGCGTCACGGCATTACCCGTGCATTGATCGATTACGATGCATCCTTGAAGCCGGAGCTGTCCAAGGCCGGTTTCGTCACGCGCGATGCACGTGAAGTCGAGCGTAAGAAGGTCGGTTTGCGTAAAGCACGCCGCGCCAAGCAGTTCTCCAAGCGCTAATCCGCGTTTTCGGAAATACAGAAAGCCGCCGGGTTTGCGCCTGGCGGCTTTTTACTTTTGTCATGCGCGAAGTCTCAAACTCTTCGCCTTCAATTAATTTTTAAGTGGTGAGGAAATCATGATCAAGGTAGGCATCGTCGGTGGAACAGGTTATACGGGCGTTGAGTTGTTACGCTTGCTTGCAGCACATCCTGAAGTACAGCTGACTGCTATCACATCCCGCAAAGAAGATGGCATGCCGGTTGCCGATATGTTTCCCTCATTGCGTGGCCGTGTTGCTCTTGCGTTTTCAACGCCGGAGAAAGCGAAGCTTAACGAATGCGATGTGGTTTTCTTTGCGACGCCGCATGGTGTGGCCATGGCTCAGGCGCAGGAACTGACAGCAGCCGGCGTAAAGATTATTGATCTCGCTGCAGATTTTCGACTGCAAGACATCGCTGAATTCGAGAAGTGGTATGGCATGCCGCATTCTTGTCCCGATTTGTTGAAAGAAGCGGTGTATGGTCTGCCTGAAGTGAATCGCGAAAAAATCAAGAGCGCACGCATCATCGGTTTGCCGGGGTGTTATCCAACCTCGATGCAATTAGGTTTTGCGCCTTTGCTCGCACAAGGCCAGCCGCTGGTGAATGAATCGGCATTGATCGCGGATTGCAAGTCCGGCGTGTCGGGTGCGGGTCGCAAAGCGGAAGTCCATACCTTGCTCGCGGAAGCTTCGGATAATTTCAAGGCATACGGCGTGAAAGGGCATCGTCATTTGCCGGAGACGGTGCAGGGTTTGCAAGCGATCGCAGGACGCAAGATCGGATTGACCTTCGTGCCGCATTTGGTACCGATGATCCGCGGTATTCATTCGACGCTGTATGCATCGATTTTGCCGGAGGCGCGCAATACGGATTTCCAAGCATTGTACGAACAACATTTTGAAGGCGAACCCTTTGTTGATGTTATGCCATTCGGCAGCCATCCCGAAACGCGGTCGGTGCGCGCATCGAATATGTTACGTATTGCTTTGCATCGGCCTGGTGGAGGTGATCTGCTGGTGATCTTGGTGGTCGAAGACAATCTTGTCAAAGGCGCAGCAGGACAAGGTGTCCAGTGCATGAATATTCTGTTTGGCCTTGATGAGCGCACAGGATTGATGCATATTCCTGTGATGCCTTAATGCCGCGCAAGCAGATTCATGACATCCACCAAACTATTCGGTAATTCTCTCCGATATAAATTTTGGCGTAGGCGCCTTTCCGTCGCCGCGCCGAAAATGACGATCAAGACGTATTTGCCATGGCCACTACGCATTGTGTTGTGGGTGGTAGTGTTGGGCTTGGGGGGCGCTGTCGCGATGTGGACCTACGAAATGGGACGAAGCTTCGCCGGTTTCCCCTCGGGGCCGACGAAGGAACAAGTGGCGGAGTATCGTGCTCAAATTGAAAAACTTACCGCGGAACGCGATCGTTTTCAAACCACGGCCAATTCTGCGGAAAGCCAGATCAACATAGAGCGTTCCTCTCAAAAGCAATTGGCGACTCAGATGAGAAACCTGGAATTGGAGAATACGCGGCTCAAGGAAGACTTGGCATTTTTTGAAAGCTTGTTGCCGGCGAGTACGGGGCCTTACGGTATTACGATTCGTCGATTGAAAGCCGAAATGATTGCGCCAAATCAACTTCGCTATCGTTTGCTTGTGATGCAAGGCGGCAAAGGTGAGCGGGAATTTAACGGCAATCTACAATTGGTAGTGACCGTCATTCAGGAGGGGAAAAGTGCTATGATGACTTTTCCCGAAGGAAAGCCAGGCGAAGCGGAAAAATACAAAATCGGCTTCAAGCATTATCAGCGTCTAGAAGGGGTATTGACCTTGCCCGAGGGCGTTATGATGAAAGCGATACAGGCCCGTGTGCTTGAAAGAGGTCAGATGCGAGTCCAGCAGTCCGTCAACTTGTAAGGAGTGCCATCATGTTCGGAAGTAAAAGCAAAAGCACGATCGACAGTCTGATTGGCTTGTCTACCAAAATCGAAGGCAATATCCATTTCAAGGGCGGCTTACGCATTGACGGGCATATTAAAGGCAATGTCATTGCTGACCCCAGCGAAGGCAGCATGCTGGTCATATCCGAGCATGCCACTGTGGAAGGCGAAGTGCGTGTGGCCCATTTGGTTGTCAACGGGGAAATCAAAGGCCCTGTTTATTCTGCTGAGCTATTGGAATTGCAACCTAAAGCTCGCATTACCGGCGATGTATATTACAAGGCACTGGAAATGCATGGCGGCGCCATCGTCTCCGGCAAGCTGACTCACGACCTGATCGGTCCGGAGCCCGTTCTGAAATTGGCCGCGCCCACCAAGTTGGTCAACTCAAATACGTGAAAATCGCATAGCGCCTATAATGGCGATATACCGTTTTGCTGTGAGGAGTCCGTAATGAATGCCGTAACTGAAATGCCCGCACCGATCATTTTTACCGATAGCGCTGCCGCTAAGGTTGCGCAATTGATTGAAGAGGAAGGTAACCCCGATTTAAAGCTGCGCGTGTTCGTACAGGGCGGCGGTTGTTCCGGTTTCCAGTATGGTTTTACCTTTGATGAAATCGTCAACGAAGACGACACCATGATGACCAAGAACGGCGTGCAGCTCTTGATCGATCCGATGAGCTACCAGTATTTGGTCGGTGCGGAAATCGATTACAAGGATGACTTGGAAGGTGCTCAATTCGTGATCAAGAATCCGAATGCCACCACCACTTGCGGTTGCGGATCGTCATTCTCGGCCTGATTTTCAAAATCACAGAAAAAGCGCGGATTTATCCGCGCTTTTTTTTGTTCGTTCTTAGGCGGGATAAAGCGCACCCAGGATACGCGGACCGGATGCGCCGGTGACAGTTGGTAAATTTCCAGGCGTTCGACGGTCGAATCGATAGGCCAGCCAGGCGAAAGCCAAGGCCTCGACGTGGTTGGGCGCCACACCAAGTGCGGAAGTTAAATCTACCGGAATATCGAGGCCCCGTTCGTTGAGAGCAGTGCGCAGCTGTTGCATTAAATGCGCATTTTGAGCGCCTCCGCCGCATACAAAAACAGCGCGTGCGGCGGGCGCGTGTACGCGAATCGCATCGGCAAGTGTGGTCGCCGTCAGCGCTGCCAACGTGGCTTGCACATCTTCTTTGTCGAGCTGTCCAAAAGCGGCAAGCTTGTTTTTTAACCACGCCATGTGAAACAGATCGCGCCCGGTGCTTTTGGGCGGCAGCAGCGCGAAGTAAGTTTCATTGCGTAAGGCTTGTAAGAGATCGGGCAAGATCTTGCCGCCCGCCGCCCAATTACCTTGTTCGTCATAGGGGCGGTCGAGGTGCTCGCCGATCCAGGCATCCATCAATACATTGCCGGGGCCGGTATCGAAGCCGGTGATTTGCTCCCCCAGAATGCTGATATTGGCAATGCCGCCGATGTTCGCTACGACGCGTGTTTCCTCTGTCTTTGCAAAGACAGCCTGGTGAAACGCCGGAACCAAAGGCGCGCCTTGGCCGCCGGCGGCGATGTCGCGGCTGCGGAAATCGGCAACGATGTCGATTCTGCTAAGCTCGGCGAGAAGAGCGGGGTTGTTGATTTGACGTGTATAACCCAATTCAGGGCGGTGTCGGATGGTTTGGCCATGCACGCCTGCCGCACGAATATCACCGCCGGTTTTGCCTGATTGCCGCAGCAGGTCTTTAATGCAATTCGCATAGCAGCGCGCCAGGGAATTGGCCGCGTGCGCTTCTCGCTGGATTTCGTCATTGCCCGAAGTTTGCAGCGCCATCAATTCGGTTCGTAATTCCTGCGTAAAAGGCACATATGCCGACGCTAACGCTTGAACGGCACCACCCTGGTAATCGGGAGGGAGAGAAGCCAAAACGCCGTCCACGCCGTCTAGGCTGGTACCGGACATCAGGCCGATATAAAGGGAAGAATTAGCGGGCATAAAAAAACCGTTCGACATAGTCAAGGATTTTACAAGCCTAGACCGGCGAACGGTTTTTCTTTGCGCTTATTTGGCGGCTAGCTTGATGGCTTTGTCGTCAGCGCGCAGCAAGGCAAAGCGGTGCACCATGTCGGAAGCGACGCTGCGGAAGCGCAGCAGCTCCAAGCCGGCGAGCGGTTGCGCATTGGGCACATCCACCGACATGGGGTCGCGCGGCTGGTTGTTGACGCGGAATTCGTAATGCAGATGCGGGCCGGTCGACCAGCCGGTGCTGCCGACATAGCCGATGACATCGCCTTGGTTGACTTTCGTTCCTTTACGAATGCCGCCGGCAAAGCGGCTCATGTGCGCGTAAGCAGTCGAATAATTTGACCAGTGCTTAATGACTATCACATTGCCATAACCGCCTTGTACGCCTGCAAAGTCAATCACACCGTTGCCGGAAGCACGTATCGGCGTGCCGCTGGGCGCCGCGAAGTCGACGCCTTTGTGTTGTTTCCAATTGCCGGAGATCGGATGCACACGCATCGCAAAGCCGGAAGAAATTCGTGAGAATTCCAAAGGCGATTTGAGGAAGGCCTTTTTCAGCGACTTGCCGTCAAAGCTATAGTAACTGCCGCCGCCGGAGCTGCTCGGTTCGTCAAACCATACCGCTTGATAGGATTTTCCAGCGTTGATAAATTCGCTTGCCAATACGCGTCCCGAACGTACAAAGTCGCCGTTTTGCCAAAAGGTTTCATAGACAACATTGAAGCGGTCGCCGCGCCGCAAGTCAGAGGCAAAATCGATATCGGTCGAGAACATATCGACGATTTGCAGGGCTACGCTATCGGGGATTTGCACTAGGTCGGTAGCGGCAAACAAGGAGGAGCGGATTTCGCCGGTGCGCATCTCAACGCGCCTTTCCAGTACGGCGGGCATTTCGGAAGATTTAAAGCCGTCACCGATGCGCTCAACGACGACATTCTTGATCTCGTCGCGGCCGCCGCCGACGGTCGCTGACAGCATTTTCAGTTCGCCGTCGTCCGAAGTTTTTGCTTGCACGCGTTTGCCGGCACGCAAATTGAGGATGGCGTGGGCGGTTTGATCGTGTTTGATGAAATCGGCGGCAGCATTGTCGTCCACGCCTAAGCGGTTCAGCAGCGTTGCCAGCGTGTCGCCGGGACGCACCTTTTCTTCTCGGACGTAGACTTGATCGTGTTCTTCCAGGGCGGCGATTTGACTCTTCAGCTCGGGGAGGGCCAATTCTTGGGTAATAGATTTCACTGGTAGATCGGACGCGTCGGGCGCCATTGGCGCCACGCCGGCCGCGCCGAACGCGCATACTGCCAAAAATAAAGCGGTGCCGGATACGATGCGCGTCTTGCGTGAAGTACCTAACAGCAGTTTGCCGGTCGAACGTAAGCCCATCAATTTATCTCGCGGTGTAGTTTGATCAGTTAAAATCTGCCGTTTATTTTTGTTGTTCTTAAAGGTGCTTTTTGTTGAGCGTCGGCAAGTTGGATAGGCCGAGAATTATACCTAGCACCCAGATAATCTCCAACCAAACTTTAACCCAATGAGTGAAAGTTCGAAATTGAGCGCGGATAAGGAAGTCCAAAAAAGTGCTGCATTGCAGCAAAATTTACCGATATCTGATGCGGTAAAGCAAGCCCTGGCGGTGGTTAAACGGGGTGCCGAAGAATTGCTGATCGAAGAAGACTTTGTCCGCAAACTGGTGCGTGCCGAACAAACAGGCAAACCGCTGCGCGTGAAGCTCGGTCTAGATCCAACCGCGCCCGATCTGCATCTGGGCCATACGGTCGTGTTGAACAAGCTGCGCCAACTGCAAGATCTGGGGCACACCGTTATTTTTCTGATCGGCGATTTCACTTCGATGATAGGCGATCCTTCGGGCCGCAATGTCACGCGTCCGCCCTTATCGAAAGAACAGATCGAGGAAAACGCCAAGACTTATTTCGCGCAAGCGAGCCTGGTGCTCGATCCGGCTCGAACCGAGATTCGTTATAACTCGGAGTGGTGTAACACCTTGGGGGCCGCCGGCATGATCCAGCTTGCCGCTCGCTATACGGTGGCACGTATTCTCGAGCGGGATGACTTTACCAAGCGTTTCAAGGCCGGTACGCCGATCTCGGTGCATGAATTGCTGTACCCCTTGGTGCAGGGCTACGATTCGGTGGCCTTGAAATCGGATCTTGAGATAGGCGGCACCGATCAAAAGTTCAACCTGCTTGTCGGGCGCGAATTGCAAAAAGATTGGGGGCAGGAAGCGCAGTGCATTCTCACCATGCCCCTGCTGGAAGGATTGGACGGTGTTGAAAAAATGTCCAAGTCCAAAGGAAACTACATCAGCATCACCGAACCGGCAAACACGATGTTTGCCAAGGTGATGAGTATTTCGGACGACATGATGTGGCGTTATTACGAGTTGTTGTCGTTCCGGCCGATGACGGAAATTGCACAGTTCAAGAAAGAGACTGAAGAGGGACGCAACCCGCGCGACATCAAAGTATTGCTGGCCAAGGAAATCGTCACGCGCTTTCATTCCGGGCAAGCTGCGGACGATGCGCTGGCCGACTTCAATAACCGCGCCAAAGGCGGTATTCCCGACGACATTCCGGAAGTGCGGCTTACCGGCGCGCCACTCGGTATCGGGCAATTACTCAAGCAAGCCAATCTGTGCCCTTCGACGTCGGAGGCTTTGCGCATGGTGGAGCAGGGCGGGGTGCGTATCGACGGCAACGTCATTTCCGATAAAGGTTTGAAGGTCGATGCAGGAACTTTCGTTGTGCAGGTCGGCAAGCGTAAATTCGCGCGGGTTACGCTGGCGTGATTGCTCTTTTGCAGCGAGTCGCGCAGGCATGCGTGACGGTCGAAGGCAAGTCGGTTGGTACGATTGGGCCGGGTTTGATGGTCTTGCTATGCGCCGAGCGCGGCGATACGGAACAAGAAGCGGATGCCTTGCTCGCCAAATTATTGGCATATCGCGTTTTTGCCGATGATGCGGGCAAAATGAATCGCAGTGTGACGGATGTGGCAGGCGGTTTGCTGTTGGTGCCGCAATTTACCTTGGCGGCGGACACGCGTTCCGGTACTCGGCCCTCGTTTACGCCGGCAGCAGCGCCGGAGGAAGGTCGTCGCCTGTTTGATCATTTCGTACGACAGGCGCAAAGCCGCCATGCAACAGTCGAAACAGGGCAGTTCGGCGCCGATATGCAAGTGACGCTGACCAACAATGGTCCGGTGACATTCTGGCTACAGGTGCCGCCGAAGAATTTCAAATAATTTCTTGCTTGAGGAGACAGTCATGAAATTGTGGAGCGATTCCTTTGTCAATGGCGGTACGATTCCGGGCGAATTTGCTTTTGGTGTGATCGATCCGGTCAGTCATGTAAAGTTTTCCGCAAATCGCAATCCTTATTTGGCATGGAGCGATGTGCCGGCTGGAACGCGTTCGCTGGTGCTGATTTGCCATGACTGCGATGTGCCGTCGCGCGGCGACGATGTGAATCAAGAAGGCAAGAGCGTACCGGCAGATTTGCCGCGCGTGGATTTTTTCCACTGGACCCTGGTCGATCTATCGCCACGCCATTCCGTCATTCATGCCGGTGCATTTAGCGAAGGCGTGACGCCGCACGGCAAAGCAGGTCCGGGCATCGATCACCCAGTTTTTGGCCGCGTGCGCCAGGGCTTAAATGATTACACCGGCTGGTTCGCGGGTGATGCGCAAATGGGCGGCAGCTACTTTGGGTATGACGGACCTTGCCCGCCATGGAATGACTCCATTGTTCATCGCTATATCTTTACGCTGTACGCATTGGATGTTGATCGGCTTGCGGTTGAAGGCGACTTCACGGGGCAAGATGCGCGTCGGGCGATTGCCGGCCATATTCTCGATCAGGCCGAGTGGATGGGTAAGTACTCGCTAAATCCAACATTGAGCAAATAAGCTTGGCCTGCGCCTAGAGCCTGTTATGAACTTGCCTTGGGGCTGCCCGGAGGGTCCGAACGAAAAGGGCGCATCGCGGTGTTGCGCCGCTTGCACAGGGGGCCACCCTGTGCGGCGCGCCGCGCCTAGCGCTGCATCCCTTTTCGTTCGAACGTGACCCCAAGGCAAATTCATAACAGGCTCTAGCGGCGTTGGAGGAAATCGACAAGTTCTCTCGATATTGCAATTTTTTGCATTAGCCCGTCCTGTTGTGCCCAGGGTTCGTGCTAATCTCAACAGAGCTTTCAAAAAAGCTCAAAAAAATAATTAGAACAATTAAAAACAGTTTCATGGGAGGCAGGCACGGTGAAATTTAATTTCTTTTCATCGACCGAACCTACGCAATTCCCTACGGCGATCGCGTTATCGAATGCTCCTGAAGCACAAGGAGAAGACGAACGCGCGGCGCTGACGGCCGCTTTGCACGTATTGCTGGAAAACTTACCGCAATCGGTCAAGAACAAGGACCATATCAAGCGGCTGTGCGATACCGTCTTGGATGCGACGCCGCACTTGCGATTGGTGTGGATCGGCTTCACCGAAGGCGACGATGACAAAGTGATTCCGCATGCTGCGATCGGCGAGTGCGTTCCCGAAGCCGAGGATTGGCGATTGCCGCGCAGCTGTTTCGAGCATGTCGGCCCTTATTCGCAGGCGTCGTTGGAAAGCGTCGGCGGCATCAATGACTTGAATTCTTTGTTTTGGCCTTGGCGTGACAATCTCGATGCGTGCAGCGCAAGCTGTGCCTTGGCGATTCCTCTGCGTTCCGATAAGCCTGACGTACGCGGCTTGATCGTGTTTTATGCGGATGACGTCAGTTATTTCGCCCACACCGGCGCCGCGCCTTTTCGAGCCTTTTGTCACATTGCCGAAATCATTTGGCAACAGTCGAACCTGTTGCAAATGCTGACGGAAAAGGCGCAGATCGACACTCTCACCGGCTTAATGAATCGCCGCAAGACCAGTTACCTGTTGAAAAAAGCCGTCGAGCGCGCCGCTCAGGAAGATGAGTTGTTATCCATCATGCTGATGCGCTTGGAAGGTTTCGGAAAGATTAACGATGTGTACGGATGGCGCGCTGCAGATATGCTGCTGGCATCATTTGCACGTGAAATTACCTTGCAAACGCGTGCCCAAGACAAGATCGGGCGCTGGACCGGCGTTGAATTCATGACCATATTGCCGCGTACCGACATGCGGCATGCGCAATTCTTGGCGCAGGGTTTATTGGGGTATTTTGCCAGCCATCCGCTTTACGTCAAGCAGGAATCGATTCTGCTGTCGCTACATATTGGTGTTGCTACCTACGGTCATGAAAATTTGAGCCTGGATGAATTGGTGAATCAGGCCAACCGGAACATGCAGGCCAGCATAGCCGGCGCGTCGGCGAGCGCTAAAACTCCCGCATATTGACGTTAAAATAGCGGTTTTGCTTGTCACTTGTTTCCCCCGTGAACATCGGCCCTTACACATTGCGCAACAATGTCTTTGTCGCTCCCATGGCAGGTGTGACGGATAGGCCTTTCCGCCAATTGTGCAAAGAACTCGGCGCAGGCTACGCGGTATCCGAGATGGCCGCTTCCAACCCGCGCTTATGGCAAACGGAAAAGAGTTCGCGCCGCATCAACCATGAAGGTGAGATGGAGCCGAAAGCGGTGCAGATCGCGGGTGCCGATCCTCTCATGTTGGCCGAATGCGCAAAATTCAATGTCGAGCGCGGTGCGCAAATCATCGACATCAACATGGGCTGTCCGGTCAAGAAGGTTTGCAATAGCTGGTGTGGTTCGGCCTTGCTGCAGGACGAAGCCTTAGTTGCTCGCATTTTGGAAGCGGTGGTTGCGGCGGTCGATGTACCTGTGACTTTGAAGTTTCGTACCGGCTGGGATCGTGCGCATAAGAATGCCTTGACCATTGCAAAAATGGCGCAAGATGCTGGCATTGCGATGCTGACCCTGCACGGCAGAACGCGTGCCGACGCTTATAGCGGGGAAGCGGAATACGAAACCATTGCCGCAGTTAAGCAAACCGTTTCGATTCCCGTCGTCGCCAACGGCGACATCGATACGCCTGAAAAAGCCCAAACCGTTTTGAAAGTAACAGGTGCAGATGCCGTCATGATCGGACGCGCCGCGCAAGGCCGGCCCTGGATCTTTCGCGAGATCGATCATTTTTTACGTACCGGCCGGCATTTGCCGCCGCCCTTGGTAAGTGAGGTGCGCACCTTGATGAGTCAGCACTTGCGCGCGCATTATGCGTTTTATGGCGAGTATTTAGGCGTGCGGACCGCTCGTAAGCACATCGGCTGGTACGTGCGCGATCTGGCGGGCGGCGAACAATTTCGTCAAAAAATGAACCGACTGGAAAATTGCGACGACCAATTGAATGCCGTCGACGCCTTCTTTGAAATGCAGGCTGATCTAGGCGAACGGTTACAATACGCGTTTGCGCCGGAAAAGCTGGCTGCTTGATCAACCCGATCTCGATCTCGTTCTTTTTACGCCATGAGCAAAGACAATATTCAAGATGTCGTTAAGAAAAGCCTGGAAAAATATTTCAGGGACTTAGGCGACTTGCAGCCGACGAATGTCTATGAAATGGTGGTGTTTACCGTCGAGCGCCCTATCCTGGAAGCCGTGATGGCGCGCGCCGAAGGTAATCAATCCTTGGCGGCCGAGATGCTCGGCATTAATCGCAATACCTTACGCAAGAAATTGCAACAGCACGGCTTGCTTTAGTCTTTGCCGCTTGGTAGCGGCTTGCGTCGAATTTTTCTCACCTTCCTCGTCTCATCATGATCAAACAAGCTCTCATCTCCGTCTCCGACAAGACCGGCGTGCTGGAATTCGCACGCGCATTGTCCGCGATGGGCGTCAACATCCTTTCCACTGGCGGTACCGCCAAGCTCTTAGCCGACAATGGTTTGCAAGTAACGGAAGTTGCGGACTATACGGGTTTTCCGGAAATGCTCGATGGCCGAGTGAAGACCCTGCATCCAAAGGTACACGGCGGGATTCTCGCGCGCCGCGATCTGGCTGAGCACCGCGCGGCCTTGGAGCAGCACGGCATACCGACCATCGACATGGTGGTGGTCAATCTTTATCCATTTCAGCAAACGGTCGCAAAAGACCAATGCTCCTTGGAAGATGCGATTGAAAATATCGATATCGGCGGCCCGGCCATGCTGCGTTCTTCCGCCAAGAATCATAAGGATGTGGTCGTCCTTTGCGATCCGAACGATTACCGGCGCGTGCTCGATGAACTTGGCGCCAACAAAGGTGAAGTCAGCTATGAAACGCGTTTTGCCTTGGCGAAGAAAGTCTTTGCTCACACCGCGCAATACGACGGCGCCATCACGAACTATTTCACCTCGCTTGGTGAAGACAAGCAGCATACGACGCGTAGCCCTTATCCGGCGATCTTGAATCTGCATTTCGACAAAGTGCAGGAAATGCGTTACGGCGAAAATCCGCATCAATCCGCAGCGTTTTATCGTGACACTAAGGCGATTGAAGGCGCGCTCGCCAATTACACCCAGCTGCAGGGCAAGGAACTGTCGTACAACAATATCGCCGATGCGGATGCGGCTTGGGAGTGCGTCAAGACCTTTGATGAAACCGCCTGCGTGATCATCAAGCATGCCAATCCTTGCGGTGTGGCGATCGGCACGAATGTTTTGGAAGCCTACGTCAAGGCGCACCAAACCGATCCGACGTCGGCTTTCGGCGGCATCATCGCCTTTAATCGCGAACTCGACGGTTTTGCCGCCGAGGCGGTTGCCAAGCAATTCGTCGAAGTCTTGATCGCGCCTTCCTTCTCCGACGAGGCGAAGCGTATTTTCTCCGCTAAGCAAAACGTGCGCTTGTTGCAAATTCCGCTAGGCAAAGGCGTCAATCAGTATGACTTGAAGCGCGTCGGCGGCGGTTTGCTGGTGCAATCGCCTGATGCGAAAAACGTTACGCGCGATGAGCTGCGCGTAGTGACGAAGAAGCAACCGACACCGCAGCAAATGCAGGATTTGATGTTCGCCTGGCGGGTGGCTAAGTATGTGAAGTCTAACGCCATCGTCTTTTGCGGCAATGGCATGACCCTGGGTGTCGGCGCCGGGCAAATGAGCCGCGTCGATTCTGCTCGCATTGCATCGATCAAGGCGCAGAATGCCAATTTGTCGTTGGTCGGCTCGGCAGTGGCGTCCGATGCTTTCTTTCCATTCCGCGATGGCTTGGATGTGGTGGTCGATGCCGGCGCGACTTGCGTGATTCAGCCGGGCGGTTCTATGCGAGATCAAGAAGTGATTGATGCCGCGGACGAGCGCGGTGTGGTAATGTTGTTTACCGGCACTCGTCACTTCCGTCATTAATGAAAATTTTAGGGATCGACCCCGGACTACGCATCACCGGCTTCGGTGTGATCCATAAGCAGGGCAACAAACTTACCTATATCGCCTCCGGCACCATTAAGACGCCGGAGGCCGATTTACCGCAGCGCTTGAAAACCATCGTGACGGGCGTCGCCGAAGTCATTCAGACTTATCGCCCGGATTGCGCCGCCATCGAAAAAGTCTTCGTCAACGTCAATCCGCAGTCGACTCTGTTGCTGGGGCAGGCCCGCGGGGCGGCGATTTGCGCCTTGGTCGGTGCGGATTTGTCGGTGGCGGAATATACGGCGTTGCAAGTCAAACAAGCGGTGGTCGGCCAGGGCAAGGCGCAAAAGCAGCAAGTGCAAGACATGGTGCAGCGTTTGCTCGCCTTGTCGGGTATGCCGGGACGCGATGCGGCCGATGCGCTGGGGGTGGCGATTTGCCATGCGCATAACAGCGATGTGCTCGGTATCTTGGGTGGGTTGGCGCCGGCGTTGGCGAAAAAGGGCTTACGCGTGCGTCGCGGCCGTCTAGTGGGCTAGTAAAACTGCTTTAGCTGTGCCGCTCGGCACGGCGTGCCGCGATTTCAAAAATATTATTCCAATAAGCGTCTTCTCCGCGCACCTTGGCCCACGCGCTGGCCGCCACATATGCGATCGGAAAAAGAATGCCCCATATGGCGGCTTGACGCACATGGGCGAGTTCATGCGTCAGAATTTGCGGTGTTAATCCTTGGCGCTGGGCAATCACGATATGGCCGATTGCCATGGCGCACATGGCGCCGAAAGGATGATGTGCCAGTAAGCGATCGGCGAAAGGCCCTCGCACCAGGAGAGCCGGGGTAGGACGCAAGACGATGTCCAATTGCCCGCCTATGATGAGTGCCGGCAGGGCCAACAGGAAGCCAAATAAGGTCAGAGGCAAAGCCCATATGATGCCGAGCAAGGCGACTAGGCGGCTGAGCACAAGGCGCGCTTGCCGGCCGTCTCCGGAATCGTCGTCGGTGTTCACCATAATCTTGCCCGGTTGTCCTGTATGATGAAAGCCTATTATTGCACTTTCGTTCCAATATGATAGGTCGACTTTCCGGAATTTTGCTTGAGAAAAATCCACCGCAATTGCTCATCGATTGCGGTGGTGTGGGTTATGAAGTCGGGGTGCCGATGAGTACCTTTTATAACTTGCCTGGCGTCGGCGAAAAGGTGGTCTTGCTGACGCATTTAGCGGTACGGGAAGATGCCCATCTTTTGTATGGATTTGGTTCGATCGAAGAGCGCAATGCCTTCAAGGAATTAATCAAGATTTCCGGAATCGGTGCACGCACGGCGCTGTCTGTGTTGTCCGGCTTATCGGTTGGCGACTTGGCCCAAGCCGTTACCTTGCAGGAAGCCGGCCGTTTGACCAAAATCCCCGGCATCGGGAAAAAAACCGCTGAACGTCTTTTGCTGGAATTAAAAGGCAAGTTGGGCGCCGATTTGGCGGCGGCGGGCATTGCCACCCATCATGACGCCGCTGCCGATATTCTCAATGCCTTGCTGGCGCTCGGCTATTCCGACAAGGAAGCGGCGCTAGCATTAAAACAAGTACCATCGGGCACCGGCGTATCAGAAGGCATTAAGCTTGCATTGAAGATGTTGTCCAAGGCTTAGTAAACAACCATGAGCATCCAAACCGATAACTTCACTGAACAGCGCATCATTTCCGCGACGCCTGCTTCGCCGAATGAAGAGGCGATTGAACGCGCCTTGCGGCCTAAACAGCTGGACGAATATGTCGGACAGGAAAAGATTCGCGATCAGTTGGAAATTTTCATCAGCGCCGCGCGTAAGCGCCGCGAAGCGCTTGACCATACTTTGTTATTCGGCCCGCCGGGCTTGGGAAAAACCACGCTCGCGCACATCATTGCGCGCGAGATGGGGGTCAACCTGCGTCAGACTTCCGGGCCGGTGCTGGAACGTGCCGGCGACTTGGCGGCTTTGCTGACCAATCTGGAAGCCAACGATGTTTTGTTCATCGATGAAATTCATCGCCTCTCGCCGGTCGTCGAAGAGATTCTTTATCCGGCATTGGAAGACTATCAAATCGACATCATGATCGGCGAAGGTCCGGCGGCGCGTTCAGTGCGCCTCGATTTGCAGCCGTTTACCCTGGTGGGCGCAACGACCCGTGCCGGCATGCTGACCAATCCTTTGCGCGACCGCTTCGGCATCGTGGCGCGTCTTGAGTTTTATTCGCCTGAGCAACTGGCGCGTATCGTTGCGCGCAGCTCCGCCTTGCTCAATGCGCCGATCCGCGAAGAAGGTGCAATGGAAATCGCCAAGCGCAGCCGCGGCACGCCGCGTGTCGCCAATCGCTTGCTGCGCCGGGTGCGGGATTATGCCGAAGTCAAAGGCACGGGCGAAATTACGCAAGAAATGGCGAATGCCGCATTGACCATGCTGGATGTGGATCCGGTCGGTTTTGACTTAATGGATCGCAAACTGTTGGAAGCAGTTTTGTTCAAATTCAATGGCGGACCGGTGGGCTTGGACAATTTGGCGGCCGCTATCGGCGAAGAGCGCGATACCATCGAAGATGTGCTCGAACCTTATTTGATTCAGCAAGGCTATTTACAACGTACGCCGCGCGGCCGGATCGCTACGCCGGCTGCTTATTCCCACTTCGGCGTCACCGCCCCGCGTACCGGCGCCAATGCAGACCTTTGGGGTTCGGCATCTTAGAACGCATTTCCATCGTAATGGTGGGGCGTTCTAAATTTCATTGAACATATAGCCGGTCTGTTTATCGAATGACAGACGGCTTGTTCAAATATTCAGCGCATACTTGCCATGCTAATGTCTACGCAGGCCCTGCGCTACGCACATCAATTGCTGGATGTGCGTGCCGCAGGACGGCAATTCCCTCCTATATCGTCTAGCGTCTCCCTATCGGTTGAGGATGCTTACGAAATTGCGCAGGCAATTATCGATATCCGCATTGCCCAAGGGGAAGTGCCCGTAGGTCGCAAGATTGGTTTTGCCAATCACAAACATCTCGCGCATGAACAGCATCCGCATAAAGGATTGCCTTCTTGGTCGATGTTGTTCGATGCAACTGTACGTTATGCTAAAGACAATCAAGGCATTCAAAGTTTGCAAGGCGCATTACAGCCACGATTGCAACCCGAAATAATTTTCAAGCTAGGCAAGACGCCGGGGCCGAATGCGAGCGTGGACGGTTTGGCGGATTGCATCGAATGGATGGCGCATGGTTTGGAAATCGTGACCTGTCCTTACCTTGATTGGACGTTCAATTTGGCTGATGCCATTGCGGCGTTTGGTTTGCACGGCGCGCTCTTAATTGGCGAGCCTAAATTATTGTCGGCAGCCTCCCGCCATCATTTGACGCAGGTGTTGGCGGATTCCAGCGTCTCGCTATCGTGCAACGAAAACGGGATTTCTATTCTGCGTGCCGCCGGATTCGGTAGCGATGTGATGGGCAGTCCGATGTACGCGTTCAAGCGCTTACATCGTTTGTTGCAGTTGCAGCCAGAGAGTCCGTCGCTGGCCGCCGGTGAGATCATCAGCACCGGTGCATGGACCGAGGCCTATCCTTTGCAGCGCGGACAAACCTGGACTACCGCGTTTTCCGGCGTGAGCATGCCCGGACTGACGATCTCGTTCGTTTAATGAGTTGAGGACAGAGCACGCTTCGTGTAGCACTGTCCCGCAATTCTTAAAATTCCGCGATTCTTGAAATTATTCTTCGCGCAACCAGGTTTGCGTGCGGCCTAACATCGGCATGCCGATGTAACCTCGCACATTCAGCTTCTTGCCATCCTCCGTGAGCGACATCTTGGCTTTATAAACCTTGCCGCTTTGCGGATCCAGAATGTGGCCGCTGTGGTATTCGCCGTCTTCATAGTGCATCCCGGTGATGATGGTCATGCCGATGACGGGCTGGTCTTTATGCGCACCTTCGCATTTCGTGCACACGGGGTGTTGGTCTTCATTGGGGGCACGAAATAATTTTTCGATTTTGCCGCGGTATTCACCCTTGTTCTCGCTAATGCGTACGAGCGACTTGGTTTTTCCTGTGTGGTCATCGATCGTTTTCCATAATCCAATGGCAGAGGATTGTGCCCATGCGGAAAAAGAGGCAAATAGAATGACTGAAAGGAGGGCTAGGGAAAGGCGGTTTGGCATTATTTTTCTCGTCATATAATCAAATTGTCGTCATCGTCATAGGGCTCGAAAACATAGACGGAATTGCCCATGACGTCGCCCCGGAAAACATATCGTAAAAGCATCTTGGGGACTTTGTTGATGCCGAAATCCACCGCGCGTTCGACGATGGATACCGCTTCGCGCATACGATAACCGTTTAAGGTGAAAACCGTTTCCGGGTGGTCGACGGGGCGAAAGCACGTGCCCAGGGCCTGGATTTTTGCATGCAAGGTGCGTCCATAGTTGAGGACCATTTCTCGGCTGACCAAATCGCAAATCAATAGATGCATGGGAAACCGGTGCTGTATCGCTGCAATGGTTTGCTTGATCTGGAGTTCGGTTAGGTAAATGAACACGCCTTCGACGACAACCACGACCGGCCCATCAGGACATATCGCCGACAGCTTTTCTTCAAGAGAATCGGTCGCGAAATCAATGGCAATACGTTGTAGGGGATTGCTGCAATGTTCAGGAGGAAGCTTGTCGTTTTTCCAGGCTACCACCTGCGTTTCATCCAATTCAACCCAAGTGCCGCCTTCTAACCGATAAGGGCGGCTGTCAAAGCCGGCGCCGATGGTGACGATGCAGGTGTCGGGGCGATCGATCAAAATGTGATCGAGAAAGTCGTCGATGATGCGATGA
Organism: Burkholderiales bacterium; assembly: GCA_016177875.1. Classification (GTDB taxonomy): domain Bacteria; phylum Pseudomonadota; class Gammaproteobacteria; order Burkholderiales; family Burkholderiaceae_D; genus Paucimonas. The sequence goes on from JACOUL010000029.1 coordinate 41,538, forward strand.
CGTACCAGCATGCTGGCATTGGAATTTTCTTCTTCTTTGAACAAGTTGAAGATGCGCATGCCATAGTCGCACATGAACATATGCGCAAAAGTATCGGCGCATATTGGCTGTTCGGCCGCCGCATCTTCCATGCGCACGCCACAGCAGTAAAACGCCATATTGGTAATGGGATTTACTGTGACCATGACGTGATCAGAATCATCCTGTTTCTCCGAAATGCCCGCGGCCAAGAAGCGGGCATGCATCGTTCTCTTATTATTTGAGCTTGTTTAACTGCTCGCGCAGTTTTTCGAGTGTGGCAGTAAAGCCGGCTAAACGTTCCTTCTCTTGCGCGACCACTTGCGCTGGCGCGCGCGCCACAAAACTTTCATTGCCTAACTTGGCATTAATCTTGGCAATTTCCCCTTCTATCCGCGTGATTTCCTTTACTACGCGCTCGCGTTCGGCGGCGATATCGATTTCGACTTTCAACATCAATTTCACTTCGCCGGCGATCGACACGGGCGCCGGGGACTCCGGTAAAACATCGACAACTTGTACTTCAGAGAGTTTTCCAAGCGCTTGCAAATAAGGGGCGAATTTTTGTAGGGCAACTTGATCGCCACTTGTTTCCAAGATTAGCGGCACGCGCTTTGCCGGCGACAATTGCATCTCGCCGCGCAAATTGCGGCAGGCATCGGTCAAGGTTTTTAATTGCGCCATCCAGCTTTCCGCTTGTTCATCGAGCTTTTCCGGTTGCGGTGTCGGATAGGATTGCACCATGATCGAATCGCCGTCGGCATTCAGTACCTTGCCGGTCATCGGCGCCACGGTTTGCCATAGCTGTTCGGTGATGAAAGGAATGATCGGATGCGCCAAGCGCAGTATCGTTTCAAGCACGCGCAACAGTGTCCTGCGCGTAGCACGTTGCTGCGCTTCGCTGCCGCTTTGGATTTGCACTTTGGCGACTTCAAGATACCAGTCGCAATATTCATCCCAAACGAATTTGTAAATGGCGGACGAGATATTGTCGAAGCGATAGTCGGCAAAGCCTTTTTCGACTTCCGCCTCGGTACGCTGCAAGAGCGAAACGATCCAGCGGTCGGCTTGCGAAAAATCGCGGCCGCCTGCGCCGCAGGTAGATTCATCGAAGCCGCAATCCTTGCCTTCGGTATTCATCAACACGAAGCGCGTGGCGTTCCATAGCTTATTGCAGAAATTGCGGTAGCCTTCGCAACGGCTCAAATCGAAATTGATGTTGCGGCCTAAGGAGGCATAGCTCGCCATGGTGAAGCGCAGCGCGTCGGTGCCGAAGGCCGAAATGCCGTTCGGATATTCTTTGCGCGTGGCTTTGGCGATGCTTTCCGCTTGCTTGGGATTCATCAAGCCGGTGGTGCGTTTGCTGACCAGGGATTCAACGTCGATGCCATCGATCAAGTCGATCGGATCAAGCGTATTGCCTTTGGACTTGGACATTTTTTGACCTGAAGCGTCGCGAACCAATCCATGTACATACACTTTTTCGAACGGTACCTTGCCGGTGAAGTGGGTCGTCATCATCACCATGCGGGCAACCCAGAAGAAGATGATGTCGAAGCCGGTCACGAGAACCGACGAAGGCAGGAACATCTTGTAGCCCGGCGTCTCTTGCGGCCAGCCTAGTGACGAGAAGGGCACCAAGGCGGAGGAGAACCAGGTGTCGAGCACATCGTTGTCGCGTGTAATCGGCTTGCCTCCGGCTTTCGCCTGGGCTTCTTCTTCGTTGCGGGCAACGATGATATTGCCTTCTTCATCATACCAAGCGGGAATCTGATGTCCCCACCATAGCTGGCGCGAAATACACCAATCCTGGATATTGTTGAGCCACTGGTTGTATGTCGTGGTCCAATTTTCCGGGATGAATTGGATCGAGCCGTCGGCCACTTTTTCCAGGGCTACTTCGGCAATCGATTTGCCTGGGAAATGCGTGCCGGCCGGTGCAGGTTTGCTCATGGCGACGAACCATTGGTCGGTCAACATGGGTTCGATCACGACGCCGGTACGATCGCCGCGCGGCACCATCAATTTGTGCGGCTTGACCGATTCCAATAAGCCTTGCGCTTCGAGGTCGGCAACGATTTGCTTGCGCGCGTCGTAGCGGTCCATGCCTTGATACTTGTCCGGGCCGTTTTCATTGATCTTGGCGTCGAGCGTGAAGATGTTGATCTGGCCGAGATTGTGGCGCTGTCCTACCGCATAGTCGTTAAAGTCGTGCGCCGGCGTTATTTTCACGCAGCCGGTGCCAAATTCTTTATCGACATAGTCGTCGGCAATCATCGGAATTTCACGGCCGGTGAGCGGCAGAGTCAACAGTTTGCCGACCAAATGCCGGTAGCGCTCGTCGGTCGGGTCGACCGCCACGGCTACGTCGCCCAGCATGGTTTCCGGACGGGTGGTCGCTACCGTGATATGGCCGCTGCCGTCCGCAAACGGATAGCGGATATGCCACATGTGGCCGTCTTCTTCTTCCGACACCACTTCGAGGTCGGAGACAGCGGTATGCAGCTTCGGATCCCAGTTCACCAGGCGCTTGCCGCGGTAGATCAAGCCTTGCTCATATAGACGCACGAATACTTCGGTGACCGCCTTGGACATTTTGTCATCCATGGTGAAGTATTCGCGGCTCCAGTCGGTGGAGGTGCCCATGCGGCGCATCTGGCCGGTGATGGTCGAGCCGGAGTGCTCTTTCCATTCCCAGACTTTTTCCAGGAATTTTGCGCGGCCTAAATCATGGCGCGAAACCTTTTGCGCATCGAGCTGGCGTTCCACCACGATTTGGGTGGCGATGCCGGCGTGGTCGGTGCCGGGAATCCAGGCGGTGTTATGGCCCTTCATGCGGTGGTAGCGCGTCAAGCCATCCATGATGGTCTGGTTGAACGCATGGCCCATGTGCAGGGTGCCGGTGACGTTCGGGGGCGGCAGCTGGATGGAAAACGCCGGTTTGCCCGGATCGGTGGAGGCAGTGTAGTAACCGCGTTTTTCCCACTCGGTGCGCCAGTGTTTTTCAATGTCGGCGGGCTCGAAAGATTTGGCTAATTCCATGATTTGATAGGTAAAAGAGAGTCTTTTGCGAAACCTCACATTATAAGGGGAGAGACGCCCCTATTTTGATCATCGGCGTATAATCCGCAAATCGCCTTTTTAGCAATGATTAAATAGGCACAACGCTAGGGGTCCTGGCTGATTGCCGGCCGGGTGAGAAATACCCTCTAACCTGATCTGGGTAATGCCAGCGAAGGGAAGCATCCGGACTTGGCCATCTGCCCTCCATGCTTCCTTCGCAATGAAAGGAAGCTATGAACGCCAATCCCCAATTCCTCGCCGCGACCGCTACGGTCGACGAAGCTGCGATCCAGCCGCTGCCGAATTCGCGCAAGATTTATGTCGAGGGTTCGCGCCCCGATATCCGCGTGCCGATGCGCGAAATCAGCCAAAGCGATACGCCCGCATCCTTCGGCGCGGAAAAAAACCCGCCTATTTTTGTGTATGACACGTCCGGACCCTACACCGATCCTAAGATCAAAATCGATATTCGCTCGGGGTTGAGCCCCATACGTGCTGCCTGGATTGGCGAGCGCAATGATACGGAAGAATTGGCTGGGCCGACGTCGGAATATGGTGTCGAGCGCTTAAACGACCCCAAGCTGGCCGAGCTGCGTTTCAACTTGAAGCGCAAGCCGCGCCGCGCATTGGCAGGCAGGAACGTGTCGCAAATGCACTATGCGCGCCGCGGCATCATTACGCCGGAAATGGAATACATCGCTATTCGCGAAAACCTGCGCCGTCGCGAATATTTGGAAAGCCTGAAAAATTCCGGCCCGATGGGCACCAAGCTGGCCGATTTGATGAACCGCCAGCATCCGGGACAAAGTTTCGGCGCGGTGATTCCTGCGGAAATCACAGCTGAATTCGTGCGCTCCGAGGTCGCCTGCGGCCGCGCCATCATTCCCGCCAACATCAACCATCCGGAAATCGAGCCGATGATCATCGGCCGTAATTTCCTGGTGAAGATTAATGCCAACATCGGTAATTCGGCCGTGACCTCCTCGATCGGCGAAGAAGTCGAGAAAATGACTTGGGCGATTCGCTGGGGCGGCGACACGGTGATGGATTTGTCCACCGGCAAACACATTCATGAAACGCGCGAGTGGATTATCCGCAATTCGCCGGTCCCCATCGGCACGGTGCCGATTTACCAGGCGCTGGAAAAAGTGAATGGCAAGGCGGAAGACCTCACCTGGGAAATTTTCCGCGATACCTTGATCGAGCAAGCTGAGCAAGGCGTGGATTATTTCACTATTCATGCAGGCGTTCGCCTGCAATACGTACCGCTGACTGCCAAGCGTATGACGGGCATTGTTTCGCGCGGCGGCTCCATCATGGCCAAGTGGTGTCTCGCGCATCACAAGGAATCCTTCCTCTACACGCACTTCGAAGAGATTTGCGACATCATGAAGGCGTATGACGTGTCATTTTCCTTGGGCGACGGTTTGCGTCCCGGCTCGATTTACGACGCCAACGATGAAGCGCAATTGGGCGAATTGAAAACGCTCGGCGAGTTGACGCAAATCGCCTGGAAGCACGATGTGCAAGTGATGATCGAAGGCCCCGGCCACGTGCCTATGCACCTCATCAAGGAAAATATGGATTTGCAGCTGGAGCAATGCCATGAAGCGCCGTTTTACACGCTCGGGCCTTTGACCACCGATATTGCGCCGGGCTACGACCACATCACGTCTGGCATCGGTGCGGCGATGATCGGCTGGTATGGTACGGCAATGCTGTGCTATGTCACGCCGAAAGAGCATCTCGGTTTGCCGAATAAGGATGACGTCAAGGAAGGCATCATTACTTACAAGTTGGCAGCGCATGCCGCCGACTTGGCCAAGGGGCATCCGGGCGCGCAAATTCGCGACAATGCATTGTCCAAAGCGCGTTTCGAATTCCGCTGGGAAGATCAATTCAATTTAGGGCTCGACCCGGATAAGGCGCGTGAATTCCATGACGAGACGTTGCCCAAGGATTCAGCCAAGGTGGCGCATTTCTGCTCGATGTGCGGCCCGCATTTCTGTTCGATGAAGATTACGCAGGATGTGCGGGATTACGCCGCGAGCCAAGGTATCAGCGAAGACCAGGCGCTGCAAAAAGGCATGGAAGTCAAAGCGGTCGAATTCGTAAAGTCGGGCGCGGAAATTTATCGCAAGCAGTAAGCATCGAAATGAGCATGGAAATCGAATTGAACGGCGCGCCGCATCCGATTGTCGAGAATCAGAATGTGCAGGAATTGATCGCGGCGCTTGAATTGACCAACAAGTCGCTGGCGGTCGCGATCAATCGCGAGATCGTTCCGCGCCATATGTGGTCGCAACGCGTGCTGCAGTCTAGTGATCGTGTCGACATCGTGCGCGCGATAGGAGGAGGATGATGATGAAATCCAATGATCAAGGTTTGACCATCGCCGGCAAGACGTATCGTTCGCGTCTCTTGGTCGGCAGCGGTAAATACAAAGACCTGGAGCAGACGCGTGCGGCGACGGAAGCGAGTGGCGCCGACATCATTACCGTCGCGATTCGCCGCGTCAACATCGGCCAAGACCCGAACGCGCCTAGCCTGTTGGATGTCATCTCGCCGGAGCGATATACGCTCCTGCCGAATTCCGCCGGCTGCTACAACGCCAAGGATGCGGTCTACACGCTGCAGCTCGCGCGCGAACTCTTGAATGGCCACAAGCTCGTCAAGCTGGAAGTGCTGGGCGATGAAAAAACGCTTTTCCCCAATATGCCGGAAACGCTTAAAGCGGCCGAGACATTGGTGAAAGACGGCTTCGATGTCATGGTGTATTGCAGCGATGACCCGATTCAAGCCAGAATGCTGGAAGAAATCGGTTGTGTCGCGGTGATGCCATTGGCTTCTTTGATCGGTTCCGGCATGGGCATTTTGAACCCATGGAATTTAGCGCTCATCATCGAGCAAGCCAAGGTGCCGGTGCTGGTCGATGCCGGCGTCGGCACAGCTTCGGACGCGGCGATCGCCATGGAATTGGGTTGCGACGGCGTGCTGATGAATACCGCGATTGCCGGCGCGCGCGATCCGGTCAACATGGCGTATGCCATGCGTTTGGCGGTGGAAGCGGGACGTACCGCTTATCTCGCCGGCCGCATTCCGAAAAAATTTGCAGCATCACCCTCCTCACCGATGGAAGGACGCCCCGTATGAAAAGACCAAGCGTATTAGTGTTCGCAGGCTCGGACCCGAGCGGCGGCGCAGGCTTGCAGGCCGATGTGCAAACGATTGCGGCTTTAGGCGCACATCCGCTGTCGGTTGTCACTTCGCTCACCGTTCAAGACAACGATCGCGTTTATGCCGTGCACCCGATTCCTTCTGCGCTTTTGCGGCAGCAAGCGCAAGCCTTGATCGACAAAATCGACATTTCCGCAGTCAAGGTGGGCATCGTGGGAAACCGCGCCAATGCCGAAGCTATCGCCGAAATCGTGATCCAGCTGCGCAACCGTAACCCGGAATTGCCCTTGGTGCTGGACCCTGTATTGGCAAGCGGTCATGGCGATGCCTTGGCCATCGATGATGCGGTCAAAACGCTTGAGCCTTTAAGCTCGATTGCCACGCTGGTTACGCCCAATCTGCCGGAGGCCACCGTGCTTTCCGGCGGCGATCGCCGTTCGGACTCGCAGGCTGAAGTTTTGCTTTCCAAAGGTTGCAGCCATGTGTTGATCAAAGGCGGACACGCCCACGACGACAAGATCGTCAACCGCTGGTTTACCAACGGCGAATTCCGTTCATGGACTTGGCCGCGTTTGCCGGGAACCTTCCATGGCAGCGGCTGTACGCTTGCGTCGGCAGTGGCAGCATTTCTTGCGCTCGGCAAATCCATGCCGGATGCGATCGAAGATGCGCAAGCGTACACACATCAAGCTTTGGAGCATGCCTATGCCGTCGCCGATGGTCAGCGTATTCCCAGCCGCCCGCGTCCCTACACCAGGCCGTGATCATGAAAGGTTTGTACATCGTCACGCCGGATTGGGACGACACGCAGCAACTGCTCGAAATTACCGAGCTTGCTTTGCGCGGCGGCGCGGCTATCGTGCAGTATCGCCACAAGATCGCGAGCGCGGAGCTGCGGCGCGAGCAAGCCGAGTGTTTGCTCGCGCTCTGCCGTAGTTATGACCGGCCCTTGATTGTTAATGACTTCGTCGACTTGTGTTTGGCAATCGATGCCGACGGCGTGCATGTCGGCGGCACCGACGCTTCGGTTGCCGAAGTGCGCGCTGCGCTGGGGGATACCAAAATCGTCGGCGCATCCTGCTACGGCGATTTGCAGCTGGCGCGCAATGCTGCTGCGGGCGGTGCCAGCTATATCGCCTTCGGCGGTTTTTATCCTTCGCGCGTCAAAAAATATGCGGTCACCACCTCTCCGGAAATTGTTGCTCAATCCAAGGCCGACATTCATTTGCCATCCGTCGTCATCGGCGGCATGACGCCGGAAAATGCAGTGCCTTTGGTTGCACAAGGCGCTGACATGGTTGCCGCCATCAGCAGTGTTTATCTGGCGGGCGACCCTCAAGCCGCCGCCAAACGATTTACGCAACTTTTTGCAAAGTAAGTTCACTCCGCGCATCGGCCGGCAGCGTTTCAAGCACCGCTAGCAGCTTATCTTGCAATGCGCTCGATGCCGTTTGCATGGGGAAGCGCAATTCATTTGCAATCAATCCAAGGCCGGACAACACCGCCTTCACGCCGGCCGGATTCGGCTCGTCAAACAATACGCGAATCATCGGCAGCAGCTGCAAGAATAATTCTCTCGCTTCGTGCAATTGCCCCAGCTCCAGCAAACGCGTCAAATGCACGAATAGCTCGGGCCGGATATGCGCCGATGCGGTAATCGCGCCGCTGCCGCCTAAACACAGCGTTGAAAATATTTGATGGTCTTCGCCCGAAAGAACATCGAGCTTGCCGTCGCGAATCAGCTGCATGGTAAGGTGCGCATCGCCGCCGCAATCTTTGATTGCCGCGATGCGTTCGTGCTGCGTAAGAGTGCGGATGGTATCAAGCGACATGTGCACGCCGGTTCGATACGGAATGTTGTACAGGATGATAGGTGCGCCGGACGCGTTCGCCAATTGCGTGAAATACGCGATTAAGCCTTCTTGCGAAGGGCGGATGTAAGCAGGCGCCGGCACCAGCAAACCGGCGATGCGCCGCGCTTCAATCTGACGCAGCAATGCTAAAACGGCGGGCATGTGCGTGCCGGATAAGCCCATGACGATCGGACAGTGAGGGACTGCTTCGATTACTGCATCCAAAACAGCCAGTTGCTCGCCGTCCGACAAGGCTGCAGCTTCGCCAGTCGATCCGCAGACCACTAAACCAGCCACGCCGGCATCCGCCATGCGGCGCGCAAGCGACTGTAAAGCGGGAAAGTCGATTTCCTGATGGCGGAAAGGAGTGACCAAAGCCACCCAAATGCCTGTAAAACGCATCATAACAAACCTCCTGAATATGTTGACCGGCTAGATCGCCGCAGGAAGCTGCACAGAATGAGTGGAAAGGAAGTGTCGACCTTTGCGCCATCCTGTCAGCTCACCTGACGGGACAGCGCGCCCCGGTCAGATGAGCGGCCGTTTTTTCGATTTCTTGCCGGATTCCACGCGCGTCTCTCCCTGAGCGTTCAAGCTCATTTCAAGAGACGCGTGAAGGACATCGATCATGGCAAGCGGTGCATAGTCATTAAATTAAGTTCATTATGCAAAGGACAATATACTTGCGTCAAGAGAAAGTGCGAGGACAGGTGCATATGTTGTATCGCTGCCGGGTATCGGTTAAATTGGTTTGATTCATATACAAAAATAAGGGAGAGACAATAATGAATACACCTTCCAGCGCCAATCTCGTCGCACCATCGACCGGGAAAAAAATTCTTCGCGCCGTTTCCTTGCTTGCGCGCGGAATTGCCGTCGTCGTTATCGGCTTGCTGGCAATCGGCCTCTTGGTCAATTTGATCGATGAAAAGCTTAAACCCGAGACGCAAGCCTTGTTGGCGCCTCCTGCCTATCACGCCAATCCTGCCGTCAATGGTTACTTCATTTTTCGCGCGATGGATGCCGATGCGTCGCTGGACGCAATGAAGACGGGTAGCGAGGCGGTAGAGTCCGAGCAGCGCTTATTCAAGGAAAACCCCAATCGGTCGGATTACGATAAGCAGATCACGTACAAGAAAATGCCGAAACCCGTTTGGAACCAAGCGCGTTGCGGCGAAGCACTGCAAAACTGCGTGGAAGCGGATCTGCGCAATCGTGCGCAATTGGAAGATGCGCTCGCAAAAAATGCCGTTTATCTGAAGCGATATGACGCTATGCGTCAGCTTCCCGAATTCGAAGAGCGCTTGCTGCTGTCGATGGCGGCGCCGTTCCCGAATTACTCCTTGCTCGCGCAGACTTCGGACATGACAGTGGCCAAGGCGGCGCTGGATATTGCCGACGGCCGGACGCAAAGCGGTTTGGCGCAATTGGAAAGCAATGACCGCTACCTGCGTTCCTTGCTGGTGAAAACCAACACCTTATTAGGCCGCATGGTGGCGATGGGAGCGTTGCGCAGGCAAGCGCGTACGGTGAGCGATCTGGTGGAGATGTATCCGCAATTACTTGTTCAGCAGGGCGACGCCTTGGCAAAGCTGGTGCGTCCACTGACACTCAATGATCAGTTGTATGCTCCCGTCATGATGAACGAGGCGCGGTCGATTGCCGGCGCGATCCAGTCGGCGACTGCGGGCAACCTCATTTCCTATGTCGGCAGCGAAACCGGCGTGAGCATGTCGGACCGTTTCGCGAATTGGGTTGCTTCCTTGGGATTCAAGCGCAACGCGACCTTGAATTTATTCGCCGACACTTGGAAGGTTGTGATCGATAATGCCAATCAGCCTCCTAGCGAATACGGCAAAGCGCGGGAGCGCGTCAACGAGCGCATCGTTCAACTATTTGCCCCATCGCGCATTCCCTATGTGCATTATTTTTCCAACCCGGTCGGCAAGATTTTGCTGGAAGTCGCCAGCAGCCCGGATATGTATGTGAAATATATGGAAAGAGGAGCGGATACCGATGGCTATTTGCGCTTGGTCGGTTTGCAAGTCGATTTGCGGCGCAATAAAGTGGCGATGGATGCGATCCCGGCTTACCTTGCTAAGGCGCCGGAGCAGTTTCGTAGTCCTTATGACCAAAAGACGATGGCTTGGGATGCGAAGCAAAAACAATTGCAATTCGAGGGAAGGCAAAAGCTCAATACCAATTTCAAAGGCGGCAACGTCTTTATCGTTCAATTGAAGTAATCGGTAGGCCGCGGGAGGGGCGTCTGCCGGATATAATTTGAATGATGCAAAACCTCCTTCATAACCTCAATCCCGAACAGCTCGCCGCCGTTACTTTGCCCGCCCAGCCTGCCTTGATTTTGGCGGGCGCGGGCTCCGGCAAGACGCGTGTACTGACTACCCGCATCGCTTGGCTGATTCAAACCGGACAAGTTTCACCGGCCGGCGTGTTGGCAGTGACCTTTACCAACAAGGCTGCCAAGGAAATGCTGGCGCGTCTGTCTGCCATGTTGCCGATCAATACGCGCGGCATGTGGATCGGGACTTTTCATGGATTATGCAACCGCTTGCTGCGTGCCCACTATCGTGACGCAGCGCTGCCGCAAACTTTTCAAATCCTTGATTCGCAAGATCAGTTGTCGGCCATCAAACGCTTGCTGAAGGCAAACAATATTGACGATGAAAAGTATCCGCCGCGTAATTTGATGTATTTCATCAATAGCGCCAAGGATCAAGGTTTGCGTGCCAAAGACGTGGAAGCTTACGACGATTTCAATCGTAAATTTGTCGAGCTCTACGATATGTATGACCAGCAGTGCCAACGTGAAGGCGTGGTGGATTTTGCCGAGCTGCTGTTGCGCACATATGAGCTGTTGAGTCGCAATCAACCGCTGCGCGAACATTACCAATCTCGCTTCAAACATATCCTGGTCGACGAATTTCAAGACACCAACGACTTGCAATACAAGTGGCTGAAGTTGATGGCAGGCCAGCATGGCGCGGTGTTCGCAGTAGGCGACGACGATCAAAGCATTTACGCATTTCGCGGCGCGAATGTCGGCAATATGTCGATGTTCGAACGTGAATTCCGCGTGCAAAATTTAATCAAGCTGGAACAGAATTATCGCTCTCACGGCAATATTCTCGACAGCGCCAATACACTGATCTCGCATAACACGCGACGTTTAGGGAAGAACTTGCGCACCGATGCCGGTCATGGCGAGCCGGTACGAATTTTCGAGGCAAGCAGCGATATCCAAGAAGCGCAATGGATCATCGATGAGGCGAAGAACTTGATTGCCGAAGGTGCGGCGCGCAGCGAGATCGCCATCTTGTATCGCTCCAATGCGCAATCACGTGTGATCGAACATGCGCTTTTTTCGGCCGGCATTCCTTATCGTGTGTATGGCGGCCAGCGCTTCTTTGAGCGCGCCGAGATCAAGCATGCCATCGCCTATCTGCAGTTGATGGATAACCCGCACAATGATTCGGCCTTCTTGCGGGTGGTGAATTTCCCGACGCGCGGCATCGGTGCGCGTTCCATCGAACAATTGCAAGACGCCGCGCGCCAGCACGGCACCTCTCTGTATGCCGCGGTGCCTTACATGACGGGCAAAGCGGGCACTTCCCTGGCCGCTTTCGTCAAGCTGGTCGAAGGCGCTCGCTTTGAAACCCAGCATTTGCCGTTGCAAGAAATGGTGCAAATCGTGCTCGACATGAGCGGCTTGATTACCCATTACCAAAATGAGAAAGAAGGCGCGGACCGCATCGAAAACTTAGAGCAATTGGTTAGCGCCGCGATGCTGTTTGTTTCCGAAGAAGGTTTCGGCATCGATACGCCGGCATTTGCCGGGCCTAAAGCGCAGGCAGCGGCGGGCGCCACGATTCTTGCCGACGCGGCGGAAATCGTCGACGCCGATGCGCCGCTGGCGATGGTGATGTCGCCGTTGTCGGCGTTCCTATCGCATGCATCGCTCGAAGCGGGCGACAACCAGGCGCAAGCGGGGCAGGACGCCATGCAATTAATGACCGTGCATTCCGCCAAGGGCTTGGAATTCGACGCTGTCTTTATCACGGGATTGGAAGAGGGCTTATTCCCGCACGATAATTCAGTGCAGGAAGCCGATGGCATAGAAGAAGAACGGCGCCTCATGTATGTGGCCATCACGCGCGCCAAGCGGCGTTTATATATGAGTTTTTCCCAGAGCCGCATGTTGCACGGCCAAACCCGCTACGGTATGAAATCGCGCTTTTTCGATGAATTGCCCGATGCAGCCTTGAAGTGGTTGTCGCCCAAGGTGCAGCACCATTGGTCGGGCTTGCATCACAAATCCGCTTGGGATGACGTGCCGGAGTTCGGCGCCAACAGCATTGCGCAAAAATTTGAAAAAAAAGACGTCGGCTGGCGCATCGGCGAAACGGTCTCGCATCAAAAATTCGGCGAAGGCGTGATCGTCAATATCGAAGGCGGCGGCAGCAATGCGCGCGCGCATATCAATTTCGGCCGCAACGGCATGAAGCTTTTGGATTTGAGTGTGGCGAAGCTGGAGAGGGTAGCGTAGCCTTATTCTTCAGCTTCGACGCTCGAATAGGGCCTGCCGAAGATTGACGTATAAGTTGGATAGAACGAGCAATACACCACCACGGTCAATATGATCGACAAAGGCATTAGTAAACCCAATGCCATCGCTTTGCCCAGCACAAGGCCGAGAATTGCGCTGATGACCGCAGGTAGGATGGCGCCGATGGCAAGCCAAGCTAAGCCATAAACCAGAAACGCCTTGGTGGCTCGAAGAACGGCAAAGAAGCTGTAAAAGATCGCTTTGCCGACACCCATGTCTTTCCATGCCACCAGAGGCGCGGCATACCAAAAAGCCATCGCCGCAGGCGTATAAACGGCCGCCGCGACAAACATTGCTTTTGGCATGTTGGACGATTGCACCTGAGGGGAGTCCAGGGCTAGCTTGCCGCGCATGACTTGCCAGAACACGCCGTCGTCGACCCAGCGTGAAATCCACATCGCAAAGACGGCCGCGCACAAATACAAGACACCCAGTACCATAAGCGAAGTAAAACGCGGCGAACGAAAACCCGTCAGCAATCGATTCGGGAAAACCCGCTTTCCTTGTTCGATATCGACGCATGCCTGCATGAAGGCCATGGAAAACACTGGTGCCAGGAGTAAAGGTAATAGCTGGCCGATGAGCGGGATGATGCCGCACGCCAGCATCAAAAACATGTACGCTAAAAATAGCGTCGCCATTTCAAATGGCTGTTTGCGGAACAAAGTGAAGCCTTGCTTCACCCAAAGCCAGCCGGTATATGCAGGCAATTTTTCCATGGTCACGCCAAGGGAGGGATCGGGCCGCCGATACGCAGTTTGAGGATGCGTTCGAAATGCGTAGGATCGTGCGGCGTCAGCATTTGAGCATCACGCGGCAAGTGAAAATCATATAGGCGCGACAGCCAAAAGCGCAGAGCGGCGGCGCGCAGGATCGGTTGCCATGCCGCTTTTTCTGCGTCGGTAAAGGCGCGCATTTCTTGATAGGCATCGAGCAGAGCACGCACGCGTTTGACATCGAATTCGCCGGTCGCTAAATCGATGCACCAGTCGTTGACTGTCACCGCCACATCGAATAACCACATGTCGCAGCCGGCAAAATAAAAATCGAAAAAGCCGGTCAATCGCTCGCCGTCGAACATGACATTGTCACGGAAGAGGTCGGCATGAATCGGACCGTTCGGCAAGTGGTGATAGATGTCGGAAGCGGCGAAGGCTTCTTGAAAATGTATCTCCGCTTTGAGTAGATGCTGGCCTTCATCGGAGAGATAGGGCAACACGATCGGCGCGGTTTGATTACGCCATTCGCGGCCGCGCAAATTGGGCTGACGAATACCGAAATCCTGGGCGGCCAAATGCATTTTGGCGAGCATGGCGCCGACAGCCGCACAATGCACGGGCTGCGGCTTGGGCTGATGCGCACCTTGTAAGCGCGTGACGATGGAGGCCGGCTTGCCATGCAGCTTATGCAGGATCTCGCCGTCTTGGTTAGCAATCGGCGCCGGCACCGACACGGCGCGCTGCGCGAGATGGCGCATCAAATGCAAATAAAACGGCAGTTGCTCGAAGCTGAGCTTTTCGAAAATGGTGAGGACGTATTCGCCGGTCTCGGTCGTCAGGAAAAAATTACTGTTTTCAATGCCGGAAGAAATGCCCCTGAGAGCTAAGGGCTTGCCGAGAGGGAATTGCGTCATCCACTCAGTGAGATCCTCCAGTGTAACCGGTGTAAATACAGCCATGAGAGAGCAGGAATTTAGTCAATCAAAGCGCGGTCATGCGCAGCGTTATTTTTTATCAGGGTTGCTAAGCGTAGGCGGCAACGGCGCCGATGGACCTGCACCGGATTGTCCTTGCGGCTTGGGCTGGCTGCCGCCGAAGGTAAACACTTGCCATTGCGCGGGACGGTTTGCCGAGCTTTGCGCATCGCCTGGTTGTGTCGTGCCGCCGGGCTCATACGGTTTGACATAGTACGTGCTATTGCCCGAGGTAATTTTTGTCTCGGTTCTTTTGCCGCCGGGGCCGCGCTTTTCCGTGATGGTTGTCTTATCCGATGCCGACGGCTTTGGTGCGGCGGCAGGCGCGTCGCCTTCTTCTAGCTTTTCCAGTTTGGGCGGCGCGTTCTTGCTTTGCTGGGCGCCGGCGAGCAGAGGCATCGCCTGAGCGATTAAGCATATGCCGAGAAGTTGCCAAAAGCGGAAGGAAAGCATGGAAGTGAGGACGAAAGCGAATACCTTCATTGTAGCAAACGTAAGGGAACAGATTTATAGATAGAGGGTTTTTTGCCGATCTTCTTCCGACGGTTCGATATCGCGCGCTTCATAAAAGGCGAAAATAGCGTCGACGATATTGGCCGGTTCATCGATCAGCTGTACCAGGGCTAAGTCTTTCGGTTCGATCATGCCGGTGGCAACCAGCTGTTTTTTCATCCAATCGAGTAAGCCGCGCCAAAATGTGGTGCCTACCAGAATGACGGGAATCCGGCGGATTTTCCCGGTTTGCATCAGCACCAACACTTCAGACAATTCGTCGAGTGTGCCGAAACCGCCGGGCAAGACGACATAGGCGTCGGAATATTTGACGAACGCGACCTTGCGTGCAAAAAAATGACGGAAAGATAGCGATATGTTTTGCCAAATATTGCTGACTTGTTCGTGCGGCAGTTCGATATTCAATCCAACCGATGGGGACGTGCCTTCGAACGCCCCCTTGTTGGCGGCTTCCATGATGCCCGGACCGCCGCCCGAGATGACGGCAAATCCGGCGTCTGAGAGGCGGCGCGCTACATCTGCCGCCAGCAAGTAATAAGGATCGTCGGATTTAGAGCGGGCCGAACCGAAAATAGTGACCGCAGGACGCAGCTCCGAGAGACGTTCGGTCGACTCGATAAATTCTGCCATAATCGTGAACATATGCCACGATTCGCGCGCCTTCTTGGCGGTGACGCGTTCGCTGTCGGCTACCTGATGCAGCCGAGGCACCTTTTTTCCATCCCGTTGTTCCATATGCATAAAACCCTATTGCTCGTTGATGGTTCCAGCTACCTGTATCGCGCTTTCCACGCGATGCCCGATTTACGCAGTCCCGATGGCGCGCCTACCGGGGCGCTGTACGGCATGATCAACATGCTGCGCCGTTTGCGTAACGATTATCCGGCAGCATACATGGCCTGCGTATTTGACGCAAAAGGCAAGACGTTTCGCGATGATTTATATGCGGAATACAAGGCGAACCGCGCGGCGATGCCGGAAGATTTGGCCAAGCAAGTCGAGCCGATTCATGAGGCGGTCAAAGCCTTGGGCTGGCCGGTGCTGATGGTCGACGGCATCGAAGCCGATGATGTGATCGGCACGCTCGCGGTGCAGGCGGTCGAACATGGCATGGACTCGGTCATTTCCACCGGCGATAAAGACTTGGCGCAGTTGGTGAATGATCATGTCACGCTGATCAACACCATGATCAATGAAAAGCTCGACCGGGATGGCGTTATCAATAAGTTCGGCGTACCGCCGGAATTGATCGTCGATTATTTAACGCTGGTGGGCGATACCGTCGATAACGTGCCGGGTGTGTCCAAGGTGGGGCCGAAGACGGCGGTCAAGTGGCTCGCGCAATACGGCAACTTGGATGGCATCATCGGCAATGCCGCGAAAATCACCGGCGCGGTCGGTGACAATTTGCGCGGCGCGCTCGATTGGCTGCCGCAAGCGAAAACGCTGGTCACCGTGAAAACCGACTGCGACTTGTGCAAGCATATGATATCCATTCCGGCATCTCTGGTTGCTAAGCAACCAGACCGCGATGCGCTCGTCGATATTTATCGCCGCTTCGGATTCAAGACGTGGTTGCGGGAGGCGACCAGCGAACCCGTGCCATCGGCGACGCCGTCCAGTAGCGTCGCGCAGAGTGAGGCGCAAGCCAGCCTGTTTGCTGCCGAAGAGAAGAAGGCAGTGGAATACGAAACGGTGCTCACCGAAGAGCAGTTTGATCGCTGGCTAAAAGCGATCGACGGCGCGGCGCTTACTTCTGTCGATACCGAGACTACGTCCTTGAATGCCATGCAAGCGGAGCTGGTCGGCATATCGCTCTGTTATGAAGCGGGCAAAGCGGCGTATATCCCGGTAGCGCATCGCTATCAAGGCGTGCCTGCCCAGCTTTCGCGCGATTTCGTACTCGCCAAGTTGAAACCTTGGTTGGAAAATTCGGACAAGCCCAAGCTTGGTCAGCACTTGAAATACGATTGCCATATCTTCGCCAACTACGGCATTCAAGTGCAGGGTATTGCGCATGACACTCTGCTTGAGTCCTATGTATTCGAGTCGCATAAAAGCCATGACATGGATAGCATGGCGCTGCGCCACTTGAATACCAAGACCATCACCTTCGAAGAAGTGTGCGGCAAGGGCGCGTCGCAGCTTTGTTTCGATGAAGTTGCCATCGACCGCGCCACCGAATACGCGGCAGAAGATGCGGACATTACCCTCAAGCTCCATCAGGTGATGTGGCCGCAGATCGCCGACAATGAAAAACTTGTTTTCATTTATCGGCAAATCGAATTGCCGACCGCCGTGGTGCTGCAAAAAATGGAGCGCAACGGCGTGTTGATCGACACCACCTTATTGGTCGCGCAATCGAATGAATTGGGTAAGCGCATGCTGGAACTTGAGCAAAGCGCACATGAGCAAGCGGGTCAACCGTTTAATCTCAATTCGCCCAAGCAAATCGGTGAAATTTTCTTCGACAAGTTAAAGCTTCCAGTCGTGAAGAAAACGCCTTCCGGCGCGCCATCCACCGATGAAGAAGTTTTGCAGAAATTGGCGGAGGATTATCCTTTGCCGAAGATCGTGCTCGATTATCGGAGCCTGGCAAAACTGAAGTCAACTTATACCGACAAGCTGCCGCGTATGATCGACCCCAACACCGGACGCGTGCACACTAATTATGCGCAAGCGGTTGCGGTTACGGGAAGGCTCGCATCCAACGACCCGAATCTTCAAAACATTCCGATTCGCACCACTGAAGGCCGACGCATCCGCGAAGCCTTTATCGCCGGTCCGGGCAACGTCATTGTTTCGGCCGATTATTCGCAAATCGAGTTGCGCATCATGGCGCATATTTCGGAAGACGAGAATATGTTGCGCGCCTTTGCCGACGGTGTGGATATTCACCGCGCGACGGCGTCCGAGATTTTCGGTGTGTCATCGAACGAGGTTACTAGTGAGCAGCGGCGTTATGCGAAGGTGATCAACTTCGGTCTCATTTACGGCATGAGCGCATTCGGTTTGGCGAGCAATCTTGGTATCGAGAGATCGGCCGCACAAATGTATATCGATAAATACTTTCAGCGCTTTTTCGGTGTGGCGCAATACATGGCCGATACACGTGCACAAGCCAAGGCGCGCGGTTATGTGGAAACCGTATTCGGCCGCCGTTTATGGCTGCCGGAAATCAATTCGCCGAACGGCCCGCGCCGCCAAGCCGCCGAGCGCGCCGCAATCAATGCGCCGATGCAGGGCACGGCTGCCGACTTGATCAAGCTTTCCATGATCGCCGTGCAGAACTGGTTGGAGCAAGAAAAACTGCAATCCAAGATGGTGATGCAGGTACACGATGAACTGGTGCTTGAAGTGCCGCAAGCCGAATTGGCGCATGTCCAAGAAAAGCTGCCGCAGCTGATGGCCGGCGTTGCGCAATTGAAAGTGCCTTTGATCGCGGAAGTGGGTGTTGGACCGAATTGGGATGAGGCGCATTAAACGGAGGTCGACTGAAATAGGCGCATTCGGCAAAGCCGGGAGAAAATTGCTAATCTTTACTTACAGTTCGTTTCGACCGTTGAATTTTTAGGAGGATACGCATGAAACATATGGAGAAAGATTTCGATAGCTTGGTTGCCAAAACGCCTTTGTCGGAAGGTATAAATCGGCGCCTGTTTCTGCAAACTGCTCTCGGCACCGGGTTTGCCGCGGCGGCGCTGCCGGTTTGTGCGCAAACCATGATCAAGACCGACACGGAAGGCTTAACCGCAGGTGAAGTGACGATTGAAGTCAATGGCCA
This sequence comes from Burkholderiales bacterium, assembly GCA_016177875.1. Classification (GTDB taxonomy): domain Bacteria; phylum Pseudomonadota; class Gammaproteobacteria; order Burkholderiales; family Burkholderiaceae_D; genus Paucimonas. The sequence goes on from JACOUL010000029.1 coordinate 60,263, forward strand.
GAAGGTGCCGGTGTATCGTGCCCAGCCTGAAGGGAAAACCGAATTGCCGGTGATCTTGGTGGTATCCGAAATTTTCGGCGTGCATGAGCATATCGCCGATGTTGCGCGTCGTTTCGCCAAGCAAGGCTATCTTGCCTTGGCCCCGCAGCTGTTTGTGCGCCAGGGCGATCCGTCAAAAGTTGGCGCGGTTGCCGAATTGATGAAGGAAATCGTTTCCAAAGTCCCTGACGAACAAGTCATGGCCGACCTCGATGGTTGCGTTGCTTGGGCAAAGAAAAATGGCGGCAATGTCGATAAGCTGGGTATTACCGGTTTTTGCTGGGGCGGCCGCATAGCCTGGCTGTATTGCGCGCACAATCCGAAAGTCAAGGCCGCTGTGGCATGGTACGGCAGATTGGTGGGCGATAAGACCTCGCTCACGCCGAAACACCCTATCGATACTGCCTCGACTTTGAAAGTGCCGGTATTGGGTTTATACGGCGGCAAGGATGGCGGTATCTCAGTTGAGACCGTCGAGAAAATGAAATCCGCGCTGCATGACGCCGGTAATAAGTCGGAGTTCGTGATCTATCCGGAAGCAGGTCATGCATTTCACGCCGATTACCGTCCGAGCTATGTTGAATCCGCCGCCAAGGACGGTTGGAAGCGTTGCCTCGAATGGTTCAAGTCGCATGGCGTGAAATAGCCCGGCACCGTCCGTTTGCCGAATCGGGTGGGCTGTGTTCTAATTTGCAGCCTTGCTGCATCGCAGAAGGTGTTCAAATCGAGCCCACCCTGATTTCCATTTTGGTTGCCACGACCGTCGCCGGCGTCGTCAGCATTACTGCTGCCGCCGTGTTTTCGTTCGGCCTTTTGGCAAAGATGGTCGAACGCATGGTGAGCCTGTCGGTCGGTATTTTGCTGTCGACTTCGCTCTTGCATGCATTGCCCGAGGCGTTCGAGTCGGGCGCCGATGTGCGCGTGTTGTTTGCCATTTTGTTGGCAGGCCTGTTCGGCTTTTTCCTGCTTGAGAAGTTCGCCATCCTGCGTCACTCGCACCATCACGAAGGCGACGGCCACGGCCATGAACACGGACACGATCGCCACGAAGCGGGCAAGGCCGGCTGGCTGATATTAGTGGGCGACAGCCTGCATAATTTCTCCGATGGCATTTTGATTGCCGCCGCATTTTTGGCCGATCCAAATTTGGGCATCATTACCGGCTTGGCGATCATTGCGCATGAAATTCCGCAAGAGATCGGTGATTTCATCGTGCTGTTGAATGCAGGTTTCTCGCGGGCGCGCGCTTATTGCTACAACTTGATCAGCAGCCTGATGGCGGTCCTGGGCGGATTGCTTGGATACTTCACGCTGGGGCATGCCAGTAACTGGATTCCCTACGTGCTGGTGTTTGCGTCGTCGGGATTTATTTACATCGCCGTGAGCGATTTGATGCCGCAAATGCAGCGCCGTGCGACGGTGCGCGAAACCATTCCGCAGATTTTGTTAATTGCTCTGGGCGTGTTGATCGTGCTGTACTTGACCGGCGGCCGCTAGCCTTTCTCAACCGGCCGCTTTGGATCGGCGCACCATTCGCTCCACGAACCCGGATATAGTGCCGCGCCCGGCATGCCCGCGACTTCCAATGCAAGCAAATTATGGCAAGCGGTGACGCCTGAGCCGCATTGCATGATGGCTTTGGCGGGCGATGCCGCAAACTCCCGCCACTCTTCCTGCAATTGCCAGACCGGTTTAAAACAGCCGTTTTCTTGCAGGTTATCTTTGAAAAAGCGATTCTTGGCACCGGGTATATGGCCGCCTACCGGATCGAGGGTTTCATTCTCGCCGCGGAAACGATCCGGGGAGCGCGCATCGATTATTTGCCGTGCCGGCTGTTTGAGATCGGCCAAAATATCTGCAGCCGAAACGGTGGTGACGAGCGATGCTTTGGCGGTGAAATCGCCGCGCAACCGTCCTTTTAATTCAGCCGAGAGCCACAGGCCCGCGCCGGTCCAGGCCGGCACGCCGCCGTCGAGCACGGCCACTGCATCATGGCCCACCCAGCGCAGCATCCACCATAAGCGCGCGGCGAACATGCCGCCGTGTGCATCGTAGGCCACCACTTGGGAATGTTGATTGACGCCCCAGCGGCGCAGCATCTCGACAAAAAACGCTTGATCGGGCAAAGGATGGCGGCCGCGGAAGCTGCCGTCCGGCGCAGTCTTGCCGCCGGCAAGATCCCAATCCAGATAGGCAAATTGCGCGTGCGGAATATGGCCGGCTTCATAGGCGAGCCGGCCGGCATCGGGATAAACCAAGTCGTGGCGGCAATCGACGACGACCCAGTCGGGCTGCAGCACATGCTGCGCCAGATCGGCGGCGGAGATGAGGGTGGTGTAGCGCATCGCAAGCTCCCGAAAAGCCTTTACGTGCCTATCAAAACGCCGTTAGCGGCGTTGCGCCTCCTTACCGTACGTCTGTACTGGCTTCGTCTGCGCGTCTTGCCATCGGCATTTTGCTAGGCGCTTATATTTTGGGCATTGTAATACGTTGGAAGGAAGGCGCTGCTTAAACGCTGAGCGTCGAGCGATACCACTCATGGAAGTGCTGCATGCCGTCTTCCATCGGCGATTGATATGGCCCGACTTCATTGACGCCGCGATCCATCAAGATTTTGCGGCCGGCATCCATGCGCAGCGCAATCTCGTCATCTTCGATACATGTTTCCATGTAGGCGGCGCGCTCTGCTTCGACGAATTTACGCTCGAACAAGACGATCTCTTCCGGATAGTAAAACTCGACGACGTTGACGGTCTTTTGCGGGCCCTTGGGCCACACGGTCGAGACAGCCAAAACATGCGGATACCACTCGACCATGATGTTCGGGTAGAGCGTTAGCCAAATAGCGCCGTAGGGCGGTACTTCGCCGTTCCGGAACTTCATGACTTCTTCTTGCCACTTGCGGTAAACGGGTGAGCCGAATTTAGTTAAGCCGCGATTGATGCCTACCGTTTGTACGCTGTAGTTTGGACCGAATTCCCAGCGCAGATCATCGCATGTGACAAAGTTGCCTAAGCCCGGATGGAAAGGCTCGACGTGGTAATCCTCCAGATAAACTTCAATGAAGGTTTTCCAGTTGTAGTCGCATTCGTGAACTTCTACGTGGTCCAGCATATAGCCGTCGAAGCGCAAATCTTTCGCGACGCCCAAATTGGCGAGAAGCTTGCCGATATCGACGCCATTGTTTTCGAACAGCAGGCCGTTCCAATTCTGCAGCGGCGTCTTCGAGAGATTCAGGCACGGCGTATCGTCAAAATGCGGCGCGCCGATCAACTCGCCCTTGAGATCGTAAGTCCAGCGATGCAAGGGGCAAACGATATTCTGGGCATTGCCGCGGCCATTGAACATCTTGGCTTGGCGGTGACGGCAGACATTCGATAAAAGCTCGATGCCTTGCGGGCTGCGCACCAGCATGCGGCCGTCGTTTTCCCAGGGAAGAGTCGCGTAGTCGCCCAGTTCGGGCACCATGAGTTCATGGCCGGCGTAGCGCGGACCGCGATGAAATAGTTGTTGGATTTCCTGCCGCAGCAGTTGTTCGTCGAAATAGACGTTGACCGGAAGCTGCGCGTCCGAACGCGTCAGCTTGGCAATAGTCGCCAGATCGGACATCCCCACCCCCAAATTAATTTTCACCAACCTAAGAGAGAAAGAATCCGCAAAAACCTAAGATGAAAAGGAAATTTTGGACAGAGCGGAAGATTATACCCTAGGCGTCTTTAGAGTGTCATATGCCTAGTGCCTCTGGACACTTTAATCGACTATGTTGCGAAGGGTTTATTGCAGACCACGAAGGCTTGCGGCTAATATTTCCAAACTTCAACCAATCAAGCGCTCGTAGCGCGAGGGATTTCTTTTTCCATGCCGCCTTCTTTCCGCAATTGGCTGGGCCGCTCGCCGCTACGTTGGCACGCTATTTTTGGCGTGCTCTTTATAGCCGCCTTAGCGTTGGAGCTGCTTGCCGGACATATATTCGACACGACCGAATACAGATTGGGTGACGTATTCATGAATCGGCATGCGTCGAAGAAGGTGAGCGACCCGGACATCGTCGTGGTTGATATCGATAACCCGAGCATGGTGGCGATGCAGAAGTCCGCAGGTTTGTGGGCGTGGCCGCGCGAAATTCATGCGGATTTGCTGATGGCGCTTTCTGAATTTTCTCCGCGCGCCATTGCAATCGACTTGACGTTCGCCGAACGCGATATGAAAAAACCCAAGAGCGATGCTCAGCTGTCAGACATCGTGAATACGGTTCCCAATATCTACCTCGCAGCCATTCATCTCATCGAAGTCGATGACGCCTCGGGGGTACTTCTTTCCGAACTAGTCCAGCCTTTTTCTATCGAGCGTAGCGGCCCACTTACGGCAAAAGCGGCATTGCAGCTCCCGATGGTTGTCGATCGCCAAGGTTGGCGGCTCGGTATCGTCAATAGCGTCAAGGACCCGGACGGCATGTTGCGGCGTTATTCCTTGTATTCCGATATTCAGGGCTGGTGCTTGCCTTCGCTCCCGGTGCGCGTGGTGAAAAGCCTCGGCGTGCCGGTACCTCAAGGCGATAACTTCATGATCCGGTGGCCGGGTGCGATACACAAACACTATTCCTACGGCTATCTATACGAGGTGTTGGTTGAGCAGCGCCTGGGGCAAAGTCCGGAGCGTTTGCGCGCGCTCGATGGTTTGTTCCGCAATAAAATTATCGTTATCGGGTCTTCGGCGGCAGCCGCGCACGATCATCACATCACGCCGAACGCACACAACCGTCCCGGTGTCGATGTTCTCGCAATCGCGATAGATAATTTGAAGAATGAGAACACAGTCAAAATCCTATCGCCGTACTGGATGCTGCTATTCGGCGCGATGTTGATCGGCACCATTGCGGTAGCATTTGCACGTCGCGTTCATCCCTTGTTCATTGGTGCCGGATTATTGGTGGTGTCGGTCGCATCGATCGCCATCGCGGATACAGGCATCGAACGCAACCTCATGCTACCCGTTGCGACGCCGCTGATATTTGCGTGGACTTGGTTCTTATTCGGAGCGGTCGCCGCCTACCTGCGCGAACGGCGCAGCCGTGAAAAAGCTGTCTCTCTATTCGGACGTTTTTTGAATCCGGTGGTGGTAGGGCGCATGGTAAATCAGGGAGAAACGGTGGAAAGCCTGTCGGGACGCGATTGCACCATCACGGTTTTGTTCTCGGACATACGCGGCTTTACCACCTTATCCGAAACACGCACGCCGCAAGAAGTGGTGACGCTGCTCAATCGGTATTTCGACCGGCAAGTGGAAGTGGTATTCCGTCACGGCGGCACGCTGGACAAATTCATCGGCGACTGCATCATGGCGTTCTGGGGCGCGCCGGTCGACGACCCCGATCATGCTAAGCGCGCCGTTGCGGCCGCGATGGAGATGCAAGACACGCTCTTGCAGTTCAAAAAAGAACTCGAAGCCGAGGGCTCGGACGTCGGCGATTTTGACGTCGGCATCGGTGTACACTCGGGACACGCTGTGGTAGGCTTTATCGGTGCCCAGAAGAAGCTTGATTACACCGCCATCGGCGACACCGTTAATCTTGCCAGTCGAGTAGAAGGCCTAACCAAGGGGATCGCACGTGTGCTGGTGACGCGCGAAACTATGCAGGCGTGCGAGGGCGACAATACATTTAGTTTTAAGCCGCATGGCGCGTTTCATGTAAAAGGGCGCGCCGCTGAGGTTGAGTTATACGAGCCAATACCAAGGGGAGAATAAGATGAAAGGTTTTGCACTGGCGGGCAGTCTACTGTTCGCCGCGAGCGCGGTGAACGCCGAGCCGGCGATGACGACGCGCGCTACCGATTTGCTGGCGCAGGCTGCTGCCGACGCCGCCAAGATCGAGACATTAAGCGAAAACACCAAGCTCGATTTATCGCAGGAACGCAGCGGTAAGTGGAGCAAGGTGAAAACGACTGCTGGAAAAGCGGGGTGGGTTTCTATGATGAGTCTTAGACTCGAAGGCGGCGCGACTTCCGGGTCGGGTAAAGGCGGCAATGCCTTTGCCGCACTTCTTAATTCCGGGCGCACATCGGCAAACTCGACAGGCGCCACTGCGGCAAAGGGATTCCATCCTGATGACTTGGATAATTCACAGCCCAGCTTAGACCAGTTGCATAAGATGCAGAGATACGCCGTTTCCAAGGATGCCGCAAAGAGCTTCGCGCAGCGAAGCAAATTGTCCGCGGCGTCGATCGAATACCTGAAGGACACATCTGCGTCGAGCAATAGCGGCAGCGATAGCGGTGCGACGTCTTCGCAGCCGACGGGAATGTGAGGTGACTATGCGTACTTTTTCTAAAGCGACTGTAGCCCTGGTCTTGGCAATGTGCTCATCGGCGGCATTTGCCCAATTCGGCGGCTTTTTATCGAATCTTCCCAGCTTGGGCGGCGGCTCAAGCAGCGGCGTTAACGTCGGTAACCTGGTCGACAATGTCGGCAAGATGGCCAAGGAAGTGGGCGAACCGGAAGAAATCGCATTGGGACAGGAAACTGCGGCCACGCTGTTGGGCGCCAGACCTTTGCTGAACAATCAAGGTGTGCAGCGGTATGTGAACACCTTGGGCCGCTGGCTGGCTTCGCAAACCGAACGTCCGGATTTGCCTTGGACTTTTGCGGTAATCGACGATCCCAGCTACAACGCCTTTGCTGCGCCCGGCGGGTATATTTTCGTGACTGCCGGCCTGATGGCGAACATGCGCACCGAGGCTGAACTTGCGGGTGTGTTGGCGCACGAGATCGCCCACGTCGTCAGGAAGCATCATTTGAATTCTGTGAAATCGAATGCGGGCATGTCATTGATGACCGATCTGGTGGCGAGCAAAACCGGCGGCAATGAGGCCGTTAAAGGTTTTGTGAAGAATATGGCGAAGAATATGTTCTCCAAGGGGCTTAGCAAGGAAGACGAGTTCGAGGCGGATAGAGACGGCATCGTAATCGCCGCGCGCGCCGGCTTTGATCCTTACGGTTTGCCGACCGTATTGCAAATGCTGGCTGCTCATTCGGGCTCGGAAGAAGGTTTCTCTTTGTTGATGAGCACCCATCCGTCGCCGACTGCCCGCTTGGAAAAGCTCGATAGCTTGATTCAGAATCAGTTTGATAAGGCGCCTACTTCCGGCGGCAAGCCGCTCAAGGATCGTTTCAGGGAATTTAAGTAAGTTTGCGTTATGTAATGAAAAAGCCCGGGATGCTCTGCACCCGGGCTTTTTTACTATGTGGAATCCTCATTGTCAGCCTGCTTAGTCTAAAATAGCGGGTTACATTTCTCTTTTTTTCATTCATGGCCACGAAATCTTCTGCCGCCGGCGCGCCGGCTTCCTTTGAACAGGCGATGGCGGAATTGGAGCAGTTGGTCGAGCAGATGGAAGCAGGCGAGCTGACGCTTGAGGCGTCAGTGGCCGCTTACAAACGCGGCTCGGAATTGGTGAAATTCTGTGCCGCCCAGCTTGATCGCGTCGAAGCCCAAGTCAAGGTGTTGGAGTCGGACATGCTTAAGCCCTTTGCGGTCGACGGAGCCGGGGACTCGGAATGAGCGAAGCATTTAGCGCCTGGATGAAGTCCATCCAGGTATTGATGGAAGAGGCTCTCGGCGAATTTTTGCCGGCGCCGACGGAAAAGCCGGCGCGGCTGCATGAAGCGATGCGTTACGCGGTTTTGGATGGCGGCAAGCGGGTGCGTCCCTTATTGGTGTTTGCCGCGGGTGAACTGTTCGATGCGCCGAAGAGTGAATTGGCGTGTGCCGGCGCTGCGGTGGAAATGATTCATGCCTATTCGCTGGTGCATGACGATATGCCGTGTATGGACGACGATGAGCTGCGGCGCGGCAAGCCGACTGTGCACGTCAAGTTTGATGAAGCTACCGCCTTGCTGGTCGGGGATGCGCTGCAATCGCAAGCTTTTCTGGTATTGACCGAAGGCGAGGGTGATGCGGTGCGTAAGCTCGCCAAGGTACGCTTGCTGGCCGAGGCTTCGGGTTCATTCGGCATGTGTGGCGGACAAGCGATTGATTTGGATAGTGTGGGCGTGTTCCTGTCGCGCGGTGAACTGGAACAGATGCATCGCCTGAAAACCGGCGCCTTGTTGCGTGCATCGGTTTTGCTGGGTGCATGGAGCGGTAAGCAATTGTCATCCGACGAAACGGCGGCATTGGATGCCTATGCGCGCGCGACCGGCCTGGCGTTCCAGGTGGTCGACGATATTTTGGATGCAACAGCCGATTCGGCGGTGCTGGGCAAGACTGCCGGTAAGGATGCGGCCGACAACAAGCCGACTTATGTGTCGATTCTCGGCTTGAGCGAATCGCAGGCGCTGGCGGAAAAATTGCGCCAGGATGCGCATCATGCTTTGAAGGATTTCGGTAGCGCCGCGCAGCGCTTGCGCGAATTGGCCGACTTGATTGTGGATCGGAAGAATTAAGGATCATCTGCATGGACTTGCTCAGCAAAATCAACGACCCCGCAGATTTGCGTAAGCTGGTGCGCACGGAGCTGCCGCAGCTTGCCGATGAGTTGCGCGCATTTGTGTTGGATTCGGTTTCCAAGACAGGCGGTCATTTGTCGTCCAATTTGGGCACTGTCGAATTGACCATCGCCTTGCATTATGTCTTCAGCACGCCGCAAGACCGCGTGGTATGGGACGTGGGTCATCAAACTTATCCGCACAAAATTCTGACCGGCCGGCGCGATCAGATGAACACGCTGCGCCAGTTGAACGGCATTTCCGGTTTCCCGCGTCGGGTCGAAAGCGAATACGACACCTTCGGTACCGCCCATTCATCGACATCGATTTCCGCTGCACTCGGCATGGCGCTCGCGGCCAGGACGAAGGGTGAGCATCGTCATGCAGTGGCGGTGATCGGCGATGGAGCGATGACCGCCGGCATGGCGTTCGAAGCTTTGAACAACGCCGGTGTGTATGACGACATCAACCTGCTGGTGATCTTGAACGACAACGACATGTCGATCTCGCCGCCGGTCGGCGCATTGAACCGTTATCTCGCGCGGCTCATGTCCGGCAAGTTCTACGCCGCTGCCAAGAATGTCGGCAAGACCGTCTTGCCTGCGCCAATGCTGGAATTGGCGCGCCGCTTCGAAGAACATGCCAAGGGCATGATCGTGCCGGCGACCATGTTCGAAGAATTCGGTTTCAACTATGTCGGCCCGATCGACGGCCACGATCTCGAATCGTTGATTCCGACCCTGCAGAATTTGAAGCAATTGAAGGGGCCGCAGTTCCTGCATGTGGTGACCAAGAAAGGTCAGGGCTACAAATTAGCCGAGGCCGATCCCGTTCTCTATCACGGCCCAGGTAAGTTCAATCCGGCGGAAGGCATCAAGCCGGCGACCGGCAGCAAGCTGACTTACACTCAAGTGTTCGGCGACTGGCTGTGCGATATGGGCACACACGACCCGCGCTTGGTCGGCATCACGCCCGCCATGCGCGAGGGTTCCGGCATGGTGGAATTCGAGCGGCGTTTCCCGGATCGCTATTACGATGTCGGCATCGCCGAACAGCACGCTGTCACTTTCGCCGCCGGTTTGGCATGCGAAGGATTAAAACCGGTCGTTGCCATTTATTCCACTTTCTTGCAGCGTGGCTATGATCAATTGATTCATGACGTGGCTTTGCAAAACCTGGATGTCACGTTTGCATTGGATCGTGCGGGCTTAGTGGGTGCTGACGGCGCAACCCACGCCGGCAACTACGATCTGGCCTATTTGCGTTGCATTCCGAACATGGTGGTCATGGCCGCTTCCAACGAGAATGAGTGCCGCCAAATGCTTTCCACCGCTTTCCAATATAATGGTCCGGCGGCAGTGCGATATCCGCGCGGCGCCGGTATCGGCGCCACGCTGGAAAAGGAATTAAGCACACTCCCGCTCGGCAAGGGAGAAATCCTGCGGCAGGGTAAAGATGTCGCGATTCTTGCGTTCGGCACCATGGTTGCGCCTGCTTTGGCCGCGGCAAATGAGCTGAACGCCACGGTAGCGAATATGCGTTTCGTGAAGCCCTTGGATATCGAGCTGATCAAACAATTGGCCCAATCGCACAGCGCGCTCGTTACCGTGGAAGAGGGCGCCGTCATGGGTGGCGCCGGTGCGGCGGTAGCGGAAGCACTCGCAGAGGCCGGCATCGTGAAGCCCTTGTTGATATTGGGCCTGCCGGATAAGTTCATCGATCATGGCGACGCTCAGCAGTTGCTGGCGATGTGCGGATTGGATGGCGCCGGTATCGCCGCATCGATCAAGCGGCGTTTCAGCAATGACGAAAACCGAGGCGAACCGCGCCTGGTCGTCAATAACTAAGAGGGTGTTATGTACTATTTCAGGGGCCCCTGAAATAGTACATAACACCCTCTAAGAGGCGGGCCGCATGCGCCAGCCGCGAAATACGAAAGATAAAGCGATGAATACGCGCGACATTCACTTGACCGCCATTCCCGACGTGCAAAGCACGCCGGACACGCGCCGTTTGGCGATTCAACGTGTCGGCGTCAAGGGTGTGCGCTATCCCGTCAGCATCAAGACCAGCACCGGTGCGCAGCCGAGCGTGGGTACCTGGAATATGTATGTGCATTTGCCGGAAGAGAAAAAAGGCACGCATATGTCGCGCTTCATCGCGCTGTTGGAAGGCAATCGCGCACCGCTCGACGTCGCACATTTCACCCAGCTTTTGCGCAAGATGACGCGTTTGCTGGAAGCCGATGCCGGCCGCATCGAATTGAGCTTCCCCTATTTCATCAACAAGACTGCGCCGGTATCGGGCGTGGAAAGTCTGATGGATTACGAAGTGGGACTTACCGGCGAAATCAAAGGCGATGCAGTCGAAGTCGCATTGAAAGTCGTGGTGCCGGTAACGAGTTTGTGCCCGTGCTCGAAAAAGATTTCCGCCTATGGCGCGCACAACCAGCGTTCGCATATTACGGTGAGTGCCGTGCTGGCAGGCGATATTCTGGTCGACCAGCTGATTGCGAAGATCGAAGAGCAAGCTTCTTGCGAGTTGTATGGATTACTGAAGCGCCCCGATGAAAAATACGTCACCGAGCGCGCCTACGACAATCCCAAGTTCGTCGAAGATTTGGTGCGTGACGTGGCCGGCATGCTCAATGCCGACAATCGCATCGCCGCCTATACGCTCGAAGCCGAGAACTTCGAGTCGATTCACAATCATTCGGCCTACGCATTGATCGAGCGCGACAAGCGCCAGGCTTAACGCTTGCGGTCTTTTTCCCAAATGACGTCGCCGCATCCGGCATGACGATTCAGCACGCGCGAGAGAACAAACAATAAGTCGGACAAGCGGTTCAAGTATTGCAGCACCAGTGCATGTACTGCTTCTGCTTTGCTTAAATGAACGGTGCTGCGTTCGGCGCGGCGGCACACCGTGCGGCATACATGCGCAACCGAGGCGGCGCGCGAACCGCCGGGCAATACAAAATCTTTCAATGGCGGCAGATCGGCATTATGTTTTTCCAGCAGCGTATCCAGCCGTTTGACTTGTTCTTCGGTGATCATCCGATGACCGGGGATGCAGAGCTCTCCACCTAAGTCGAACAAATCGTGTTGAATGGAGATGAGCTCTTCGCGCATGGCGTCAGGCATGGCTTCGCATAGCAACATGCCGAGTTGCGCATTGAGTTCATCGACTTCACCGATCGCGTGTATGCGCGCGTTGTCTTTGCCGGTGCGGCTGCCGTCGCCTAAACCCGTGCTGCCGTCGTCGCCGGTGCGTGTCGCTATTTTGGAGAGCCGATTACCCATGCTGTTGATCGTCCCGTTTGTGAATACGGCGAGGATACGGCAAAATGCCGCAGGTTGATAGAGTCGTCCCGGAAGCCATGATCGATACCTTTGCCACGCTACTGATTTTTCAGATTATCGGAGAAGCCGTTGCACATGTTTTGTCTTTGCCGATACCCGGACCGGTGATCGGCATGGTGCTGCTCTTCATGTTTCTGGTGTTTAAAGAAAATGCGGCAGAAAAGCTGGCGCCTACCTCACAGGGATTGCTGCGTCACATGTCCATTCTATTCGTCCCGGCGGGTGTGGGCGTCATGCTGCACGGCCAGCGCATCGCAGCCGAATGGCTACCGATTACGGTTGCATTAGTGGTGAGTACGGTCGCCGCGATTATCGTTACGGCGCTCGTGGTTCGTTGGCTGCACAAATGAATTCGAACCTCAGTCACATTTGGGTCTATCTATCGGCGTCGCCGTTGTTGTGGCTGACCGCGACTTTGCTGGCGTATCGACTGGGTTTGGCGATTCATGTATTCGCCCGCATGAGTTCATTGGCCAATCCGGTGGTGATCGCGATCGCTATTTTGGTTGCCTTGCTGTCGGCTAGCGGCACTTCATACAAGACTTACTTCGACGGCGCGCAATTCGTCCACTTTCTGCTTGGGCCGGCCACGGTTGCCCTGGCTATTCCGCTGTATCAGCAGATGGGGAAATTGAAGCGCAACTGGCGCGCCTTTCTGGTTGGCGTGATACTCGGTTGCGCAACGGCAGTCATCACCGCCATGAGCATCGCTTGGTTACTCGGTGCTTCGCCGGAAGTGGTGATGTCGCTAGCGCCAAAATCCGTCACCACGCCGATTGCCATGGGCATTGCCGAAAAAATCGGCGGCTTGCCTTCGCTGACGGCAGTGCTGGTATTGATCACAGGGATTATCGGTGCAGCGTTGGCGCAAATTCTGCTCGACTGGATTAAGGTAGGCGATCACAGCATTCGCGGCTTTTCCATCGGCGTGGCCGCACATGGCTTGGGTACGGCAAGCGCCTTTCAAATCAGTGAAGAGATGGGCGCGTTTGCCGGATTGGCGATGGGTGTATCCGGCGCATTGACGGCTTTGCTGCTGCCGCTGGGTTTGAAATTGCTCGGCATGATCTAAGAGCCGACTAATTCACAGAGCCTGTGGTCAATCCTGTGCATAAGCTCGGCATTCAATGCTTAAGGCCATGATTGCAAAGAAGAATGTGCGCTTGATGAAAATTAAGGCAGCAATGCGTAGCCATGTTTTTCACGGCTCTTGGCGATATCTTTTAGCACCTCAATGCCTTCAGCGACGCTTTTCACGGGAATGGACATGCGCCCGCTGTTGCGCGTGAATTTGCTGCCCCATACTTGCATGACCACCCAGTCGCCGAATAAATCTTTGGCCAACATGGCGGCAAAAAGCTTGGTAGGAGAGGAGAACTGCAGCTTGATCGGCGTATCCGTTTCGACCGGCAGCGGCAGCGTTTTGGTGTCAATGGCGATTACGGTCATGATTATTAGACAATGCCCAAGTGTTCCGTGCCCTTGGACAGGTCGCGTCCCTGAGCGTCTTTGCTGCGCAGTTTGATGGCCAAACGCAGATCGTTGACCGAGTCGGCGTTGCGCAACGCATCTTCGTAGGAGATTTTGCCGGCTTCGTAAAGGTCGAACAGCGCCTGGTCGAAGGTTTGCATGCCGAGCTCGCGCGACTTCTTCATGATTTCTTTGATCTCGTGCACATCGCCCTTGAAGATCAAATCGGAAATCAACGGCGAATTGAGCATCACCTCGACCGCCACGCAACGGCCCTTGGTGTCTTTTAAAGGAATCAGGCGCTGGGAAATCATTGCCTTCAAGTTGAGCGACAAGTCCATCAGCAATTGCTGGCGGCGTTCTTCCGGGAAGAAGTTGATGATGCGGTCCAGCGCTTGGTTGGAACTGTTGGCGTGCATGGTGGCCAAGCACAAGTGACCGGTTTCAGCGAAAGCGATCGCAAAGTCCATCGTCTCACGGTCGCGGATCTCGCCGATTTGAATCACGTCCGGCGCCTGACGCAGCGTGTTTTTTAGCGCCACGCCCCAGTCTTCGGTATCCACGCCGACGTCGCGTTGCGTAACGATGCAATTCCTGTGCGGATGAATGTATTCGACCGGATCTTCAATCGTGATGATATGGCCGTATGTGGTTTCATTGCGATAGCCGACCATGCCGGCCAGGGTGGTGGATTTGCCGGAACCGGTAGCGCCCACCATGATCACCAGGCCGCGTTTTTCTGACACCACGCCTTTCAAAACTTCCGGCACGCCCAAGTCTTCCAGCTTCGGGATCTGCGTGGTGATGGTACGCAGCACCATGCCGACGCGCCCTTGCTGCACAAACGCGGATACACGGAAGCGACCAAGCCCACCCGGGCTGATGGCGAAGTTACATTCTTTCTTAGCCTCGAATTCCGCTGCCTGCTTATCGTTCATGACCGCACGCGCCAATTCGATCGTGTGCTGCGCGGTGAGAGGCTGATTGGATACGGGCGTCATCTTGCCGTCGATCTTGAACGCCGGCGGAAAGTCCGCCGTGATGAACAAGTCGGAGCCGTTCTTGCTGAGCATTAACCGCAGCAAGTCGTACATAAATTTCGTGGCCTGATCGCGTTCCATTTTTCTTCCTTTTGCGGCGGGCGGTTAGTGCGAAAAACGTATTGTACAAGCAGTTCGGCATGCTCCGATTTACGGGTTCTGCCGGGCTGCTCGAAAGTGATCGCAGCGTTGCGAATGCTCGACAGGGCACCACCCTGTCTGTGCTTCGCGCCTTGCGCTCCCCTCCGATCCACCCAGCATACCGCTTCGCTACCCGCAAACCGAAGCGTGCCGAACTACTACTATCCCGGGAAATTCTCTGGCGTCTTGGCGGCGGCGCGTGCTGCAGCCGGCGAAATGACGTTACGTTTGACCAGATCCGTCAGGCAGCCGTCCAAGGTTTGCATGCCGACGTTACCGCCGGTTTGGATTGCCGAATACATTTGCGCGATCTTCGCTTCGCGAATCAGGTTGCGGATAGCAGGCGTGCCGATCATGATTTCGTGCGCGGCGACACGGCCGGAGCCATCCTTGGTTTTCAATAGCGTTTGCGAAATGACTGCCTGCAGCGACTCGGACAACATCGCGCGCACCATTTCTTTTTCTTCGCCGGGGAAAACGTCGATGATACGGTCGATGGTTTTGGCGGCAGACGAGGTGTGCAGGGTACCGAACACCAAGTGACCGGTTTCCGCGGCGGACAACGCCAGGCGGATGGTTTCCAAGTCGCGCAATTCGCCTACCAGAATACAGTCAGGATCTTCACGCAGCGCCGAACGCAATGCGGCGCTGAACGAGTGAGTGTGGGGGCCGACTTCGCGCTGGTTGATCAAACACTTCTTCGATTCATGCACGAATTCGATCGGATCTTCGATCGTCAGGATGTGACCGTATTCGTTTTCATTGAGGTGATTCACCATGCCGGCCAGAGTGGTTGACTTACCGGAGCCGGTCGGGCCGGTGACCAGCACCATCCCGCGCGGCTTCAAGGCGAGATCGGCAAAAATTTTGGGGGCATGCAGTTGCTCAAGGCTCAGAATTTTCGAGGGAATGGTACGCAATACCGCTGCAGCGCCGCGATCCTGGTTATAGGCATTGACACGAAAACGCGCCAATCCGGGAATCGCAAAGGAAAAGTCGATCTCCAGCTTTTCTTCATAGACCTTGCGCTGGCCATCGTTCATGATGTCATAGATCATGCCGTGCACGTCTTTGTGCTCCAGCGGCGGCAGGTTAATGCGGCGCACGTCGCCATGCACGCGAATCATCGGCGGCAAGCCGGCTGAGAGGTGCAAGTCGGAAGCATTGTTTTTGACGGAGAAAGCAAGCAGTTCGGAAATATCCATGAAGGTCCCTGAGCCGGTAAAATTGTTATTTATGAAATGGAAATTGCGCTCTGAAAAGTAATTTGATTATGTCCACAATCGCCGACAACTTGCAAGCCGTGAACAAGCGGATCGCCGATGCCGCCCACACTGTGTCGCGCGATCCACACGAGGTGGTTCTATTGGCTGTGTCCAAAACCTTCGGACCCGACGCGGTAATTGACGCTGCGCGTGCCGGTCAGCGCGCTTTCGGTGAAAACTATGTGCAAGAAGCGTTGAATAAAATACATGCTTTGCATAGCACGCTGCCCGATGTCAAATTGGAATGGCATTTCATTGGACCGATACAAAGCAACAAAACGCGTTCCATTGCAGAAAATTTCGATTGGGTGCATTCGGTAGATCGGGAAAAGATTGCGCTGCGCTTGTCGGAGCAGCGGCCGGCGCATTTGCCGCCTTTGAATGTATGCGTGCAAGTCAATGTCAGCGGTGAAGCGAGCAAGAGCGGCGTATCTGCTGAGGAGGCTATTCGCATTGCTCACGCGATTACGGTAATGCCGCGCTTGAGGCTGCGCGGACTGATGGCGATCCCGGAGCCGACCGAGGACGTCAAGTTGCAGCGAGCGGCATTTCATGCTTTGCGTGACTTGTTCGAGAAATTGCGGGTGCAAGGATTAATTATCGATACTTTATCGATGGGTATGTCCGCCGATTTGGAAGCGGCAATTGCCGAGGGCACTACCCTCGTGCGCGTTGGCACGGCGATTTTTGGGGTGCGGTCGCGTGCGCCGTGAGATCTTTTTTGGGGCCGTGCAAAGAGCTTGGATGTTTGTTCTGTGCATAAGCCTGCTTGCCGGTTGCGCACCGCCGATGGGCCAGCCAAGTGGCGTGACCGACGGCAGCATGCCGGCGCAATTTCCCGAAGCCTACTATCGCCAAACTAAAGCACGCGGCGCAAAAATATTGCGCGTGGACGCAAGCCGATCGCTGGTGGTGATCAGTGTGCATCGCGGCGGCACCCTCCGGCGCTTCGGTCATGATCATGTGGTCGCCAGTCACGACGTCAACGGTTTTGTCGCGCCGGACGAAGGCCGCGCCGATCTTTATTTGCCGCTTGACCGTCTTGCCGTTGACGAGCCTGATTTGCGCAAGGCAGCGGGCTTGGATGCGGCAATGCCGAATGAGGCTATCGAGGGTACGCGCCGTAACATGCTGGAAAAAGTTCTCGAATCGGCACGGTTTCCTTTTGCGCAGATTCGTATCGCCCGTATGGAAAAGGATCCATCGAAATTGACAGTGGCGATCAGCTTGCATGGCATGACGCGCACCTTCCAGGTTCCGGTGCAGATCGAAACCACGCAAAATGGTTTTGCAGCCAGCGGCCAAATGTCGTTCAATCAAACTGACTTTGGTTTGGTGCCGTATGCCGTATTGGGAGGGGCGCTTCAGGTGCAGGATCGACTGGATTTGCGCTTTCGAATTCTTGCGGAAGAGAGTTGAACCGCCTGCTGAAAGTGCGGTGTTGGTAAATGTAGCACAAGCGTGCTACATTATGTGCAACACAAGGAGGTCACATGTCCACTACCACCATCCGCTTGCCCGATGATCTCAAAGCGCGGGTTGCCGCTGCGGCGGAACGCGCCGGAACCACCGCGCACAGTTTTATCCTGGAAGCGATCGCGGAGAAAGCGGCTCAAGAAGAAAAACGCGCCGAATTTCAAGAGCTAGCCGAACAGCGTTACGCAAACATTGTCGCAACAGGCAAGACGATTTCATGGGATCAAATGCGACTATATCTCGAGGATAGGCTGGCAGGAAAAAAAGCCACTCGTCCGAAAGCGCGAAAAATGGCGCGCTAAGAAATGGTGCGTATCGAGTTGGCACCGGAGCTTGGCGAAGACCTTGACCGGATATTCGATCATCTGGCCGAACATGACGTGGAGAATATACCGTCGCGCATAGAAGAGATCATGCAAGCCATCTCCGTGCTTGAGTCAAACCCGCTCATAGGCAGACCGGTATGCAAGGACATGAGGGAGCTGATTATCGGGCGACGATCTCGCGGGTATGTGGCTTTATATCGCTACGTCGCTGAAATCGATGCCGTGTTTGTGCTGGCGTTGCGTGGACAGAGGGAAGCGGGATACTCTGGCTAGCGGCCAATACCCGTCGTTTAGCAAAGCCACGTGGCGGTATTGTTTTCGCAATATTTCCATGTCAGGATAGATTTGTCATATGCCATTCAGTTAGGCCGGTTAAAAAGGGAGCAGTGTGACATCGGGATCAGTCGTAGTCGTTGGAGCAGGGATCGCCGGACTAACCGCAGCGTACTATCTCTCGAAGCGCGGTTTTGATGTCACCGTTCTGGAGGCATCAGAACGCGTCGGCGGGCGCATGAGTACCGATCGGATTGGCGGCTACGTGTTAGATCGCGGAGCCCAGTTCCTGTCTGACGGATACCCGGTTCTTGGGGAGCTAATAGACGAGTTGGGGCTGGCCGACAATCTCTGCAGTGCCAGCGGCTGGACAGGCATTGTCCGTAGCGGAGCCGTACGGCGGATTAATACTCTGCATCCATGGTCTCCCGCATTGAGTGGGTTACTGAGCTGGCGCGACACCCTTCGGGTGGCTCGTGGAAGTTTGGCGCTTGCGCGGAAAACAAAAAGACTGCCTCTCAGCGATTATTCCAGTTGGCATGCTCTGGATGATGCGGATGCCGCCGAGTGGATCGCTGCCGCCTTCGGCAATGGAGCGCTTGAGTATCTGTTCGAGCCTATGCTTGAGGGGTTCTACTTCCAGGCGCCTGAGCAGATGTCGCGCGCCTGGCCTGCGATCGTTTGGAGCTTTGGTATGCGTCGGAAAGGCGCAACAGCCCTCACCAATGGTATCGGAAGCATTCCAGAGACGCTCGCGAATAGGCTAAATGTCTCTTTGTCCACGGTCGTGGAGTCTATCGACACAACTGCGACGGATGTCCTGGTCAATACCAGCGCAGGCGTCCTCCATGCCGACTATGTAGTGCTGGCAACTACAGCTTCTGCTGCTCGAACGATTTATGCACCGGCGCACGACGTCGAGGCGCGCTTGCTCGGCACGAGCTACAGTGCGTCGATAAACATCTGCCTTGCTGTTCCTGAAGGGGTATCGACTGCAAAGGTCCGTAACGACATTTATGGTCTTCTGATTCCACGCCAAGAGCGGCAGGTGATCTCGGCGATTGCGTTGGAGTCGCGAAAGTGCCCGCAGTACGTGCCCAGGGGCGAGCTGATGAATGTGATGTTGAGCGGTTTGGCAGGCGAGCGTCTTGCGCGGGCTTCGGAAGAGGAAGTGCTTGCCGAAGTGCTACCAGAGCTTGAAGTCTACTTTCCCAGCATAACGCGAAAGATCGCGTTTGCGCATTTCTGTCGTTGGCCGGAAGCCGAGCCTCGATCACCGATTGGTCGCAGCACATGGCTCCGGCAATATCGCGAGCTGTGGGACCCGAGCATGAAGGTGATATTGGCGGGCGACTACATGAGTATTCCGTGCACCGAGGGGGCAGCCGAGAGTGGCAGGTGGTCGGCTACCGCAGTGGCAAAAGCCTTTTCGAGAGGGTCGGACGGGCTTAAGGTTTCTCATGGGTGCAAAGAGAGAACACAAGTGACCTAACAACGGCTTGAGCGTCTGGTATCCGGAAGCTCTAATGACAGCCCAGGGTCGATTTGAGACATCCGCATCCCTTCATTTTGTAAACGCAAGCAATAATATTTGCACATTTAACGGAAGACTTTCATGCAATCAAATTTAAAAATCAGCTTCATCGGCGGCGGCAATATGGCGACCGCTTTGATCGGCGGTTTGGCTGGCAAGCTTACCGCCGGTGCGAACATCCACGTGGTCGACATCAATGCCGATGCGCTGCAAAAGCTCGCTCAGCAATTCGGCGTAACGACTGCCCAGATAATCGATGCGCAAGTGGCCAACGCTGATGTGATCGTGCTCGCGGTGAAACCGCAGCAAATGAAGGAAGTGATCGCTCAGCTTGCGCCGCATATCGCCAAGCAATTGGTGTTGTCGATCGCCGCCGGCATACGCGCATCCGACTTGTCGCGCTGGTTGAATGGACATGCCGCGATCGTGCGCACGATGCCGAATACGCCGGCGCTGATCGGCAAAGGTATCACCGGTATGGCGGCATTGGCGGGCGTGTCGCCGCAGCAGCGCGAGGCGGCCGATGCCATCATGCAGGCAGTGGGCCAAACCGTCTGGCTCGATGACGAAGCGCTGATCGATCCGGTTACTGCGGTATCGGGAAGCGGCCCTGCTTACGTGTTTTATTTCATCGAGGCGATGCAGGAAGCGGCGCAGGAGATGGGTTTGAGCGCGGAGCAAGGCACGCAATTGGCGATTGCGACTTTTATCGGCGCATCGCAATTGGCAGCGCAATCCACCGAGCCGGTTTCTTTGCTGCGCGAGCGCGTGACTTCCAAAGGCGGCACCACCTATGCAGCGCTGACCAGCATGGAAGCAGCCGGCGTCAAGCAAGCAATCCGGCAGGCCTTGAAGGCGGCCGCCGCGCGAGGCAAAGAATTAGGCGAGGAATTCGGAAAAGACTGATGAAAAACGACTGCGCGGCACGATCTTGAGGATTGCGGTGCTCTGCGTACCCTACGTACGCGTGCGCTCCTCAACCTCAATCTCGAACCGCTCGCTACGTCTTTTATCAGCTTTTTTATTTGCGCATCAGCAGGAAGCCCACCACTAAGCCGGCCACTGCGCCTATACCTACCGATTGCCACGGATTGGCTTTCACATAGCTATCCGCCGTGCCGACCATTTCCTTGGTGCGCGTCGTCATCGAGTCTTGCAGATCGCTCAAACCGGCCTTCGCGTTTTTCAAGGTGGTCTCGAAGCGCGTGCGGGCCGAGCGGTAAGTATCGTCAAGCTGACCACCTACTTGGTTGCCGGTGCTTTTCAACAAATCTTCCGCGTCGTTGATGACTGCTTTCAAGTCATTGACGAGGTTATCGCGTTTATCCGCGGTCTGTGCATTGATGTCCATGGGTCGTCCTCTCGAAATGGGGTGCAATTCGAGTGTATGCGGCATCCCCTGCGGGCGTTTGCGCTATGTCAAAATTTCCGCAGCGCGAAGTCGAGAGCGATTCCCGCAAAAATGGCGGCGCCCAGCCAGTTGTTGTGACGGAAGGCGGCGAAGCACTGCATTCTGTCGCGGTCGCGAATGAGGCGATAGTGATAGACGGCACAAGCGGCGGCGGCCAGTATGCCGGCGCCAAACCATGCGCTTAAGCCGTTTTGCCATCCGACCAAAGCAATGAGAATCAGGCTGATCGCATAACACAACATGACCGCAGCGACATCGAAGCGGCCGAAGGTGATCGCGGAAGTCTTGATGCCGATTTTTACATCATCGTCGCGGTCGACCATGGCGTATTCGGTATCGTAGGCAATCGCCCAAAAAACATTCGCGATCAGCAAAATCCAGGCGGCCGGCGGCACATGGTTTTGAATGGCGGCATAAGCCATCGGAATACCGAACCCGAAAGCAATTCCGAGGTAGGCTTGCGGAATCGCGAAGAAACGCTTGAAGTAGGGATAACTGCCGGCGATGACCACGGCGGCAACCGACAACTGCTTAGTCAAACTATTCAAGGGTAGGATTAATGCGAATGCCAGCAAGGCGAGGGCCATCGCAACAGCGACCGCTTCCCAAGGCGCGAGCTTGCCGCTGGTGATAGGGCGTTCCGCAGTGCGTTTGACATGTTTATCGAAATCGCGATCGGCAAAATCGTTGATCGCGCAACCGGCGGAACGCATCAAAGCGGTGCCAAGCGAAAAGATCGCTACGATGGTCCAATCGGGATGGCCGTCGGAGGCGAGCCAGATCGCGTTCAAGGTAGGCCACAACAACAGCAAAATGCCGATCGGCTTATCCAGCCGGACCAGCCGCATATATAGTTGCAGCCGATTGAGGGTTAAAGCGGACATCAACTTTCCGTGATTTGAGACTCGGGCAGCATCGTTACGCCGGGTAGCGTGCACGACAGAATTGCCTGGCGCACAGCTTCCAGCGCGGCTTGACGCGTAAAGCTCTTGCGCCAGGCAATGACGACGCGGCGGGAAGGAACGGGTTCGGCGAAGGGAACGTAGCGCAACATGCCGTCTGTGGCATGCATGTCAGGCACCGAACTGGACGGCAGCACGGTAATGCCGATGCCGGAGGCGACCATATGGCGTATGGTTTCCAGCGAAGAGCCTTCGAAGGTGCGGCCGATGCCGTCGCCGGCAGTCGAGAAGCGCGACATTTCCGGGCACACTTCCAGCACTTGATCGCGGAAGCAATGGCCGGTGCCGAGCAACAACATCGTTTCGGATTTCAAGTCTTGCGTGGTCAAGTCGGTGCGCTCGGCCCAGGGATGGTTTTTCGGTAAAGCCACTACAAAAGGCTCGTCGTAGAGCGCTTGGATATTTAAACCATTAGGCGGCAAGGGCAGGGCCATGACGGCTGCGTCGAGTTCGCCCTGACGCAATAGTTCGATCAAGCGCACCGTGAAATTTTCCTGCAGGATCAGCGGCATTTGCGGCACGCGATCGATCATGGTTTTCACCAGCTGCGGCAGCAGGTAAGGGCCGATGGTGTAGATCACGCCCAGGCGGAAAGGGCCGGCCAGCGGGTCTTTGTTTTGCTTGGCGATTTCCTTGATTGCCGCGGTTTGTTCCAGTACGCGTTCGGCTTGCGCCACGATTTGCTTGCCGAGCGGCGTCATGGAAATTTCCGTGCCGCCGCGTTCGAATATCGTCACGCCCAGTTCATCTTCGAGTTTCTTGATTGCCACCGACAAAGTCGGTTGCGCGACAAAGCATGCTTCGGCCGCGTGGCCGAAATGCTTGTGGCGCGCGACGGCGACAATGTATTTCAGTTCAGTGAGCGTCATGGCGAATTTGGAATAACGAACAAACGCATTCTACACTTTCAGGAAGTCCTCTTTTCCTCCCAGCCAGCGCGCCAGATGCAACTCCACTGTAGCTGGATCGTCGCGCAAGAGCATCTGCGCGACATTGCGGGCATTTTCCACCAGCCATTGATCTCGTTCCAAATCGGCAAAGCGCAGCATGGCTTGGCCGGATTGGCGTGCGCCGAGAAACTCGCCGGGGCCGCGGATTTCCAAGTCGCGCCGCGCAATTTCAAAGCCGTCGTTGGTTTCGCGCATGGTTTTCAAGCGTTCCTTGGCAACCGGTCCGAGCGGACTTTGATACAGCAGGAGGCAGACGCTGGCCGCTGCACCGCGCCCGACCCTGCCGCGCAATTGATGCAGCTGCGAAAGGCCGAAGCGTTCCGCGTGTTCGATCACCATCAGCGATGCGTTGGGCACATCGACGCCCACTTCAATGACGGTAGTGGCAACCAAGACGTCGGTCTCGCCGCGGGTGAACTCTTCCATCACCTGCTGCTTTTCGGCAGGCTTCATGCGGCCATGCACTAAGCCGACGCTGAGATCAGGTAGCGCCTGCACGAGTGCAGCGTGCGTGTCGGTGGCGGTTTGCAGTTGCAGCGCTTCCGATTCTTCGATCAATGGGCAAACCCAGTACACTTGGCGGCGTTCAAGCGCGGCCGCGTGCACGCGCGTAATCACTTCCTCGCGCCGGTTTTGATCGATTAATTTGGTGACCACCGGCGTGCGGCCGGGCGGCAATTCGTCGATGACCGATACTTCGAGATCGGCGAAAAACGTCATCGCCAGCGTGCGTGGAATCGGCGTGGCGGACATCATCAATTGATGCGGCACGGTGGGCGTTTGGCCGGGGGCTACGGCCAAGCCTTTATTGCGTAAGGCAAGGCGCTGTTCGACCCCGAAGCGATGTTGTTCGTCGACGATCACCAAGCCCGGCCGTGCGAATCCGACTTCTTCTTGGATCAAGGCGTGGGTGCCGATGATGAGCTGCGCGTGGCCGGATTCGATCAAGCCTTTGGCATCGGTCTTCTCGCGTTTTTTCAAACTGCCGGTGAGCCATGCGACATTCACACCTAAAGGTTCCATCCACGCAGCGATTTTGCGGAAATGCTGATCGGCCAAAATTTCGGTCGGCGCCATCAGCACGGCTTGATAACCGCTGTCGATGGCCTGGGCGGCGGCGAGCGCGGCTACCACGGTTTTACCGCTGCCGACATCGCCTTGCAGCAGGCGCTGCATGGGATAAGCTTGGCGCAAGTCGGCGCGGATTTCCGCAACCACGCGTTCCTGCGCTGTGGTTAAACGGAAGGGTAGCGTCTCTAAAAAAGCGGAGGTCAACTCGCCGGTCACCGGCAAAGCCGGTGCGCCCTTCGAGCGGCGCGCTGCCTGCGCGCGCTTCAAGGACAATTGCTGCGCAAGGAGTTCGTCGAACTTCATGCGTATCCATGCCGGATGGGTGCGCTCGCTCAGTGCATGTTCATCGACATCGGGCGGCGGAGAGTGCAGCAAGCGCACCGCCGGCTCGAATGGAGTGAGATTGAGGGTGGCGCGCAAGGATTCGGGTAGTGTATCGCTCCAATTCACCTTGCTCATTGCATTGGTAATTGCCTTACGCAGATAAGCTTGCGATAAGCCTTCACCGGCAGGGTAGACGGGCGTCAGCGCATCGGGCAGGGGAGTGTCCTCTTGCACGATCTTGTACGCTGGATGCACCATCTCCGACCCGAAGAATCCATGTCGGACTTCGCCGCGCGCACGCACGCGCGTGCCTTCAGCCAGCTGCTTGGTTTGGCTGCCGTAAAAATTCAGGAAACGCATGGTCAGCCGGCCGGAATCGTCGGCGATCGTCACGATCAGCTGCCGGCGCGGACGGTATTGAATTTCGCAGGAGGCGACCACACCTTCGACCTGGACCGCTGTGCCGTTCATGAAACCGGCTTCGGCGGTCGGCTGCACCTGGGTTTCATCCTCGTAGCGCAAGGGCAGGTGCAGCACCAGGTCCATTGCCGAACGCAGCCCAAGTTTGGCAAGTTTGTCCGCTGCCTTGCTGGCGCGCGGTGCGGCCGGCTTGGCGGTGGCGGCGGTTTTTCGCTTGGGTGCGGGCATGAAATGGGCGGCAAGGCGTACAATGTCAGCCTTCCATTGTAGGGCATGCGCCGCACTCTTGTGATGTGTTGCGAATGTTGTTTTAGCTATGTATTACCTCTCCGATTACGACTTTCATCTGCCGCCGGAATTGATCGCGCAAACGCCGCTGCCCGAGCGCAGCGCGTCGCGTTTGCTGTATGTCGACGGCATGCGATTGCTTGATCGCCAATTCATGGAAATCGTCGATTTGCTCTCGCCGGGCGATGTGCTGGTCTTTAACGACACGCGCGTGTTGAAGGCGCGTTTTTTCGGCGTCAAGCAAACCGGCGGCAAGGTCGAGGTATTGATCGAGCGCGTGCTGGACGATCGTACGGCCTTGGCGCAGATACGCGCCTCCAAGACGCCGCCCGCCGGCATGCATATCCGCTTGGCGGACGCCTTCGATGTGATCGTCGGCGAGCGCGCCGGCGAATTCTTCACGCTGCATTTCCCCGATGAAGTCATCGCCTTGATCGAAGCCTACGGCCGTCTTCCGCTGCCGCCTTACATCGAGCATGCCGCCGGCGCGGTTGATGAACAACGCTATCAAACCGTCTATGCAAATAAGCCCGGCGCGGTAGCGGCGCCCACTGCCGGATTGCATTTCGATCAGGCGCTGTTAGATACGCTGAAGGCAAAGGGCGTGCAACTGGCTTATGTGACCCTGCACGTCGGTGCCGGCACTTTCCAGCCAGTGCGAACAGAGAATCTCGCTGAACATCAGATGCACAGCGAGTGGTACACCATTCCGCAAGAGACGGTCGATGCGATCAAACAGGCGCAAACCGCCGGCCGCAATGTCGTGGCGGTGGGGACCACCAGCTTGCGTGCGCTTGAATCCGCTTCGCAAAGCGGGACGCTTGCCGCCAGCAGCGCCGATACGCGGCTGTTCATCAGGCCGGGTTATCAATTCAAAACCGTCACGCGCATGATCACAAATTTCCATTTGCCGAAATCGACCTTGCTGATGCTGATCTCGGCCTTTGCCGGCTACGATGAGGTGCGCGCCGCGTACAAATATGCGATCGCGCAGCGGTATCGCTTTTTCAGTTATGGCGATGCCATGTTTTTGACCCGGAATGCCGATGCTTAAATATGAACTCTTGAAAACCGACGGCCATGCCCGCCGCGGACGGCTCACGCTCAATCACGGCGTGGTCGAAACGCCGATCTTCATGCCGGTTGGCACCTACGGCTCGGTCAAGGCGATGTCGCCGCTCGAATTACAGGAAGTCGGCGCGCAAATCATTCTCGGCAATACCTTTCATCTGTGGCTGCGCCCCGGATTGGAAGTGATGGAGAAATTCGGCGGCTTGCATGGTTTCATGGGATGGGACAAACCGATTCTGACCGACTCCGGCGGCTTCCAAGTATTTTCGCTGGGCGAGATGCGCAAGATTTCCGAAGAAGGCGTGAAGTTCGCGTCGCCCATCAACGGCGATAAATTATTTTTGTCGCCCGAAATCTCGATGCAAATTCAAAAGACGCTCAATTCCGACATCGTCATGCAATTCGACGAATGCACGCCGTATGAAATCGATGGGCGTCCGGCGACGGAAAAAGAAGCAGCCGACTCCATGCGTATGTCGCTGCGCTGGGCCAAGCGGTCATTGGATGAATTCAACGCCGGCGACAACCCGAATGCCTTGTTCGGCATCGTCCAGGGCGGCATGTTTGAAAAATTGCGCGACGAATCTTTGGCGGGACTGGAAGAAATCGGTTTTCACGGCATCGCCATCGGCGGTTTGTCGGTGGGCGAGCCAAAAGAAGACATGATGCGCATTCTGGCGCACGTCGGCCCGCGCCTGCCGGCAAACAAGCCCCATTACCTGATGGGCGTCGGTACGCCGGAAGACCTGGTCGCCGGTGTGGCCAACGGCATCGACATGTTCGACTGCGTGATGCCAACCCGTAATGCGCGCAATGGCTGGTTATTTACCCGCTTCGGCGATATCAAGATCAAGAATGCGCGTTACAAGGACGATCAACAGCCTTTGGATGAGTCTTGCGATTGTTATGCCTGCCGCAACTTTTCGCGTGCCTACCTGCATCATTTGCATCGCGCCAACGAAATTTTGGGCGCGCGCCTGAATACCATTCATAACTTGCACTATTACCTGCAGTTAATGGCGGAAATGCGATCCGCCATAGAAGCCGGCCGGTTTGCCGCCTTTGTTGTTCGTTTTCAAACGGACCGCGCTCGCGGTACCTCATAAGCCTATAAGAAACAATGCTATCCGGTGCTAAAATGCCGGGTTGTTCAAACTCACTCATTGGAGCGTCACGTGTTCATATCCAACGCTTTTGCCCAAACGGCGGCCGGCGCAGCACCGGAAAACAGCTTGCTTACCCTATGGCCGATCATCCTGATGTTCGTGGTGATGTACTTCTTGATGATTCGTCCCCAGATGAAGCGTCAGAAAGAACAAAAAGCCATGATGGATGCGCTTGGTAAAGGCGATGAAGTCATTGCAGCGGGCGGTGTGCTGGGCAAGATCACCAAAGTGAGCGATGTTTATGTCACCTTGGAAGTTGCTGACGCCACTGAAATCGTTGTTCAGAAAAGCGCTATCAATACTTTGCTCCCCAAGGGCACCATCAAAAGCCTGTAAATAGTCATGAATCGCTATCCGCTCTGGAAATACATCATCATCGTGGCCGCGCTGTTGTTCGGCGTGATTTATACCTTGCCGAATTTTTTCGGCGAATCGCCTGCGGTGCAAATCAGCAGCGGGAAGGCGACCTTGAAGGTCACGCACGAGACCATGGGGCCGGTTGAAGAGGCTTTGAAAAAAGGCAATATGAAAGCCGAAGCCATCTTGTTCGAGCAATTGGGCACGCAAGGCACGGTGCGTGCACGTTTCCCCGATACGGATACGCAGTTCAAGGCCAAGGCTTTGCTGGAAAAAGAATTGAATCCCGATTCTAATGATCCCAGCTATATCGTCTCATTCAACCTTTTGCCGAATACGCCTAAGTGGCTGCAAACTTTGCACGCCTTCCCCATGTATTTGGGCTTGGACTTGCGCGGCGGCGTGCACTTCCTGATGCAAGTAGACAGCCGCGGTGTCATGAACAAGCGCATGCAAGGCTTGCAGTCGAGCGTGCGCACGATGTTGCGTGAAAAGAATGTGCGTCATGCAGGCATTGCGCGTACCGGTGACAAGATCGAAATTAATTTCCGCGAGCCGGAAACCCGTGCCACGGCCAAGAATGTGCTGGCTGACCAATTATCGGACGTCCTCCTGACCGATACCGGTGATATGAAGCTGGTGGTCACATTGAAACCGGAAGCCTTGAAAACGACGCTCGACGACGGCGTCAAACAAAACATCACGACGCTCAGCAAGCGCGTCAATGAAC
The DNA here is from genome assembly GCA_016177875.1 of Burkholderiales bacterium. Lineage (GTDB taxonomy): Bacteria > Pseudomonadota > Gammaproteobacteria > Burkholderiales > Burkholderiaceae_D > Paucimonas. Next base: position 88,423 of record JACOUL010000029.1, read on the forward strand.
TGGGTGTGGCCGAACCGGTGATTCAGCAGCAGGGCGCAGACCGCATCGTGGTCGAATTGCCCGGCGTGCAAGACGTATCGCGCGCCAAAGACATCATCGGCCGTACTGCGACGCTGGAAGTGCGCATGGTGGATGAGGCTGTCACGCCCGGCACCGAGTTGACATCCGATGTGCCCTTTGGCTCCGAGTTGTTCAAGGTGGGGCGCGGTGCTCCCGTGGTGTTGTACAAAGAGCCTGTCATTACGGGCGACTATATTTCCAGTGCGGCCGCCAGCTTCGACCAGAATCAACAACCGGCAGTTTCCATCGACTTGAGCGGCGATGGCGGACGCAAGATGCGTGAAGCCACGAAGAACAAGATCGGCAAAAACATGGCGATCGTGTTGTTTGAAAAGGGCAAAGGCGAAGTCTTGACGGTAGCCACCATCCGTGACGAGCTCGGTTCGCGCTTCCAGATTACCGGCATGGGCACCGCAGAGCGCGCCAATGATTTGGCCCTGCTGCTGCGCGCAGGCTCCTTGGCGGCGCCGATGGAAATCATTGAAGAACGCACGATCGGCCCGCAGCTCGGCGCGGAAAACATCAAGAAGGGTTTCGATTCCGTCATGTATGGTTTTGCCTTGATTGCTGCGTTCATGGTGATTTACTACATGTTATTTGGTTTTTTCAGCGTGTTTGCGCTGGCCGTGAACCTCTTGCTATTGATTGCCATTTTGTCTTCCATGCAGGCGACACTTACTTTGCCTGGCATGGCCGCGATCGCGTTCACGCTTGGTATGGCAATCGACGCCAACGTGCTGATCAACGAACGTATACGCGAAGAACTTCGCGCGGGAAATTCACCGCATGCCGCAATTGCTGCAGGTTTTGAACGTGCATGGGCGACCATTCTCGACTCCAACGTGACGACCTTGATTGCGGGTATCGCGCTGCTGGTCTTCGGCTCCGGCCCGATTCGCGGTTTTGCGGTGGTGCACTGCCTGGGTATCGTCACCTCGATTTTCTCGTCGGTGTTCGTCTCTCGTGGCATTGTCAATCTCTGGTATGGCCGCAAGAAAAAATTGGAAAGCGTATCGATCGGCACCGTTTGGAAGCCGACTACTTAAAATAATTGGGGAAAGAGTTGATGAGGCGCCGCAGCGCGACGAATTACTCTGTCTCCAACAAATTGGATAATCAGCATGGAATTTTTCCGCATCAAAAAAGACATTCCCTTCATGCGCCATGCGTTGGTGTTCAACGCTATTTCGGCGCTGACTTTTGTGGCTGCCGTATTTTTTCTGGCCTATAAGGGTTTGCATCTGTCGATCGAGTTCACCGGCGGCACGGTCATGGAAGTTAAGTACGACAAGCCGGCCAATCTTGAAGCGATTCGCAAGAAAATCGAGCAGATCGGCTACGCCGACCCTCAAGTGCAAAGCTTCGGCACAGCACATGATGTCATCGTTCGGCTGCCAACTCAAAAAGGCGTCAACTCATCGCAATTGAGCGAGAAGGTATTTGCGGCTTTGAAGGCGCAGGAAAGCGGCGTCAGCTTGCAGCGCGTCGAATTTGTCGGGCCGCAAATTGGTGAAGAATTGGCGCACGACGGCTTGATGGCGCTGGCCTTCGTCGTCATCGGCATCATGATTTACCTGGCGATCCGCTTCGAATGGAAGTTTGCCGTCTCGGCCATCATTGCAAACCTGCATGACGTGGTGATTATTCTTGGCTTCTTCGCTTTCTTCCAATGGGAGTTTTCTCTGACCGTGCTGGCCGCAGTGCTCGCTGTGTTGGGCTACTCGGTGAATGAATCGGTGGTCGTGTTCGACCGGGTGCGCGAGACTTTCCGCGATCGCCGTTTCGGCAAGATGGCTACGCCGGACGTGATGAACCATGCGATCACGAGCACGATTTCCCGAACTATTATCACGCACGGCTCAACGCAAATGATGGTGTTGTCTATGCTCTTGTTCGGCGGTCCGACCATCCATTACTTTGCGGTGGCCCTGACCATCGGCATTTTGTTCGGCATTTATTCGTCGGTATTCGTTGCTGCCGCAGTAGCCATGTGGTTGGGCGTCACGCGCGAAGACTTGCTCAAGCCGGTGAAGGAAAAAGATGAAACCGATGGCGCTGTAGTATAAGACGCGCGTCCAACAAAAAAGCCGGCATTGCCGGCTTTTTTGTTTTCTGTGACCCTTACTCTTTGTTGTTCACCATCGCGGCATCCAGTTCATTCTTTAATCGCCCAAGCTCGCGCTCCAAGCGCACGAAATCCGTTTCGCCATAATTGCGAAACGCTTGCCTGCAATGTTCTACATGCGGTTTAAAGATGCGCTCGAATTCAAGCTGCCCCTGCTTAGTCAATTGCACCTGCGTGCAGCGGCGGTCATCCGACTGGTTCACCCGTTTGACCAAGCCTTTGACTTCCAGGCGATCGATCACCCCGGTCAAGGTGCCCTTGGTGATCAGGGTTTTTTCTCCTAGATCCTTGAAGGTCATGCCTTCGGTATTGCCGAGCGTGGCGATGATGTCGAACTGCGACGGCGTCAAATCCAAGCTGCGGATATGCGCCGCCGACAATTGCTCGAATGCCTGATAGCACTGCGCAAGCAAGCGGATGCTGCGAAAGAATCGTTCAGCCATAAAAAAGCCGGCAATGCCGGCTTACTCCTTAATCAGCCTTGATCGCTTCGATCTGGATATTGAGTTTGATTTCCGGCGCTGCGAATTTCGGAACGCCATAGCCCATGCCGAAATCGGTGCGCTTGAATTCGCCGCTGGCATCGGCCCCGCACACTTCGCGCTTGTACATAGGATGGTCGATGCACTTGAATTTGTTGATGGTCAGATTCACCGGTTTGGTGACGCCCAGCAAAGTGAGTTCGCCTTCGACCACCGCAGGCGTGTCGCCGTTGAATTTGATGGACTTGGCGCGATAGCTTGCAGTCGGAAATTTCTCGGTATTGAAGAAATCCTTGCCTTTGGCGTGGGCAGTCATTTTCTCATGACCGAAATCAATCGAGTTGGCATCGATGGTGATGTCGACGCTGCCGGTTTTGGCGGCACGATCCAGCGTGACGGCACCACTGGTTTTGGTGAACTTGCCGCGCCAGACGGAAATACCCATATGATCGGCTTCAAAACTCGGATACGTGTGATTCGGATCGATATTGTAGGTGTCGGCAAAAGCCGAGACCGATGTAACAGCCAAAATTGCGGCAAAAAGGGATTTGAGTTGCATGTTTGATTCCTTCAATAATTATGGAGAACTACTTAGGTAAGGGGTCGCGCAGGAATAAGTTGCACAATTTTGCTGGCCGTAACCGGCACGCTGCTGCGTTGTGCACCGCTTGCAGTGCTCGCACTGCGGCGCGTCGCACGCCTTGCATCGCATCCGGCTACAGCCGCCAAATTGCACACCTTATCCCTGCACGGCCCCTATTGCGTCGTGACGACGCGGAACTTGATCAGGACTTCATCGGCCACCATGCTGGTGTCTTTCCATTCGCCTTCACCGATGTTGAAAGCTAAGCGCTTGATCGGCAGCGATCCTTCGAATACTTGTGCATTGCCTTCTTTTTTCACGATCATGGGAAAGGTGACATCGGCGGTTTTTCCCTTGATGCTCAACTTGCCCGTTACATCCAGCTTGCCGCCGACTGCCGGCTTGATGCCCGTGGAAGCAAAGCTCGCTTTGGGAAATTGCGGGGCGTTGAACCATTCTTTCTTTGTGACTTCGCTATTGAATTCGGCGCTGCCCAAATCGAAGCTGGCGATATCGATATCGACATTCGCTTTGGACGCTTCCGGCTTGGCGCTGTCGTAATCGATTTGCGCATGGAATTTTTTGAACTTGCCTTCGATCGGCACGTTCATTTGTTTAAAGACCGCCGAGACATTGCTCTTGGCAGGATCGACTTTTAATGCAGCGGCAAGGGCAAGGCCGGACGCTGCAAGCGCGATGGCGGCAACGAGGTTTTTACGAATGAATAGGGACATGGAGGTTTCCTTAAGAGTCAAGGCAGCATGCGTTTCAACACGCCGTCGCGATCGATGAAGTGATGCTTCAAGGCGGCGGCGACATGCGCGCCGACGACGACCAGCAGACCATTGGTCAATAGCTCATGTACTTCCTTGAGCACGGGTTTTAATGTGGGGTTCGGATCGATCAACACCGGCAAGGGGATGACGCCAAGGTAGACCACTGGCACGCCGGCCGCCAGGCTATAGAAATAGCCGGACAGCGGAACGACGAACATCAGCACGTACAGCACACCGTGCAGCACGCCGGCGGCCGTTTTCTGCCAGGGCGGCATCGAGTCGGGATAGGCCGGCGGACGATGCATCAAGCGCCAAATCAAGCGCGCTGCCGCCAGGCCGAGCACGGTGACGCCTATCCATTTGTGCCACGAGAAATATTTCAGCTTGGTCGGTGTAATGCCGGGAATGCTGGTCATGGTCCAGCCGAGCGTGAAGGCGGCAACGATCAAAAGCGCGATCAGCCAGTGCAAAAAAATTGCGGTCTTACTGTATTTTTCCATTGCATTTTGGAAATCAGTTCGTATTAGAACTAAATATACCAGAAAAAAGGCAAACGTGAAGTCCGCTTGCCTTTATGCGGGGGTACTGCCGTGGGCACGTTGATAAACAAGCCTCACTGTTGGCACTAAGGTAAATGTCTTTGTAGTCGGCTCGAACTTTGAAGGCGACGCCTCAGAAAGTATGAGACTTTCATGACTGGCTTTCAAAACATGAAATAAATTTATTGTATATCTTCGTTGAATAATTCACATTGTGTATATCGACAATGTGAAAATAATAGATTAAATAATCATAAAGAATTTCAATATCATTTGTTTTTTGAATATTAAAAACTTGTAAGTTATTAATATCTGCTTCAAGTTTGATAAATATCAAAACGGTAAGTCTAGTATTGGTTAAAAACTATCGCTCGTTTTTTAATCTCGCTGCGAGGTGAAGGGTAATATGATCAAAAATTATTTATATATAAATTAATGACTTATATTAAAAAACACTAGAGATTGTGAAGTAGACAAGAAAAATATTTGAAGAGTTGGTATAAATAAGTTAAAATTTTAAGTTGTATATTTAATAATTATCATAATATGCCAAAATTTAATGAAAGCAATGCTTCAGAGAAAGATTAAGATGAGCTGCAAAAAATCTATCAATAGAGAAGAAAAAATCTTTTCGAGAATATTTCTAATATGAATATGTGCATCAGGGAAATTTCAAAGGTCCCATCGTTCGTGTGTTGTATAAAGTAAAACCGAATTAATGAAAACTCTAATAAATAATTTTCAACTTAGCGCGGCAAACCATCCAGCAAATCATGCCTTGTATGTCGATGGTGCACATTACACATACGCCGAACTAAATCGATATGCCTCTGAAATCGCAAATTGCCTAGCAGAAAACCTGAACTCAGATGCGCCGCCGCAATGCGCAATTTACGCCTGGCGGTCCTACACCGCATACGCTGCTGTTTTAGGCGCTGGCATAGTAGGGATGGCTTACGTGCCTTTGAATCCCCAGTTCCCTGACGAAAGAAACATCCGCGTGGTGGATCTATCTCTAGCTTCTGCACTGATCGTGGATGGCAAAAATGCGGAGAAAGCTGCTTCAATGGTTTCCAGCATTCAGAGGCCTCTAACTATCATTTTTCCTGACTTGGAAATGCTTCCTGCATGGACAAAGGAGCTAAAGACGCACCGCTTTCTTTTATTGCATGAAGATAAGCAGTCAAATATCGCTGAGGTGGCCCGTCAATTCAATTCACAGAACGCATATATTTTGTTCACTTCGGGAACGACAGGCCTACCTAAAGGCGTTGCGATCTCACATGAAAATGCTGTGGCATATATCCAAAGCGTTTACGACCGATATTTGCCAAAGCCGGTTGACCGATTCACGCAATTGTTTGATCTGACGTTTGATTTATCGGTTCATGATATGTTTTTGTGCTGGACCGCAGGCGCATGCTTGTATTCAGTGCCATCAAATCATCTGCTCATTCCAGATAGATTTATTCGTGAGCATGAAATTACATTTTGGTTCTCCGTACCCTCGGCAGCCGCATTTCTCAAGCAATTCGGTAGATTAAAGCCCAGTGCGTTTCCGTCCCTGAAGTGGAGTCTGTTTTGCGGAGAGGCGCTTCCTACGACGCTTGCTGCAGACTGGCAAAAATCAGCACCGAATTCAACGGTTGAAAACTTATACGGGCCAACAGAGGCAACGATTGCATTTACCGTCTATCAGTATAAGTCAGATGAAAATGCAAATAACTTGCCAACGGTTCCTATAGGGACGCCATTGCCGAATCAAAAAGTGGCCATCGCAAATGAACAAATGAAATTTGTGGCGAAAGGAGAAGCGGGCGAACTTCTATTGGCCGGAACTCAACTCGCTTGCGGATATTGGAACAACACAGAAATCACTGCAGAAAAATTCGTTGAATTGGCTGACGAACATTCCAGCGTTACAACGCGCTGGTATAAAACAGGCGACTTAGTAAAGCAAGACAAAAGCGGTTGCTTGATGTATTTAGGAAGAATCGATAACCAGATTAAGATTCGTGGATATCGAGTCGAAATACAAGAAATTGAATTCCAAATCCGGAGAGCCAGCGGTACGGATCTCATTGCAGTCATTCCTTGGCCAGTTGACCCCGATGGGCAAGTAAGAGGAGTCATCGCATATGGATGTGGCTTTAAAACAAATAAAGAAAAAATCCTCAGTTATTGTCGCGAACACCTGCCTGAATACATGGTGCCAGGTGAAATCCACGCATTGGAAACCATTCCATTAAATTCCAATGGAAAGACGGATTATAAGAAGTTGAAGGAAATGCGGGTCTTAATGGATAAGCATTCGAATCCTAAAGCCGAACCGTCAACAGCAGCCGCATAAATTTCGAACCATTCCAATTCCAAGGTAATTGAGAGCCTCGGAAGGAAAAATATTGCTTATTTTTTGAAACTTCAGGGAAATATCATGAGTCCTGTATTTGAATCGCAAGATGTGATCGGTCTGTCGAAAAAAATTTCGGAAAAATCTTTGGCCGGTTATTACAATCCGTATACCAAATTTAACTGGACGGATTCTGTCGACACCGGAAAATTGTGGGTAGATGCAGACCTGTTGTCAGTCTATGGAACCCCATACATCGACGAGCTAAGTAAAGAACAACTAATTAACTTAAGCAAATGGGAAAGCATTAATTTCTATAGTCTGAACGTACATGGAATTAAGGAGCTAATTAATGAGATGGTGAACCGTATTCACCATCCACGATACAAGTCCATTTCGCAGTTTCTTCACCATTTCATTGGCGAAGAAAACGAACATATGTGGTTCTTTGCTGAATTCTGCAACCGCTATGGAAGAATTTATCCGAGTAAAGCTATTCCTGGACTCGGTAAAGAGGATCAAGACATCGAAGATTTTATTGTCTTCTCCCGGGTAGTAATCTTCGAAGAGATCGTTGACTATTACAACTCAAAAGTCGGCGGGAATACGGAAGTTCATCCATTAATTAAAGACATTAACTATTACCACCATATTGATGAGTCTCGCCACGTGGCTTTCGGCCGCGGCATTATCAAAGCTCTCTTTAGTGCGCTAAAAGAAAAACTAGATGAGCAAGAGCTGGAGGGCATTCGCACTTATCTGGCCGCATATATGAAGTCATCCCTGGAGCAACTTTACAGTCCATCGGCATATCGAGATGCTGGCATTCCGACTCCCCATGATTTCAGAAGAAAAGTTATGAATCATCCAGGCCGCACTGAAAGCCATAAGAAGATGATCAAACGCACCTTCAACTTTTTCGAATCAATTGGCGCTATCAGAAAGGAAGATGAAAAACATGTCTGCGAATTTATCAACCACTAATCAAAATACGATTTTGGCGGCTGAATGGCTGGAGGCAAAAAGCAAAGTTCAAAGCGAAATCACGATGGACATCGATCTTCTGGAATACAAAATTCTGGACTCTCTTCAATTCATGACATTCATTGTGTATTTGGAGGAGTTATCAGGTAGGGAGATTGATATGTCAACCGTTTCTCTCGACGCATTCAGGACCCTGCGCTCAATTGAGCAAGAGTTTTTTTCAGAAGCCACTGTTTAAATGATGAATGCAACTCTATTGAGCAGGGAAGTTGGTACCACATTTGCAGAGAATTCGATCTGCAAATTGCTCGGAATCGACTTTCCGCTTCTTCAGGCAGGAATGGGAGGGATCGCCTTACCGCAACTAGCTGCTTCCGTTGCAAATTCCGGTTGTGGAGGAATAGTCGCTTTATATAAGCAGCCTCCTCAAGAGATCGAACAAACACTCGCCTCTACAGAGAAGATCACCCATCGCACGTTCGGCGTGAATCTCATTCCTGAAATTGTCAAAGAATCATACTTGGAAGCCCAAGTCAACGCTGTCACTCAATTTAAAAAGAAAGACATTTTTTTTACTTTTTTCGGTCTTCCCTCCCGAACAATTCTCGATTGTATAAAACAAGCCAATCGCACTTCGGTGGTTCAAGTCGGAACCATTGAAGATGCAATTGAGGCTGTTCAGCGAGGTGCCGATATGCTGATTCTCCAAGGCCACGAAGCAGGCGGACATCATCTTGGTTCCCAAACGACATTAGAGTTGCTTCAGGAAGTACGCGCCCGATTAAACACGGTGCCACTAGCCGTCTCAGGAGGAATTGCTACAGGTGAGGACCTGCGAACAGCCATGAAACTGGGAGCTGATGGATGCTTATGCGGCTCATTGTTCGTAGCAACGATCGAATCAAATGCGCATGCATATTATAAAGAACGGATCATTACAGCTAATTCGCAAGACACTGTTATCACGAACCTGTTTGAACATGGTTGGCCAGGAAGAAGGCATAGGGTATTAAAAAACGATGTGACTGAAGCAGAAAACAAATTGCTCAGCCAATTCATTGCTCGAATAAACGTCAACGGGAATATCTACCCCATTCCTCGGCATAGCTCAGTGGTGCCCACCAGACAAACCGAGGGGAAGATCGATGAAATGGTGATGTACTGCGGCACATCCTGTAATTCGATTAAAGATATAAAACCGATCAGCGAAGTCATAGATCGTTTTAAATCTCAGTATTTCTCAAAATAATTTTTATTTACTTTTAATTCCGATGATGAGACAAAATTCTTTCTCGATAGAAGAAATTAATTATTCAATTCGGGGCGAAGGGGCTCCACTTTTGTTAATCAATGGATCTTATCAGTCTATCCCGTCTTGGGAGCCATTGATCAGGGATCTCGAAAAGTCTTGTAAGGTAATTTGCTTTGATTTCCCGAATCAAGGGAAAACATTTAAGGACCCTGCCTATAACACATTTTCTTCGCTATGCGATTTCGCAGAGCAGTTTCTTGAAACCATCAAGATTAATCCATCTGAAGTTACTACCTTTGGACTTTCGATGGGTGCGGAAATTATCCGTTGCCTTCACGTTGAACGCCAAGTGCCATTCAAGAAAATGATTCTTGGAGGGATTTCTCCTCCCTCACTAAAAAATTTTAAGCGTCAGTATGTAAAGACCTTGATGTCAACGCTGCGAGAGAGTGGCATTGATGCATTCGTCAAAGTACTTTGCTTTAACGTGTACTCGCCAGTCTATTTCGAAAAAAATCCTCAGGCGCTGAATTTTATGATTATGCGTTACCGTGATTACTTCGGGAAAAATATCGAAAGCTTGGCTGCGCTGATATGTCTGCCATTGACGCATGAATTTAATCAGACCGATGTATCTGACTATCGCTGTCCTGTTGTGCTTGTTAGCGGAACACATGACAATCTAGTTCCAATATTTTATTCTCGAGAATATGCCGAGCAGATCGGCGCATCGCTGCACTACATCTGTAGCGGGCATACATTCCCTCTTGAAAATCCAGAAGAAACTGTAGCTTTGCTTAAAGAATTAGTTAGAGATACAGCAATTTCTTCCTACGATAGAAATACGTGGAAAGCAGCTGCATAAAATAAATTCTTAAAGTGCATTCAAGGCGATGTATTTAGACTGCAATCAATTTCGAGGGAAAAATGTGGAAAGCATTAGATGGTAAAGGTAAGGCTACTTACCTTGCATTATTAATCATTGCAGCAGTGTATTTCTGCTCTGTTTCATTCATGTTTTTTCTGCCTCACTATGTCCTTGCTAAAGGAGGAAATGAACAGCAAGCCGGTTGGCTTTTAGGCGTTGCCCTTCTCCCAGTAGTCCTGCTCTCCACGACTAGTGGCCAATTATCTACACGCGTTTCTCCTCGCCGCTTAATTATCGGCGGTTTGCTGACGTATAGTATTTCTACACTCGCAATGCAGTTATGCGATGGCGTTTCATATGTGCTTTATTTATTGCGTGGCCTTCAAATTACGGGCCATGTATTTGTCTTTACACCATTATTTGCATACGCTGCACAAATGGTCCCAGACAAAAATAAAGCCCAAAGCATCGGCTATTTTTCTTTTTCTGTGCAGGTCGGGAACACAATTGGCACGATATTGGCGAGCAATTTGATTAGCCATTTTGGTTATGACCGCTTCTTTGTTTATGCTGGTGTTATTACTTTACTCGCAATCATCGCCACAATCCCACTGAAAGCACTTCAATCTAGCGGCGCTCCTAATGCAAGTGCCCAAAGCTGCTCTCAACAAAACTTCGTCATTAGCAATACTGTGCGTGGCAATCTAATAATGATCGCTGCTCTCGGCACAGTTTTCGGCGCCATTCTTCAGTTCGGACCGGTGTACCTGGAATACTTATGGCACTCACAAATTGTAGAACAAAAGATTCCAGTCCCTTACCTGCTATCTACTATGCTAATTACCATCGCCATTGCGCGATTGTTTCTTGGAAAATTTGTGGACGGGAAATATAAGCAGTTTATTGTTGTAATAAGTCACTTCATCCTCATGGTAACAATATTATTATTTACTTTAGCTGTGACGAAATATGCTGTTGCTGCAACCGCGATTGTTTTTGGCATGTCATATGGCCTTCTCTATCCTGCTGTAAATGCCGCAGTGCTTTCCAATACCCCACCCACTCAAAGGGGAAAGATGTCTGGGCGCCTTACCATGCTGTATGAGCTGGGTTATCGTGGTACTCCAATTATTCTTGGTAGCGCAATTTATCACTATGGCTACATCAACTTTTTTTATATTCTTCTTAGCCTGTATGTCATTTCATTCCTACTCTGCTATTACCTGGCCAGAATAGACTTGACTCAACTTTCCTTAGTTAAAAATTCTTAAAGCTGCATTTGGTTAGATGGTATTGCAATTGAATGCGGTATTGTTTAGACGGAGAATTTTTGTCATAAGTAAATTTTCCCCGCATAGTAGAAAAAAAGAATAAGCCCCACTGAAATAACGATGCGCCGCAACCAAGTCTGAGGGAGGCGCCGGGCAAATTTGGTTCCGAGTATTCCGCCAATGACAGCTCCGGCAAATGCTGCAATGGTATGCGGCCAGGAAACTAAATCTGATACTGCAAAGATGACCACAGACACCGTTGTGATGATTGTGGCAAGCAGGTTCTTAATCGCATTATTTGTTTGGATCTCGTGAACGCCCGCAATTAAAAGACCAGCCATAAGCATAATTCCTAGTCCCGCCCCAAAAAATCCTCCATAAACTGACACAAGAAATTCAATTCCTCTCAATTTAATGGAGTCTGTCTGATTGCTAATTTGAGAATTCTTGGAAAGAAAAAGATGAATCCTCGGACCAAATAAGAAGATAAGCGTGGCAAACAGGACGAGCATGGGGACCAACTTTGAAAAGGTCGCATTATCAACCTTTAACATCAGGTAAGCGCCCAAGATTGCACCACATAATGCGGAAATGAATGAGCCTCGTAGTGAAAACGGATAATTAGCATAATCTTTGCGATAGCCGATAACAGCCATCGCATGCCCAGGCCATACGGCAATAGCATTAGAGGCATTTGCTACGACAGGAGGAATGCCAGCGGCTAGCATTGCGGGAAAAGTAAAAAAAGTTCCTCCTCCCGCGACCGCGTTACATATACCAGCCAAGATGCCGGCAAAAAATAAAGAGAGGATCGTGATATCGGACATTTATGTAGAGCACTATGAAATTTGATTAAATTTTCTTGGCCAATTCCGCCGCCATGCCGATGTAGTTGTCCGGCGTCATGGCGAGCAGCTGGTCTTTTGCTTCTTGCGGAATCGCCAAGCCGTGAATGAATTGATGGAGCGCGCCGCGCGAAATGCCTTTGCCGCGCGTGAGCTCTTTCAATTGCTCGTACGGATTTTCCACGCCGTAGCGGCGCATCACGGTTTGCACGGGTTCGGCGAGAACTTCCCAGGTCGAGTGCAAGTCTTCCGACAAGCGATCGGGATTCACTTCGAGTTTATTCAATCCGCGCAAGCAGCTGTCGTAAGCAAGCAAGGTATAGCCGAAGCTGACGCCGATGTTGCGTAAGACCGTGGAGTCGGTCAAGTCGCGCTGCCAGCGTGAGACCGGCAGCTTTTCGGACATGTGTTTCAACATCGCGTTGGCCAGCCCCAGATTGCCTTCCGAGTTTTCAAAGTCGATCGGATTGACTTTATGCGGCATGGTGGAGGAGCCGATTTCCCCTGCCTTGGTGCGTTGTTTGAAATAGCCGAGCGAAATATAACCCCAGATGTCACGATTCAAATCCAAGAGGATGGTATTGGTGCGCGCGATCGCATCGAACAATTCCGCCATGTAGTCATGCGGTTCGATTTGAATGGTGTAGGGATTGAAGCTTAATCCGAGCCGCTGCTCGATCACATTTTTGGAAAATGCTTCCCAATTGAAGGTCGGGTAAGCGGACAGATGCGCATTGTAGTTGCCGACCGCGCCATTCATCTTGCCTAAAATTTTGACGCCGGAGATACGTTGCTCGGCGCGGCGCAGACGTGCGACGACGTTGGCGATTTCTTTGCCGAGTGTGGTCGGGCTCGCGGGTTGGCCGTGCGTGCGCGATAACATCGGAACCTCCGCATGTTCATGCGCAAGTGCCGCGAGTTTGTCGATCACTCCTTGCAGCGCGGGCAGCATCACCGCGTCGCGCGCCGCCTTCAGCATCATGCCGTGCGAAGTGTTGTTGATATCTTCCGAGGTGCAGGCGAAGTGGATGAACTCGGAAGCCGCCACCAATTCCGGCACGTCTTTCACTTGTTCCTTCAGCCAGTACTCAACCGCCTTAACGTCGTGATTGGTGACCGCTTCAATTTCCTTGATACGCTTGGCATCTTTTTCATTGAAGTCCGAGGCAAGCTTATTCAAGAGCGCGCTCGCATGCATCGAGAAAGGCTTGATTTCTGCGAAGCCGGCTTCCGATAGCGCCAACAGCCACGCCACTTCAACTTTGACGCGGTGATGCATGAATCCTGCTTCCGACAGAATAGGACGCAGTTTGTCGGTCTTGGTGGCGTAACGGCCGTCGAGCGGCGAAAGGGCGGTGAGAGCGGAAAGTGTCATGATGAAAAACGGGAAAGGAGTGAAATCCGCACCGAAAAAATGCATCGGCGATAACAAACGCATTTTACCATTCGTGTGCTTGTCAAATCTTGTCAAGCGGCGTCGCGCACGCGCATCATCGCGATTTGATCGAGAGGGGCGGATGTTATAATCGTATCGACATCAAATCCTTCATTTTTATGAAACTGATCGGTTCGCTTACCAGCCCTTACGTGCGAAAAACACGCGTCGTGATGGCGGAAAAAAAGATTGAATACGACTTCGCCCTGGATAATGTGTGGGACGCGGAGTCGCAAATCCTCAATTCCAATCCTCTGGGCAAAGTGCCCTGTCTGATCATGGAAGACGGCGGCGCGATGTTCGATTCGCGCGTCATCGTCGAATATCTCGACACGCTCACGCCGGTCGGCAAACTCATCCCCGTCAATGGTCGCGAGCGCGCCGAAGTCAAGTGCTGGGAAGCATTGGCGGATGGCGTGCTGGATGCTGCGATCCTGGTGCGTCTGGAGAAAACCTTGCGTCCTCAAGCCCAACAGAGTCCGGCATGGATCGAGCGCCAGTTGGCCAAGGTGGAAAATGGATTGAAGGCGATGTCGACCGGTTTAGGTGAGACGCAATTTTGCGCCGGCAACCATTACACCTTGGCGGATATCGCCGTGGGTTGCGCGCTTGGTTGGCTGGAGTTCCGTTTCCCGGATATGAAATGGCGCGATGATTATCCGAATCTCGCCAAGCATTTCGACAAATTGTCGGAGCGGCCATCGTTTAAAGACACCGTGCCGCGTGAACCGGCAAAGACGTAAATAAAAAAGGGGTGCATCGCACCCCTTAATTTTTTTGCGCACGGATTTTATTCTTCCATCTGCGACTGCAAATAATTCGGCAAGGTGAGCTTATCGATCAATTCGATTTGCGTTTCCAGCCATTCGATGTGCTCTTCCGTGTCTTCAAGAATATCTTGGAAGATTTCGCGCGACACATAATCGCCGGCCGCTTCAGATGCGGCGATACCTTCCTTGACGGTTTTCTGCGCCATCGTTTCCAATTTTAAATCGCAGGCCAGCATTTCCGGCGTCGATTCGCCGATCATCAGCTTATGCAGCGCTTGCAGGTTCGGCAAACCATCCAGCATCAGAATGCGATTGATTAAGCGGTCGGCATGTTTCATTTCACCGATCGATTCATCGTATTCGTGTTTGCCGAGCCGCTCCAGGCCCCAGTGTTTATACATGCGTGCATGCAAAAAATACTGGTTAATGGCCGTGAGTTCATTGGTGAGCTGCGCATTGAGCAGCCGAAGAACGTTTGCGTCACCTTTCATGCAAGCCTCGCGATAGATGAAGTCGGGGAAGAATCAACGTTGCAGTAAAGCAGTTCGCCTGCAACTTTGTTGAAAGCGTCATGATAACGTACCCAGTGAGACATGCGCCCAACCGGGCTCAAGGTTTGTGAGCGACGATTAAGCTTCCTGCAGCAATGCATCGCCCGGTTGCCATTCGCAAGGCGTCAATCCGCCTGCTTGCAAGGCTTGTAGTGTGCGCAGCGTTTCGTCGGTAGAACGCCCGACATTGCCGCTCACTATCGTGACTGCTTCGATGATGCCTTCGGGGTTGACGATAAATGTCGCGCGATTCGCCGTGCCGTCTTCGGCAAGAATGCCGCAACCTTCCGTCAAGGCATGGGTCGTATCGCCGATCAACGGAAACGACACTTTACCCAAACCATGTTGGGTCCAGGCTTTATGGCAGTGCACGGAATCGGTGGATGCGCCCAGCACCACCGCATTGGCTTTTGCAAATTGTTCGTGCAACTTGTTGAAGCCCTTGATTTCAGTTGGGCACACGAAAGTAAAATCCAGCGGATAGAAAAACAGTACCAGCCATTTGCCGCGATAGTCGGCCAAGTGGACAGGGCCGAATTCGCCATTCGGCATCAAGGCTTCGCCTTTATAGTCCGGCAATTTTTGTCCTATGGTGAGCATGTTGTTCCTTTCCAAGAGAATGTCAATTGATAGAGCCGTTTGTGCCACTTATCGGACTCCGGCAGCCAGGAGCGGTTCCTCAGCGTTCATCGATCCGAAATGTATAAGCCCGGCTTCCATACACGGGTAACGCTTTACCGTTTTCCGTGTAGGGCTTGAACTTGGTTGCCAGGATGGCGCGCCGCGCAGCCTCGTCCAGGCGGGGATAGCCGGACGATTTTTTTATTTCGATCTTTTCCGCATCACCCTGTTCATTGACCACAAACCGTAGCTCTACGGTACCTTCCTCTCCCAGGCGTCTTGAAAGCGGCGGCATTTCAGGGCGGGCATCGCGCAAGATCACCAGGCCGGACGTGACGGTACGCGGCGTAAGCGGGACGGACGGCGCCGGCTCGGTGCTTGGGCTCGGCGCTGCAGCCGCCGGTGCCGGCGATGGTGTCGGCGGACTGACGGCTTGCGGAGCCGGTTTGATCTCCGCCGGTGCCGGTTCAGGCGTCGGCCGCTCGACTGTCGGGCGTTGCTTGGGCGGCGGAGGCGGCGGTTCAGGCTTGGACGGTGTTGGAGGCGGTGGCTGTTCGTGTTTGGGTGCGGGGGGCGTAATGAGCGTCGCCATTATTTCCTTCGGCGGCGGCTCCGGCGCAGGAGCAGGTTGCAGCAAGCCTGCCAGCAAGGCATAAAGGAGGCCGGCGTGTACGGCGGTGACAGCGGCAAGCAGGCAGACATGCTTGAATTGTTTCATGGCCCGCCATTTTACCGCCCTTGCAGGAATACGCTTCTACTGAATCGGATGGAAAGATTCCGCTCTTGCGATAGGCCAGTAGGTTTGGAACAGCGGCGGCAAGCGAGAAAATTGCGAGGGATCGAGCAATTCGCCCGGATCGAGATAAGGCAACAAATTGGAAATCAGCTTCACTTGATTGGGCGAGACGCGCCGTACCAAATGATGCGGCCGTAATTGCGAGGGATGCGTCAAGCCGGCGGCCGAAATCAATTCGGCTAAGGCCTTCATCGTGTTTTGATGATAGTTGGCTACGCGTGAGGCCTTGTCGGGCACTACCAGCGCACGTTGGCGCAAGGGGTCTTGCGTGGTGACGCCGGTCGGGCAATGGTCGGTATGGCAGGAAAGCGATTGTATGCAACCCAGGGCGAACATGAAGCCGCGCGCCGAATTGCACCAGTCGGCGCCGAGTGCGAGGGTTCTCGCAATATCGAAAGCGGAAATGATTTTGCCGGAGGCGCCGATCTTCACTTTGTCGCGCAGGTTAATGCCGACCAGGGTGTTGTGCACCATGACCAGGGCTTCCTGCAAAGGCGTGCCGACATGGTCGGCAAATTCGACGGGCGCTGCTCCCGTGCCGCCTTCGCTGCCGTCGACCACGATGAAGTCCGGATAAATGCCGGTTTCAACCATCGCCTTGGCAATGCCGAAAAATTCCCAAGGATGACCGATCGCGAGTTTGAATCCGGTGGGCTTGCCACCGGACAGCGTGCGCAGCTGTTCAATGAATGTTAACAGACCGATCGGCGAATCGAAGGCAGAATGCGTGGGCGGGGAGACGCAATCGACCCCGATCGGCACGCCGCGCGCTTCCGCGATTTCAGGCGACACTTTTGCGCCCGGCAAGATGCCGCCGTGACCGGGTTTGGCGCCCTGCGACAGTTTTATCTCGATCATCTTCACTTGCGGCAGGGTCGCGTTCTTGACGAAATTCTCCGGGGAAAAGTTGCCGTCGGCGTTGCGGCAACCGAAGTAGCCGGAGCCGATTTCCCACATCAAGTCGCCGCCCGGTTCATTCGGGCTTTGCGCCAAGTGATATTTGCTGATGCTGCCTTCACCGGTGTCGTGCATGAAGCGGCCTTTTTGTGCCCCAAGGTTTAGGGCACGCACGGCATTGGCGGACAAGGCGCCGAAACTCATCGCCGAAATGTTGAATACGCTTGCTGAATACGGCTGTGCGCGTCCGGCGCCGACGGTGATGCGAAAGTCATGATTCTCGATCTTGGTCGGCGTCATGGAATGGTTGATCCATTCATAGCCGGATTCATACAAATCCATTTGCGTGCCGAACGGGCGCTTATCCAAAACTTGTTTGGCGCGCTGATAGACGATCGAGCGCTGATTGCGCGAGAACGGCTTGGCGTCGGTATCGTCTTCCAGCAGGTATTGCCGAATTTCCGGGCGAATGAATTCGAAAAAGAAGCGGAAGTGGCCGAGCAGAGGGTAGTTGCGCAGGATGGAGCGCTTGGTTTGGAATAAGTCGATCAAGCCGATCGTGGCGAGCCCGGCGAACAATGCCACGATCCACCAGCCGGCATTCAGCGCCAGGGCAAGGACCAGCGATAGGAGAAAAGTGAATACTACAATGACCAGCGCCAGATACCGCTGTGGAAAATCGCGCTTCATGTGCTCCCCCGAATCCTTGTTATTTGGATTCGAGTGTACAACGGTGGCGTGCGGCAGTATGTCGCGCCGCGACGACAATTAGGCTATTTCGTGGCTTTCGATGATGCCGCCGCCCAGGCAAACGTCACCATCGTATAGCACGGCGGATTGTCCCGGCGTCACAGCCCATTGGGCGTCGGCGAAGGTCAAATCGAAGGCCGCGGCATCGCTTGCTTGAAAAGCGCAGGCGACGTCGGCTTGCCGGTAACGTGTCTTGGCGCTTAATTGCGTTTTTACGGGCGGTTCGCCGGCGATCCAGCTCGCTTGCCCGGCGTGTAATGCTTGCGAAAGCAGCCATGGATGATCATGCCCTTGCACGACATACAAGGTATTGGACTCGATATCTTTTTTTGCGACGTACCACGGATCGCTGTCGCCGGCGGCATTCTTGTGGCTTTTCATGCCGCCGATGCCGATGCCTTTTCTTTGGCCGAGTGTGTAGAAAGATAAGCCGACATGCTCGCCGACAACTTCCCCTGTCGGGGTTTTCATCGGGCCAGGGCGGTATGAGAGGTAGCGGTTCAAGAATTCACGGAACGGCCGTTCGCCGATGAAGCAAATACCGGTGGAGTCTTTCTTGGCGGCGTTGTGCAAGCCGATTTTCTCTGCGATCTTGCGCACTTCCGATTTCGGAATTTCACCGAGAGGAAAGAGCGTTTTCGACAGTTGCGCTTGATTCAGGCGATGCAGGAAATAGCTTTGATCCTTGCTGGCGTCGAGCGCCTTCAGCAGCTCATAGCGCGCGCCGTCGCACGCGGTCGCATGCGACTCGTCATGACGGCCCTCGGCCATTGCGCCCGAGTTTGCCGGTACGCGGCGGACTCGGGCGTAATGGCCGGTAGCGATCAATTCCGCGCCGAGCGTCATGGCATGGTCAAGGAAAGCCTTGAACTTGATTTCGGCATTGCACAGCACATCCGGATTCGGCGTGCGGCCGGCTTGGTATTCACGCAGGAATTCGGCGAAGACGCGGTCTTTGTACTCGGCGGCAAAGTTGACGGCTTCGATATCGACGCCGATGACGTCGGCGACGCTGACGGCATCGAGCCAGTCTTGGCGCGAAGAACAGTATTCGGAATCGTCGTCGTCTTCCCAATTCTTCATGAACAAGCCGACCACTTCATAGCCTTGCTGTTTCAAGAGCCATGCCGAGACCGACGAATCGACTCCGCCGGACATGCCGATGACGACCTTTTTAGCCATTCATCGATCCAATGGCGGTAGGGTGCGTATACAAAAGCGACAGCGGCGCGCGCTGGCCTTTCAGGTAATCGTCCACGCACTTCAATACCAGCGGACTGCGATGCCGATCCTGGCATTGTTTCAATTCTTCGTAAGTCATCCAAACGGTGCGCAAAATGCCATGGTCGAGCGGCCGGTCGTGCGCAATGCCCAAATCGCCGCAAAAGGCGAAGCGCATATAAGTGACTTCGGCGCCGGTGCGGGCGGACAGGTAGCGCGAGAGATAAACACCGATCAACTCGGTCGGCGTAAAGTCGTGCGCCGCTTCTTCCAAGGTTTCGCGGCTAACCGCTTGTAACAGCGTTTCGCCGGGGTCCAGATGGCCGGCGGGCTGGTTAAAGCAGACGCCATCACTGGTCTCTTCCTCGACCAGTAAAAAGCGCCCTTCGCGCTCGATGATGGCGGCTACAGTGACCGCTGGTTTCCAAACTTCAGACATAAATTCTCTCGAAAGGACGCCATTTTACCTTGCGACGTCAAAATCATAGGCATGGTCTATGGCAAGAAACGCGCGAGATCGGATTGATCTTTGACAATTATTTGGCGATCCGGCAAAAAACCGGCAAAATTCCGGCTCGCACCATTTTCATGCCTATTAATAAGGGCTCGTAAAACTACGCATCGAACGATCGTTTCATTTACGTGTACCATTCGAAAGCTATTGTTTTAGGCGACCTGGTGCCTTGGGAGATTTGACATGCAACGTATTATGCTTCGCGCCAAGATTCATCGTGTGAAGGTGACGCAGGCCGATTTGGATTATGAAGGCTCATGCGGCATCGACGAGAATCTGTTGGAGGCTGCGGACATCAAGGAATTCGAAAAGATCGAGCTGTATAACGTCAATAACGGCGAACGCTTCTCGACTTATGCCATCAAGGGCAAGCGCGGCAGCGGTGAAATTTCGCTCAATGGCGCGGCGGCACGCCGTGCGCATTTGGGTGACTTGCTCATCATTTGCACCTATGCGCCGATGAACGAAACCGAGGTCGAGACATATAAGCCGAAGATCGTTTTCGTCGACGATAAGAATCAGATTACCGGCCTGAAGAAGTAAGTCTGCTGCAGCACATAAAAGCCGATTTCGCCGAAGGCGTGAAATCGATGCGTAGCAATTAAAAAAAATATCACGAGGAAAATATGGCTTTAGTGATTGGGGTCCCGCGGGAGATCTACCCCGGCGAGAAGCGCGTGGCTACCGTGCCTGATGCCGTCGAAAAGCTGATCAAGCTCGGTTTTTCGGTGACGGTGGAAAGCGGTGCGGGCGACGCGGCGAATTTCAGCGACGATACCTACCGCGCAGCCGGTGCCCAAATTGCAGAGAGCGCAGCCAAGCTGTGGAGCGCATCCGATATCGTCTTCAAGGTGCGCGCGCCGAACAGCGAAGAAGTCGGGCTGATGCGCGAAGACACTACCCTTATTTCCTTCATCTGGCCCGCGCAAAATCCGGAATTGATGCAGCAGCTGGCCGCCAAGAAGGCGACTGTGCTGGCCATCGACTCGCTGCCGCGCCAACTCAGCCGTGCCCAGAAGATGGACGCGCTGACCTCCATGGCCAGCATCAGCGGCTACCGTGCCGTCATCGAGGCGGCCAATGCCTTCGGCCGTTTCTTCAACGGCCAAATTACCGCCGCCGGCAAGATCCCGCCGGCCAAGGTTTTCATCGCCGGCGCCGGCGTGGCCGGCCTGGCTGCAATCGGCACCGCCGCCAACTTGGGCGCCATCGTGCGCGCCAACGACACACGGCCGGAGGTGGCGGACCAGGTTAAGTCGCTGGGCGGCGAATTCGTGAAGGTCGATTACGAGGAAGAAGGCTCGGGCGGCGGCGGCTATGCCAAGGTGATGTCGGAAGGCTTCCAGCAGGCCCAGCGCGAGATGTACGCCAAACAGGCCAGAGAGGTGGATATCATCGTCACCACCGCCCTGATCCCCGGCAAGCCCGCGCCCAAGCTGATTTCGGCCGAGATGGTGCAATCGATGAAGCCGGGCAGCGTGATCGTCGACATGGCAGGCGAGCAGGGCGGCAATTGCGAATTGACCGAACCGGGCAAGGCCGTGGTCAAGCATGGCGTGACCATTATCGGCTACACCGATTTGCCTTCGCGCCTTTCCAAGCAGTCGTCGACGCTGTACGCCACCAATTTATTACGCCTGACCGAAGAGTTGTGCAAGGCCAAGGACGGCAACATCAACGTCAATATGGAAGACGATGCCATTCGCGGTCTGACCATCATCAAGAACGGGGAAGTCACTTGGCCGCCGCCTGCGCTCAAGCTGCCGGCCCCGCCGCCGGCTTCCGCCAAACCGGCCGCCGCGCCCGCGCCGAAAGCGCATGGCCACGGCGCGCCGAGCGCACCGGCATCCGGTAGCCGCATTGCCGTTTTATTCGGCGTCGCTGCTGCATTGTTCTGGTTGATCGGCGCATACGCGCCGGCGGCCTTCCTCGGCCACTTCACCGTGTTCGTGCTGGCGTGCTTCATCGGTTACATGGTGGTGTGGAACGTCACCCCTTCTTTGCACACGCCTTTGATGAGCGTGACCAATGCGATTTCCAGCATCATCGCGATCGGCGCATTGGTGCAGATCGCGCCGCCCGCATTGTTGTCATCTGCGACCGGCCTTGAGCGTCCGGGCGATTGGATACGTTGGCTCGCGGTGATCGGCATCGTGCTCACTACCATCAACATGTTCGGCGGTTTCGCCGTGACGCGCCGCATGCTGGCGATGTTCCGTAAATAAGAGAGGCGGCGAAATGTCTGAGAGTCTTACTACCGTCGCTTATCTAGGCGCGACCCTACTTTTCATTTTGAGCTTAGGCGGCTTGTCGCATCCCGAAACCGCGCGCCGCGGCAATTTGTACGGCATGATCGGCATGGCGATCGCCGTGCTGGCTACCGTGCTGGGACCGCACGTTACCTCGGCCGGCATTCCTTGGATTATCGGCGCCATGGTGGCCGGCGGCGCGATCGGCTTGTACGCGGCGCGCACCGTGCAAATGACGCAGATGCCGGAGCTGGTGGCGCTCATGCATAGCTTGGTCGGTTTGGCCGCTGCCTTGGTTGGTTATGCCAGCTACATCGATCCGGCGGCATCAAGCCATATCACCGGCGCTGAAAAAGCGATTCATGAAATCGAAATCTATGTCGGCATCTTGATCGGCGTGATCACTTTCTCCGGTTCGCTCATCGCCTTCGGCAAGCTATCGGCACGCATCGGCGGCAAACCTTTGCTGCTGCCGGGACGACATTTTCTGAACCTCGCGGGGCTCTTGATCGTGATTTATTTCGGCGTGCAATTCCTGCGTGCCGAATCGATTCAAGCCGGCATGACGCCTTTGATCGTGATGACCGTGATCGCCTTCCTGTTTGGCATTCACATGGTGATGGCGATCGGCGGCGCCGATATGCCGGTGGTGGTGTCGATGTTGAACAGCTACTCCGGCTGGGCAGCGGCGGCGACCGGCTTCATGCTGAATAACGATTTGCTGATTGTAACCGGCGCGCTGGTGGGATCAAGCGGCGCCATCCTGTCTTACATCATGTGCCGCGCGATGAACCGCAATTTCATCAGCGTGATCGCCGGTGGCTTCGGCACCGGCGGCGGCAAGCCGGCGGCAGCCAAGGGCGAAGCGCAGCCGGCCGGTGAAGTAGTGTCGGTCAGTGCCGTGGAGACGGCAGAACTTTTGCGCGAAGCGAAGAACGTGATCATCGTTCCCGGCTACGGCATGGCAGTGGCGCAGGCGCAGCACACCGTGTATGAAATCACCCAGCACTTGCGCGAGAAAGGCGTGAACGTGCGCTTCGGCATTCATCCGGTGGCGGGACGCATGCCCGGCCACATGAATGTGCTCTTGGCCGAAGCCAAGGTCCCTTACGACATCGTGATGGAGATGGATGAAATCAATGAAGACTTCCCGGATACCGATGTGGCGATGGTGATCGGCGCTAATGACATCGTGAATCCTTCTGCTGCTGAAGATCCCACCAGTCCGATCGCCGGCATGCCGGTGCTGGAAGTGTGGAAAGCCAAGACTTCCATCGTGATGAAGCGCAGCATGGCGTCCGGTTATGCGGGCGTGGACAATCCGCTCTTCTACAAAGAAAACAACCGCATGCTGTTCGGCGATGCGAAGAAGATGCTGGATGAAGTGCTGGTGGCGTTGAAGGGCAGCTGATTTTCAGCATGGACGTGAATAAAAAAGCCGCGCTTGCGCGGCTTTTTTATTGGGCTATTTTTTGCGGGAGTTGGATGCATGGTATCGGCTCGTGAGCGTTTGGTGGCCTGTTACAATTTGTTTTCAATCGACTTTTTTTGCGACACGAATATGCGAGGACCTGTGCCGGCATTGGCTGTTCATCATGTGACAGGGCTTATGCATCATGGTTTGTCGTGTACATCACGTTGAGCCTCATAATGAAGCGCAGTCTCATACACCTACTGTTTTGTACGTTGCTCTTCATCGGAGGGAACCTAGTGCATTCAGCGCAACCAGAAAGGCCTCGGGGAGTCGTGCCCTCATATGTGACCGACAAGAGCATCATCTTGTGTAAAAGCGCGCCATCAATCGAAAACACATATGAGATCCGCCTGACCATCTTCTTTGCAGTAAATGGAAAGAAGAGCTTTGAGCTAAGAGTCCCTCCCAATGCAGTAGTAGCACAAGATCTTGCCGCACTTATTCTGCAGCAAGGGGGTCAAATATCACGTCAGAATTGCTCCGATTTCACGGTTACTTTCACGCACTTTGACAAGAGCAAGAAGGAAAAAGACAGTTGGGTCCTTGGTGATCGGGCAGCATGGGAAAATTTTCGTACATCCCTACATTCGTCCTGGTTGCGAACAGAGTTGAAACCAGGCGTATCTTTTACTGGACAGCCACTTCTCCGACTCAAACAGGAGTTGTCTGGCGAAGTCATTCGTCTTCAGAATATCGACGGTGAAAACCTTCAACACGCGCTGCAGAGACTGGTTCAGGAGTGCGAGTCCGATGGGGGGTACATCCTTGTGCAGTGAACTCGCCGTGGCTGAATACTCTAGCGATTGGCATCTACAGGCCCGCCAGCCATCCCGCAGAATCAACGCGCAGCCTTGCCAAAGGGATTAAACAGCTCGACGCCCAGCGTTTTGAAATCCGCCACGTTGCGCGTGACAACAGTCAGACCATGAACTCGCGCGCTTGCAGCAATCATCGCGTCTTCGTATAGCGTATCGGACTTTCCATGCATCAGCTGAGCCCAGTTTCTGAACGCGGCGGCATCCATCGCCAGCACGTTATAAGTCGACGCAAGCAGGTCAAGCCACTGTTCAATCTCTGCGGCCTTCCCTGGGTCTTGCTCCCGAGTCAGTTCAATACCAGCCTGAATCTCTCCGATGGTCACTGCCGATACGAAGAGATGCGCATCATCTACCGACTCCAGCCACGCTACGACGCCTCCGTGCGGCTTCGGCTTGCGCAACTCTGAAACTATGTTTGTATCCAGCAGGTACATATGATTTAGCGCAGAGCGTCAATTTTCCGGCGCTTCGCGTGGCCTCGCTGCGGAATGACTAATTCAGTTCGGGCCGCATTCGACAGCAAGAGTTGCTTCAGCGAGGGCCTGGCGGCAGATTGCAAGCGCCGCCATTCCTGTACGGGCACTAGCACGGCAGCTTCAGCCCCGCGCTTGGTCACCATCTGCGGTCCCTCGGAAAGGCACGCCTCAAGGAACTCACAGAATCTTGCTTTAGCATCTTGAATGGGCCAGGCATGCATATTTTGCTCCGAAAAGACTAGTTATATGACTAGTCTACAAAATCCAGTGGTGACTGTCAAATTGCGTCGGCATGCCGTTCGGCGATGCGAAGAAGATGCTGGATGAAGTGCTGGTGGCCTTGAAAGCCGCTTGATCAGCTGAGCGAAAGCCACAACAAAAAAGCCGCGGAATCCTTACCGCGGCTTTTTGTTTTTCGAGGCAGGCTATTTTTTTTTTGCCAGGCATACGATGCCGGATAAAACCGAAAGCAAGGCAAAAGCCATCGCCCCTTCGCTGCCCTCAATATCGGGCAGCGTGACGACCGGTTGAACGGTGAATCGCGGTGGCGCGATATCCAAACCGCGCCCGGTAATTCTCATGAATCCCCCGGCGGGATTACTTTCCAGGGGCTGAGCAATATCGTCGGCGCTTTTGGCAAGAATGATTTCTTCAAAGCCGAGATCCACGGTGGCGGGTGAAAAGCTAGGCAGACCGGTAAATAGGAATAGCAAGACAAGCGCCGATAGGACAAGCGTGCCCGGCAAAAGGCTTTTTAACTTACTCAATTGTTCTCCTAAAAAATAAAGGCGCCATCGCACCCATGTCGTGCAATGGAGAAATAAGGAAGGCGTTCGTATGAGGGGCGTCAGGAAATGCTCATCGCCGCAATAGGAGAGGCGATGAGGTCAAATTGTTCGCGGTTTGCGCGTGGCAATGTGGGGTAGGGTTGAGAAACGTCAAGCGGTGAGAGACTTCAAGGGCTGGTGGTGGAGATGGCATTCAATTTTTTGACGCGGTTTTTGATTTGCCCAATTGAAAAAATGTCGCTGATACGTAACCTGTAACTCAGCGGCGTTATAGATTCAGCCGACCTGCGCAACCGAAAGGTTTTCTTGATCGAGATTATGGACTTCTCGTGCGGAAAGTCCCACCATCCCCGGCTTTTAACGCCTTCCTGCCGCGAGGTCATGGGAATGAAGGAGCATGTCCATGGAATCCCACACCATACAATTCCATCAGCGCCGTCCATCGGCGCCTAGCATTGCCGATGCTACCGTTGCGCCCATCGTCGGCAGCCGGGTCGAATTACAGCTGTTGACGACCCTGCGCTGCAACCTGAAGTGCACGTATTGCTCGATCGCCGAAGGCGACGTGCGCGATTCGCAGGGCGACGTCACTTACAGTTTCGATGAGCTCGAGCGTTTCGTCGATACGCATTTGAAGGGCTATGACGTCTACGTAACTTTCTACGGCGGCGAACCTACCTTGAATCTCGATTTCATGACCGCAGTAATGCAGCGTTTCCCGCTGTTTCGCTATCAATTGCAAACCAACGGCACCTTGCTGGACGATGTGCCGGAAGCGATTTTGGCGCGGTTGTCGAATATCCTGGTTTCCATCGATGGGGGCGAGCGGATCACGGACGGTTATCGCGGCCGCGGGATTTATCGCCAAGTGCTTAAGAACGTCGACAAGATCCGCGACAAGCTTGCGGGAACGCTGACTGCGCGCGTTACCTGGAGCGACGCCGGCACGACTTTCGAAGAGCTCGACGCTCTGGCCGGCAGCTTCGACTATGTGTATTTTCAATTTGTCGCCGGCAAAGCGTACGAACCCGAATCGATGGCGGTGCGCCGCGAAGTGTTGCGGCGTTTGATCGAGCGCTTTTTCGCCGGCGATGCTGCGCTATATCCGGTGATTCCGCTGATGGGAGTGGTGCGCAACAAACTCTTTCCCGAGCGCGCCAAGGAACTCTACGCAGGCATGACGCAATGCCGGGTTTCGACCCATATCTTGAATGTCATGCCGGACGGGAAAATCTATCCATGCCCGGACATGATGCATTTGCCCGAGATGCTGCAAGGCGATTTACGCGAGAACTGGCTGTCGCGCAGCCCCTTGCAACCGCATCCCGCCATGCCCTGCGAATCTTGCGAAGCGTTTGATTTTTGCCGGCGCAATTGCATGAAAAATCTTTACCTGGCGTACGTAAAAGGACAGGAAGAATATCGCATCAATGTCACCGATCCGATTTGCGATTTGATCCGTTTCATCGGGCAGGAAGTCGATCGCTACGACCTGAACGGCTGGTACGGCGCGCTCGCCTTGCCGGCGCAAAAAGAATTGCGCGATGCAGAGGTGTACGAGTATGTCGAGATTATGCCTTAGCGCGCCTTACGGAATGGCGATGGCAAGGCGCGCAACGCGGCAAGCGGCATCCCGTTAGGTGTTCTTAGCAATCAAATCCAGCGCCTTAGCCAAATTCTCCACAGTGCGCTCCGGATTGTGCAGCTTCTCCAGCCCAAATAACCCGACGCGGAAAGTACGGAAATCCGTCCCTTCATCACATTGCAGCGGCACGCCGGTCGCCGTCTGCAAACCGACCGCGAGAAATTTTTTGCCGTTCTGAATATCCGGATCGGTGGTGTAGCTCACCACCACGCCGGGCGCTTTGAAGCCTTCGGCGGCGACGCTGGGAAAGCCGCGTGATTCCAGCAGTTCGCGGACTTGCCTGCCCAGCACTTGCTGCTCCAGCATCACGCGCGCAAAGCCGTAGTTCTCCGTTTCCTGCATGACGTCGCGCAGGCCGGTCAGCGCATCGGTGGGCATGGTGGCGTGATACATGTGGCCGCCTTTTTCATAGGTCTCCATGATCTGCAGCCACTTCTTCAAGTCGCAGGCAAAGCTGCTGCTGGTCGTCTCTTCGATGCGTTCACGCGCGCGCGTACTTAATGCCACCAAGGCGCAGCAAGGCGAACCGCTCCAGCATTTTTGCGGCGCGCTCAACAGCACGTCCACCAGCTTGTCGCCCATGTCGACCCAGACACAACCCGACGCAACGCAATCGAGCACGAACAAGCCGCCCACTTCGCGCACCGCTTCGCCGACCGCTTTCAAATAACTGTCGGGAAGAATCATGCCGGATGCGGTTTCCACATGCGGGGCAAATACCACGTCGGGCTTTTCGGCGAGGATGGCGGCGACGACTTCATCGATCGGCGGCGGTGCCCACGGCGCTTGCGCGCCTTGCGCCACTTGCCGTGCTTTGAGCACGATGCTGGACGATGGAATATTGCCCATCTCGAAAATTTGCGACCAGCGGTAGCTGAACCAGCCGTTGCGGATCACCAGGCATTTTTTTCCGGTGGCGAATTGGCGGACCACTGCTTCCATGCCGAAGGTGCCGCTGCCGGGCACGACGATGGCGCTGTGAGCGTTATGTACCGATTTGAATATGCGCGAGATGTCGCGCATCACGCCTTGAAAGCGTTGCGACATGTGATTCAGTGCGCGGTCGGTGTACACCACCGAATATTCAAGCAGACCTTTAGGGTCGGGATGAGGAAGCAGGGCTGGCATGAAAGTCTCCCGTTATCTATTTACTGAGCAATGTAAATAGCATAACGCCAGCCCGGGATAATGTGTCGAAAAACCGCAAGCGCCTGGCATGGCAGCGTTGCGCTGCCGCACAAAAAAAATGAAAAACCGGAGCGGTCTTTTATCGCCAGCCGAACATCATTTGTTCAGCTAACAATTTCTTGGCGGGTTTGAGGACATCGAATACGCCAAGCGACAGGCCCAGCAAACTTTGCGAAACGGAACCTTGCGGCGCGCTCGCGAAAATGCGTGCCATGGCATCGGTGATCCGAATGGTGGCGGAACGATCGGCTTGCCGCGCCAGGGTAAATTCTTGCAGTACGTGCGGCCTTGCTTCGCGTGCCAGCAGTTGCGCCAGCATGAAGGCGTCGCGCAATCCCAGATTCAAACCTTGCCCGGCGACCGGATGCAAAGTTTGCGCGGCATTGCCGATCGCAACTGTTCTTGCTGAGGCGACGGGATGGGCGTTCAATCCCAACGGAAATGTATTGCGTTGCGAAACTTGCGTGAATTGTCCGAGGCGGTTGCCGAATGCATGTTGCAAAGCTTGCAGGAAAGCGGCGTCGGGCAAGGCGATCAGATGCGCGGTACTCTCCGGCCGAGCACACCACACCAAGGCGTAGCCCTCGTCTTGCGGCAAGAGCGCGAGCGGTCCTTCGTCGGTGAAGCGTTCGTAGGCGCGATGAGCGATCGGTTGACTGGTTTTGACGTGCGCGACGATGGCGATTTGATCGTAGTCGCGGCGCAGGGTCTTGGCGGTTTGTTCGGCGAAGACGCCGCCTTCCGCTTGCACGACGATGTCGGCAGTGAGCGTGCCTTGGTCGACCAATTGCAATGTGACTGCATCGTCGGATTCAGTGCTGGCGGCTACTTGCGCCGGCCGTATCATTTTTACGCCGCTGCTGTATGCGGCATCGGACAGCGCGGTGAGCAAGGCGCCGTAACGCGTGACATAACCGAGCGCGGGTAAATCGTACTCGGCGCGATCGATCATCGTGCGTCCGAAATGGCCGCGGCGCGAGACGTGGATTTGATGAATCGGGTCGGCTACGCGCGGCCAGGCTTGCATGTCGGCCAGGATTTGGCGGCTGCCGTACGAGAGCGCAATCGAGCGCGGGTCTTGCACGACTTGGTCGAGCGTTTTGGCGTCGATCAAGGCAATGCGTTCCGGCGGATGGCCGCGCTTGACCAGCAAGGTCGCCAAGGCAAGGCCAACCGGCCCGGCGCCGCAAATCGCGATATCGAAATCGGTTGCCATTGCGGATTAGGCTTGCCGCATGACCGCTTCGATCTCATCCACGGTCTTGGGTGCGGCGTGGGTAAGGATTTCGCAGCCGCTGTCCGTCACCAGCGCATCGTCTTCGATGCGTATGCCGATGTGCCAGTATTTCTCGGGGATGCCTTCGGCGGGGCGGACATAAATACCGGGCTCGACGGTGGTGACCATGCCGGGCCGCAAAATGCGCCAGGGTTTTTCACCTTCGGCGGCCGCTTCGCTCAACTCGCGGTAGTTGCCGACGTCGTGCACATCCATGCCCATCCAATGGCCGGTGCGATGCATATAGAACTGGCGATAGTCGCCTTTGGTCATTACGTCGTCGAGCGAACCTACTTTATTCGCATCCAGCAAACCGGTGTCGAGCATGCCTTGCGCCAGCACTTTGACCGCGGCATCGTGGCCGTCGATGAAACGCTTGCCCGGCTTGGTTTCGGCGATGGCGGCGGCTTGCGCGGCCAACACGATTTCATACAATTCCTTTTGCGGGTCGGAGAATTTGCCATTGGCCGGATACGTGCGCGTGATATCGGAAGCATAGCTGTCGAGCTCGCAGCCGGCATCGATCAATACCAAGTCGCCGTCTTTCAGCACGGCGTCGCCGGCGCGGTAATGCAGTACGCAGGCATTGGAGCCGGTGGCGACGATCGATGTGTATGCTGGAAATTGCGAACCGTGGCGGCGGAATTCATGCAGCAATTCCGCTTCGATTTCATATTCGCGCAAACCGGGCTTGGACATGCGCATGGCGCGTTCATGGGCACGTCCGGAAATGGTGGCGGCGCGGCGCATGATGGCGATCTCACCCTCGTCCTTGAACAGCCGCATCTCATCCAAAATCTGATGCACATCGTGCGTCGCCGCCGGTGCGGTGACACCGGCGCGCGCTTGCATACGCACGGCATTCAGCCATCCATGCACGCGTGAATCAAGGCGCGTGTCGTTACCCAAGGCGTAGAAAATCGCGGGCGCGTCTGCCAAGAGTTTCGGCATTTCAGAATCGAGCGCACTGATCGGAAAAGCAGCATCGAAACCGAACGAGGTGCGCGCAGCGTCGGGACCAAAGCGATAACCATCCCAGATTTCGCGTTCCAGATTTTTTTCGCGGCAAAATAGGATGGCGCGCGTAGTCTTGCCGGCAATCAGCACGATCACCGCTTCCGGTTCGGTAAAGCCGGATAGGTAGTAAAAATAACTGTCGTGGCGATAAGGAAAATCGGCGTCGCTATTGCGCGCCACTTCCGGCGCGGTGGGAATGATCGCCACGCCGCCGCCCATGGCTTGCATGCGTGACATGAGCAGCGCGCGCCTGGCAGCATAGGATTTCATCGTGCATTCTCCTGCGCAGTGGCCTGATTATGAGGCGCATTCAATTGATTCAAACGCTCGACGGTGCCGACATCGGTCCAATCGCCGCGATAGACTTCGCCGCCGACGCGTCCCATGTCGGCATACTTGCGCAGCAGCGGTGCGATTTGCGCCGATTGACCCGGCATGACCGAATCGAACATTTCAGGGCGATAGATACCGATGCCGGAAAACGTGTGGCGCGGCTCGCCTTCGTTGGCGATGGTGAAACTGTTCAAGGAAAAGTCGCCCTTGAGGTGATGCGGCGGATTTTTGACGAGATACAGCCAAGCGATGTCGCGCACATCATGCGGATGCGGATTGCCCCACGCATCGTTATCTTCCAGCGCAGTTTTGACTTGCGTGAAATCGAAGTGCGGGCAAAAAATATCGCCTGCGACGGCAACAAAAGGTTCTTCGCCGAGCAAGTGGCGCGCTTTGGCAATCCCGCCGGCTGTTTCCAATGCAGTACCTTCGGCGGAGTAAGCGATCTTCGCGCCGAACTGCGCGCCGTCGCCCAGCGCTTCTTCGATCATGTGGCCGAGATGCGCGTGGTTGATGACGATCTCATTCAAGCCGGCGCGGACGAGGTTGAGAATATGCCAGACGATCAAGGGTCGACCACGCACTTTCAATAAGGGCTTGGGACAGTTATCGGTCAGCGGGCGCATGCGCTCGCCGCGGCCTGCTGCAAAAATCATGGCTTTCATTTCGTCCGCCTTTAAAAGGTAAATCCCACGCGCGGACCGCGCTCTTCCAAGGTATCCAGCAAGCGGATCAGCGGCGCCAATTCTTTATAGCGCGCAGCCGCTTTGCGGGTGTACTCCATCACCAGCGGCAAATCCTTCAGGTAACCATCCTTGCCGTCGCGATGATAGAGCCGCGCGAAAATGCCCAGCACTTTCAAGTGGCGCTGTAATCCCATGAATTCAAAATCGCGGTAAAAGCTGTCGATATCCGGGTTCACCGGCAAGCCGGCGCGGCGCGCGCGTTCCCAATAGCGGATCGCCCAATCCAGCACCATTTCTTCATCCCATTGAATATAGGCATCGCGCAAGAGCGATACCAAGTCATAGGTGATCGGACCGTACACAGCGTCTTGAAAATCCAAAATACCCGGATTGCCATGATCCAAGATCATTAAATTGCGCGAATGATAGTCGCGGTGCACATACACTTGCGGCTGCGCCAGGTTGTTCGCCAATAAAGTATCGAACACTTGGCTTAATTGCGCCTGCTGCTTGTCATCGAGCGTCGTGCCCAAATGCTTGCCGACATACCACTCGGGAAACAAATTCATTTCACGCAGCAAAAGCGCGCGATCGTATTCGGGCAGCGGACCCGGCGTGCTATGCGCCTGGATGGCAATCAGGGCATCGATGGCATCCAGGTAAAGCTTATGCGCCGTATCGGCATTCAATTGCTGCAAATACGTGGTCGAACCCAGATCGGATAAGAGCAAAAAGCCGTTTTCCACGTCTTTTGCCAAAATCTGCGGCACGGAGACGCCGGTTTGGGCAAACAATTCGGCGACATGGATAAAAGGCCGCACATCTTCATGGGGCGGCGGCGCATCCATGGCGATAAAAGTCGCGCCATTGGCGCCATCCACACGGAAATACCGGCGAAAACTGGCATCCGACGATGCCGGGCGGACAGTTTCCGGATCGGCAGTCGGGGCGCTTAGGCTGCCCAGCCATTGTTTGAGTTGCGCCAAGCGCAAGTCGGAAGGGGAGGGTAAGGACATCGAAATCAGAGGAAATGGGGTTGCAAACTTCCCATATAATACGGGATTCAATTCAAAAAATCGCCTGCCAGCCCAACGTAGGGAGGACTGGGATCGGCGCTTGCTGCTGAAACTCAGTTCCGCATTACAAGAAAAAGTTCTCGATGACTCGGTTTTTCGTCCTGTCAGACTCGCCAGTTTTACTCTGCGTGGCAGCTACCGCTGTGGCGGTCGTTGCGCCGTCGCTGGCGTCGGCCCAGGGTATGCGGATCGAGGATAAGAATGGTCCGATCACGATCAATGCCGATCGCATGACCGGCCGTCCCGACCGCGAAGTCAATTTCGAAAACCATGTCGAAATCCAGCGCGGCCCGACCACCATCAACGCCGACAGCGCCACGTATCGCGTGGTGGAAGACGAGGTCGAAGCCAAGGGCAACATTAAAATGCAGCGCCTCGGCGATGTCTATACCGGCGAAGCGCTACGCCTCAAGATCGAATCCAATGAAGGATTCGTCGTCAAGCCGACCTACAAGCTGCAAAAAAACAATGCGCAAGGCAGCGCCGAGCGCATCGACTTTGAATCCGAAGACCGCGCCACCATCACCGACGGTTGCTACACTACGTGCGAAGGGCTCGATCCGGATTGGTATTTGAAGGCAGATGTGTTGTCGCTCGATCGCGAGCGCGATACCGGGTACGCGAAGAATACCGTGGTTTATTTCAAGGGTGTGCCTATCATCGGCGCGCCCGCGCTTTCCTTCCCGCTTTCGGATGCGCGCAAGAGCGGCTTCCTGCCGCCGACCATCGGCACCACCAATAAGGGCGGCTTGGAAGTGACGATGCCGTATTACTTCAACATTGCGCCGAATCGCGATTTGACCCTGTACCCGAAGCTGATTGCCCGGCGCGGTTTACAGATCGGCGCGGACGGCCGCTATCTCGGCGAAACCTATAACGGTGAAACGCGGGTCGAAGCGCTGTTCAACGATCAGCAAACCAAGACCAATCGCTACGCACTTTCATCGACGCACAACCAAGTCTTCGATCAAGGCCGCTGGCGTTTGGCCTGGAACATCAACTCGGCCTCGGACGACAATTATCCGAGCGATTTTGCGCGTACGATCACCGCCAGCACGCAACGTTTGCTATTGCGCGAAATGACGCTCAACTACGGCGCCAGCTGGTGGACTGCCGGCTTGCGCGCCTCTAACTATCAGGTGCTGCAAGACCCCGCGGCGCCGATCACGCGTCCGTATGATCGCTTGCCGCAGCTGACCCTGCTGGCAGCGCGTCAAGATGTTAAGGGTTTTGACTGGTCGGTGTATTCGGAGCTCACGCGTTTTTGGAATCCCGATACGTCGGCGAGCGTGGCGCCGCAAGTCAAGAGCGGCGACCGCTTGGTGATCAATCCCAGTATTTCTTATCCGCTCTTGCATCCGGCTTATTTTGTCGTGCCGAAGCTTTCGCTGCATGCGACGCAATACCGGCTGGATGCGCTGCCGGGCAATCCCAACGCGCTGTCGCGCACCTTGCCGACGTTTTCTCTCGACAGCGGCTTGGTGTTCGAACGCCAAGCGCACTTCTTCGGCATACCGGCCACGCAAACCTTGGAGCCGCGCCTGTTCTACGTGTACACGCCTTATCGCGACCAAAGCCAGTTCCCGAATTTCGATACCAGCGAAGCGGACTTCAGTTATCCGCAATTGTTTTCCGAGAATCGCTTCATCGGGCACGACCGCATCAGCGATGCCAATCAGCTGACTGCCGCCATCGTGTCGCGTTATCTCGAATCCACCGGTGCCGAGCGTGCGCGCTTTGCCGTCGGCCAGCGTTATTATTTCAATCAG
This sequence comes from Burkholderiales bacterium, assembly GCA_016177875.1. Taxonomy (GTDB): domain Bacteria; phylum Pseudomonadota; class Gammaproteobacteria; order Burkholderiales; family Burkholderiaceae_D; genus Paucimonas. The sequence goes on from JACOUL010000029.1 coordinate 122,908, forward strand.
CAGCGTGTATCGCTCGGTACGCCGACCGCACAGACGCGTTCCGATTTGCTGCTGTCCGCCAGCGGCAGAGTTTCGCAAGAGATCAGCGCCGAAATCAATATGCAATACAGCCAAAGTTTGCACAGCATGGTGCGCTCGAACTATGGCGTGCGCTGGCAGCCGGGGCCGATGCGCGTATTGAATGCGCAATATAGGCGCGATCAACCCAACGCCTTGGAACAATTCGATGTCTCCGGCCAGTGGCCGATCGCGCGGCGTTGGTACGGCGTGGGCCGTATAAACTATTCGCTGAAAGACCAGAAGGTGGCCGAGTCCTTGGCCGGCTTCGAGTACAAGGCCGATTGCTGGGTATTTCGCGCGGTCTTGCAGCGCACGCCGACCTCGGCACAAGCGGCGACCACCGGGCTGTTCCTGCAGTTGGAATTGAACGGATTATCACGTATCGGCTCCAATCCGCTGGAGGCGCTGCGTACCAGCATTCCGGGTTACCAAGTGGTCAATCCACGAGCAAGCAATCTCCCGTAACGTTTATTTATGAACCAGGTTTACATTATGCGAAAATTTAGCCATCCGCTTCAACGCCTTGTGTTCGCCGGCTTTGTTTCTTGCCTGACGCTGGCGGCATCCGATTCGTGGTCGCAATGGAAGCCGGGCGAACGCACAACGATTGCGCCTAGTTCGAACCGCGTTCGTGCTATCGATTCGATCGTCGCCGTGGTGAACAATGAAGTGATCACGCGCCAGGAACTGGAAGACCGTACGCGCTCGATCGAGGCGCGTATGCGCGCACAAGGCGGTGCCGCGGCGCTGCCGCCGCATGCGGAATTACAGCGCCAGGTTCTAGAGCGCATGATCGTCGACCTCGCGCAGCTGCAGCTCGCACGCGAGATGAATATCCAAGTCGATGATCTCATGCTGGATCGCGCAGTCGCCCGTATCGCCGAGCAAAACAATATGACTGTGCAGCAGTTCCGCAACCAACTCGAACGCGACGGTATTTCGTTTGCGAAATTTCGCGAAGAGATTCGCCGTGAAATTATCATGCAGCGTTTGCGCGAACGCGAGGTCGATAACAAAATTCAAGTGACGGAATCCGAAATCGAGAATTTTCTCGCTTCCGATTTGGGTCAAGCGCAGCAAGAATTGAATGTTGCCCAGATCCTGGTGCGTATACCGGAGAATGCATCCGCTGAACAGATCAATGAGCGCCGCCAGCGTGCCGAGCAAATACTGCAGCAATTGCAAGGCGGTGCGGATTTCGCCAAACTGGCCGCGACTTCCTCCGATGCAAGCGACGCCTTGACCGGCGGCGAACTCGGTTGGCGGAATCAAGACCGGTTGCCGCAATTGTTCTTGGATGCGGTTGCCAATCTGAAGCCGGGCGAGCTTGCTCCATTAGTCAAAAGCGCCAACGGTTTTCATATTTTAAAATTGATCGGGAAACGTACGCCCAGCGTCATGAAGAGCGGTCCGGGCGTGCCGGCAGCGATTCAGCAAACGCATGCGCGTCATATTCTCATCAAGGTAAATCAGATCGTCTCTGCTCAAGATGCGCAACGCAAGCTGATCGATTTGAAGCAGCGCCTCGATAACAAGGCAGCCAAATTTGAAGATTTAGCCAAGTCGTATTCCAATGATTTGTCGGGCTCCAAGGGCGGCGACTTGGGTTGGATTTATCCGGGCGATACCGTGCCCGAATTCGAGCGTGCCATGAACGCTTTGCAGCCGGGGCAGGTCAGCGAACCGATCGAGACGCCGTTTGGCTTTCACTTGATCCAGGTGCTTGAGCGCAAGACCGAAGATGTCTCCAAAGAACGCCAGCGCTTGGTGGCACGCCAGGCGATTCGTGAACGCAAGCTCGATGAAGCAACGCAGGATTGGTTGCGCCAATTGCGCGACCGTGCCTACGTTGAATATCGTCTCGACGAAAAATAATGCCACCATTGCCGACGATTGCGATTACCGTAGGTGAGCCGGCCGGCATCGGCCCGGAAATCGCGATCAAGTCGGCGTGGCAGTTGCGTGCATCGATCAGAAGCGTGCTGATCGGCGATTCGGCTTTTTTGTCGCAAACCGCGAACGAAATCGACCCCGCCATTCGCTTGTCTGCCTTAACGCCGCAAGCCGTGCGCAACAGCGGATTGCCGCATTTCCCCAATGATTGTTTAACGGTCATCGATTGCCCGCTTGCCGAGCTTGTACAGCCGGGCAAGCTGGATGCGCGCAACGGCCGCGCGGTGCTGGAGACGTTGGATATCGCCATCGAAGGCGCGCAAGCCAGGTGGTTCGATGCAATCGTCACCGCGCCTCTGCAAAAAAGCACGATCAACGATGCCGGCTTTCCCTTTACCGGACATACGGAATACCTTGCCGAGAAAACAGCTGCGCCGCAGGTGGTAATGATGTTGGCATCAGGCGGCGACGATCCTCATCCTTTGCGCGTCGCGCTGGCGACCACGCATCTGCCCTTGAAAGACGTGCCCGCGGCGATCACCTTCGACGGTTTGCTTAATACGATGACGATTATTGCCGATGATTTGCGCAATCGATTCGGCATTGCCCATCCGCGTATCTTGGTGACGGGCTTGAACCCGCATGCGGGCGAGGGAGGATATCTTGGACGCGAAGAGATCGATGTGATTACGCCGGCGCTGCAAGCGGCGCAAGGCAAGGGAATCGATGCGCGCGGCCCTTTTCCTGCCGATACACTGTTTCAACCCAAATATTTGGAAGAAGCCGATTGCGTGCTGGCGATGTATCACGACCAAGGCTTGCCGGTATTGAAGCACGCCAGTTTCGGGCACGGTGTGAATATCACCTTGGGGTTACCCATCATCCGTACCTCGGTCGATCATGGCACGGCGCTCGATTTGGCGATGCAAGGTATCGGTCATGCCGATTGCGGCAGCATGATCGAAGCGATCAAGACTGCCGCGCTGATGGCAACAGCAAGCAAGAAGGTGCCATGAAGCATATTCCGCGCAAGCGCTTTGGCCAAAATTTTCTGACCGATCAGCAGGTCTTGTTCGACATCATCCGCGCCATCGACCCTAAGTCGGATGACGCAATGGTGGAAATCGGCCCCGGCTTGGGCGCGATGACGCAATTGCTGCTGCAGTCGCTGAAGCAATTGCATGTGGTCGAGCTCGATCGCGATTTGGTCGCGCGCCTCAAAAATAATTTTTCGCCGGCTAAGCTCATTATTCACGAAGGCGATGCGCTGCAATTCGATTTCACTTCCATTCCGGTAGCCGATGGGAAAAAGCTGCGCGTCGTCGGCAACCTGCCGTACAACATTTCCAGTCCGCTGTTGTTTCATTTAGCGCAGATGGCGCCGCAGGTGGAAGACCAGCATTTCATGCTGCAAAAGGAAGTGGTGGAACGCATGGTGGCTGAGCCGGGAAGCAAGACCTATGGGCGTTTGTCGGTCATGCTGCAATGGCGCTATTACATGGAATTGCTGTTCGTCGTGCCCCCCACCGCTTTCGATCCGCCGCCGCAAGTGGATTCGGCGATCGTGCGCATGATTCCCTTATCGCAACCGCTGGCATGCGACGCGGAAAAATTGGGCCAGGTAGTGACGAAAGCATTTTCGCAGCGACGTAAAGTCATTCGCAATTGCCTGGCGGGGATGTTTACTGAACAGGATTTGATCGATGCCGGCATCGATCCGCAAGCACGGCCGGAAGCAGTGCCGGTCGAGCAATTCGTGGCGCTCGCGAATAAATTATCTAAGCCGGCTGATCGTTAAAATTTGAAGCGTTTGTAGGTTGCTTCGGCATTGGCGCGCTGCTCTTCGGTCAGCACTTTTGTATATTTGTCGCGTCCGGAATAGCCCATTTGGTTATTGCGTTTATCAACCGAAAAGAACCAGCAGAAATAAGCAAGTTCTTCGTACTTCGGCGCCTCACCGCCGTTGGCGTACAACAGGCCGAGGCTGTGCTTGGCTTCCGCATTGCCGCGCCCGGCGGCTTTGCAATACCAGTATGCCGCTTCCTTTTCGTTCGATACGATGCCCAAGCCCTTTTCATAATTGACGCCCAGGTTGTACTGGGCGGCAGCATTGCCGCGATGAGAGGCTTTGAGATACCAATACGTGGCTTGCTTGTCGTCCTTGGGCACGCCCACGCCGGTCGCGTACATGACGCCTAAATTGTATTGGGCGCTGTCGTAGCCATGGTAGGCGGCCTTGGTGTACCAATGCGCGGCTTGCTTGTCATCCTTGGCTACGCCGCGGCCGTCGCTGTACATCATGGCTAAGTTGTACTCAGCTTTGACTTCACCCGCTGTCGCGGCTTTGCGATACCAGTGTGCGGCTTGCTCTTCATCTTTAGGCATGCCGACGCCTTCTTCATACATCGACCCGAGACTGAATTGCGCGGGCGCGTAATCTTTTTCCGCCAGTTTTTTGAGTCCTTCGATGGCGGTCGCGTAGTCCGCGCGTTTGTACGCTTCTGTGGCTTTGTACAGCTGAAGACTGCAAGTGCCGATATCCCAGCTGTAGTATGGATCAGCGTCATAACACCAAGGGCGGTTCGGTTGCGCAAAGACTTTGCCGGTCGCACAGGGTCCTTCGAATCCCGGAACGGTAAGACATCCTTCGGAATATTCTTGACTCCATCCGCCGCGGCTGGTGCCCACGTCCGTGCCGTCATCGAAGGGATTGTCTTCGTTATGAATATTAACCGGAAGCGGACGTCCCGTGAAGCCGACCGGCGCTTGACGCACGTTGGTACGCGGATGCCGTGAAGAACCCGAACTGCCGCTTGGTGCTGCGCTGGCGAGAATTTGCGTCGCATTGCCTCCTGGTGTCGAAAGGATGGACGATATCGATGCATCTGTACTTGGTTCCGCAGAAAGTTGCGCTTCGGATGAAGCGGGCGCCGGCGTGCTCGCCTTGCGCGGCGCGGGAGTCGGCTTGGTGCGCGGCACGGGGGCAGGGGCGGGCCGATCAACCGGTTCAATTTTGGGCGGCGGTGGTTCCGGCAATTCGATGATGCGGGCATCGATTGGCAGCATGCGTGCGGGCGTATCCGGCCGCTTAGTCACGAAAATAGACAAGCCCCAAAAAGCAAGAACCCAGGTCGCGACAGCAAGCGGTCCAGTCCAATGCAGTCTTTGCCAAGGCGTCTCGTAGCGGAGTGCGCGTCTTCCGCTCATCAACGCCGCCAATTCATTGGATCAAGTCGCAACGGCGTTGTAGTTTTTAGCATAAAGAGTCAATATTCATCGTGCATATCGGTTGCTTCTGGGCTTTTTTCAGGTAGTCATTCACGAGATCGACGATGTCTTGACGGTCGAGTCTTTTCGCGTAATCGGCGGCATTTTTGCCCTCTTCATTTGTCAGGGTTACGTCTGCTCCGCGATCGAGTAGGAGCTGAACCATCAAATCAAAGCCTTCGTATGCGGCGATCATGAGCGGCGTCGTTAAATTAGGCGAGCGTGCATTGATGTCGGCACCCTTATCCAATAAGATTTGAACGATGTCGTTTTTGCCGCCGGCCGCAGCGTAGTGCAATGCGGTCCAATTCGGCCGGTTGATGGCGGCGCCTTTTTTCAGCAGAATATCAACAGCCGTTTGATTACCTTTGTACGCAGCCATCATCAATGCGTTGTTGCCATTGTTCGCGGTTGCTTCCAAGTCGATGTTGGGAGCATTGACCAACACATCAAATGCTCTCATTGAGCCTTCTCGCAGGGCCACGATCAGGCCGGTATCCCCGCGATATTGTTCTGCTACATTGGGCTTCATCCCTTGCTGCAAAAAGAGACTAATTTCATTTGGATTATCCATGGCGACCGCTTTGAAAAAATCTTCAATGTTGTCGCCTCTAGCGATTGAGGGAAAGCCGACCAACGCCCATATCAGCACAAAGACGCGGTAAAAATTGTATAGATTTTTATCCATGAGTGTGGCACCGGCAAATAAATGCACCTTAGATGCGGTTAACTAAAATCGGAAGCGCTTGTAGGTCGCCTCGGTATAGGCCTGCTGCTCTTCCGTCAGCACTTTCGTATACTTCTCGCGACCCTGGTACCCGAGTTGATTATTACGTTTGTCAACCGAAAAGAACCAGCAGAAATAGGCGAGCTCTTCATACTTGGGCACTTCACCGCCGTTGGCGTACAACAGGCCGAGGCTGTGCCGGGCTTCCGCGAGGCCGCGTCCGGCCGCTTTGCAATACCAATACGCCGCTTCCTTCTCGTCTCTTGCTCGGCCCACACCATTTTCATAGTTTACTGCCAAGTTGTACTGGGCGTGGGCATTGCCGCGATGAGATGCTTTGAGATACCAGTATGACGCTTCTTTGTCGTTCTTGGGCACGCCTGTGCCTGTGGCGTACATGACGCCCAAATTGTACTGTGCGCTGTCGTAGCCATGATAAGAGGCCTTGGTGTACCAATGCGCCGCTTGCTGATCGTCTTTCTTTACCCCTCGGCCGTCGCTGTACATCATGGCCAGGTTGTACTCTGCCTTGACTTCACCCGCTGTCGCGGCTTTGCGATACCAGTGTGCGGCTTGCTCTTCATCCTTAGGCAAGCCGATGCCTTCTTCATACATCGACCCGAGACTAAATTGCGCGGGTGCGTAATCTTTTTCCGCCAGTTTTTTGAGTCCTTCGATGGCGGTCGTGTAGTCTGCGCGCTTGTACGCCTCGGTCGCTTTATATAGCTGATAGCTGCAAGTGCCGATATCCCATCCATAAATCGGATTGGCGTCGTAGCACCAGGGGCGGCCCGGTTGCGCAAAAACGCGCCCCGTCGTACATGGTCCCGCATCACCGGGAAGGTTGAGGCAACCCTCGGAATATTCCTGACTCCACCCGCCGGGACTGAGCCCGCCGCCGGTGCCGTCGTCGATCGGATTGTCTTCGTTATGAATATTAACCGGAAGCGGTCGTCCTGTAACGCCGACCGGCGCTTCACGCACATTGGTGCGCGGATGCCGTGCTGAGCCCGATCCGCTGCTCGGCGCTGCGCCGGCGACAACTTGCGGGGCGGCGCTCCCTTGCGTCGGCAGTGCGGACGACGTCGATGCGTCTACGGCAGGTTCCGTGGAGGGTTGCATATCGGATGAAGCGAGCGCCGGCGTGCTCGCCTTGCGCGGCGCGGGAGTCGGCTTGGTGCTCGGCACGGGGGAAGGGGCGGGCCGATCAACCGGTTCAATTTTGGGCGGCGGTGGTTCCGGCAATTCGATGATGCGGGCATCGACCGGCAGTACGCGTTCAGGCGCGGTCGGCCGCTGCTCAATCAAAATAGACAAGCCCCAAAAAACAAGAAACCAGGCGGTAACGGCAAGAGGTCCGGTCCACGGTAGCCGCTGCCAAGGCGTCTCGTACCGCATGACGCCCGGCCCGCCCATCAAGGCTACTGCCTCACTGGGCATGCTTTACGGCAATCAGAAAATGTTGGGCACCCGCGGTGCGCGCGGCCAGCATGGCCTGCACTACCACGCCTTGAGTGGCAGCGTGGTCGGCGGCGACAATGATGTCCGCATCCGGGGTTTGCAACATCGGCTTCAGCGTCGACGCCAGATTGGCCAGCGTGACAGGGGTTTCATTGATCAGGATCTGATTGTCGCGCGTGACGGTCAGGGTCACCGGTTTTTTGGCGCTCATCGCAGCGGCTTGCCCTTGCGGCAGATTCACCGCCAGCGAACGTAGATTTTGCATGGCGAGTGACGCCAGCATGAATGTCGCAAGCAAAAAAAAGATCACGTCGATCATCGGGATGATCTCGATGCGTCCGCGTTTATGGGCACGCAGCCGGCGTACTTTCACGCGAGTCTCCGTGCGTCCGCTACCGCGCGCTCGGTTGAACCCGCCGGTGTTTCTTGGTCAAGCCGGATATGGTCGATCAAGCGAGTGCCGAGCCGTTCCATTTCATCGACGGTATTGGATTGGCGCGCCGAGAAGAAATTGAAGGCAAACAGGGCTGCGATGGCGATCACCAAGCCAAGCGCGGTCGCGATCAAGGCCTGTGCCACGCCGCCGGTGATGCCGGTCGGATCGACCAAACCTGAGCCGCCGATCAGTTTGAACGAATCCATCATGCCGTCGATCGTGCCTAATAGGCCGAGCAGCGGCGCGGCCGTCACGATGGTCTCCAGCACCCACAGTCCGCGGCCGAGCGACTGTTGGATGAGATGCGCTTCGTCGCCGGCGCGCGATTCGACCCACCAGGCCGGTTTGGTTCGATTGGCCAGGATTACGTTAAAAAATCGCGCAAAGTAATTTTTTCCCCCCAGTGTTTTCGATTGACGCTCCAAATCGGCCCAAGAGAAATCATAAGTCTCGACCAAATCGAGAATGGCCGCCGGCAGGCGCACATAGCGTAAATGGACGTATGCCTTATCGATTGATATGAGCAGCGCCAGCAAAGCCAGCAGCAAAAGGGGGTAGACCAACGCGCCCCCGTACTTCAAGGAATCCAAAGCAGTTTGAAGGTTGTGCATGTTTGATTAGCTTATTGTTAATGGCATAAGCAAAGTATCAACAATCGAAGCGAGGACGCAAGCGCTTGTGGCGAATATGTGATGAAGCGACAACAAATGGGGACGAATTGTCGACCCTGTGATCAAGAGGGATTAATTATTAAGTCGTCGCAAATTCGCGCGCGTAGCGGTCGCCGCCGTCCTCGATCAATTCGATTTTGTAGCCATCGGGATCTTGCACGAAGGCGATCACCGACGTGCCGCCTTTCACCGGACCCGGCTCGCGCGTGACCTTGCCTCCTTGCGCCTTGATCGCATCGCATACTGCGTAGACATTATTGACCCCAATCGCAATATGGCCATAGGCAGTGCCGATATCGTATTGGTCCACGCCATAGTTATAAGTCAGTTCCAATTCCGCATGTCCCGGGTTGCTGCCATAACCCAGAAATGCAAGTGTGTATTTTTGTTCGGGCCGGTCCGTGGTGCGCAGCAGTTTCATGCCGAGCACCTTGGAGTAAAAATCGATAGAACGCTGTAAGTCGCCAACCCGCAGCATGGTGTGGAGGATGCGCATGAGGTTTCCTAAAGTTGAAATGTCATTCATTTTATGCCAACTTTTTCCTAGCCAAACAGCGAGGAAAGATTGGAGTGACAATGCGCGGAAATTTGCTAGACTTGCAGGTAGGCAATAAAAACAACAATAAACAAATGGTGAGGAGCGTATGGAGACAGTCGCATCCAGCGTTACGTATCTGCCGTGTCATACAAGTGAGGCGGGAATCGACGTGCGGGCTCAACAGGCAGTCGATTTGGATGAATTATTGTCCATCGTCGCGGAACATGTATTCGACTGCCCCGACGTGAATGGTGGAGCGATTCATTTATTCAAAAGCACGGAAGATGCCTTAATTACTTCCCATATCGTTCTTCCTGAAGAATTTCGCGCCATTCAACATTCCTATCAAGGATTTCGGTATCCCTTGTCCCGTGCCGACATCAATGTGAGTGCCTTTGAAACAGCGCAGCATGTGATCGTGACGGAGGACAATGTCGGTCAATTCGGCGAAGCCACTCGATTGCGCTTTGAGCGCATGAAAATGCGCAGCCTTTTGGCTGCGCCGCTTAAAGTTTTTCGCAATGACGGCAGCCACGACACCATCGGCGTCATTTCGATGTTTAGCCAGAATGCGCTTTTGAACGCGTCACTCGCGCGGCAAATCGAAGCGCTGGCCGCGCCTTATGTGCCCTTGATCCAGGTGCACTGGCGCTTGCATATGGCGATTGGACGCAGCGCAGAAGTGGAAGCGATGCATGCGCGCTTGCGCCAATTCATCGCCGGCATTACGGAAATGAATAGCCGTACCGCCCTAAAAGAGGTCTTCGGATTAATCGGTCACGAATTCATTGAACGATTCGGCTTTGATTTGATTAATCTGTTTTTGCTCGAAGATAATCAACTGACCACCATGCATTTCGCATTGAGCGACCCATATGCTCATCTGGCGCCGACATTGCAAGCATTTACGACACTCAATCGCTATAGCTTGGATCTGCAGGATGGCCAGACGCCGCTGGTATTCAGAAACAATAAGCTATTGCAAGTGCATGACGCCTTGAAGATATTGCACCTGCCGATGTCGGATAAAGACCGTAGCGGCTTGGCCGTGCTGGAAACGCCGCGTACGTTTTTGCTGGTGCCGATTCGATATCGTGACGAAGCGATCGGCGTACTTTGGCTGGTTACGCTAGGCGAACCATTGAGCTTGTCGGAAACGGATCTTATGCTCATAGAGCTCCTCGCTTCGTTTATCAGCACCGCGATTCGCAATGCACAAGCGCATGGCCGAGTCGAACAGCAAAAGCGAGAGATTGAATTGCTCAACCACGAATTGAACGGCAAGGTAACTTTGCTCGATCAGATTGCGCGCCGAGACAGTCTCACCGGCTTGAACAATTTCGGCAATTTCGAAGAAGAGCTGCGAAGAAGGATTAGCGAGTGCAGCCGCACGCAAGCTCCCGCCGCGCTTTCGGTGATCTTGCTCGATGTGGATCAATTTAAGCAATTCAACGATACCTATGGCCATCCGGCCGGTAATCAAGTGTTGCAGGAAGTGGCGACGCGCATTTTGAAGTGTTCGCGCGAAATGGATTTTGTGGCGCGGTACGGCGGCGAGGAATTCGCGGTACTGCTTCCCCAGTGCGATTTGGAAAGTGCGTCAGCTACGGCAGAGCGTATTCGCCATGCCATCGCCGATCAGAGTTTTATTATCGATGGCCGGGAGCATCGAATCAGTTTGAGCGGCGGCTGCGCTCAGCTGTGCGCTCACGAAAATTCACGCGAGTTCGTCTGCCGGGCGGATAAGGCGCTGTATGCGGCCAAGCATAATGGGCGCAATCGGATCGAGCGATCCGAATAAGAACGGTTTAAAAGATCGGTAGCGTTTCCGGTGCTTGCTCGCGCAAGGCTTTTTTGGCCGTTTCGAATTCAGGAAAGATGGATTGCACCGTCGCCCAGAAGCGCGGACTGTGATTCATTTCGCGCAGGTGCGCCAGTTCATGGGCGATCACGTAATCGATCAGCGGCAAGGCAAAATGAACCAGTCGCCAGTTCAATCGAATTTTGCCGTCGGCCGTGCATGAGCCCCACTGCGTCGTGGCGGACGACAACGCAAACGAATGGTAGCGCACGCCCAGCTTTTCCGCATAGAGCGGCAGACGTTCCGCGAAGAGGCGCTTGGCTTCGGCTTGCAACCAGCCTTGCACGCGGTCTTTCAATTGTTGTTCGCCCGCTTCCTGCGGCAGACTCACATGCAGTTCACGGCCGTTGTCATCGAACGCAATGCCGATCGCTTGGGCATTCGAAATGCGTAGGATGATATCGTCGCCCAAGTAAGGCATCGCGGCGCCGTCGCGCCATTGCATTTGCGGCTGCAACCGTCGCGCCGAGCGCTCACGCCGCTCATTCAACTTCGTGAAGATCCAGCGCTGTTTTTCACGGATGGCGCTTTCGATTTCCGCGATCGTGACCCAACGTGGCGCAGTCAGGCGCAAACCATCGTCGCCGATCAAAAAACCGATCGAGCGGCGCTTGGAGCGCATCAGGGTGTAGTCGAGGAAGTGGTTGCCGATGTGGATGCGGCGTTTGCCGGATTGCGGCGGAAGTTGCGCATCGACCGCAGCATTGGGCAATCCTTGTTGCACGCCTGCGCTCGGCAGCAAGGCGGGCGCCGGATAATCGACGCTTGCATGCGTAATCGGATCGGGAGAAAAAAAATCGAGCTGCAGCGCAAGCTGGTTGGGGTCGGGCGAGCTTTTGCGAAGGAGCTTCAAGTTAGGCGGCAGTTTTAAGCTTGGATTTATCTGAGTATACCTGCGGAGAAATCACCCGCATTTCGGATTCTATCCAATTTTCAACTTTTTGCATCACTTCATTTGCCGACAAGCCATCCGGCAAAATCGGTTTGCCGATCGAAACTGTGATTAATCCCGGCTTCTTGACGAAGGAATTCTTGGCCCAGCATTCGCCGGAATTCATCGCAATAGGCACCACCGGCACCTTGGCTTCGACTGCCAGCAATGCGCCGCCGCCCTTATAACGGCCTTGTTCGCCCACCGCGATGCGCGTCCCTTCCGGGAACATAATGACCGATAGACCGGAAGCCAAACGGTTCTTGCCGTGCTCAAGAATTTGCGCCAAGGCGCCGACGCGCTTCTTGCGATCGATGGGTATCATGCGCAGCAATGCGATACCCCAGCCGAAGAAAGGAATGTAGGTAATTTCTTTTTTGAAGACATACACCAGCGGCCGCGGCATGTGGCAGAGATAGAAAATGGTTTCCCATGCCGATTGATGCTTCGACAAAAACACTGCGGAGCCGGCCGGCAGATTCTCTAGGCCGCGCACTTCATAGCGTATGCCGCACACGACTTTTGCCGCCCAGATCACGAATGCATTCCAGCGTCCGGTCCAGTAATAGCGCTGCTTGTACGGCAGCGGCGCGAAGAGGAAGCACAAGGGTGCCCATACGACGGTGGCAAGCGTTATGAGCAGCATGAACACCAGCGAGCGCAATACAAGGATGAGTTGCGACATGATTGCCTTATACGGGAGAGTCAAGGCTTACGGAGGCAGGGTCTACCCGCTCCGCAAGTAAATGATCGACGACGTTAGCGAGATTCGGGAATACCAATGTGCCTGGTGGCAGGCCGCCCTTGTCGCGCGTTTTTTCACCTTTTCCGGTCAACACCAGGTAAGGCACGCAACCCACCACGAACCCTGCCTGCAGATCGCGCAGAGAGTCGCCCACGGTGGGGATGCCTTTCAAATTGACGTTGTAGCGCTCGGCAATTTCGCGCAGCATGCCGGGCTTGGGTTTGCGGCAATCGCAATTGTCGTCGGCAGCATGCGGGCAAAAAAATACGGCGTCGATTTCCGCGCCAACCTGCCTGGCAAGGTGATGCATTTTTTGATGAATTTCGTTCAGCGTCACGATATTGAAGTAGCCGCGCGCCACGCCCGACTGGTTGGTGCAGACCACCACCCGATAGCCGGCCTGGTTCAGCCGGGCGACGGCTTCCAGCGAACCGGGTAAGGGTTTCCACTCATCGGGCGATTTGATGAATGCGTCGGAGTCATAATTGATGACGCCGTCGCGATCCAGAATGATGAGCTTGGCGGGAGGAGAGATCACAGAAATTACGCTGCAAGTTTGGAAATGTCGGCTACGCGGTTCATCATGCCGTGCAGCTGAGACAAAAGTGCGATGCGGTTGTTACGCAATTGCACATCTTCCGCCATCACCATGACGCCGTCGAAGAAGGCATCGACGCTGGTGCGTAATTTCGCCAGTAGTTTCAGCGTTGCCGTGAAATCGCCTTTAGCATATGCGGTATCGACTTGCGGCTTCAGGGAAGACATCGCTTCATACAAGCCTTGTTCCGCGCTTTCTTTCAGCAGGCCTTGCTGAACGGTGTCGCCCGCGTTTTCGGCTTTCTTCAGGATATTGGTGATGCGCTTGTTGGCCGCGGCCAGCGCTTCGGCTTCCGGCAGAGCGGCGAATGCCCGAACGGCTGCGATTTGCTGCGGTACCAAATCAATTGCATCTGGATTGATAGATACAACTGCTTCAACTTCATTCGCCGTATAGTCCTGATCACGTAAAAGACCACGGAGACGGTCAACAAAAAATATTGATAGATCGGTCTGGCTCTGGCCAAGCATCTTAGGTGGAAATACATTATAGGCAGCATTAATTAAGGTGCTGAGGTTTAGTCCTAAATTTTTTTCCATTAATAGACGCAATACGCCCAACGCATGGCGTCGCAACGCAAAGGGGTCCTTATCACCAGTCGGTTGCTGCCCGATTCCAAATAGTCCTGCCAATGTCTCTAATTTGTCTGCTAGCGCGACTACGGTGCCAGTTTGCGTCATTGGTAATGCATCGCCCGCAAAGCGCGGCTGGTAATGTTCGCAAATCGCTTGCGCCACTTCCGTCGGCTCGCCGTCATGCTTGGCGTAATAGGTGCCCATGATGCCTTGCAGTTCGGGGAACTCGCCGACCATATCGGTCAGCAAGTCGGTCTTGGCCAATAGCGCGGCGCGTTCGGCCAGCGCGACATCGCCGCCAGTGCCTTGGGCGATTTTCGCGGCGAGTTTCTTGACGCGTTCCGTGCGTTCGGCTTGCGTGCCCAACTTGTTGTGGTAAACCACATTGGCAAGATTCGGCAGGCGGTCAGCGAGTTTCTTTTTCTTGTCTTGTTCAAAGAAGAATTTCGCGTCGGACAAACGCGGACGCACCACGCGTTCGTTGCCGCCGATGATGTGTTGCGGGTCCGGCGTTTCGATATTCGACACAATCAAAAAACGCGAACGCAGCTTGCCGTTGGCATCGGTCAGCGCGAAATATTTTTGATTGGTTTGCATGGTGAGAATCAGGCATTCCTGCGGCACGGCGAGGAATTCTTCTTCAAAATGGCATTCGTACACGATGGGCCATTCCACCAGGGCGTTGACCTCGTCGAGCAAGGCTTCCGGCATCAATGCATGATCCTTGCCTGCTTTGCTTAACAGCGCCGCGCGGATTTTTTCTTTGCGCTCGCCGACATTGGCAATGACTTTTCCCTGCGCTTCCAATACGGATTCATATGACTCGGCATCGGGGATGGAAATTTCGCCGCTGGAGAGGAAACGATGACCAAGCGTGGTTCTGCTTGCTTCCAAGCCGAGCAGTGAAATGGGAACGACATCCTTGCCATGCAAGGCAATGAGTTTGTGCGCCGGCCGAACGAAGGCGACGGTGGTGCCGTCCGGGCGCTGATAGTTCATCACTTTCGGAATCGGCAGCTTGGCAACGGTTTCTTCCACCGCTGCCGTCAATCCGGCGATCAGTTTGGAACCGGATGCGACGTAGCTGTAATACAGGTTCTCATTTTTACCTTCGGTGACTTTTTCAAACTCGGCCACCGGCGGCTCGCCGTTGAAACCAAGCGCTGCCCATTTTTTAAGCAAGGCCGGCGTGGCTTTGCCGTTGGCATCCAAGCCGACAGACACCGGCAGGATTTTTTCGCGCATCGGCTTGTCCGGAGAGGTGCCTCGCGCTTTGGTGATGGAGACCGCCAAGCGGCGCGGCGTGGCGTATGACGTCACCGCCGCATCGCCCTCGAGGAAATCGCGCGACCTCAACCCATTGGCAATGCCGGTTGCAAAAGCGTCGCCTAATTTGGCCAATGCCTTGGGCGGGAGTTCTTCGGTTAAGAGTTCGATTAAAAGCGTCTGATTCATTTTTCTTTACCTTATGCAGCCTTGCGACCATCGCCGCACATCGGGAAGCCGAGTTTTTCACGGGAGTCGTAATACGCTTGCGCCACCGCACGCGAGAGGTTGCGGATGCGGCCGATATAAGCGGCGCGCTCGGTTACGGAAATCGCGCCGCGTGCATCGAGCAGGTTGAACGTGTGCGCCGCTTTCAAGACCATCTCGTAAGCAGGCAAAGCCAACGGCACTTCCATCAAGCGCTTGGCTTCGGATTCGTAATTACCGAAGTTCGAGAACAGGAACTCGGTATTGGAATGCTCGAAGTTGTAGCCGGATTGCTCGACTTCATTTTGATGAAACACGTCGCCGTAAGTCAGACGCTTGGTGATGCCATGTTCTTCCCATTCCGTCCATACCAGGTCGAACACATTTTCCACGCCTTGCAGATACATCGCCAGGCGTTCGATGCCGTAAGTGATCTCGCCCAGCACCGGTTTGCAATCAAGGCCGCCGACTTGCTGGAAGTAAGTGAACTGCGTGACTTCCATGCCGTTCAACCACACTTCCCAGCCCAGGCCCCAGGCACCGAGTGTCGGATTTTCCCAATCGTCTTCGACGAAGCGCACATCGTTTTGCTTCAAGTTCAATCCGAGCGCTTCCAGCGAACCGAGATAAAGATCCAGAATATTTTCCGGCGCAGGCTTCAACACCACTTGGTATTGGTAGTAATGCTGCATGCGGTTCGGGTTTTCTCCATAGCGGCCGTCTTTCGGGCGGCGCGATGGTTGCACATAAGCGGCACGCCACGGCTCCGGGCCGATCGCGCGCAGGAAGGTGGCGGTGTGCGAAGTGCCGGCGCCGACTTCCATATCGTAGGGTTGCAGGAGTGCGCAGCCTTGCGCATCCCAGTATTCCTGCAGCTTCAATATGACTTGTTGAAATGTGAGCATGGTCTTATCCGTTCGCCTATTGGCAAAGGGGAATAAATCGGTAAAACCTTGAATTTTAGCGGGTTTTGGGACTGCCTTGGGCGTTTTTCCGGGAGAGGAAGTAAGCCAATCCCAAGCAGATCAAAGTGAGAAGCACGATGGCGCGGTTGCCGACCACGACATAAGGTGTGACGCCGGTATAGCCTTGAACAGTCGCCGTGAGCACGCCTTTTTCAAAGGGCGGCAATTCCGCGGCTACTTTCCCATTCGGCGTAATGATGGCGGTGGCGCCCGTATTGGTCGCGCGCAGCATGGGACGGCCGGTTTCAATCGCGCGCATTTGCGAGATTTGCCGATGCTGCGGCAACGCGATCGAATCGCCGAACCAGGCGATGTTTGACATGTTCAGCAGCATGGTCGGCTGCGGGCGCGTGCCGAAATAGCCGGCCGCAATTTGGTCCGCGATTTCCTCGCCGAACAAATCTTCATAGCAGATGTTCGGCAATACCCATTGGTCTTTTACTTGGAATGGCGTTTGCACCGGCGCACCGCGCGTCATGTCGCCCAACGGAATTTGCATCATGTCGACAAACCAGCGAAAGCCTGGCGGAATGAATTCGCCGAAAGGCACCAGGTGATGTTTGTCGTAGCGGTAGGAGCGTCCGCCGGGGGCAAAACCAAGCGCGCTGTTGGAATATACTTCAGGCCCGTCGCTGACCGGTATGCCGAGCAGGATATGGCTACCGGCTTGGTTCGCAAAATCAGTTAAGCGCGTGACATATTCGGGCGGCAGCCGATTCGACAAAAGCGGCAGTGCCACTTCGGGCGTGGCGATCAGGTCGGCGCGCGTGAGCCGAATCAACATATCGTATTCCGTCAGCGTACCGGCCAATCGCTCAGGCGCGAACTTCAATTCTTGCGGCACATTGCCTTGCAAGAGGCGAACGGAAATCGGTTGGCCGCTCGGTTTGGTCCACGAAATGCTTTGCAATCCCCAGCCGATAGCAAAAACGCCGACGATGGCTAGAGCAATGATGCGTTTGGACGCAGCCAGCACGAGCGCCGCCGCAACGAAAGCTGCCAAGGCGCCCAGCCCGTAGATGCCGATCAGCGGCGCATAACCTGCGAGCGGACTGGTATTGTGTGCATAGCCCGAAGCGACCCAAGGAAAACCGGTGAATATCCAGCCGCGTATCCACTCGGACAAGGTCCAGGTGGCGGGAAAGATCAACAGCAAAGCGAGGGTAGGCGAAAGCGACCAGCGTTTCTTGAGCCATGCCGCGCCTCCCGTTGCCAAGCCGAAGAAAGTGCCCATGAATAAGCCGAGGATGGCTACGGCCGCGACAGCCATCCAGCTCGGCATGCCGCCGTAGCGATGCATGCTGATGTAAAGCCAATGCACGCCGCAAGTCATCCATCCCCAGCCGAATGCAAGGCCGATCAAGGCACTGTGTTTAACCGAAGGCGTATCGAGAATTTGCCGGAACAGCAGGGCGAGCAAAATAATTTGCAGCGGCCACCAGCCGAAAGGTGCAAAGGCAAGGATATTTAGGACGCCGGCAACGATCGCCGCCGGCAAAAGGATTCGGAGAGGGAGGCGTGCTTGCAATCCGGTTACGCTTCCTCTTCAATCGCCGGCAACTGCGGCAATTTTTCTACCTGCAGCACGTGAACCTGGCGCGCGTCGGCGCGTAAGATTTCAAAGCGCAGATTGTCGATCTCGAACACATCGCCTTTGCGCGGCACACGGCCAAGATGGTTGGCAACCAAGCCGCCGATGGTATCGACGTCTTCATCGGAAAAACGCGCGCCCAGCACATCGTTGAATTGCTCGATCTCGGTCAAGGCTTTGACGCGCCAGCGCGGACCGAACAAGCCGTCTTTCAATGCCAGGATATTGTCTTCTTCTTCGTCGAAATCGTATTCGTCTTCGATGTCGCCGACGATTTGTTCCAGCACGTCTTCAATGGTGATCAAGCCCGCCACGCCGCCGTATTCATCGACCACCATCGCCATGTGATTGCGATTGGCGCGGAAGTCGCGCAGCAAGACGTTCAAGCGCTTGGATTCGGGAATGAAAATCGCTGGGCGCAGCATGTCGCGCACATCGAAAGACTCTTCCGCATAGTAGCGCAGCAAATCTTTCGCGAGCAGGATGCCGACCACCTTGTCGCGGTCGCCGTCGACCGCCGGAAAACGCGAGTGCGCCGTCTGCAGCACGATCGGCATCCATTCCTCGATGGGCTTGGAAATATCGACCACGTCCATTTGCGAGCGCGGCACCATGATGTCGCGTGCGGAAAGATCGGAAACTTGAAACACCCCTTCGATCATCGACAGCGCATCGGCGTCGATCAGATTGCGCTCATGCGCATCATGCAGGATTTCCAGCAGCTCGGTACGATTCTCTGGCTCAGGGGAGATGAGAGCGGTCAGCCGTTCAAACAGTGACCGATGAGGTTTGACGTCATGCGATTTGACGCCACTAGGGTGCTCTTGCATATGGCGGTAAAGCCCTTGTTTCGGGTTTATTAGGATACACCAAAAAGCCCTCGAAATTGCGGGACAGCGTTTCTGTCATTGCGGGAAAGAGTTAAGCGCAGCGCTACTCTGTCCCCAACAAATTAAGGCTAGAGCGGTACTCTGTCCTCAACATTATCTAACATTTATGAGCGCTTACTAGCGGTTAAACACTGTAAGGATTGGCAATTCGAAGTCTTGCCAGGATGTCGATTTCCAGGCTTTCCATTTCGGCAGCGTCCGCATCGTTCTCGTGGTCGTAACCTTGCGCGTGCAGCACGCCGTGCACGATCAAATGAGCAACGTGTGCTTCGAGCGCTTTGCGCTGTTCGCGAGCTTCTTTTTTGAGCACGTCGGTGCATAGGATGATGTCGGCTTGCGTGACTTCGCTTTCTTCATCCTCGCTATAGGCGAAGGTCAAGACATTGGTGGCGTAATCTTTGCCGCGGTAATCGCGGTTCAAGACCCGGCCTTCTTTTTGATTGACGAAACGTACCGTCAACTCGGCTGGCGCCAGCAATGCCGCCTGCACCCAACGCCTAAGCTTCGGGCGTGATATGACATCCTGCAATCTTGCGTCCGGATATTGAACCGAAAGCGATAGCGCAGGCTTCTTGCTATTCGCTGTCATTTCTGGTTTTGCTAGGCTTATTGGCCAAGTCGTAAGCATCGACGATGCGTGCCACCAAAGGATGGCGCACCACGTCGGCGCTGGTGAAGTGTGTGAAAGCGATGCCGCGCACTTTCTTCAAGACCTTGATCGCATCGACCAAGCCGCTCTTTTGATTGCGCTGCAAATCGATTTGGGTGACGTCGCCCGTAACCACCGCTTTGCTGCCGAAACCGATGCGGGTCAAGAACATCTTCATTTGTTCCGGCGTCGTGTTTTGCGCTTCATCCAAAATGACGAAGGCGTGGTTCAGCGTGCGGCCGCGCATGTAAGCCAGCGGCGCGATTTCGATCGCTTGCTTCTCGAACATTTTTTGCGTGCGGTCGAAGCCGAGCAAATCGTATAAAGCATCGTACAGCGGCCGCAGATAAGGATCGACCTTTTGCGCCAAGTCGCCAGGCAGAAAGCCGAGACGCTCGCCGGCTTCGACTGCGGGACGCGTCAACACGATACGCTGCACGGCGTCGCGTTCCAGCGCATCGACGGCGCAAGCCACCGCTAAATAAGTTTTGCCGGTGCCGGCAGGGCCGACGCCGAAAGTGACGTCGTGTTCCAGGATGGCTTTAAGGTATTGGTTTTGATGCGGCGTGCGTCCGCGTAAATCGTGACGCTTGGTTTTCAGCACCGGGCCTTCCACATCCTCTTCTTCGTTATGACGAGCATGGGCCTCGGGAGTATTTCCGGCGCGTTTCTCCACCAAGGCAAGTTGCACGTCATCCACGGAGATCGCATCCTCCGCGGCTTCATAGAATCGTTCGAGCACATCGACGGCTTGCTCGGCATTGCTGCCGCCGATAATGAATTTTTCGCCGCGCCGGAAAATGGTTACGTCGAGCGCCGCAGCGATTTGACGCAGGTTTTCATCCATCGGTCCGCACAAATGCGCAAGCCGCCGATTGTCGAGCGGCTGGGGAGCAAAATTAAGAGTAGGGGTTCTAGCTTTCAAATCAGTTTTTTTAAGTATGTTGGGGACAGAGTACCGCTTGGCTTCAGTCCCTTAGTCAGCAAGTAGTAGTTCGCCGCGCAACGAGTTGGTATAGCAATGGACAATTTTTACGTCGAGCAGTTGCCCGACCAAACGTGATGCATTCGGTCCGCCCTTGATGTTGACCACACGATTGCATTCGGTGCGGCCTTGCAATTCCTGCGGATCTTTCCTGGAGGGGCCTTCGATCAGTACGCGTTGCATGGTGCCCAGCAAGGCTTCGCTATATTTGCGCGCGTTGCCGTTGATGACGTCTTGCAATTGTTGCAGGCGCTGGAGTTTGACTTCGCTGGGAGTGTCGTCTTGCAAATTTGCGGCCGGCGTGCCGGGACGCGGGCTGAATACAAAGCTGTAGCTATGATCAAAACCGATGTCTTCAATCAATTTCATCGTGGACGCAAAATCGGCATCCGTTTCTCCCGGAAAACCGACGATGAAATCGGAAGCAATGGCGATATTCGGGCGCACTTCGCGCAAACGGCGAATGATCGATTTATATTCCAAGGTGGTGTAGCCGCGTTTCATTGCCATCAAAATACGGTCCGAGCCGTTTTGCACCGGCAAGTACAAATGATTGACCAGTTGCGGCACCTTGGCATAGGTATCGATCAAGCGCTGAGTGAATTCTTTCGGATGGCTCGTCACGAAACGAATGCGCTCGATACTATCAATTTCCGCAATGTATTCGATCAGCAAGGCAAAGTCGGCAATGTCACCGTCGGCCATCTTGCCGCGATAGGCATTGACGTTTTGCCCGAGCAGGGTGATTTCCTTGACGCCTTGCGCCGCCAAACCGGCGACTTCAGTCAAGACATCTTCAAAATTGCGCGACACTTCTTCGCCGCGCGTATAAGGCACCACGCAATAGCTGCAATACTTGCTGCAGCCTTCCATGATCGACACAAAGGCGCTCGGGCCTTCGACACGGGCCGGCGGCAAATGGTCGAACTTTTCAATTTCCGGAAAACTGATATCGACCTGCGCGCGGCCGGTAGTGCGTCGCTGCTGCAATAAATCGGGCAAGCGATGCAGCGTTTGCGGACCGAACACGACATCCACATAAGGCGCGCGCTTGATGATCGCTTCGCCTTCCTGAGAAGCGACGCAACCGCCCACGCCGATCACCAGATTCGGATTCTTTTGCTTTAATTCGCGCACGCGGCCGAGATCGGAAAACACCTTCTCCTGCGCCTTCTCGCGCACCGAGCAGGTGTTGAACAGGATGACGTCGGCGTCGTCCGGCGTATCGGTTTTGATTAAACCTTCGGAGGCATTGAGCACGTCGGCCATCTTGTCCGAGTCGTACTCGTTCATTTGGCAACCGAAGGTTTTGATGAATACTTTCTTTTGCATACTGACTGACGATCTATTTCACCTGGATTTCAATAGGCGTGATGCTTTGCTCTTCCGGCGTTTGCGCAATTTCCTTATCCGTCAAAATCCACACGCGGTCGACATTGCCGTGTCTATCCATGGTGTAATTCACCGGTACTTTGATGCCGACCAGGTTAGTGGGGCGCTCCAGGCGATTTTGCTGGTTCCAAATGTGGTGGCCGGGCGATAAGCGGCGCATTTGACCGTTGACCGCTACTTCGCGACCTTGCACAAACGTCATGGTGGCGCGTTTGGCGGCAACCGGAAAGCGGCGTTCGGTCGCCCAAGCCGAGGCCATAAGAAACATCAAAACGAGTCCGGCCAGGAAGCGGAAAGTCCGCATATCAACTCCCTTGAAAAACGCACAGGCGAATGCTGCGAAGTGTACCACTAAGCGCAGTGATCAAAATGCCGCCGGCAGCAGCCTGGTTTTATTGGAATGAGGGGGCGTCGCCGACCCGGGAAAGCAAAAAGAAAAAGGTTACGAATCTCGTAACCTTTTTGCATGATCTGGTGGTGATAGGTGGACTTGAACCACCGACCCCAGCATTATGAGTGCTGTGCTCTAACCAGCTGAGCTATATCACCACGAAGCCCGCTAGTATGCGACTTTTGACGGTGTTTTGTCAAGGTAGGGCCTTGCCGGCGCGGTTCCTAGCCGGGTCCCCGGGAGGGCCATGCAGTACGCGTTCGGGACCCGTCAATCTGAGGATTCCGGCATGCTGCCTGCCAACTGCTGGTTTTCTTCCCCATGAATTTATTGTGAATCCTCAATCCAGGGGCGGCCTGCCCTTGATGTAGTCGTTTCTCCTCCCAAGAACCGGGAACTATTCTGCTGATGAATACGGCGTGCAGATTCCAATAAATATAGGGAGGACTTAATCATGAATGCTTGCGTGTGCGTTCGGCGCAGTCTCAGCCGTTTGGCGTATGTATTCTTGGCCTGCGCATTGGCGGCCTGTGGCGGCGGAAGTCAGGATGCCGGCGGTGCCGCAGGCGCGTCGGCGACTTCCTCCGCATCTGCGACCGGCCGGCAACATGCCGAAAGCAACGTGACGGCCACGCCCTTGGCGGCCGCCGCCACCGTCGTGTCCATCGAAAACGGTAAGCCGGGTACCACCGCATGGCAGTTAAGCAATCCGGCGCTTGCCCACGAGATCGAGGGCTATGCTTCGGTCACCAGCGTCAATCGCGGCGGACGCATCGACTTCATGGTCAACACCGCCGCAACCACCTTCAACGTCGATATTTACCGGATGGGATGGTATGGCGGCGCCGGCGGACGCTTGCTGAAAACCTATACCAATGTGCCGGGCACGGCGCAGCCCATGCCTTGCCTGAATCCGGACGGCGTCATCGAGTGTAATTGGTCGCCGAACATTTCTCTCATCATTCCGGCCACGACGACCACGACCTCGCTGGCCTATTGGGCCAGCGGCATCTATTTGGCCAAACTGTCGACCGATACCACGCCCAAGAAAGAAAGCTACATCATCTTCGTCGTGCGCGACGATGCGCGCAATGCAAGCTTCGTATCGCAATTGCCGATCACCACCTACCAGGCTTACAACTACTGGGGCGGCAAATCGCTCTACACAGGCTGCGAAACGCATGACTACTGGTGGACTTGTCTGACCGGCACACCGGCGCCCAAGAAAGTTTCATTCAACCGCCCTTTCGGTAAAAGTTCCAATCCGCCTGCCGCAATCGGGGTGGGTGCCGGCGAGTTTCTGACCAACGTGCAACCCGTGTTGGAAGGCACGCCCATCAGCAGCGCCGGCTTCGACTACAACATGGTGCGCTGGATGGAGCGGCAGGGCTATGACGTCAAATACATCAGTAACCTCGATTTGCATGAAAACAGCGCGGTACTCAGCCAAGCCAAAGCATTCATTTCCACCGGCCACGACGAGTATTATTCCAAGCCGATGTGGGACAACTTGATTGCCGCCCGCGGTGCCGGCATCAACCTGGCATTTTTCTCGTCCAACCAGATTTTCTGGCAAGTGCGTTTTGCTGACGGCGCGTATGGCTTGAATAAGAAAAACCGCATCATGATTTGTTACCGCGGCGGCGGCGATCCGGTCGGCGACAATAATCTCACGACCGATCAGTTCCGCTGGCTCGGCCGGCCGGAAGCTTCGCTTATCGGCAACCAATACGTGAAAGACCCGATCATGGGCGACGTCACGATCACCAATGCGGCGCACTGGCTATTCGCCGGCAGCGGCCTGTGGGACGGCGCCGTCATCAATGGCGCGCTGGGCTATGAAATTAACGCTTACGTCCCCGGCGTGTCGCCTGCCCAGACCCGGATATTGGCGCATTCACTCTCGGGCGGGTACGCCAGCGACATGACGTTTTACGTGGATGCTTCTTCTGCGCAGGTATTTGCCACGGGGACGATGCAATGGTCGTGGGCTCTGGACGATTACATTCCCAATAACTTGCGTCCGGCCTACTACAATTGGCGGGCCGATGTGATGACGGCAAACGTGTTCGACGCCTTGGCGGAAAAAAATCTGTCGACCTTCACCAGCATCAACAGCCCGCTTTACCTCAGCACGCCGGCCAACAATCTCGAGGCGGCGCAAGTCGTGCAAGACATCGCGCCGTCCGGTACGCAGAAAAATAATCGCTGGCGTGTGTTGCCTTCGGGCGACGCCGGCTATTACCTCATCGTCGGACGCGCCAACGGTTTATGTCTCGATGCATACGGATGGGAAGCCGGGGTGCCGGCGGGAACTTGGGATTGCCACGGTGGCGACAATCAAAAGTGGAGCCTGGTTACGGTCAGCGCCGATCAAATCGCCTTGGTGGAAAAGCGCACCGGCCGCTGTCTCGCCGTGCCCAATGCCGGCACGGCTGCCGGCACAGGCCTCATGATCGCCAATTGCGATTACGGCCCGAGTCAGCTATGGAAGAGGACTGCGCTGAACTAATTGTGCTATGCGCCGCGCTTCAGCAGGTAATAGCCGACGAGCGCGATGCCTATGAGGACCGCGACCCACGGAAAAGCCTTGCCGGATCGCGGTACTTCGCCCGGCGCAAGACCGTTTGAGGTGGGTAAGGAATCGGGGGCGGACCCGGAAGGAAAGCCGGATGAAGAGCCTTCGACCGCGTCCTTGGCATCTTTCAATTCGAGGCCTGTTTGCTGCCGCAGGAGTTTGATCGCGCCAATTTTGTCGCCGCGTTGCAGTGCTTCCATCACGTTGGCGGGGAGGCCTCCGGCTGTGCGTACATTGGCGTTGGGCAGCGGCTTGCCTTGCTGATGGGCGTCGATGAGGTCCTTGGCTTCTTTTAATCCGAGCCCCGTGGATTTGCGCAGCAGCTTGATCGCTTCGATGAGGTTGTTGCGCTGAATCGCGTCGACGACGTCCGGCGGCAAAGAATTGAAAGGTGTAGACATTGGCGTTCTCCCTATCGTCAATCAAAAACCGGAACCTGGCTGCTTGAGAAATTCGATTTCGTCCATCGTCGATTCTCTGCCCAGGATCGCATTCCTGTGCGGATATCGACCGAACCGATCGATGATAGCCTTATGCCGCATCTCGTAATCCAGGCTCGAAGGATTTCCATTCTTGCGAAACAACTCTACAGCAAGTGCATGGATTTTACGCGATTCGCTGTGCATGAACGGCATGTAGAGAAACTGCTGTTCCACTTGACGCAATGCTTGATCGGCATTTGCAGCAATGGCTTCTTGTGCCAAAGCCAGCGCCAATGCGTCGGATGCGAACGCCTGCGGTGCGCCGCGAAACATGTTGCGTGAAAACTGGTCGAGCACGATGATTTCAGCCAGGCGTCCTTGAGGCGTTTCCCGCCATGCATAAAGTTCGCATTTGTTCGCTTGCGTGTGGAGATCTGAAAAACGCTCGACAATCAATTTGTCGAAGGCATCGTCCTTGACCCACCATTTGGAGGGATCGATTTCTTCGAACCAGAAGTGGAGGATGTTTTTATGCATGAGGCGATTCAGGCGGTCGGCCGTTGCGCTGATTTGTCGTCATGGTGCTTGTCGTGCATAGCTTACCGTTAACAGTTCTCATGGATGACCATCTCGATATGCTAACGCCGCAAATCGTCTTGTCGTTGGTGGCGAATCGCAGTCACATAGATCAGCGATTCGCTCTCTATGGAAAACAGTGCAACGTAGCCAGTTTTGCGGCCGAACGGGATAACTAGCTTGCGCTCGGTTGGGTCGTTGTCCGCCATAGGGCACATATACGGATTTCGCCCGATTTGCTCGAACGCGTTCTCGATTGCGTCAAGCGCTTCAACGGCCGATTCAAAGTCGGACTGCTCAACCTTGTACAGAAACAGCTCTTGCAACTGCTCGGCGGCATCGTCGGTCAGATCGACCTCGAATGCGCGAGTTTTCACGCGACGGCCTTTTTACGGCTTTTCCCGAATTTCGCTTCGATCATCTTGTCGAGCTTGCCGATCATCTTGGCCGCTGGCACCGTCCGGCCGCCGCGACGCGCCTTGGCCAAGGATGCGCGGCCACGCGCCAGAAAATCGGCTTCAATTTTGCGAAATTCAACTTCGTTGCGAACTAGGTTTTCAACAAAGGAGGACAAGGTTTCATCTTTCTTTAAGACCGATTCAACCTCTTCGCGAAATTCAGGTTCAACGCGAACCGGCGGCAGAGTGGCAGTTTTCATGATCGTCTCCGTTGCATTGCTAATGCAATACATTCTATAACACTTTGTTGAACGTGGAGCGCATATTTGCGCATTGCCCGCAACTCATTCCGCCTTTATTTTCTGCGAATTATAGCGACCCGGCCTGAGTTCTTACTTTCTCAAGCACCACCGCAGCTGCGCGCGGATCAATGCAATCAATCATCACGCGTTCCGGCATCGACCGCAGCCAGGTAATCTGCCGCTTGGCGAGCTGCCGCGTGGCGGCAATGCCTTTTTCACGCAAGCTCGCCAAATCATATGCTCCGTCCAAATATTCCCATGCTTGCCGATAGCCGACGCAGCGCATAGACGGCAGACCTAAATGCAAATCGCCGCGCGCGCGCAGGGTAGCGACTTCATCCAGCAAGCCGCTCGGCTGCTTCAACATCGCATCGAAACGCGCGGCGATGCGCGCATGCAAAATGCTTCGATCAGACGGTTCGAGCGAGAGCGGCAGCAAGGTGAACGGTAATTCAATCTTCGGTGCGCGTGCAAGCAGTTGCGACATCGGCTGGCCGGTCAGCATGTAGATTTCCAGAGCACGCTGGATGCGTTGGGAGTCGTTGGGTTTTAAGCGCGCCGCCGTCTCGGGATCGAGTTCCGCCAGTCTTGCATGCATGGCGGGAACGCCGTGTCGCGCTGCTTCGGAATCGAGTTGCGCGCGCAAGTTAGGGTCAGCCGGCGGCAGGTCGTCGAGACCATCGTTCAATGCCTTGAAGTACAACATGGTGCCACCGACTAACAGCGGCAGTTTGCCGCGCGCGAGTATTTCTTCTATCAAGTGCAAGGCGTCGCTTCTGAACTGCATGGCGGAATAGGATTCGGCCGGGTCGAGAATATCGATCAAGTGATGCGGTACGGTGGCGCGTTCTTCCGCCGTCGGTTTGGCGGTGCCGATATCCATGCCGCGATACACGAGCGCGGAATCGACGGAAATAATTTCCGACGGAATGTGGCGTGCGATCTCCAGCGCCGCGGCGGTTTTGCCGGAAGCGGTGGGACCCATCAAGGCGACGACCAGGGGTTTGTTCATCGACATGCCCATGATGCGGATGATCTGAGAGAGCGCGGAGCGATGCCTGCGGACATCACTGTCCGCGTAGGAAAAGCTTGTCCAGATCGGATAGCGCCAGTTGCACCCAAGTCGGGCGGCCGTGATTGCATTGATCGGCGCGTTCGGTCGCTTCCATTTGGCGCAGCAAGGCATTCATTTCCGGCAGCGTCAGGATGCGGTTGGCACGCACTGCCGTATGACAAGCCAAGGTGCCGAGCAATTCATTGCGGCGTTCGATCAAGACGCGCGAGCCGCCGAATTCGCGCACGTCGCGCAACACGTCTCGCGCCAGCGATTGCGCGTCGGCGTTTTTCAGCAAGGCGGGGATTGCGCGCACCGCGAGCGTCGTCGGCGACAGCACGGCGATGTCGAAGCCGAGCGAGCTGAGCGTGTCGCGGTTTTCTTCGGCCGTGCCGACTTCGACCGCATCGGCATGGAAGGTCATCGGGATTAAGAGCGGTTGCACTTGGACTGCATCTTCATCCAAGGCGCGCTTGAATTGTTCATACAGGATGCGTTCATGCGCGGCATGCATGTCGACCAGCACCAAGCCCCTGGCGTTTTGCGCGAGTATGTAGATGCCGTGCAACTGCGCCAAGGCAAAGCCGAGCGGCGTATCGATTTCTTCGCCGGCTTCCATGCGTCCGCTGGGAACCGCGTGCGGCGGAAAGGCGTGCACGTTTTCTGCGCGGCTGCTAGCGGAGAAGAGCGCGCCGTATTGTTCGGTGTTTTGCGCAACGCCGAATCCGGTGCCGGCCGTTGTGCCGAATTGCGCATGCAAGGTGGCTTGCTGCTGCCTTACCCAAGGAAGCGGCCCCGAACTGGCGGTCTGCGGCCCCGGAGCGGATCCGTGGGCTGTGGCGGAGGTTTGCGCCAGCGCGCGGCTGACCGCATGAAACACAAATTGATGCACGGCGCGGCTGTCGCGAAAGCGCACTTCGATTTTGGACGGATGGACATTCACATCGACCAGCGCGGGGTCAAGCTCCAGGCAAAGCACATAGGCGGGAAAGCGGTCGCCGTGCAATACATCTTGGTAGGCGGAGCGCACAGCATGAGTGAGCAGCTTATCGCGCACGAAGCGGCCGTTGACGTAGAAATATTGGGCATCGGCGCGCAGCTTGGCGGCGGTGGGCAATCCGGCAAATCCCATCAAGCGTAGCGGCCCCGCAGCCTCGGCAAGCGGCAGGCGCGCGGCGGCGAATTCGTCGCCTAAAATCAGCGCGCTGCGTTTGTCGATGTCGCCGATCATCCAATGATCGACGGTCTTGCCGTTGTGCGATAAAGAAAACGCCACGTCCGGGCGCGACAAGGCAATGCGGCGTACGACTTCCGCGCAATGGCCGAATTCGGTTTGTTCCGTCTTCAGGAATTTGCGCCGCGCCGGCGTATTGAAATAGAGGTCTTGCACGTCGACCAGCGTTCCTTGCGCGCCGGACGAGGGCGTGATCGCGAGCGTGCCGCCATCGATTTGCCAAGCGTGCGCGGCGTCGGCGCTGCGTGAAGTCAAACTGAGTTGCGCCACGGCGGCAATCGATGCTAAGGCTTCGCCGCGAAAACCGAGCGTCGCGACATTTTCCAGGTCGGTCAATGAAGCAATTTTGGATGTGGCATGGCGCGCCAAGGCGAGCGGCAATTGATCTTGTGGGATGCCGCGGCCGTTGTCGGTAATCGCAATGCGTTTGACGCCGCCTTGTTCAAGCTTGACATTGATTTGGGTGGCGCCCGCATCCAGCGCATTTTCCAGTAGCTCTTTGACCACGGCGGATGGTCTTTCGACCACTTCGCCCGCGGCGATCTGGGAAATCAATTGGTCGGGAAGCGCTTGGATAGGGCGCATGGGCAGATGGGGCGCATTCATGCAGTGATTATACTGCTGGCCTAATGTCAACGACGGGTCATTCTCTCTAGTGTATGATGGCGCCGCGCTTAAGGAGAAATATGGATTTCATGCAATTTCTCGACATGATGCTGCATGTCGACAAGTCGCTCGGCGACGTCATCGCCCAGTACGGGGTTTGGGTTTATGCGGTTTTGTTTGCCATCGTTTTTTGTGAAACGGGCTTAGTCGTATTACCTTTTTTGCCGGGCGATACACTTCTATTCGTGGGTGGCGCGTTTTGCGCAACCGGCGCGATGAATATTTGGCTGTTGATGGCGCTCCTCATCATCGCCGCCGTTACCGGCAATACCGTGAATTACTGGATAGGGCGTGCGATCGGTCAGCGGGTTTTCACGCAAAATTTCAGATGGCTGGACAAGGCGGCTTTGGAAAAGACCCACGCTTTCTATGAGAACCACGGCGGCAAGACCATTATTCTGGCGCGTTTCATTCCCATCGTCCGTACCTTTGCGCCCTTTGTTGCCGGCGTGTCGGACATGACGTTCGCTAAATTCCAGTTGTTTAATATCAGCGGCGCGGTATTTTGGGTGGTGAGCTTAGTGGCGTCCGGTTACTTCTTCGGCAATATTCCCATCATTCGCGATCATTTGAATACGATCGTATTGATTGGTATCGGCGCCGCCGTGATCCCGCTGGCGCTGGGCGGCGTGTGGAAGTTCAGCAGAAAGCTGATGCAGCGTTAAATTAGATCGCCGCAAAAAGAAAGCCACCTTGCGGTGGCTTTTTATTTATATGCGGCAAGGAATGAAAATGCATTAAAACTCTTCCCAATCGTCATTGCTGCCGGAGCGGGCCATGGCCATTTTTCTCTCCGGCGCCGGCTCGGGCGGTGCGGC